>CBFGTM010000038.1:0-34576 GCA_965652025.1 uncultured Gemmatimonadales bacterium
CAGGTTAGCTCGGACTGATTCGGTTACTGAAAATCCGCGTGTCGGGGGTTCAATTCCCTCCCTGGCCATTCAAGTTAGCCCGCCGCATGACCTGCGATTTTACCTAAACTGTACCTTAGTAACTGTGGCGCGAGACCCACAGGCACGAATGTCTTGATTCCCACAGACCACGATCCGGGACAACGTGGCAGCCATCCTTCTCCAGCCGCGCCTCAAGCGAGTTCACGTTCCAAGTCGCGATCCGCACGCTGCATCCTAGTAGAAGGTCGGAGGTCGGTGGTCAACCTTCAAAGCGCTGGTGATAAGGGGTGAGATGCAGTCTTCGCCCCTCGCCGGGGCCGGATGAGTGGGACCCGAGTGCTGAAGGAGTGGCCTGGGCCGACGCTGTGAACCTGGCCTCCGCAAACTTTTAACTCTCTTTTCACGATCGGAGGGTAGCGTAAGCCGTGCAGCGGCGAAACCGAGGGCAACAATGGGTCGAGTTACTAGGTGGTTCGCAAGCGCATGGCTTGACGAGTGCCTCTCAGGAGGCAGAAGAGTCGAAGTCACAGCGCGATAAGTGTCGGGTTTCCAACGGGCAAACATGAGGCGGAGCGGCGGAAATCCTGCGGATGTGTCCAGGAGATGCGAGCGCATGATCCAGGAAGGCGCCGGGCATCTTGAGGTCCGGGAGTTGGGCTCGGAGCCGCTCGCGGACGCTGGTCGCCCTCATACGCGGGCTCCGGTGAGCTCGGCGTAAGCCGAGAGGGGCCAGCGGTCGCCCCGACGCGAAACGCCCTCCATCCAACAGGTCGAGGTCCTGAACGGCGGCATCACCCGGGGTGCGCCCCGACCTGGTCCGACTGTCACCCATCAATCGAGCCTCCGAGCCCGGCAGGTACCGTCTAGACACCCAGAGCTGCTGCCATGCGCTTCCCCCGTCATTCGAAAAGAAAACGGTTCAGCCCGCGCATGTGGCAGGAGGTTGGCCCGCTCGGGCTGATCGCCTTGGCGCGTGCCGGCGCACTGGCCGCGCAGGCAGCCACGGGGCGCATCGAGGGCCTGGTCGTCACCCCGGACGGCTTGCCGGCGGGGGAGGTGCGGGTCGTCGCCGAGCTGCCGGACCGGGACCTCCGGCGAGAGACCGAGACCGACGTCCACGGCACCTTCCGCCTCAGCGGACTCTCGGTCGGCACCTACAGGGTGCGCCTGGCGCTGGTCGGCTACCGGCCGGTCCGGTTCGACAGCGTGACCGTGAGCCTCGGCCGGACAACATCGCTGGGCAGGGCGACGCTCACCAGCCAGGCGCTGGAGCTGGGCGAGATCGTGGTAGTCGCGGCGCGTCCCTTGATCGACGTGGTAAGCGCCGCCACCACGACAAACTTCACCGCCGACCAGTTCACCCAGCTTCCCACCGAACGGAACTTCCGTTCGATCGTGAAGCTCGCGCCGCAGGCGAACGCGAGCTATTACCCTGGGGACGAGGCGGATGTCGCCGGCGATACCGGCCCCGGCAACGCCTACTTCCTCGACGGCGTCAACATCACCGATCCCAGGCTCGGCGCCACCAGCTCCAACCTGCCCTACAACTTCATCCGTGAGCTGGAGCTCAAGACCGGCGGCTACGAGGCCGAATTCGGCCGCGCCACCGGCGGCATCGTGAACGTGGTCACCCATTCGGGCACCAATCACTTCGGCGGACAGGTGTTCGGCTTCTACTCCGGGAGCGGGCTCACCGCGGAGCCGCGTTTCGCCGGCGCGGGCGCCAGTGAGCTCG
The DNA here is from genome assembly GCA_965652025.1 of uncultured Gemmatimonadales bacterium. Taxonomy (GTDB): domain Bacteria; phylum Gemmatimonadota; class Gemmatimonadetes; order Gemmatimonadales; family GWC2-71-9; genus CAVVWJ01. Next base: position 1,757 of record CBFGTM010000038.1, read on the forward strand.
CCTACTCCGAGTACGACGTGGGGGGCAGCCTCGGCGGGCCGATCGTGCCGGACCGGCTTTGGTTTTTCGCCGCGTACAACCCGAGCTTCCGCCGTCAGCGGGTGGACGTCCGCGGCCCGGAGCTGCCGCACGACTCCCGAATCCAGCACCTGTTCGCCACCAAACTGACCTGGCAGGCCGGGCCCCTCACCGACGTCGTCCTGACCGTACATGGCGACCCCAGCCGGCGCCACGACCTGAGGCCGGCGGAGGAGGCGGACAGCGTGATCGACGCGGGATCGGGCTCGCGGCTGGTGACCGAAGGCGGATACGTCCTCTCGTCGCTGGTGCGGCGACGGATCGGCCGGTGGGCGCAGGCGGAGCTCGGCGCGACCTGGTTCAGCCGCAACTTCAACGTCGGTGCTGACCTGCCTGGTAGCGAGGCGGTCCCGCGCTATGTGGACGGCACCACCAACACGATCTCCGGAGGGATCGGGGGCACCAGCCGCGACCATGCCGAGCGGACCGCACTGCGGGGCAGCCTCCTCGCCAGCTTGGGCCGACACACGGTCAAAGCCGGGGTCGAGTACGAGGACAACTACCTGGACGAGTGGAACGATCGCTGGGGCACGGAGGAGGCACCCCGGGGAGTGATCTTCCGGGTGGACGAAGCGAGTTGGATCTGGAGCCGCGGCTATGGCGGCGGCCAATTCCACAATCGCATCCCGACCACCTACCTGCAGGATTCCTGGCGGGTGACCGATCGCGTCACGCTGAACGCGGGTCTCCGGTGGGACAGTCAATACCTGAGCAACGGCGAAGGCGTGGTCCACGAGTTCACCGGCGAATGGCAGCCCCGGGTCGGCCTCATCGTCCAGCCGGGGAGGCCCGGAACTCAGAAGGTGTTCGCGTCCTTCGGGCGGTTCTATGAGCAGATCCTGATGGACTTCCTGACCGGCTACAGCATTGACTCGGGGGCCCTCACGGAAGTCCAATTCGACCACGACCCGCGGGCTGACACGTCCAACGGAGACACGCTCAGGTCGTTCACCTGCTGCGATCCGGACCGGGTGTTCGACCGCGACCTCGACGGCCAGTATTTCGACGAGGTCACGCTCGGCTACGAGCGTGCGGTAGGCCGGGACCTCCGCGCCGGGCTTCGCGGCGTCTATCGGACCTACCGCTCGGTGGTGGAGGACGCGCCGGATCCAGTCACCGGCGAGCTGCGCATCGGGAACCCGGGGCGAGGATTATTGGCTGCGGTGCCCGAGCCGCGTCACACGTACGCGGCCCTGGTATTCACGTTCGAGAAGCCGGAGGGGCGGTTCACCTTCCTGGGGTCCTACGTACTGTCCAGCACGCGAGGGAACTATGAGGGACTCTACTCCTTCGTGCAGCAGACACCATTCCCGAACGAAGGCTATGTGTTCGACGAGCCCAGCTCCTATCCGTCGAGCACGGGGCCGTTGCCCAACGATCATCGTCACGTGGCCAAGCTGTCGGGATCCTATGGCTTCGATTTCGGGCTCACCGTCGGTACGGCTCTCGCCTGGATGAGTGGCCATCCGCTCAGCGAGTACGGCCAGAACCCGCCGGTGTTCTACTTCGTGCGGCAGCGCGGCACGGCGGGCCAGACGCCGGCAGTGTTCGATGCCGCGGTCCAGCTCGCCTACGCGCCCCGCGCCTGGCGGCAAGGCGCTGTCCGGCCGACCGTCTACCTCGACCTGTTCCAGATCGGCAACCGGCGCACCGGCATTCACTACAACGAGCTCCACTACCTCGGTGTCGACGACAGCGGCGCCCCGACCGACCCGAACCCCATCTACGGACGCCCGGAGCTGTTCCAGCCTCCGATGAGCGCGCGCCTCGGACTGTCGCTCGATTTCGGCGCTCTGGACTGACGAGACCTCATTTCAGCTCTCCGACCAGGGCAGCCAGCTCGCGCCGCACCTGTTCGACCTCGGGCCTGACCGCAGGTTCAGGATCCGACCGGAGCCCGAGGTAATGCCGGTATGCGGCAACTGCCCCAACGGTGTCCCCGGTCAGCGTGGCCAGACGGCCCTCCTCGCGCAAGAAGGTCGGAAGGAACCTCGGCACCAGACCGAAGTCCCGGCGCCGCACTGCCGCAAGGGCGCGAGAGGCGTCGCCCTGCGCCTCGAGCAACCGCGCGAATAGCAGGTTCCAGCCCAAGTACCAGCCCGGAGGCCCCGTTCGGGCCAGCGAATCGAGACGAATGACCATCCGAGGGGCTTCGGGCTGCCTCGTGGCCGATGCCCACCACCCCTCCAGGACCTCGGCACAAGCCTGGGCCTCGGCCGCCGACCTAGCGCTGTCGTGGACCGAACCGCCTTGAGGGATCGCGCTTCGGAGTCTGGCGATGGCCGAGGGCGCATGCCCGAATTCTCCGTTCGCGAGCCGCCAGTGCTCCGCCCAGCAGATCTCGACCCTATGTTCAGCTGCTCCCCGAGGTGAACGGGTGAGTGGTCCGTCTGCGACCCCCGCCAGCTCGCGGAACTTTGTAGCGGCGGCCATCGAATCGCCGCCCCAGAACAAAGCGTAATAGATCGGCTTATGTACGTCGGCGTCATCACCGTGGTGGCGCCACGCGGCCTGCGCCTCCGCTGGACGACCGCGGTTCAATGCCAGGCCGTACAGGTGGGCCAGCCCCCACCGTCGTTCCTCTTCGGTCTTGGCGTTACTGAGCATCGCGTTCACCGCGCGGCGAGCGTCCTCCGGGGCGATGCCCGTCTGCTGGCTTTGAAGTGAAATGCTGGTCAGGCTGGCAAAGCTCATCTGGTTGAAGCGGGCTCGGAGTTTCGAAAGTGCTGCCGAATCAGCCAGGACGTACGCCATCAGCCATCGCACGGCGTGAGCGTCTTCGGTGCCTGGGTTCGCCAGTGCCCGTGCTCCGAGCGGCCGGAGGCCGGCTGTGTCGCCCGCCTATTCAGCGATCTCGAGCAGATGTCCTAAGGGCTCGGCGTCTGGACGCCGGCCTGCGGCTGAGTCGAGCTCTTCCGCGCGACGAAAGGCGGCGGCCGCCTGCCCCAGCGGGTGCGGCAGACCCAGCAAAGCCCCAAAGTGGAAGTATTCGTCCCCCAACTTGTACCAGGCCTCGGCGCGCTCCGGTGCCGCGGCGACTGCCTGTTCGGCCGCTTCAATGAATTCCGCCGTCGATGCCGGCAGCGGAAAGCGCGGTCCCGCGTGGGCCACGAGCAACGCGCGGTCGCGGGGGCTCAATCGTTCCCGCAGTGGCCAGGCCAACAGGACCCCGCGCGGGCCATACTCCGTAGGCAGCCATCCTGAGGCCCAGCCAGATGCTTCCTGAAACTCCAGCGCGGCCAAGACAAAGGTGGAATCGATGCGGAGGGCGTGGTCGAAATCCTTCAACGCCTTATCGGGGTGGCCCGCACGTATCGCGCTCTTCCCCTCCAGGTACGCTCTGATCGCGGGCAGTGTCGTGAGGCTTGCCAGATCAGTCCGTCCCGCCTCGCCGGCCAGGACCTGCGACGTGAGCCGGTCTATCAGCAGCGGCAGGTTGTCCACCGATCCTGCCACACTGGCACGGCTCAGAGTTCTGCCTTCCGGGACACCGATGACCGACGCCGTGAGGATCAGGTGGCTAGAGGTACCCACGATACTGCCCTGAATCAGCCGGCCCGCCCGAAAGCCTTTGGTGACACCGATCGCGTCCTTGGGATCAACATTGGCCCCCGACGAACCAGCGATCCGAGACCAGCGGCCCAGAACCTCGCGCGAGTCTACGGCCCGGGGACCTCCCTCGCCGGTGAGCTTCATGGACAAGAGGTCGGCCATGCCTTCGCGCAGATACCTGAGCGACGAATCGGCATCGGCTACTTCGAAGGGGAGCACCACCACGAGACCCGGATCGACGGTACCCTCAGTGATAGGCCGCCCACGCCTGGTGACGAGACCCAGGAGGAGCAGTGCGAGCAACGTGAACCCGCCGATCACGCCAAGGCCAGCGGACCGACGTCGTGGGAGTCGAGGTATGAGTGCCAGTCGGGGCCTGGCGGTTGCGGCCTCGACCAGCGCCTGGCTAAACGTTGCCGCAGTGCGGAACCGATCGGCAGGGGCTTTGGCGAGCGCCCGCTCGAGAGCGCGGTCGACTGCCTCCGGTAACTCCTCCCGCACCACCCGCACGCGCGGCACCGGTCCCCCGAATCGCTTCGCGATGATCGCCTGCGCCGTGGGGCCGGTGAACGGCGGTTCCCCAGCGAGCATCTCGTACACGACGCAACCCAGCGAGTAGATATCGCTCCGGCTGTCCAAGTGACGTTCGCCCGCGGCTTGCTCCGGGCTCATGTAGGACGGTGTGCCGAGGGCCAGACCCGTTTCCGTCAGCCGCTCAGCGCCCGCTGCACTCAAGGCTCGGGCAATGCCGAAGTCCGCGAGCACTGCCTGGTCTGCTCCGAGCAGAATATTCTCGGGCTTGATGTCGCGATGGACTACACCCTGCTCGTGAGCATAGGCGAGCGCGGACGCTATCTGCCGGGTGATCTGCAGCACGTCTTCCACTGGAAGCTGACGTTCCCGGGCCAGACGGCTCCGCAGGGACTCGCCTTGGACGTACGGCATGACATAGTACAGGAGTCCCCCGGCGTGTCCGGAATCTAAAAGCGGGAGAATGTGCGGATGCTGCAGCCGCGCTGCAATCTCGATCTCTCGCAGAAACCGGTCGGGCCCCACGGCGTGCGCGAGCTCGGGGTGAAGCACCTTAATGGCGACCCGGCGACGGTGACGCACGTCCTCGGCCAGGTACACCGTGGCCATTCCACCTCGCCCAAGCTCACGCTCAAGCGTGTAATGGCCGCCTAAGGCTTCCGCGATGGAGGCAGGGGGTGCAGACACCTGATGCCCGAGGATGGGGTACTTCAAATGTGGGTGTGTGTTGCGGACAGCGCCAGCCGCGATCGGAGCGAGAGCGCGATCATGGCAGCTCAGAGGCCTTCGCTCCAGCCGCTCCCTCGTTGGACATTGAGGGGGCTTGGGACCTGCGGTACTCCGGCCCTGGTCGGCCTGGCGCAGGCGTGAATTGTGGTACCTAGTTAGTACCTGAACTCCGCAGTATTAAAGCGTTCTCGGTGCTGCTCGATGTTCCACGACTCCGTGGTAAGTCGTTTCTGGACGGTCCTTGATCGATCTGTACAGAACTGGAGGAGTCGACCGCCGGCGCTCTGAAAATCCGCGTGTCGGGGGTTCAATTCCCTCCCTGGCCACTAGGTAGCACAAGGACTTAGCCAACCTGCAGACTCTCCGCTTTCGCCTCACTGTCCCCCTGTTGTCCCCCTGCGACCAAGCCCGCCAAGGGCACACCCGGCGAAGGGCGATTCCGTATAGTCCCGGGTCCACGCCTCCGCGACGCCGGCTTTTGGGCCAGCTACTGACGCCACGAAGACCCAACTCTGTCCCGATTCTCTTGACACCTGCTTGACCCAGCAGCGCAATACTCAAGGGGTCCAGAACGCTCCGCACTCGCATCTTCTCCTGGGGGGGGATCCATGAGCAGTCGCCTCGCGCCTGTGAGTCTGGTGTTCACGCTGAGCCTGCTGGCCCTCAGTGCTTGTGATGAGAACACGACCCCTGCTGAACCGAACGAGCAGGTGAGCCAAACCGCAACCACCGCGGCGAGTTACTCGGCCGAAGCTCTGGAGATCCCGGATCCGTGGGAATTGGCCACGGCCACCAGCATCAATACTGCCGGCCAGGTGGTGGGATACAGGCTCAGACCGGACAACGCCTTCCGTGGATTTATCTGGAGCCGCGGCGTGAGCACGGATCTCGGCACCCTGGGCGGAAATGAGACTTTGGCCTTCGACATCAACGACCTCGGGCAGGTGGTCGGCGCCAGCCAGACCAGTGCTCCGCCAGACCGGTGGGGAATCGAAAAGATGCGGGCGTTCCGCTGGCAGAACGGGGTCATGAAGAATCTTGGATCCCTGGGTGGCCGCGACAGCCGCGCCTTCGGCATCAACAAGAGCGGTCAGATCGTGGGAGAGAGCAACCTCATCGGAAACCCTCGAGACTCGCGGGGAAGGCGCATCGTCCACGCGTTCCTGCTGCGCAACGGGGTAATGACCGATCTCGGCACCCTGGGCGGTGCCAACAGCGCCGCGCTCGACATCAACGATGCGGGACAGGTCGTCGGCTGGAGTGAGGCGAGCAACGGCATCCCGCACCCGTTCCTATGGGAGAACGGAGTCATGAAGGATCTGCTCCCGAGCGGATCGACCACCGGCGTGGCCTACGCCATCAGCCCGCTCGGGGTCGTGGTAGGCAAAAGGGATAATCGTGCTTTCAAGTACACCAACGGCGAGATGAAGGAGTTGCCCTTGGGGAGTGCGAGGTCCAAGCCCAGCGTGGCGACCGGTATTCGCAATGGGCGGCTGGTGGGCACTCTCACGAATCCGGCCGGCAGCCCACAAGGATTCGTCCTCACTGCCGAGGGGGTCACCCTGCTGCCTCTCCTCCCAGGCACAGCCAGCGGTGAGGCACACGCTATCAACGGGGCGGGAGTCATCGTCGGGACGACAGAAAATGAGTTGGACGGATACGATCACGTCACCCAGTGGACCCCGCAAGAGGGCCTGATCCAGTAGGGGACCGAGACCATGCCCCAAGCCAAGACGCTATCGGCGCAGGTGGGACAGTCCGCCTCGAAGCGAGCATCTGGAGGCGATCAGAGAGCTTGCAGGTGGCGTAAGGGTCACGTTTGATCATGGATGGAGGTTACGCGCGGCAATAAAACAACAATATCCGCGTGTCGGGGGTTCAACGCAGTGAAGGGGGCCATGACTGTCATGGTCCCCTTCATTGTTCCGGCATGTTACCCGCGACGAGCTTTACTCGACTTGGCCGACCGGATTGAGAATGATCTCGCGGGCGGCGATATCGAGGCCGGCCTCCGCCACCGCGTTGGTGAGCGGCGCAGGCGGCGGGCACGGGTCATTGGGTGAGGACTGGAGCTCGTAGTCCTCCCCCTGTGGTGCCACCTCGTAACCCAGGTCCCCCAGCGCTCCAGATGTCATGGGGCTCATTGGGTTGATGAAGTTGGCCGAAGCGCCGTTGATGAAGCCGGTCATCAGCTCGTTGAAGAACGTGCCCTCGTCCCAGTGCGAATTCGCGGTGCCCCCGCCGCAGCGCCCGGGCGGGGGGGTAAGGCCTTCGATCGGAACCGTCTCGAGTCTCCCTCCCAGCATGCGGTACTTCCCAATGGCCGTCGCGCCGAGGAACCGGGGATCCGAGGTGTTCGGGTTGGCCAGCAAGCCGGCGCGATTGAAGAAGAAGCCGCTGAACCCCAGCACGTGTCCCATCTCGTGCACGATGACTTCGTCGAGCAGGTTATTGGTCTCCAGAAACGCGAGGTCGGCGACGTCGAAGAACATCAGGCCGAAGACCGGGATCCCATTCGCGGTGCGGAAGAAGCATGCCCCCGCGGCCCCGAGCACGCCGCCCGCACCGTCGATCGGCTGGAGCAGCACGTTGATCAGGACGTCATCGATGACGCCGCTGAACGCCGGCATCGGGAATGCGTTTCCGCAGGCGTTCGCCGGAAAGCTGCCCTGGAGGTCCGCCACATCACCGTGGACCAGCCCCTGCCAGCGGTTCGCCGCCGTCGTGAAGTCAGCCACTTGGTCGGCGGTCGGCGTGTTGATGAAGCGCAGGGTGATGTTGAACTTCTGGGCCGCCCCCGGCAAGGTGAAGGACCCCGACTGACCGACCTGGGCGGAGCCCAGCACCGGCAGCCCACTGCCGCCTTTGGCCATCGAAGGTTCCCAGGTGGGGGACGACACTTCGTCTGGGCCGCAGCTGACGAGCGCTGCGGCGCCCAGAAGGAGAGAGAGCGGTACTTGAGCACGCATAGCTGACCTCCGAGATCAGGCCGCGCCTCTTCGGCAGCCGGGCGGCCTCGCCGGGCGGCGAGGCCCTGGACTTTGCGGACCGGCCTCGCGGCCGGGGTGCCCTTTCGGAAGCTGCGAACCACTAGGGTGATGCGTGAACAGCGGACGACGTATTGCGGTGAGGCAAGGCGAATATAGGCTCGCCATTCGATCAGGCAATACCCGGAATTTCCGTTCTCGCGCTTGTAGGATCGCGAGATTCGGAGGTCGTATGTCGCGAATTTTCCGTCAGCTCAGCGTTTTGCGACAAAGCAAAGCTGTTAGAGGGCCCGTTTCGGCTGTTGTAACCAACTACTGCGACTGAGGCTGGCGCCGGTTGAGATGCCAGCTCGATATTGGCTCAGATTTACGTTGAGTGGCAACGAGCTTGTTGCGGTACATTGCCACGGCTGGTTGACAGCCCCGGTACCGACCGGTAAGTCACACTCTACATCTCTCGACAAGATCAGCCCGCAAAGGGCAACCATGATGGCTCAACGTATTGCGCTACCCCTCATGGCAACCGTCGCGTGCATGCTGGGCATCTCCTGCGGCGGCGATGGTGATGCTGGAGTCGGGCCGGCACCGGTGGCAACCGTGGAGATCAGTCCGCCGGAAGCTACCATCGCTCCCACGAGCACAGTGCAGCTGAACGCCACCCCCAAGGACGCCGCTGGCACTACCTTGACTGACCGGAGCGTCGCCTGGAGCACGAGCGATCCGGCCGTCGCCACCGTGTCGGAGACCGGGTTGGTAACGGGAGTGGCGGAGGGCCAGGCGGTGATCACCGCAGCAAGTGAGAGCAAGAGCGCTACTGCTGCCGTCACGGTCCAAACCCCGACCGCATCGGTTGAAGTGGTCCCGGCTTCGGCCACCATCCTCAACGGCTCGAACCTCCAGCTCGCCGCCACGGTGAAGGACGCGGCAAACAATCCACTGAGTAATCGCACGGTGACCTGGTCGAGCGAGCCGGCGAGCGTTGCCGTAGTGAGCTCCTCAGGGTCCGTTACTGGATTGATCCCTGGCACCGCTACGATCACGGCCAGCGCGGAGGGAAAGAGCGGGACTGCCACTATCACGGTCGCCGTGCTGGACGTGGGCGGAAGGTGGACATATAGCGAAACTCTATCAGATCCGGCCCTCGCTCTCACCTGTACCAACACCGGCACCTTCGAAATAGCGCAGACTGGTGTCACCTTCAGCGGGACGGCCGACCAGACCGGCGAATGCCTTGAGCAGGGGGAGCCAATCGACAATTCCGGCACGTTCGAGATCACCCTGGGCGCCGTGGACAACACCACCATCCGCTTTACGGAGCCGGGAGACGTCACGTGTGTGTACCAGGGCAGCTTGGTCGACAATCCGCCGACCACCGGGTCAGGGACGGTATCCTGCACCGGCCTGCTTGGGCTCTTCGGCCCAAACATCAATGCGACCGGGAACTGGCAGATGACACGCGAGGAATAGCCTTGCCGTTCCCGGGACCGGGGCTATGGGACCCAGCCGGGAAGCTCCGATGCCTGCCTGATCCAACTCGCCAATATCTTCTCGTCGAGCTGGTCGTCCTGGCGAATGTCGAGGTAGCGCACATCCTGGTGCTTGGACTTGCCGGGAGGGACTGGACGCAGCGAGGCGCCGCGGAAGAATGCCAGCTTCACGTACTTCGTGTAGCAATGGAAGCTGAGGAACCAGCCCTGGCCCTCGATGCCATAGAAGGGCGAGTTCCACTTCACAGCCTTCAGCACCTGGGGCACGTTGCGCACGATGAGGGCGTCGAGACGGCGCCCGAGGTCGCGTTTCCAACCCGGCATCGCCGCGATGTAGGCCTGCACGGGGGTATCGCCGTCGGCCTTCGCGATCTGAGGGTTGCCGCCCGCGAGGAGGTTCGGTTTTGCGGTGGATCGCTTGCCTTTGTCTGGCACTTGATGTAATCGAGCGGGGTGGTATGCCGCGCAGGTTCTCCTAGTCCCTCACCATCCGAATCCTGAAAGCTGCGGGGTCACGCGGCGCCTTGGGAGGGACCCATGTGGCGACGGGGCGTGCCTCCCCGGAACTCGAAGTGCGCATCGGTCAGCACTCGATCGTGGAGCACATAGGTCTCGGCCAGCTGAATGAGCCGGACCGCCGCTACCTTCTCCGCTGCCACGACTGCAGGCAGCCATGCTCCTGGCTCCAGCATGGGATAGAGATGGGCGTACTCCGGCCGTAGTCGGGCTTCGCGCACCATCGGCTTCCTCGGGGTAGTCACATGTGCAGAGGGGTGGAAACAATCTGGAAAATTGTCCGAGTTCGGCAAGCGCCCATTTCTCTTCGGGCGCTCTGTGGACCGGTTGTTGTGAATGTTGACGAGTATCGGCAGAAACGATCGGCAGTTGCATGGGGTAGTCACATCTCAACACACTGTGGACAACTTTGGGCCTCCTGTTCCACAGCTCCACATGTCCATCGGGCCCACCTCCCATGACGCCGAAGGACCCGCGCAACCCTTTTCCGGATCCGAGTATCTAGGGGTGTATCCGATAGGGAGACGGCCCCTTCCGAAACGCCTCCCTCCTCCCTGCGTAGGATCATGGGGGTCGGAATTCCGCTGGTGAGGCTTGCCGATGTCCTTGAGCCGCCGCCACTTCGTTGTAACAACAGCTGGCGCCTTTGCCGGCGCCGTGCAGGCCCGGGTCGCCTGGCCGGCGCAGGCCGTCCTGTCGGGGACCCGACCCATGGGGCCGGGATGGGAACCGGACGCCAGGTTGCTCCGCAGCCTCCCGCGGCTGCTAGAGCTGGGGTCGGTGCCCGGGCTCGGGCTCGGCGTGGTCGACCACGGCCGGATCTGGGCTCGCGGGTTTGGCCGCGCCATCGAGGAGCCGGCCCAGGAGGCGTCGTCCGAAACCGTCTTCGAGGCGGCATCCCTGGGCAAGCCACTGTTTGCCTACGCCGTGCTGCGACTGGTGGATGCCAAGGCCCTGAACCTCGACCGAACACTCCACAGCTACCTGCCGCTGGAGGACGCCAGCGGCGCTCGGATGAAGCGGGTCACCATTCGCCAGGTGCTGAGCCACACCACCGGGCTGCCCAACTGGCGCCAACAGCCGGGCCCGCTGGAGCCGACAGAGGAGCCGGGGAGAAAGTTCAGCTACTCGGGGGAGGGATACGTGTACCTCCAGCGAGTACTGGAAAGGGTGACCGGCAAGCCCTTCGCCCGGATCATGCGGGAGCAGGTGCTGGATCCCCTGGGCATGAAGCAGAGCAGTTATGTCTGGCTGCCGGAGTTCGAGTCGCGTATGGCCGCCGGGTACGACGGCCAGGAGAACCGGCTCGACGTGCAGGCCGCCATCGGCCGGCGCACACTGGAGATCGGTCAGAAGTGGGGAATTCCGCTGACCGACTGGCGCTACGAGGAGTCGGTGCGCGCGATTCCGCTGGTGAATCCCCAGTGGCCGGCCCTGCCACTTTACGTTGTGCCCAACGCCGCAACATCGCTCCTTACCACAGTAAGTGATTACACCAAGTTCCTGACCCGAGTGGTCCGGGCCGGCAACGGCTCTGGACTCGGGCTCTCACCCCAGACTCTGGAAGCCATGGCCACACCAGTAGTCCAGCTCAACAGTGCGCTGTTTTGGGGCTTGGGCTGGGGCATTCAACGCGATGAGCACGGCGACGTGCTGTGGCACTGGGGAGCCAACAACTCTTTCCGCAACTTCGTCATCGCCGATCCGGCGAACCGCCGAGCCGTGGTGGTGTTCACCAACAGTGAAAATGGTCCCCGGCTGTACGAGCGGGTGATCGTGGCAGTCACCGGGCACGATCATCCAGCATTCCTTTGGATCTAATCCCCCAATAAACGGTCGGGGGGTCGGAGACCGATTGACCGACTGACCGACCGACCGCCTGGTAACTTGCGCGGGAACTTCCGGCGGCACCGGTTGCTTGCTAGGTATAGCGCTCGCTGCCGGAGGTTTCGTGCGACTGGGAATGCGGTGGAAGATCGCGCTCGCCTTTTTCGCGGTCTACGTGTGCTGGGGAATGACGTACCTCGCCATGCGGGTGGCGGTGGTGGATATCCCGCCCCACCTCCTGTCGGGGAGCCGCTTCGTGCTGGCCGGGGTCCTGCTCTACGTCTGGGCGCGTCTAAGGGGCCACGCCGCGCCCACCCTTCAGCACTGGCGCTCCGCCGCCATCATCGGTGGCTTCCTGCTCCTCGGCGGTAACGCCAGCGTAGCCTGGGCCGAAAAGACGGTTCCATCGGGACTGGCGGCGGTGCTGATCGCGGTGGCGCCCATCTGGATGGTGGGCCTCGAGTGGGCTCGCGGAGGCCCCCGTCCCACCAGGCTGGTCGTAGCCGGGCTGCTGCTCGGGCTGGCGGGGGTGGCGCTTCTGGTTTCAGGGCGGGCCTCAGCTGAGGCGCGGGTGGATCCGCTGGGCGCCACCATCCTGGTTTTGGCGTCGGCCTCTTGGGCCTGGGGCTCGGTGATCTCCAAGACCGCCGCGCTGCCCGAGTCGCCCTTCGTCGCCACCAGCATCGAGATGATCGCGGGCGGGGTCCTGCTTCTGCTGACCGCCGCTCTAGCTGGACAGTTCCGCGGGTTCGAAGTGACCCAGATCTCTGCCGCCGCCGCGGCTTCGTGGGTCTATCTGGTCGTGTTCGGCTCGCTGGTGGGATTCACCGCCTACATCTGGCTCCTCGGCGTGACTTCCATCGCCAAGGCCGGCACCTACGCGTACGTGAATCCGATTGTGGCGGTTTTGCTTGGGTGGGCCATTCTGGATGAGGTGGTGACCGGGCGCATGATGCTGGCGGCCGGGGTGATCCTGGTAGGAGTGGCGCTGGTGAACGTCGACTGGTCATCGTCCGCAGTGCGCAACCGGTTGCCTTGGCTGCGCACTCGCGGGATTGCTTCGGCGCCTCAGGCGCCTCGCAATGACTAGCGGGATCGCGTCGGTGCCTGAGGCGCCTCGCGATGACTAGATCACCGTCTGACCGCCCGACCGCGTCTCAAGAAGCTGTCGGTGACGCGAGCGAGGGTCCCGGCTCGGCGCCGGAGGGCGACTGCGGCAAGGCGACCTGCTGAGCCTGGATGAGCTGACGGGCGTCACCCCGAATGGCCGGGAGCCGCCAGAAGAGATAGAGCCCACCCGCAATGCAGACCCCCCCTCCCAGAGCAACCGTCAGGGGAGCTCCCAGGTGCTCCGCCAGCGTGCCGGCGAGGAGCGCACCCACGGGCGCCATTCCCATGAACATCATCGAGTAGAGCGCCATCACTCTGCCGCGCAGGGCATCCGGTACCATGGACTGGATCAGGGTGTTGGTTGCTGCCATCTGTGTCATCATGGAAAAGCCAACCGGCACCAGCAGCAGGACGGCGAGCCACAGCTGGCGCGCCGCCGAGAACGCGACCAAGCCGATCCCCAAAACAGTAGCCGCCGTGGCCACGGTTCGGCCGTAGCCCTTGAGCGTGGTACGCCGAGCCAGACTCAGCGCGCCGATCAAAGCGCCTACTCCGGCCGCTCCCATGAGAACTCCCATGCCTCTGGCGCCGGCGTGGAACCGCTGGTCGGCAATGATCGGCATGAGCACGGAGTACGGAGTTCCCATCAGACTCACCAGCCCAAGCAGCAGGAGCAGCGTTCGAATGGACTGGGAGCCCCAGGCGAAGCGAAACCCTTCGGCCAGATGAGCCAGCGCCGAGACCCGGGGAGCAGCCAGGCGAGCTGGAGTCACCCGAATGAGGAGAAGACCCGCAATCACGGCCACGTAGCTCACCGCATTGGCGAAGAAGCACCAGCCCTCACCCACCGCGGCAACCAGTACTCCGGCGATGGCCGGCCCGACCACTCGGGCGCCGTTGAAGACGGTAGAGTTGATGGCGATGGCGTTAGGCAGATCCACCCGTGACACCAGCTGCACCACGAATGACTGGCGGGCCGGGATATCGAACGCGTTTACCACTCCCAGTCCGGTCGCAATCGCCATCAGATGCCAGACCTGCACTCGCCCGCTCAGGGTGAGGAACGCAAGCAGACCGGCCAGGCACATGGAGGCCGCCTGAGTGGCGATGACGATCTTGTGGCGGTCATACCGGTCGGCCACTGCCCCACCCACGGTGGACAGCAGGAGGACCGGAATACGGTTGGCAAAGCCGACGGCCCCCAGGAGAACGGCCGATCCGGTCAGGCGATAGACCAGCCAGCTCTCGCCCACCGTCTGCATCCAGGTGCCGATCAGCGAGATGAGCTGGCCGCTTATGAAGAGACGATAGCTCCGGTGCCGGAGGGCCCGGAACAAGGCGGGCATCACCCCGTTGCCCCGGCGGCGCTGGCCTCTCCGGCTCTAGGCTTGGGATACTCCCGCGGCTGGGGGGCCCTTCGATGCGCCATCCGCTGCTGCCAGGCATCGAGGTAGGTATACACAACGGGTGTGATGTACAGCGTGATCAGCTGGGAAAACAGCAGGCCGCCCACCACCGCAATGCCGAGTGGACGCCGGGATTCGGCACCCGCTCCATGTCCCAGGGCAATCGGCAGCGTCCCCACCAGTGCCGCCATGGTGGTCATCATGATCGGACGGAACCGCACCGTTGCCGCCTCCAGAATGGCGTTTCGGGCGGTGGTGCCTTCCCGACGCTCCGCCTCGATGGCAAAGTCGATCATCATGATGGCGTTCTTCTTCACGATGCCGATCAGCATGATGATGCCGACGAAGGCGTAGATGCTGAGATCCTGCTGGAAGATCAGCAGCGCGAGGAGGGCACCGAAGCCGGCAAATGGCAGGCCCGAGAGGATCGTCAGCGGGTGGATGAAGCTCTCATACAGAATCCCCAGCACCAGATAGATCACCAGAATCGCCAGCACCAGCAGGACCAGCAGTCCCCGCTGGGCGTCCTGGAACGCCTGGGCGGTACCCGAGAAGCTGGTACTGATGCTCGCCGGCAGAATCTGATTGGCGGCCTGCTCGACCCGCTGGACCGCTGTGCCGATGGAGACGCCGGGCTCGAGGTTGAACGAGAGCGTCACCGAGGGCAGCTGGCCCGAATGATTTACCGAAAGCGGGCCGGTGCTGGGCGTGACCTTAGCCAGGCTGCCCAGGGGGACCGACACGTCGTTGCGGCCGCTGATGTGGAGCAGGTTCAGAGCGGAGAGGTCCCGCTGATACTGCGGCAGCAGCTCCATCACCACCCAGTACTGGTCGTTGGGGGTATAGATGGTGCTGACCTGACGGGCTCCGTAGGCGTTGTACAGCGCGCTCTCGACCTGGTTTACGTCGATGCCGAGCGCCGAGGCCCGATCGCGGTCGATGGCCACCTGTACCTGCGGGTTCTTGATCTCGAGATCGCTGGTGACGTCGGTGAGCCCGGGGACGTCGTGCAGTTTCTCCTCCAACTTTTCCGCACCATCATACAGCGCGTCGATGTCCGAGCTCTGCAGGGTGAATTGATACAGGCTCTTGGACCGGCGGCCACCGATGTTGATGACCGGCGGGTTCTGCACGAACGAGCGCAGGCCCGGCACTGCGGCGAGCTTCCGGGTCAATGACCTCGCCACCTCGTCGGCCGAGAGATCGCGCTCGCTGCGCGGTTTGAGATGGAGAATGAGGCGCCCCTGGTTTATCCCGGTGGAACCGCCGCCGCCGCCCACGGCCGACATGAAGCCGTCTACGTTGGGGTCCTCCTGCACGATGGCGGAAGCCTCCATCTGGTGCCGCACCATCGCATCGTAGCTGGTGCCCTCGGCGGCCTCGGTGGTGATGTAGAGCTGGCTCTGGTCCTCGCTGGGGATGAAGCCCTTAGGGACGACGCGGCCCAGCAGAATTGTCCCCACCAGGATTGCCCCGCCAAACGCCATGGCCAGCGGCCGGTGCCGCATGGTCCACTGCAGACTGCGTTGGTACCAGTGCAGCGACTTCTCCCAGGCGGTCTCGATGGCCCGGTACCAGCGGCCATGCTGCTCGTTGGGCTGATGGGGCTTGAGCCAGCGGCTGCACAGCATCGGGGTCAGGGTCAGGGAGACAAACCCGGACACCAGGATCGCGACGCCGATGGTCACCGCAAACTCCTGGAACAGCCGGCCGATCAGTCCGCCCAGGAAGAGCACCGGGATGAACACCGCGACCAGGGACAGCGTCATGGAAAGCACGGTGAAGCTGATCTCCCGGCTGCCCCGGATGGCCGCCTGCATCACCGATTCGCCCCTCTCGATATGGCGGACGATGTTCTCGAGCACCACGATGGCGTCGTCCACCACGAACCCCACCGCCAGGGTGAGAGCCATGAGCGAGAGATTGTCGAGACTATAGCCCAGCAGGTACATCACGGCGAAGGTCCCTACCAAGGACATCGGCAGGGCCAGGCTCGGGATCATGGTGGCCCGGAGATTCCGCAGAAACAGGAAGATCACCATGACCACGAGGCACAGCGCCAGGAACAGGGTGAACTTCACGTCGGTCACCGACGCCTTTACCGTCAGCGACCGGTCGTTGAGCGTCGCGATCTCGATGGCGGGGGGGATCTGGGGCCGCAGCCGCTCGACCTCGGCCTTTACCCGTTCGGCCACGGCCACTGTGTTGGTGCCCGGCTGTCGCTGGACCGCCAGGACCACCGCTCTCTGGCCGTTGAACCAGCTTGCCCGCTTGGTGTCCTGGATGCTGTCGATGACCCGCCCGAGGTCGCGCAGACGGACCGGAGCTCCGTCTCTATAGGTCACCACCAGGGCTCCGAAGTCCGCTGCGCTGTTGAGCTGGCCCTGGCTTTCGACCGCGAACGCCTTGTCGGTCCCCCAGAGAATGCCGGTGGGCAGGTTCACGTTCCCGTTCTCGATCGCGGTGGAGACCTCGTCGATGCCGATGTTGCGGGAGGCCAGCTGCTGGGGATCGATCTGAATCCGGACCGCATACTTCATGGACCCGAAGACCTGCACCTGCGCCACACCGTCGATGGTGGAGAGCCGCTGGGCCAGGAAGGTCTCGGCGTACTCGTTGAGTTGAGGCAGCGGGAGCGTAGTGGTGCGCAGCGCGTAGTAGAGAATAGGCTGCGACGACGGGTCCACCTTGCGGTAGCTGGGCGGGAGCACGTCGCGGGGCAGCTGCCGCTGGGCCTGGGAGAGAGCGGCCTGCACGTCCTGAGCGGCGGCGTCGATGTCGCGGCTCAAGGCAAACTGCAGGGAGATGGTAGTACTGCCCTGGGTGCTGGTGGAGGTCATGGCTTCCACCCCGGGGATGGTGGAGAACTGCTTCTCCAGCGGGGTGGCCACCGACGACGCCATCGTCTCCGGGCTGGCCCCGGACAGGCTGGCCGACACCGAGATGGAGGGATAGTCCACCGCGGGGAGATCGCTCACCGGCAGCTGCCGGTAGGCGACCAGGCCGAAAATCAGGATGCCGGCCATCACCAGGGTGGTCATGACAGGCCGGCGGATGAACAGCTCGGTGAAGTTCATAACGCTCCCAACCGCGAGGAATCGGCTGCGGCTTTGATCTGGACCTTCGAGCCCTGGCGCAGGCGAAGCTGTCCGTCGGTGACGACCCGGTCTCCCGGCTGCACGTCTCCATTGATCACGGCATAATCGCCCGCGGTCCGGCTGACCGTGACCGCCCGGGTGGCCGCCGAGCTGTCCTTCTGAATCACAAAGACAAAGCTGCCCTGCTGGCCCGCCACGATGGCTGAGGCCGGCACTACCAGCGCGTCGGGCTCGACGTAGAGCTGGAGCCTGACATTGGCAAAGGCGCCGGGCCAGAGCGACCCGTCGTCATGGGGAAAGCGCCCCATCATGCGAATAGTTCCGGTCGCGGTATCCACGGCATTGTCGATGAAGCTCAGGGAGCCCTCACTGGGCGAGCCGCCGCCTCCGGGCTCGGCCCGCACCACGAGGTCCTTGCCACGATGCTCCTGCAGGAGAGGCAGATTCGGCGCGGGCACGGCAAACCGAACCAGGATTGGCCGAATCTGGTTGATGGTCACCAGCGGTTGTGCCGCATTGGTCCGAATGAGGTTGCCCTGGCGGATGAGCAGGCTACCGGTTCGTCCGGTGATGGGAGCCCGGATGGTGGCGTACTGAAGGTTCAGCCGCGCCTCGTCTACCGCGGCCCGGCTTCCCGCCAGCGTGGCCTGGGTGGCGGCCGCATTGGTGCGCACCTGCTCGTACTGCTGTTCCGTGACGTACTGCTTCTCCGCCAGGGCCTGGTATCGGCCGGCATCCTGGGCCGCATTGGCGGCCTGGGCGCTGTCGCGCGTCAGGGCCGCCAGAGCCTGATTCAGCGCGGCCTGATAGGGCCGGGCATCCAGCTCGAAGAGCACCTGCCCCCGCTGAACCTCCTGACCCTCCTTAAACCCGATCCGCCGAAGGATTCCTCCGACCTGGGCCTGGACGGCCACTGTCTGCAATGGCTCAACTGTCCCGGTCGCAGCCAGCTCGAACGGCACTGCGCGCCGCTCGGCAGTGGCGACGGTGACTGGCACCGGCGGGGGTGGGGGTGGATCCTTCTGGGCGCAGGCTGCGATCAGAAGGACGGCAATGGCCGCCGGGGCGGCGCGATTCAGCGGGTGCGACATGAGCTTCATGAGACTCCCGCCTTGCTCATCCGGTTCCTGCGGGAAGCCTGCCAGCGAGCCAGGGCATCGCCGATGACCCGAGACATGTGAGCGTATGCCTCGCCGTATTCCTCGAGCCGCTGTAGCACCTCGGGACTCTGAATAGGAAGGTTGGTCCGGGCGGAGGTCACCGCTTCGTGGAATCGCTGCCAGCGGGCCAGCCGCTGGGCCATCGTGTGACTGAAGAGGTCGCGGGGCACCTGATAGTAGTCCCGTCGGTCGGCCGGGCGGCCAACCTGCTCCAGCACTCCCCTCTGCTCCAGCAGCCGGGCGTTGGTACTGACGCTCGCCTTGCTCACCTGGAGCTCGGCGGCCAGGTCGTCCAGCGAACGGGCTTCTTCGCTGACCAGCAGCAGACCAAAGATGCGTCCGGCAATTCGGGGCAACCCATCGGATTCAAGGGCCAGCCCCATCGTCTCTATGAAATGCGCTGTTGCTCGGTCCATCGGTTTCCCCTCCGCTGGCCCGGGGACGGGCCGCGGCAAAGAAGGTTAATTCGTTCAGTATCAACTTAACGCAGTTTGGGAAGATTCGGTGGAAGGCGGTTACCGGTATTCAGGATGAGGATCGAGGAGGCGTTGGTGAGCACTGCGCGCTTCTTGTCGTCTTCTCGCCGGAGCCTAGCTTAGCTGTCATGCTTCGGCTCAAGACGTTCGGTGGCCTGACGCTACACAGCAATGCAGGTACCCCAGCTGGTGCGGCAACTCAGCGGCGGCGACTGGCGCTCCTCGTTCTCCTGGCCCGAGCCGGCCAGTCCGGTGTGAGTCGGGAGAAGCTCCTGGCTTATCTCTGGCCCGAAAGTGACACGGAGAAGGCGCGTGGAGGCCTGGCTCAGGCGATGTACTCGCTGAAGCGAGACCTGGGTTCCGATCAGCTCTTCCTGGGTACGACGGACCTCAGATTAAATCCCGAGGTCCTCACCAGCGACGTGGAGGATTTTTGCTCTGCCTTTTCCTCTGGCCGGTACGAAGAGGCAGTGCGACTGTACGCCGGTCCCTTTCTCGACGGCATTCACATAAGCGACGCGGACGAGTTCGAGCGCTGGATGGAGGCGCAACGATCCGAGCTCGCCAATGATTTCAGGGCCAGTCTCGAGCGACTCGCGAAAGCCGCGGATACGACGGGAGATCACTCCGCGGCAGTCGGGTGGTGGCGTAAGCTGGCAGCGGTGGACCCGCTAAACTCCCGAGTAGCCCTGGGGCTGATGCACGCCCTGGCCGGAGCGGGGGACCGGGCCGGAGCCATCCAACACGGCCGGGTCTACGAAGCGCTGCTGCGTCAGGAGCTCGACGTCACCCCGGACCCGGAGATCGCTCGTCTCGCGGAGCACCTCCGGCAGCAGCCTCCAGCGGCTGCGCCGAGTCCAGCGCCCGTGTCCCCATCGCAGGCCCAATTGCCAACGCCGGAGCCTGCAGCCCCAGCTGTCGAAGCATCGCCGTCCAGCGGTATTCCCGGGGGCACCGTGGACCAGCCCAAGTCCAGGCCGCGCCCCGTCAGGCCAGCCCCCCTCCTGGTTGGACTGCTATTTCTTCTCGGCCTGACTGCACTCGTGGGGTATTTGTCCCGTAAGCGATCCACCTCCGGGCCCGCCAGGAAGATGGTGGCAGTCCTGCCGTTCCAGAATCTGGGCGATCCCAGCCAGGAGTATTTCGCCGACGGACTCACCGAAGAAGTCACCGCCCGGCTGGCTGGACTGAGCGGCCTCGGAGTCATCTCCCGGACCAGCAGCATGCAGTACAAGAAGACCAGTAAGTCCCTGAAGCAGATCGCCCAGGAGCTTGGGGTAAGCTATGTGCTGGAGGGGAGTGTACGCTGGGAACGGCAAGCCGAGGGTCGGCCCCGGGTGCGGGTGACGCCTCAGCTCATCCAGGTCTCGGATGACAGCCACCTCTGGGCCAACCGCTACGACGCCGAGATCGCCGATGTGTTCCAGGTCCAGGGCGACATCGCGGAGCAGGTCGCCTCTGCGCTGGATGTGGCCCTGCAGAAGCCCGAACGGGAGGCGCTTTCAGTTGCGCCCACCA
This sequence comes from uncultured Gemmatimonadales bacterium, assembly GCA_965652025.1. Lineage (GTDB taxonomy): Bacteria > Gemmatimonadota > Gemmatimonadetes > Gemmatimonadales > GWC2-71-9 > CAVVWJ01. The sequence goes on from CBFGTM010000038.1 coordinate 22,232, forward strand.
AGAATCCGGAAGCGTATGACGAGTACCTCCGCGGTAGTGTCTACCTGGATCGCAGTTGGGGAGATAGAAAGATCCTCGAGGCAGCCCTGGAGAGTTTCCAGAAGGCGGTTCAGCTAGATCCTGTCTTTGCCCTTGCGCACGCCAAGCTCGGCATCGGCCACACGATGATGTTCCGCTTGGGCTACGATGACGACGAAGCGCGCCTTGCCAAGGCGAAGCAGGCGGTCGACGCTGCCTTCAGGGCCAGACCCGATCTGATAGAAGGGCACCTGGCGCTCGGTTACTACTACTACTGGGGGCTTCGTAATTACCCCCGCGCCCGGACGGAATTCCTGCTGGTTCGAAAACAGCGGCCCCGTGATCCGGAGACCAGTTACGGACTGGCGGCGGTGGAGCGGCGTCAGGGCAAGTGGGCCGACGCCGTGGAGCACTTTCGAGAGGCGGCCGAGCAGGATCCTCGCTCCAGCAGCAAGGCGTGGGACTGCGCTCTGGCCTTCTTCTTTACCCGGGACTATCCGACGGCGGAGCGCTACCTGAATCGGGCGATTGCCCTCGCGCCGGACTGGGCCTTTCCCTATACCACCAAGGCGAGAATGTATCTCAGTTGGACCGGGGACATCGAGCGCTCCCGCAAGGTGCTCCGGGACATCATGGGTAAGACCGACCTCGCCACCCTGGTCACTGGGGTGAACGACGTCTCCTTCCTGTTGACCGGCGACAGCGTGCTCCGCCCCACCCTCAGCCGGATCACCTTAAAAGAGTTCGGCGGCGATTCCCTGTACTACTACATGTGGAAGGGACAGTGGTACGGGGCCGAGGGTGATGTCCAGCGAGAACGGGCCGCATGGGACTCGATGCGGACGGTAGCTGCGGCGGAGCTGCGGGTTCGCCAGAAATACGAGCGAGCTCACCCAGCCCAAGCCGAGCAGGCCTATCTCGCGCAAGCTATTGCCGACGCTGGACTCCACCGGAAAGCGGAAGCGCTCCGAGGCGCCGCCAAGGCTCTCGAGCTGCTGCCGTTGTCTCAGGACGCGGCGTGGGGCGCCGATCGGGCCATCTACCTGGCTCAGATCTACCAGCGCCTCGGCGAGCCGGATCGCGCCATTCAGCAGCTGGAGCAGCTGCTCTCGATCCCCTCCCCCCTATCGATTACTCGCCTGCGAGTCGACCCAACCTGGCAGCCCCTCCACCAGCATCCCGTCTTTCAGCGGCTGCTCAGCCCCAACTAGCTGCTGTTAAGTCGTTTTCCCGGAAAGCACTGCACGAGTTGATCCTGAGGTCATAGCGACATCATTGGCAGGTGATGGCGTGGCCTATGTTGGGCGCTGTCGTCACCAGTCAACCTCAACTCGGAAGGTGCCTCATGAAAAAGTCCATCCTGCTTTCGGTGGTCGGCCTGGCGCTCCTGTCCACCCTCGGGTTCACTCTCGGCGGCGGCTCCCGTGCGGGGGGCGATGAGGTCCGCTCATCGTTCAGCGCGGTAATGACCGGCGACGTCGCTGCCGCAGCCCGGGGAGAGGCCGAGTTCGGCCTGGTCCCGGCGGGCCCCGGCGCAGCCCCCACCATGAGCGTCTCCCTCGGCGCCCGCAGTGGATCGGGCGCCGTTGTGTTCACCCGGGCCGGGAGCCCCGACCTACTGCCGGGAGTCTATCAGGTCTCCGAGCAGGGCAGTGTTCGTGCCCTCGTGGTGACGGGCACACCCACCAAGCCAACCGGGGTGTTCCGCGCTCAGCAGGGCGTACTCACCATCACCCAGACCAGCGACAAGTCGATCACCGGAGAGTTCCAGCTCGAGGCAACCGGGTTCCGGGCCTCTGAGCCGATGGAGGAGGATCGGCGAGTCTCGATCTCCGGAAAGTTCACCGCCCTGCCTGCTGCCAACTGATGCCATCTCATACCAAGCGATCTCAACTGGGGGACATACCAATGAATCGGATACCTGCTGCCGCGATCACCCGACGGATTCGGAGTGGGCTGTTTCTGGGATTGATCTCGATGCTGTTGGTTGCTGCTTGCGGCGGGGACAAAAATGGAGGACCCACCGGCCCCGGCGACGACAACCCGGGTGGCATTCCCGGTGGAGAGCCCGGCGAAAATCCGGGAACCGGAGACCCATCGGACGTAGCCATGCCGAGCGAGGTGCTGGGAACCTGGTACGCCGGAGATGTTTCCAGCATCAACTTCTTCGAGCCAACTACCGGACACTGGGACAACGCGGGAGGCACCGGCTTGTTCTACACCCTCAAGGAGGACGGAACCTTCGAATTCGGCTGGCAGCTCTACTCTCAGCTCTACGATTGCTGGACCCGTGCGATGGTATACCGGAAGGGTACCGTGGAGGCGCAGCCCGAGACAGCGACGCTCGTCCTCCACACCACCTATGCCCAGATGCACAGCGAAGACAACTGCAATGAGTCGGGCAACTATGACAAGTCCATTCCGCTGGAGGAGGAGACGCTTATCTACCAGCCGGGTGAGGATGATTACGGCAACCCGGTCCTCTACATCCGGAGCCCTGATGGTGAGCCCACCGCGTTCCACCCACAGACCGATTGGGGCGAGTAGCCAGTGGGTCTCCATGACAAAGCGCCCGGGCTAGTTAGCCGGGCGCTTTTGACTGCGTAGTCCTTGACTGGTTGAGCTAGTCGCCCAGGCGGAGCCGCTCGATGCGGCGGGCCTTGGTTTGGGTGTTGTAGATGGTCAGACTCACAATGTCTCCACTCTTATAGCCCTTCAGCGCGCTCCTGAGATCGGCGAGAGACTTGACCGGCTTGCCCTCCAGGTCGAGCAGGACATCGGGACCTCCATTATCAGGCTCGGCCACCTCGCCGTAGGCCGGGCCGCCTGGGGTCACATCAGTAACCAGAAGCCCACGGCGATCAGCCGGCAGGTTCAACTGTCGGATCGTTTCCCGGTCCAACGGCTGAACTGTCAGGCCCAGCAGATCGATAGACGTGGCCTCGTCGCTGGAGCCATTATCGTTGCTGCTGTCGGAACGGCTGGCAACGTCGCGAGGCGAGGTCACCGCCTGGAGGCGGACCTCCAGCGTCTTCCGCACGCCGCCCTTGCGCGCGACCTCCACCTTGACCTTGTCACCCGGCTTGCGGAACCCGACCTGCTGCTGGAGCTGGCCCACGTACTCGACCGACTTGCCATCGACCGAAATGATGATATCGCCTTGCTGGATGCCGGCCTGCCGGGCAGGGGAATCCTCGGTGAAATCCTGGACCAGCACCCCACGGATCTCGGGGAGGCCCACGTAGGCGGCATCGTTGGCGCTGGCGTTCTGCACGCTCACCCCAAGGGCCGCGCGGTGCACTTGGCCGCCCTGGATGATCTGGTCCATGACATTGCGGGCCAGATCGATCGGGATCGCGAAGCCGTAACCGGAATAGAAGCCGGTCTGGCTGGCGATGGCCGAGTTTACTCCGATGACCTGACCCTGTACGCTGACCAGAGGCCCTCCTGAATTTCCTGGATTGATGGCAGCATCGGTCTGGATAAAGTCCTGGATGCTCCGCTCCGACTGGCCGGGCAGCGCCAGGGTCCGGCCCTTGGCGCTGATGATGCCTGAGGTGACGGTAAAGGTCAGCGCATCACCCAGGGGGTTGCCGACGGCAAGGACCCATTCGCCCACTCGGGCCGCGGTGCTGTTGCCGAGAGGAGCTGGAATCAGGTTCTTCGCGTCAATCTTGAGGACCGCCAGATCGGTATTGGGGTCGGTGCCTACGATCTTGGCCTTGAACTCCCGGCGGTCCAGCAGGCGCACCGACACCTGGTCGGAACCATCCACCACATGATTGTTGGTCAGGATGTAGCCGTCCTTGGAGACAATGAATCCTGACCCGGAACCCTCCTGGAAGCGGGGCTCCTGCTGAAGCGGCGGAAAGTCCCGGAAAAAGCGCTCGAAACCGGGAGGCACCTGCATCCGCGGAGCATCGCCCGTGTCCGCCTGGGGGCGGCGGCCCGACTTGATGTACACCACACTGGGCTTGACGTGCTCGGCGATCGAGGCGAAGGCCTCACTCAGGTTCTGTAACGAGGCCACCCCGGCAGGTGGCGCTACCCGATCGCCCGAGGCGGCTCCCCCCGCGACCGTGGCGGTACCCTGCTGCTGGGCTGCAGATTGGTAGGGCAGGTGGAGGAGCCCTGCGGTCGCAAGACCGAAGGCGAAGGCGATTCCGACACCGCCGGACCGCAGCCGGCGAAGCCATCCATCAGACATAAAGAGCTCCCGCTATTTGAATGCATCGGTCCGGAGCCCCGATGCCCCGGTCGAGTATTCTGATGTCTGTGCGGAAGTTTTCGTCGCGGTCGGGCTTCCTCCCGGGAGTGGCTATTATTCGCGGTAGCCGGCCGCTGGGTCATCAAACGTGCTTTGGGAGAACAAGGAGTAGTGAATGGCTCGCACTGAGATTCGCTTCGTGGCACTGCTCTGCGGGGTGGGGTTGACCTGGCTGAATGCCTGCAGCAGTGGGCGCTCCAGCGTCAATTCGGCTCCGACCCCCGGAACCGCTGGCACCTCATCCCGGCGGACGGCCATGGAGGTACCGATCTCGGGCGCGTACGAGCGGGCCGTTCATCAGGGAACCCGCACTCACAGCGGGGCTCCCGGCCCCCGCTACTGGCAGCAATGGGCCGATTACCGGCTGGAGGCCGAGCTGAATCCGATCTCCAAGCGGCTCACCGGAAAGGGGAAGATCACTTACTACAACCGGTCCCCCGATACCCTGAGCCAGGTCTACGTCCAGCTGCTGCACAATATCTTTGCGCCCAACTCCCGGCATAACACAGATGTACCGTGGTCAGTGGAAGGCGTGGGCCTGAGCCGGGTGGCCGCCCAGGGCCACGAGCTCAAGCCGGTAAAGGAGGAAGGCACCGGGTACCAGATCGACGGAACCGTCATGCGGATCCGCTTGCCCCGGCCCTTGGCGCCGGGCGGCTCCGCCGCTCTCGAGTTTGGCTGGAAACTCCGGATTCCTCCGGATGGGGCCCCCCGGGGGGGCCAGGACGGCGAGGTGTATTACATCAACTACTGGTATCCCCAGATGGCGGTGTACGACGACGTGAACGGCTGGCAGACCGACCAATATCTGGGGAACGCCGAGTTCTACATGGGCTACGGGAACTACGACGTGGCGCTTACGCTACCGACGGGTTGGCTGGTCGACGCCACCGGCAAACTGCAGAACCCCGCTGAAGTGCTCTCGGACCAGACCCGGGCCCGGCTGGATTCGGCCTCGCGCAGCCGCGACGTGGTCCACGTAGTCACCGAGGCCGATCGGTCGCCCGGCGTGTCAACCACAGCCGGGACCAACGGAAAGCTCACCTGGCGCTACCGGGCGGAGAACGTGCGCGACGTGAGTTGGGCTGCCTCGGCCAAATATCTGTGGGACGCGACCAACGCAGTGGTGGGGGATGCGAATGGTGACGGCCGGCCGGACACCACGGCCATCTATTCCTTCTACCGGCCGGAACAGCGGATCAGTCACTGGGACCAGAGCGCACGCTACAGCCGCCACTCGATCGAGTTCTTCTCCCGATACCTGGCGCCCTATCCCTACTCTCACATGACGGCGGTGGATGGACCCACGTCCTGCGGCGGCATGGAGTATCCGATGATGACCTGCATCGGAGGACAGTGGGATACCCTGGGACTGTACGAAGTGACTACCCACGAGATCGGGCACATGTGGTTCCCCATGATCGTTGGCTCCGACGAGAAGCGCTACGCCTGGATGGACGAGGGACTGACCCAGTTCGATCAGTCGCAGGCCATGGCTGATTTCTTCCGCGGCTTCGATGACGAGGCGAGAAACCGGAAGAACTATCTCGACTTTGCCGAAATGGGCAGCGAAGTCGAACTCATGCATCATGGCGACCGATACCCGAGCTACCCCTCGTACGGCGTTGCGGCCTACTACAAGCCGGCAACCATCCTGGTGGCCTTGCGGGGCGTGCTCGGCGCCGAGGTGTTCAACAAGGCATATAAGGAGTACGTTCGCCGCTGGGCCTACAAGCATCCCTCGCCGTACGACCTCTTCCACACCTTCGAGGATGTCTCGAAGCAGGATCTGTCCTGGTTCTGGCGAGGCTGGTTCTTCGAAACCTGGAAGCTCGACCAGGCGATCGACACGGTCAGGACAGTGGGCGACTCGGTCGAGATCGTGATCGCCAACGAAGGGAAGGCACCGATGCCGGTACGACTGGCGATCACTCGCATCAATGGCCAGGTGGAGCACCGCACGCTGCCGGTCGAGGTGTGGCTTCGGGGCGATCGCCGTCCCTCTCTCCGGGTTGCCCGGGAGCCGGCGGTACGCACCATCGAGGTGGACGCGGAGAAGGAGTTCCCAGATCTGGATCGAAGTAACCAGGTCTGGCCGCGGTAGGAGAAGCGAATGCCCCGCGTCCTGATTGTCGCCAACCGCCTTCCGGTCACGGTCAGCCCAACCAATGACGGCGTCGAAGTGCAGAAGAGCCCGGGTGGGTTAGCCACCGGGCTACTGCGGGCGCACGAACAGTCCGGTGGGCTGTGGATCGGATGGCCCGGGACCCTGGACAACGAGCTCTCACCCTCCCAGCGCTCGGAGCTGAACCAGAAGCTCACCGAGATGCGCCTGATCGGCGTGCCCCTCACGGGGGACCAGGTCGCGCGGTATTACGAGGGCTTCTCCAACGGCGTGCTCTGGCCGCTGTTTCACTACCTGTTGGATCAAATTCCTCTGCACGTCCGGAATTGGGAGTCCTACGCCGAGGTCAACGAGCGGTTTGCCGATCTGGTCGCCCAGCACTATCAGCCGGGCGACCTGGTCTGGGTCCATGACTACCAGTTGCTGCTGTTACCCGAGCTGCTGCGGCGCCGACTGCCGGACGCACGGATCGGGTTCTTTCTTCATATCCCTTTCCCCTCGGAAGAGCTATTCCGTACGCTGCCGGCGCGGGACCAACTGCTCCGGGGGCTGCTAGGTGCCGATCTGGTTGGGTTCCATACTCCTACCTACCTGAGACACTTTGCGGCTTCGCTCACTCAGATCCTGGGTCTCACGGTTGATATCGACCGGGTCCATCTACCCCTCCGGGAGGTCCGTCTGGGCGTCTTCCCCATGGGGATCGATGCCCAGTCGTTCACCGCAATGGCGGAGGAGCCCGGGATAGCCGAGGAGGTTCGCGCGCTCAAGGGAAACGAGAACCTCCAGCTGCTGGTGGGCGTTGACCGGCTGGACTACACCAAGGGCATTCCCCGGCGGCTACTCTCCTATGAGCTGATGCTGGAGCGGCATCCGGAGCTGCGCGAGCGGGTCCGGCTGGTTCAGGTGGCGGTGCCATCGAGGACCAACGTCGAGGCATACCAGGAATTCCGGTCGCTGGTGGATGGGCTGGTGGGGCGGATCAACGGGGCCTTCGGCACACCTCGCTGGGTACCGGTGCACTATATCTATCGCGGACTCTCGGAGCGGGAACTCGTTGCCTTGTACCGTGCGGCAGATGCCATGCTGGTGACGCCGTTGCGGGACGGGATGAACCTCGTCGCCAAGGAGTTCATCGCCTCGCGGACCGACGGCGATGGCGTGCTGGTCCTCAGCGAGTTCGCGGGCGCCTCCTGGGAGTTGCCCGAAGCGCTTCAGGTCAACCCCTACGACTTGGAGGCGACGGCGGAGAGCTATTATCGGGCGCTCACCATGGATGAAGAAGAGCGCCGGCGACGCCTGCGCCCGCTGCGAGTCCGGGTAGCGAACTACGATGTGCACCGCTGGGCTACCAGCTTCCTGGAGCAGCTGGAGGCCATCACCCGCCATATCCCGGAGTCGCACCGGGCCCCTGCCGGCGCAGCTTCGGCCCGGAAGGAGCTGGCCCTGCGGTTGGCCGAGCGGGGCGAGCTCCTCGTCTTGCTCGACTACGACGGAACGCTGGTGCCCTATACCGCCACTCCGGAGCTGGCCCGCCCGGATCTCCCGCTCCTGGAGCTGCTCGGCTCGCTGGCCAGCCGGCCCCACACCGAAGTGCATGTGGTGAGCGGCAGGGGGCGGGAGATCTTGGAACAGTGGTTGGGTGGACTGCCCATCGCTCTGCATGCGGAGCATGGGTTCTGGTCCCGGTCGGCCAATGGATCGGAATGGGTGCCGGCGGGAGACATGGGTGCCGCCTGGCGGGAGCCGGCGCTGGGCATCCTGCGGGATATCACCGCCCGAACCCCGGGATCACTCATCGAGGTGAAATCGGTGGCGCTGGCCTGGCACTATCGGATGGCAGACCCGGAGACGGGGCCTCGGCGCGCCAACGAGCTGCGGCTGCATCTGTCCCAACTGTTGAGTAATCAGCCGGTGGAGATACTTGCGGGCAACAAGGTCGTGGAGATCCGGCCCTACGGCATTCACAAGGGGCGGATCATACCGCCTCTCTCCGCCGAGCGGCTGGCCAACACGGTAATTCTGGCCATGGGTGACGACCGCACCGATGAAGATCTCTTTGCCGCCCTGCCCTCAGAGGCAATTTCGGTGAAGGTCGGACCGGGGCCGACCCACGCCCGATTCCGGGTGGACGGCGTCCCGGCAGCTCGCTCCTTCCTGCAGTCACTGGTCGAAGCCGAGGTCCCCAGATAAACCGGCATCCGCCCGGGCTGGTGGTCTTGTTTATCACCGAGCTCTGGGAACGCTTCGCGTACTACGGGATGCGCGCTCTGCTCATCCTTTATCTCATCGACAATGCAGCGGGATTGGGGTGGACCCGGGAGCGGGCCAGTGAGCTGTACGGCTGGGTCAATGGCCTCGCTTATCTGACTCCGGTCGCCGGTGGGTGGCTGGCGGATCGGTTCCTGGGCACCAATCGATCGCTGGCAATTGGCGCAGCGGTGATCTCGCTGGGGCATTTCACGCTGGCCCTCGGACCAGCGGGGGCGCTCTACGCCGGGCTGGGGCTCATCATTATTGGGACCGGATTCTTCAAGCCCAACGTGTATACCATGGTGGGCCAGCTTTACCCGGCTGCCGACCCGCGCCGCGATTCCGGCTTCACCCTCTATTACATGGGCATCAACCTGGGTGCCCTGTTCGGGCCGCTGGTGTGCGCCTGGTTCGCCGCCGATCCCCGATTCGGGTGGCGCTACGGTTTCGGTGCCGCTGGCGTGGGAATCCTGCTGGGTCTGGCGTTCTATCTCTTGACCAGGGGCAGTCGACTCCGCGAGGTCGGACTGCCGCCCCCCCGCCGTCAGGTGAGCGAAGGAGTCTTGGGCCGGCTTCGGCTGGCGCCGGAGGAGCGCCGGCGCATACTCGCGCTGGCCATCATCACGGTTTTCGTGGTCTTCTTTTGGCTCGCGTTCGAGCAGGTTGGATCTTCGCTCAACATCTTCGCCGCGCAGCGCACCGACCGGCGGGCGCCGGAATGGTTGGCCGGCCTGGTCCCGGCCGGAGAGATTCCGGCCCCCTGGTTCCAGGCAATAAATCCCTTGTTCGTACTGATACTTGCCCCGCTCATGGCCAGTCTCTGGCAGAGGCTCGGACCCCGGGCACCCAGCACTCAGGCCAAGATGGCGCTCGGTCTCCTGCTGCTGGGCCTGGCCTACGGGGTGATGGTGTTGGGCGCCGCCGCGAGCGATCGAGGGGTTCGGGTGAGTCCCTGGTACCTGATCGCGTTCTATTTCGGGTACAGCCTGGGAGAGCTGTGCTTCCTCCCGGCGGGCTTCTCCTTTGTGGGCAAAGCCGCGCCGGCTCGGCTGGCGTCGATGCTGATGGGCCTCTGGTTTACGGCCAACTTCGTGGCGAACCTGATCGGAGGTTACCTGGCCGGCGGAGCCGAGCGGATCGAGCGGGGAGAGTTGTTCGTGGTTTTGGGAGGTCAGGCCGACTTCTTCCTCATCTTCGTGGTTTCCTGCCTGTCGGCCGGACTGCTCCTGGCCCTGCTACTTCCGCTGGTGACCCGGCTCATGCGATTGCCTATATCTTCGTCAGGCAGTACTCCATCCGCAGGGTGAGGGCATGGCAGTCTCTACCGCAACCAGCATCGATCGCGAACGCATCGCTGCCACCGAGGCCATCATCCGGCCGTACATCCGGCGCACGCCGACGGTAGTCGTGGACGGACAAGACCTGGATCTGCCGGGTGTCACCGTCACCTTCAAGCTCGAGCTGTTCCAGCACGCCGGCTCCTTCAAGACTCGGGGCGCCTTTACCAACCTGCTGCTGCGCGAGGTTCCCGATGTAGGCGTGGCCGCCGCCTCGGGAGGAAATCACGGAGCTGCGGTCGCCTACGCAGCCAGGAGGCTGAGTGTTCCGGCCCACGTCTTCGTTCCCACCATTTCATCGCCGGCCAAGATCGACCGGATCCGGGCCTACGGAGCCGAGCTGATCGTCGGGGGTGATCGGTATGCCGACGCGCTTGCAGCGAGCGAAGAGTGGGCCGCCGGCTCCGGCGCCCTGCGAATTCACGCTTTCGATCAGCTGGAGACTCTCTCCGGCCAGGGGACCCTGGGTCTGGAGCTCCAGCAGCAGGCCCCCGATCTGGATACAGTGCTGGTGGCGGTGGGTGGAGGTGGGCTGCTGGCCGGTATTGCCGCGTGGTATGCCGACTCGGTGCGGCTGATCGGAGTTGAGCCGGAGTTGTCCCCCACCTTGACCAGAGCCCTCGAAGCAGGGCGTCCGGTTGATGCGGAAGCAGGCGGGATTGCGGCGGATTCCCTGGCGCCTCGGCGGGTGGGTGAGCTCGTGTTTCCCCTGCTCCGGCGCTACCTGGATAGGGTGCTGTTGGTGTCAGACAGTGAGATTCGCGAAGCCCAGGGCACGCTATGGGATCGTCTGCGAATAGTGGCGGAGCCGGGTGGAGCCGCCGCCTTCGCCGCGCTCCGGTCGGGTCGGTATCGGCCTTCGCCCGGCGAGCGGGTGGGGGTGGTAGTGAGCGGAGGGAACACCGTGGCCGTCGATTTTAGCCGTTAGCTATGAAAGCAATCCGGGTTTCTCGCACCGGTGGTCCTGAGACCCTGCAGCCGGAGGATGTGCCCGATCCCATTCCCGGGCCGGGCGATGCTGTGGTCCGGCTCGAGGCCATCGGAGTGAACTTCATCGAGATCTACCATCGACGAGGATTGTACTCCTCCCAGCTTCCGTTCACGCCCGGCACCGAGGGCGCGGGGACGGTAGTCAGGGTAGGATCGGACGTCACCGGGCTCCGCCCCGGCGACCGAGTGGCATCGGTGAATCTGCTGGGCTCCTATGCCGAGCTGGCGCGCGCTCCCGCCGAGCGGCTGGTGCTGCTTCCGGAAGCGGTCGATACCAGGACGGCGGCCGCGGCGATGCTCCAGGGCCTCACCGCGCACTACCTGGCGACCTCGACCTATCCGCTGAAGTCGGGGGACTGGTGCTTGATTCACGCCGCCGCGGGTGGTGTGGGGCTGCTGCTGTGCCAGATAGCCCGAAACCGTGGTGCCCGGATCATCGGTACCGTTTCCACCCCGGAGAAAGCGGAACTGGCCCGAGCAGCGGGTGCGCACGAGGTGGTGTTGTACACCCAGCAGGACTTTGTGAGTGAAGCTCGCCGGGTCACGGCTGGCCGGGGGGTATCGGTGGTCTACGACTCGGTCGGAAAGACCACCTTTGAAGGCAGCCTCAACTCTCTCGCCCCGCGGGGAATGCTGGTCCTGTTCGGCCAGTCCAGCGGCCCGGTCCCTCCAGTCGATCCCCAGCTACTCAACAGCAAGGGATCGCTCTTTCTGACTCGCCCGACGGTGACGCACTACTCAGCCACCAAGGAGGAGCTTGGCGCGCGAGCGAGTGACCTGTTTCAGTGGGTTATGACCGGAGCACTCAAGGTGCGGGTCGATCGGACCTTCCCGCTGGCCCAGGCCGCGGAGGCTCACCGCGCGTTGGAGGGGCGCGGTACCACAGGGAAGGTGCTGCTCATCCCCTAGGAGTTACTGAGTGGGGACGGCAGCGGGATCGATGTGCTTGAGTGCCCGCTTGGCCCCCGCGGCGATTTCGTCGTTGATCTCTTCGTCCATCATCTGCTGGAGCTTAGGCACTGCGGCCTTGGCGGCCGGTCCGATTTCCAGCAGGGCCACGGTGACGGGGTAGCGGACGGCGGCCACGGGGTCATCCAGTGCTTCAATCAGGGCCGGGACGGCGGCAGCCGCAGCGGGACCCATTCCGGCAATCTCGTAGGCGGCGGCATTCCGGGTCTGGGGTGCCGGCGCCTTGAGGTCGGCAATCCAGGCGCTCAGCGGCCGTCCGCTGGACATAGGCTCGCGCGCCTGGGCTGGTCGAGTCTGCGCCAGTGCGCCGGAGCTCAGTGTGAGCGCCGCCACTCCCCAGCACACAAGAACACGGGTCAGCATTGATTCTCCACGTCAAGGAATACCCA
>CBFGTM010000039.1:0-32957 GCA_965652025.1 uncultured Gemmatimonadales bacterium
AGGGCGGTGGGACTCGAACCCACGACCTAGGGATTAAAAGTCCCTTGCTCTACCAACTGAGCTACGCCCCCGATTAGCCTGAATAGTCACCCGGAAAGATACCGAGAATGAAACGCCAGCGCTGCTTCCGGCGCCCTTCCCTCCTCTCCAACGCGTCTGTAGTCTCCCTGCATGAACCTCCTGATCACCGGCACCGACATCGGCGTGGGCAAGACCTGGGTTACCTGCGCGTTGGCGAGGGCACTGGTGGAGGCCGACAAGCAGGTAGTGGCGATCAAACCGGTGGAGACCGGCTGCACTGGTCAGCCGGACCAGTCGGAGGATGGAGCTCGTCTCGCCCGCGCCACTGGCCAGACCCAGCCGACCCACGCGATCCTGCGGCTGCCCGAACCGGTCGCGCCGGTAATCTCAAGCGAGCGGGCCGGGGCGGAGATCGATTTCGACGCCCTGGTCCTCAAGATCGAACGCTACGCCGAGGGGGCGGAGTACACGTTGATCGAAGGGGCCGGCGGCCTGCTCGCGCCCATTACCTGGGAGTGGAACATGGCGGATCTGGCCCGCGCGCTCAGTGCCAGCGCACTGGTCGTCACCGCCGACCGGCTGGGCACCATCAATCACACCCTGTTGACCCTTAGCGCACTGGAGCTGGCGGGAATTCCCTGCGTGGGCGTGGTGTTGACGACGCCGCGTAGGAAGAAGGACCCGTCGGCCGGATCGAACGCGGATGCGATTGCGCGGCTCTCCGGGATAGATCGGATCGTCTCGCTCCCCAAAGTGATAAACGACAAGGCCGCGGCGGTGTCCATAGTGCCGGTGATTGACTGGCTGGGGAGAATTCCCGCAGCGGCTGCATGATGGATTGCTTCGGTCGCCAACGGCTCCCTCGCAATGACTCCGTTTGTCCTTCCGACCCTGCGACTCTCCGACTCCCTAGCTCCCCTTCTCCAGCTCCTGTTCAATCGCCTCGAGCACCCATCGCCGCACCCAGGGTCGCTTGTCGTCGCGATGGCGGACCAGAATGCTGAGCGCCTGGGTGTCGCCTCGCCGCGCGAGGCTCGCCAGCGTGAGCGCTACCAGCCGCTGCTCTCCCAGAATGCCGGCCAGCCCCTCCACAATTGCCGAGTCTGGAACGTCTCTGGCGGCCGTGATGGCCGCGGTCTGAATCACGTCGCGATAGGAAGGCGTCGTCAGCCCTCGGCGGACCAGCTCCTTGGATCCGGCCGAGTCGAGGTGAGTCAGCACGCCGAGTGCGGTGGCCCGCACCGCGTAGCTGGAGTCCCGGTTCCAGGCGGCCAAGGCTAACGATTCGGCCTTGGCTCCCCCGATCGCGCCGAGCGCCAGAATCGCGGCTTCCCGCACCGAGGAGGAGGTGTCGCGAGCGGCAGCCTGAAGTGCAGGCTCCGCTACCGCGGGCGGGAACTCGCGCAGGGCCAGGGCTGCCTCGGCCCGGACCCGATAGTAGTCGGCGCTTCGGGCCGCCCGGGCCAAAGCCGCGGCGGCAACGGAATCGCCAGTGCGCCGGCTCAACTGCTCGATGACCCAGGCACGGTTCCACAGATTGGGATCTCGCGCCAGCTGGGTGGCGAGCCACCGGCTCGGCTGCTCGAAGGTCAGGGTCTTGAGCAGCGAATTGTCCTCGTCGATTACCACCATGGTCGGCGCGGAGCGCAGGCCACCAATACGCACGAGTTGTTCCCGCTGGTCCAGCTGTACCCGGCTCCGAACGTCGCCCCTCGTGGTACCCACTCGGATCGACAGCGGCGCCCGAAAGACCAGCGGAGTGGAGTAGCGCAGGCCGGTGCTGTCGGGTTGGGCGGTGTCGACCTGCACTTGCCGCAGGGTGAGAGCGAGGGAGGACCCGGCTGAATCGTAGGCTGCAGTGACCACCAGCTCGGGATGGCCGGCCTGGTACACCCACTGGCTCCAGAACCAATGCAGGTTCTCACCAGTCGCATCCAGCACCGCACGCCGCAGATCGTCGCTCAGCGCGTTACCGAACGAGTGCTTGGTGAGATAGCGGTTGATCGAGGCCCAGAACCGCTCGGCACCGAGATACTGCTTCAGCATCTGCAGCACGAGTGCGCCCTTGGCGTATACCACGTTGCTGCTGTAGGCGGCCAGGGGAACTCTCCGGCGGCCATCGAGCTCCAGATACTGCCGGTCCTCGTCGAGGTAGTAGTCCTCCTCATTCCGCCGGCCCAGTTTGGTCGCCCAGTACTGGCCGGCCATGAACTCGGCCATGCCCTCGTTGAGCCAGTAGTTCACCCAGTTGCCGGTGGTGACCAGATTCCCGAACCACTGGTGGGCCAGCTCGTGAGGGATGAGCGCCCGGCGGTACCAGGGACGATCCAAGTAGGCCCGATTATCCGGAAGCCAGTCCACCAGCGTGGTAGCGCCGACGTTCTCCATCCCGCCGACAAAGTCCGTCACCGTCGCCTGGGAGTACTGCGGCCAGGGGAACTTGACCCCGGTGAGCCGGGTGTAGATGTCCATCAGGTCCGGCGTCATGCCGAACAGGCGGCGGGCGAGTGGAGCGTCCTCAGGGTAGACGTAGTAGTTGAGCGGTATGTCGCGCCACTTGTCGGTGACCCGGGTGAATGGCGCGACCACCAGGGAGATCAGGTAGGTCGAAGCCGGTCGCTCCTGCCGCCAGCGTACCGTATGGGTCCGGTTGGGTCCCTTGACATCGCTGATCTGCCGTCCGTTGGAGACCACCGTATAGCTCGCGGGCACGGTGGCCACCAGCTCCCAGGTCGCCTTGTCGTGTGGCGCTCCGTAGGTCGGAATCCAGTTCGGATTCCCGTCGGTGCCGCCTCCGCTGTAGATCTGCTGCGGCCGGTGGGGCCTTCCCTCTCCCTTGAAAAAGTAGAGACCGCGTCCGTGGGTGATCTTGCCGCGGTAGTCGATGGTGAACCGCACCGTGTCCCGGAACCCGGCGGGCTTCGCAAGGCGCACCACGATCGAGTCTCCGGGCCGGGTGAACTGAAGTCTGACCGCCCGACCGCCCGACCGACCGAGCGCCGCTGTTACCGACCGAACCGCCAGCCGTCGACCCATGTCCAGGGCGACAGCACTGAGCCCGGGCCGGCGCGATACCACGGTGGTTGTCACCCGGCCGTCGAAGGCAGTGGCGTTCCAGTCGAAGTTGCGGACTTCGATGGTCTGATGGATGAGGTCGTAATCGTGCGAGGGCGTGTCTCGACCGGAGAGGATCCGCTCGGCGTTGGTCTGCTGAGCCGCGAGAGGAACGCCAGAGACCATCACTGTCACGACTGTCATTCTGAGCGTAGCGAAGAATCTCTCGCTGCGAGGGCGGAGAGATCCTTCGCTTCGCTCAGGATGACAATGCCTCACAGAGCTAGTGTCAGTTGCGCGAGCGGGGCGAAGGTGAGGCGGTGATGTTTGGTGGGGCCGTTGAGGCGAAGCCCTTCCTGATGCTCCTCGGTCCCGTAGCCGACGTTGGTGTCCCAGCCGTATCCGGGATGCCGCAGGGCCAGACGGTGCATCAGCCGGTCGCGGACGGTCTTGGCCAGAATGGCCGCGGCGGAGATGGACTGGCAGCGGGCATCGCCGTCGACCAGGGCGTCGTGGGCATACCCGATCTCTGGCAGCGGGAGGCCATCGATGATGATGCGAAAGGGCCGGCCCGAGTCGAAGCAGCTGCGGGGGGCCTGGCCCAGCGGAAACCGCGCCAGCGAGGAGCGGCGGATGAGGCAGGTGATGGCCCGGCGCAT
Source organism: uncultured Gemmatimonadales bacterium (assembly GCA_965652025.1). Taxonomy (GTDB): domain Bacteria; phylum Gemmatimonadota; class Gemmatimonadetes; order Gemmatimonadales; family GWC2-71-9; genus CAVVWJ01. The sequence continues at coordinate 3,735 of CBFGTM010000039.1, forward strand.
CGCCATGGCACTGGCCACTCTGATATTGTAGCGATCGATCTCGTGGGCCGATGCGGCCCCCACCCCGAAGGCCAGCACCCGCCGCCGAACCCGCTCGGCTAACCGGGTTCGAACCGAGGGAGGAAGGATCTTGCTGTCGCGCAGGCCTCGAACGGCCGCGCAGCCGATGGGAAAGACGACGGCCGCAGCCACCACAGGTCCTGCCAGGGGGCCACGGCCGGCTTCATCCACACCGACGAGGAGGATCTCCTCCGCCCAGACTGCCCGCTCACGGACGAGTGTGGGTCGTGGAGGCACCTGTCAGCTCTCGCGCTTCTCCCGGATGCGGGCCGCCTTGCCGCTCAACGCGCGCAGATAATACAGCTTGGCGCGACGTACCCGTCCCCGGCGGATGAGCTCGATGGAGGCAATCGTTGGGCTGTGAACCGGGAACAGGCGCTCCACCCCTACTCCCGCGGAGACCTTGCGCACTGTAAAGGTCTCACTGATTCCGCCGCCCCGGCGGGCGATTACCAGGCCCTCGAATGCCTGCAGACGCTCCTTGTCGCCCTCCCGGACCCGAACCATGACCCGGACGGTGTCTCCCGGATCGAATGCAGGTATGTCCGTGCGCAAGCCCTCACGGGCAACTTCTGCCAATCGTTCCATGGTAGATCCTCCTTCGGTCCGGCGTTTGGTCCAGGAAAAGCTGCAACGATCTTAAAACAGCGGCCCCATTTTGTCATCTCTCTAAGTCAATGCGAGGCGGCAAGGCCGCCGAAGCAATCTGGCCTGCGCCACAAGGGGATTGCTTCGGGTCCTCCGGACCCTCGCAATGACTACTGCTGGTATTTCTCCCAGAGGTCCGGCCTGCGCTCCCGGGTCAGCCGCTCGGCTTCCCGCTCTCGCCAGGCCGCGATCTCGGCGTGGTTTCCCGACAACAGCACCTCGGGTACCTCCAGCCCGCGATACTCCGGTGGCCGGGTATAGCTGGGAGGGCTGAGCAATCCATCGTAGTGCGAGTCGGAGCTGGCCGACTCGTGGTCGCTCAAAGCGCCGGGCAGCAGCCGCACGACCGCATCGATGATGCAGAGCGCTGCCGGCTCCCCACCCGACAGCACGAAGTCGCCCACCGACAGCTCCTCGGTCGCGAGTCCATCCGCCACCCGCTGATCCACGTCCTTGTAGTGGCCGCAGAGGAGAGTGAGTCGCTCGCCGACCGAGAACCTCACTGCGTCATCGTGAGTGAACGGCTTCCCCCGGGCCGAGAGCAGGACCACCGGGCCCGTCGGGCGGAGTGTTTCCACCGCCTCGAAGAACGGTTCCGGCTTGAGCACCATTCCGGCGCCACCGCCATAGGCGTAGTCGTCAACCGTGGCGTGCCGATCGTGGGTGAACTCGCGCAGCTGCACCAGCCGGTAGTTCACCAGACCCGCGGCCGCTGCCCGGGCCGGAATGCTCGCCCCGAGATACGGAGCGATGACCTCGGGGAAGAGGGTGACGACGTCGATCAACAGAGGCAGTCGGTCGGTCGGTCGGTCCTGCACCCTCGGGTCACTCCTGAGCGAATCCATGCTCGATCCAGCGTTGGTCCTCTGACCGCTTGACCGACTGACCGGCTGACCGGCTACTCGATCAGCCCCTCCGGCGGAGTCACCACCAACCGCCGGCCAGCCCGGTCTACCTGCCGCACGAACTCCTTCTTATACGGCAACAGGAACTCCCGCTTGGGCCCCTGCACCTCGATCATCAACCCGGCCGGCAGCTCGTACACGGCGGACACCAGCCCCAATGGGGTACCATCGGCCAGACGCACGGAGAAGCCATCCAGTTCGTGCAGGTACACCTCATCATCGGCCAGGGGGCCGAGGGTTTCCTGAGGGACACCGAGCAGGGACCCTCGGAACGGGTCCAGCGCGTCCCGGCTCTCCACGCCGGCGAACTTCACCAGCCATTCCCGGTGATAGCTCCGGCTCCGCTCCACCGTGAATGGTCCCGCCAGCGTTTCGCCCCCGAGATCAACCAGCCAGACCTCCCGTCCGGGGGCGAAGACGGATTCCGGGGTATCGGTCAACGGAAAGAGCGTGCAGTCACCCTTGAGACCGTGCGGTTTTCGGAATCGGCCGACGACGACGGTTTTCACAGTCGCTAGTCGCTAGTCCCTAGTAAGTCAGCGCGTTTTGAGTGACTGAAGCGCTAGCGACTAGTGACTAACGACTAGGGACTGAGTCCGCGAACACTCCCGCCTGCTTCAGCAGCGACTGGACTGTGTCCGACGGCGTCGCACCCTTGGCGATCCACTGCCGAGCCTTCTCGGCGTCGACCTGCACCTTGTCGGCCGCGGTTTCACCCTTCGGATTGTAGGTCCCGATGATCTCGATAAACCGTCCATCCCGGGGGGCCTCGCCGTCGGCGACGACAATGCGGAACAGGGGGAGCTTCTTCCGGCCGATCCGGCGAAGGCGAATACGAGTTGCCATAGTGAGTTCCTAGTGTACGGGTTAGCCGGGGAATCCGCCGCGTCCGAAGGGCAGCTTCAGACCGGCGCCTCCGGTCTTCCCCGCAATCTTCATGAACTTCTGCATCTGCTTGAACTGCGACAGCAGAGTGTTGACCTCCTGAACCGTCCGGCCCGAGCCCTTGGCGATCCGGAGTCGCCGCTGGCCGTTGATCAGGTCGGGATTGCTCCGCTCCTTCGGGGTCATGGACAGCACGATGGCCTCGACGTGCTTGAGCTTCTTGTCGTCGATCTTGGCCGCCTGGAGCATCGCCGGATTGATTCCCGGCAACATGCCGAGCACGTTCTTGAGCGGCCCCATCTTCTGCATCTGCTTCATGGCCCCGAGGAAGTCGCTCAAGTCGAGCCCCTTCTTCGACTGAACCTTCTTGGCCAGCCGCTCGGCTTCCTTCTCGTCTACCGCCGTCTGGGCCTTCTCGACCAGGGAGAGGATGTCTCCCTGCTGGAGGATCCGTCCCGCCAACCGGTCGGGATGGAACGGCTCCAGCGCGTCGAGTCGCTCGCCCACGCCGATGTACTTGATCGGGGCGTGGGTGACGCCGTAAATCGAGAGCGCGGCGCCGCCTCTGGCGTCGCCGTCCATCTTGGTCAGCACCACGCCGGTAATGCCGAGCGCATCATGAAAGCCCTGGGCGATCCGGACCGCGTCCTGGCCGGTCATGCCGTCGGCGACGAGCAGGATCTCATGGGGCGACACCGCCGCCTTGAGCCGCTTGAGCTCGTCCATCATCTCGTCGTCGATCTGCAGCCGGCCGGCGGTATCGACGAGGACCGTCCGGGCCCGCGCCTTGCCCGCCGCCGCGATCCCGTCCCGCACGATCTTGACCACGTCCTGCGACGCATTGTCGCTGTGCACGCCGACGTCGATCTGGCGCCCCAGCGTGTGCAGCTGGTCGATGGCCGCGGGCCGGTACACGTCGGCCGCCACCAAGAATGGCGCCTTCTGCTCCAGCCGAAGCCGCTTGGCCAACTTGCCCGCGGTGGTTGTCTTACCCGAGCCCTGGAGCCCGACCAGCAGGATGACCGTGGGCGGCACCGACGCGTAGGCGATGGGCGCCTGCTTCTCGCCCAGCAGCGCCACCAGTTCGTCGTACACGATTTTGACCAGCTGATGCCCCGGCCGGACATCCTTGATCGTGGTGATCCCGACAGCCTTGGCCTGCACCCGTTCCAGGAAATCGCGGGTGAGGTCGAAGCTGACGTCGGCCTCGAGCAGGATCCGGCGGATCTCCCGGAGCCCCTCTTTGACCGCGTCTTCCGTTAAAACGCCCCGCCCGGTGAGCTTCTGGAGCGTGGCGTTGAGTTGGCTGGAAAGCTCGTCAAACATAAGCCCGTAAGCTTAGTCGTAGAACGGACTTTGTTCAAGTCGGGCGGCCAGTCGGTCAGGCCGTCGGTCGGTCAAGCGGCTGGGAAAGTCAGTGACTCGCGACCTACCACCTACCCGCTTACACGCTTACCAGCGTACCCTTCCTACCATGGCCACCATGCAGGAACTCACCAACCCCGAGGAGCGGCAGCGCAACCTCGACCGCATGAAGCTGCGGGCTACCGGGCTCCTGGTTGTCATGGGGGTCATCTTCATGGTCGCCCGCACGTTCGAGGTCGAGCATCCCTGGCTGGGGTATATCCGGGCGACGGCGGAGGCATCCATGGTCGGCGGCATTGCCGACTGGTTCGCCATCACCGCGCTGTTTCGCCATCCACTCGGCATCCCCATCCCTCACACTGCGATTATTGCCAGCCGAAAGGACCGGATCGGCCGCAGCCTCGGCAACTTCGTGCAGAACAACTTCCTCTCCCCCGACGTGCTGACGGCCAAGCTCAGGGCCGCGCAAATCAGCCGGCGCGCGGCAGAGTGGCTGAGCATTCCGGAGAACGGCCGCAAGGCGGCCCAACAGGCCGCGTCGGTGCTGAAGAGCGCCGGCAACGTAGTACGGGACGAGGACGTGCATGCCTTACTCGATCGCACTGTAGTCGAACCGTTGCGGCAGATCGCCATCGCGCCGGTGCTGGCGAAGGGCCTGGCGCTGCTGACGGTGGACGACCGGCACCAGCAGCTGCTCGACCGGGTGATTCAGGGACTGCTCCGGCTGGTGGCGGAGAATGAGGAGCTGATTCGGGAGAAGATTCGGGAGGAGAGTCCCTGGTGGCTGCCCCGCCTGGTAGACGACCGAATCCACCAAAAGGTGCTGGGGGGCATCGAGCGAACCCTCATCGAAGTGGGCGAGGATCCCGATCACCCACTCCGCCACCAGTTCGACGAGCTGTTGGCGGAGTGGATGGTGCAACTGCAGGAGTCGCCCGAGGTGATGGCCCGGGCGGAGGCGATCAAGGAGCAGGTACTCGACCCCGAGACCAGCGGCCGGCTCGCCGCATCGCTCTGGGGAGAGCTCAAGCAGATCCTCGGACGGCAGAGCGTGTCCGACGACACGGGGCCCAGCCCGGTGGCGCGAAGCCTCTCGGCGCTCGCCTCCGCGGCCCTGGAGGACGAAGCGTTGCTGGAGAAGATCGACGGCTGGATCATCAACGCCGTGCTACGGGTGGTGGAGCAGCACCGGGGAGAGGTGGGCCAGCTCATTGCCCAGACGGTGAGTTCGTGGAATCCGGAAGAGACCTCCCGCCGCATCGAGCTGCTGGTGGGGCGGGATCTGCAATTCATCCGGATCAACGGAACTCTGGTCGGCGGGCTGGTGGGGCTCATGATCTACACGGCCACACGGTTTTTCTAACCGATCGCGAGACCCAAACGAACGGACGTCAACGGGCTACCGATGGGCGGGGCAAGCTCGACCATCCGTTCCACCCGGCCGGCGCGAGGACGTAGCGTGTCGCTGGTTTCCCGTCCAAGTCCAGATGCTCCGCCGAGGACCGGTAGCCCGGCCGTGAGGTCGCCCGCAGCTTGGGCCCATACGCACCCTCGAACCGCTGCGACGAGACCGGGTCGTCCCATATCACCGCCCATACCAGAGCTGGCCCTCCCGGTGTGCGATACACCCGATAGCGATCTCCGCCCCAGCCGGTCGGACCGGCAGCCCGCACCTGGTTCTGTCCTGCAAGCCGGGCCATGAGGATCCGGACCTCGCCCTCGCCCAGCACATCCTCGTAAAGCACCCCCGAGTCGGCGGGGAACTTCAGCCCAATCGGCACATCGCCTTTGGCGTAGCGATCCGGAAACAGGATCTGCTCGGTGGACACCGGCATCCGGGGGCCATACGGCACCGAGTCTCGCCAGGGCGAGGTCTCCCACCAGTGCATGAACTCGGCGCCGGCGAGGTAGGGGAAGATCAGCGCCTCCCGCACCACCAGCGGCGCACGCGCCAGGACCGGCATGGAGCTCTGCCCGCTGCGGATCTGATCGGTATACTCGCCCCAGAAGTCCGGGTCGGCAGTGGGATCCATCTCGGGGGGGAAGAGCGCCTTCATCCCGGCCAGGGTCGCCTGCCCCTCCAGCACCGACTGCGCCGCCGCCAACCGGTCGTTGTTGGACTTCTCGTGCAGAATCGAGTCCAGCGGGACCCGCTCGCCCTGCAGCGCATGCACCATCTCATGGGCGACGACAACCTGAAGCTGGGCCGGGTCGGCGTCGGCCACACCAAACAGCATTGCCGAGTCGGGATCGTAGTAGCCCGCCACCTGCTCGGTATAAAGCTCCAGCAGCAAGGGCCGGAGATCGAGCGTGTCCGGGAGCAGACCGAACAGCCGGTAGGCGGTCTCCAGGCCTTCCAGCTTGGCGGCGGGCAACTCCTCGGCCAGCTTGTGCAGCAGGTAGGCCCGCACCTGCTGCCGGCTTCGCAGTGCCGACTTCGGAGTCGCCTTGAATTTCAGTCCGGCCGCTCGCTCGACCTTTCCTTTGAGGCTGTCCACCATCCGGCTCAGCATGTCCTCGGTGGCCGGGCCGGGCCGCTCGCCTCGACAGGCCAGGATCATCACAATCGACGCCAGCACCATCCACCCAGATCTCACATGAACCTCAGCAGTCGCCCGTATTGAACCACCACGTCCCGCACCAGCGGCATCGATCCTGAGAACTGCAGCAGCGCAGCAGCCGCGGTGAGTCCCACTCCGAACGGCAGGTAGCCTTGCGACTGCAGTCCTGCAGTCGTTTCGGGCGACGGCGTCAGCGGCACCCGGCGAGCATACCAGAGCGCCGCTCCCGCCAGAACCACCGCGACCAGAATCCGCGGCAGCGAGAGCCCGGCTCCGATGGCGATCGCCAGAGCGGCGGCCAGGAGTCCTCGCACCCGAAGCCAGCTCTGGTGGTCGAGGCTGGCGGGCAAGAGAAAAGAAGCGTAGTACGCTACCCCCGCACCAATAACCCCGTGGAACACGGCGCCGAGTACCTGCCAAGTGACGCCGAGGACGAAGGAGCCTGCGAGCAGCAGGATGGGCACCGCGCCGAGAGCAATCAGCCGCGCAACCATCCCCCAGCGAAAACTTCGTGCTGGGATCAGCTCGACCCCAGCTGCCTCCTCCCCTCCTACCGCTTCATGTTCTCGTCGCAGCCAGATCGCCGTCACCAGAAAAATCACCGTGCTGATCATCGCCCCGAGCAATAGCACCGGAACGATCGCCTGCCAGCCGAGGAAGGCGCCGACCATGCCCATAAGGGCGCAGTCGCCACCGCCCATGGCCTCCTGGCCCACGGCAAGCTCGGACAGCTCACCGATCAGGAGAACTGCGCCCGCGCCGACTAAGGCTCCCTGCAGGCTGACCACCGCGTTCGAGGGGTCCGGCCAAGCGGAGAGCGCGACGGCAATCGCCGTCCCGCCGATCGAGAACTCGTGAGGGATGAGATACTCTCGGGCATCGGTCATGGCGATGCCGAGCAGGATGGTTCCGAAAATGGCGCCGTGGAACGCCTCCAGAGTCACTCCCTCACGCCAGACCATGAACGCCCAGATCGCGGCGGTGGCCAGCTCGATCAAGGGATACTGGGCCGAGATGGGCTGGCCGCATCCCCGGCAGCGGGCGCGGAGCAGGATCCACGAGATGACCGGGATGTTGTCATACCAGGCGAGCACCCGGCCGCAGCGGGGACAGCGGGAACGAGGGTGCACCACCGACTGCTTCGGCTCGACGCCCCAACGGAGGATGCAGACGTTGAGGAAGCTTCCGAGCATGGCGCCGACCACGGCGGCCAGCACGATCTCGAGACCCACCGGAAGCTCACCGCTCACGCATCACTCCGTACAACAGAATCCCGGCGGCCACGGCGACATTGAGCGACTCGACTCCGGGCTGGAGCGGGATCGCAACCCTGCGGGCGGCGGCGGACTGGAGCACCGGCCCGACGCCGGCGCCCTCGTTACCGAGCACCAGGGAAAGGGGTGGTCGAGCAGAGCTCCTTCCCGGGATCTGGTCCAGCAGGTCGCCCGCTATGTCGGCGATCCAGATTTGGGACCGCTGCAGCCGAGACCAGGCGATGAACTCCTCCGGGCCGGCCGATACCATCGGCAGCCGAAAGCTCGCCCCCATGGCCCCGCGGATCACCTTGGGGTTGGTGAGGTCAGCCGTTCCCTTGAGGGCAATGACACCGCGGGCGCCGAGCGCGAGGGCGGTGCGCAGCATGGTGCCGACATTGCCCGGGTCCTGCACCGCATCGAGCACCAGGACGACGTCGCCCGGCGCGAGTCGGATATCCTCCAGTCCCCAGGTCCTGGGTTCGATGACGGCTACCACGCCCTGTGGATGCTCGGTGTCGGCCAGCGATTCCAGATCCGCGTCGCCTACTTCATCCAGCCGGATGTTGCGCTCCGCCAGCGATGCTTTGAGCGTCTTCCCCCGAGTGGTACTTTCCAACGCCGGAGACACGGCCGCACCCCGTATCGAGATCCCAACGGCGAGCGCCTCCTCCACGAGACGAACGCCTTCGGCCAGCGCCAGGCCGCGCCGCTCCCGGCCGCGGCGGCGGTGCAGGTCACGAATAAGTGTCTGGAGGGAGCTGCTCATGATGGTGATCACCGGATGAAGATTGCGCTCACCATCGCCGGCTCCGACTCCGGCGGTGGTGCCGGCATCCAAGCCGATCTCAAGACCTTCCAGCAGTTCGGCGTGTTCGGAACCTCGGTCATCGTGGCCCTCACGGCCCAGAACACCCGGGGGGTGCGCGCAGTCGAAGCGGTACCCGAGGCGATGGTCAGCGCCCAGCTCACCGCCATCGCGGAGGATCTCCCGCCGGCAGCGCTCAAAACCGGCATGCTGGCCGAAGCCTCGCTGGTGCGTTTGGTGGCTCGCGCGATCCGGGAGAACGGCTGGGCGCCTCTGGTGTGCGATCCGGTAATGGTCTCGACGTCGGGCACCCGGCTCCTTTCGACCGAGGCGGAGGAAGTCGTGCGGGAAGATCTGCTGCCGCTCGCCGCCCTGGTGACTCCCAACCTGGACGAGGCCGCGATTCTAACCGGACGGGTGGTGCACGATATCCCGACCATGGAGCGAGCCGGGGCTACCCTTCGGCGGTTCGGGGCCGCAGCCGCGTTGATAAAGGGTGGCCATCTCTCTGAAGACACCATCACTGATGTACTGGTGACCGCGTCGGGGGCGCGTCACTTTGCCCATCCCCGCATCGCCACCACCTCGGTGCATGGCACCGGCTGCACCCTCTCCGCCGCCATTGCCGCGGGACTGGCGCTCGGTCGCTCGCTGGAGCGGGCGGTGGAGGACGGACTCGACTTCGTGCACCGGGCCATCGCGGCAGCTCCCGGAGTGGGTAGCGGGAACGGGCCGCTGAACCACCTGGTTCCTGGACCTACAGCCGCCCAATAACGCCGGCCACCAAGCTGCCCAGCTCGTTGCTCACCCGTTTCGCCGTTTCCAGCACTTCCTCGTGATTCAGCTTCGTGGGCGAGAGCCCCGACGCCAGATTAGTCACCACCGAAAATCCCAGACAGCGGATGTCCCGCGCCCGCGCGGCGATCACTTCCACCACTGTCGAAAAGCCCACCGCGTCGGCCCCCAGCCGCTCCAGCATCCGGATCTCGGCCGGGGTCTCGAAGCTGGGACCGAGCAGCTGTACGTAGACCCCTTCCTCGAGTGCGATCCCCCGTTCTACTGCCACCGCACGGGCCAGCTCCCGGAGTGACCGGTCATAGGGGTCGGACATGTCGGGAAACCGCTCTTCACCCTGAAGCACCGATCCGATCAGCGGATTCCGAAAGGTCAGGTTGATGTGGTCGGCGATCAGCATGACCGTACCGGAGGAGAAGGTTCGGCGGATTCCTCCTGCGGCATTAGTCAGCAGCAGGGTTTCGATTCCGAGCGCGCCAAACACCCGAACCGGCAATGCTGCGGTACTGGAGGTATGGCCCTCATATAAATGAAAGCGCCCGCTCTGGGCCAGGAGCTCCTTCCCGGCGAACCGGCCGATCACCAGCTCGCCGCCGTGTCCCACGATGGTCGGGTCGGGAAAGCCCGGGATCTGGCGGTAGGGTATCCGGACCGAATCCTCGATCCGCTCGGCGAGATACCCCAGCCCTGACCCAAGCACGATCGCCACCTTCGGCCGCCGCTTGCCCCAGCGCTGGCGAATGGCTTCGGCCGCTGCCTCGATTTCACTCACTGGCGCCACTTCCGGTTGATTCTCGCGACTGGCGTGGGCTCCTCCAGGCGCTGCAGCACTCGACGGTCGGAGCCCGACGCAGTCAAAGGGGCGCTATACCTTCTCGTGGCTGTCGCGTCGGTCTCCTCCCCTCGTGCTGACGCGCCCTGCGGGGCTCCACGCCAGTCGGTGGCACTTCTGATGTGGCCACCTACGCGTGGTATGCCCGCTCGGGATAGTGAGCACCGGAGCTGGAGTCTGCTCCGAACGCGCGTCAGCACGAGGGGAGGAGACCGGGGTACCATTCGAGGAACCCGAGCGGCTGAGAAGTCACCCCGGGCTCCGACCGTCGAGTGCTGCAGCGCTGTGAGGAGCAGACCCCAGCTCCGGTAAACGCCCTCCACCTCACAGCAGAATCCCAGCGATCGTTGCCGACAGGAAATTCGCCAGCGTTCCCGCCAGCATCGCCCGGATCCCGAGCCGCGCGAGATCCCGCTTCCGCTCCGGCACCAGGGCCCCAATCCCGCCCAGCTGAATGCCCACGGAACTGAAGTTGGCGAATCCCGCCAGGGCGAACGACGCGATGATGAACGAGCGCGGATCCAGCTGTGCCTTCATCGGCCCGAGCTGCGCATACGCGATGAACTCGTTCAGCACCATCCGCGTGCCCAATAGACTCCCGATCGTCCCGCTGTCGTGCCAGGGAACCCCCATGATCCAGGCAATGGGGCGGAAGATCCAACCCAGCACGGTCTGGAGGTTGGCGGGAAACCATTCGGCGAAGCGGTGGATTGCGGCGAAGCCGCCGTTGAGCAGGGCAACGAGGGCGACGAACGAGACCAGCATCGCGATCACATTCAGCATCAGCGTGAGTCCCTCGCTGGTGCCTCGGGCCGCCGCGTCCAGCAGGTTCACGTCCTGCTTGGGCATGTCCAGCTTGACCTTGCCGTAGGTCTCCGGCACTTCGGTCTCCGGCTCGAATAGCTTGGCCATCATGATCGTTCCGGGAGCTGTCATGATAACAGCGGTCAGCAGGTGCCGGGCCTCGATCCCGAAGGCGATATAGGCCACCATGATCGAGCCCGAGATGTGGGCCATCCCCGAGGTCATCACCGTCATCAGCTCGGAGCGGGTCATGCGGGAGAGGAACGGCCGGATGGTGAGCGGTGCCTCGGTCTGCCCCATAAAGATCGACGCCGCCACGTTGAGGCTCTCGGCTCCGCTGGCGCCCATCACCCGGCTCATGAGGAGGGCAAAGGCCCGTACGATGAGCTGCATGATGCCGAGGTAGTACATGATGGCAAACAGTGCGCTGACGAAGATGATGGCGGGCAGCAGCTGGAACGCAAAGATCACTCCCAGGCTGGAGTTGGGCTTGCCCAGCTCGCCGAACACGAATTGGGAGCCGATGTAGGAGTAGTTGAGGATGCTGGTGACGAAGTTGCCCAGCGCGCGAAACAGCTGCTGGCCGGCGGGGATGCGGAGCACGAAAATGGCAAACAGCAGTTGGAGCGCCAGCCCCCAGGCTACCACTCGCCAGCGGATGACTCTCCGGTTGTGCGACAGGGCGATCGCAATGGCAACGATGGCAACGATTCCGAGGATTCCTCGAAGACGGGAAAAGATCCCCCGCGGCTCGGCCGGAGAGACCGGCTCCGGCCGGGGCGGCGCTATCACCTGGGTGTCGGCTTGAGCTCTGGTGGTGGAGTCCTGCGCCTGAGGCGCTGACTGCGCCAGGACTCCGTTGACAGCTTGCCAGGTGAGTCCCGGGAAAACCCACGCCGCGAACAAGGCGGCGCCTACGAGGAGAAGGGCTAGGATGGCAGTCCGCATATCTCCTCTGGTAGTCGTCGGGATTGCTTCGGCGGCTGCGCCGCCTCGCAATGACTAGCGATTCGCGACTCGTGACAAGCGACTAAATCCCCGCCAACTCGTCCCTCACCCGCTGCAGCAAGGCCATCCTCTCCGGCCAAGGCAGGAACGCGCTCTCGAATCCGTTGAGGATCAGCCGGTCGATTTCCTCGCGGGTAAAGCCGAGGTCGGTGTGTGCCAGCCAGTATTCGTCGCTCAGCGTCACCCCGGTCATCAGCCAGCCATCGGTGCACAGGGTGACCTTGAGGCCGGCATCAAAATACTCCCGAACCGGGTGGTCGGAAGCTTGGCGCACGGCCCGAGTCTGCACATTGCTGGTGATGTTGATCTCGATGGGAGTCCGGCGGTCGCGCAAGTAGTCCACCAGCCGGCTGTTTTCCCGGAGCCGGGTGCCGTGGCCGATGCGGTTGGCGTGGCACTGGTGGACCGCCTCCGCGACCGACTCCGCTCCGGCAGCTTCGCCGGCGTGCACCGTGATGGCGAGGTAGCCCCGCGCCGCGGCGTCGAACGCGGCCTGGTGGATCCCGGGAGGCCGGCCCGCCTCCGGGCCCGCCAAGTCGAACGCTACCACGCCCTGATTGCCGAAGGCGACGGACCGCTCGGCGATCTGGAGCGAGACCGACGGATGGTATTGCCGGAGGGAGCAGTTAATGACCCGGGTGATAACGCCGAAGTCGCGCTCACCCCGGCTCAGGCCGCGAAGCTCTGCGGCGATCACCTCGTCCAAGGACAGTCCCCGCTGCCGGCTCAGCTCGGGGCAGTAGCGGACCTCGAGGTAGCGCAAATTGTCCCGGGCTGCGTCCTCGACCATCTCGTACGCCACCCGCTCGATGGCTTCAGGAGTCTGCAGCAGCGGGATGGTAACATCGAACCGCTGCAGGTAGTCCTCCAGGTTTCTGGCGTCGTCTACCCGCATGAACCGGCGGAGAGTCTCCGGGTCTCGAGCCGGCAGCGAGACTCGGGCATCGTGCGCCAGCGCGATCATGGTCTCGGCCCGGAGGCAGCTGTCGAAGTGGGTATGCAGTTCGGCCTTGGGTAGCCGCCCGATCAGCTCACGCGTCAGCATCAGCCCCCCGCCGAGCCCGCACCACGACTCGCAGAATAGACCCGCTGACCAGCGAGCTAGCCGGGTCCACCTCGAGCCCTCGGCCGTCGGTCACGAAGGCCGCTCCCCTTTCCACGCTCGCGGCCAGCTCTGGATCCAGCGCGCGCACCGCCTGCCCGACGTCCGCGCCGGCCGGCAAATCCAACGCAGTAGTATTCACGAACACCCGAATCGTTTCGGTCATCAGGGCTCCCAGGTGGGAGTAATGTAGCTTCACCAGACTGTGACAGAGCCGTGACCGGAGCGGGATTCGCGCGGAGTAGGCTTGGGCCGACTATGAGACATCCAACGATCTTTCGCAGCTGCCTGGTTGGGCTCATCGGTACCGCCAGCGCCTGCACCGGGCTCGTGGCCGGACCGGAGCAGAGCAGTGTGACACCGGTGCCCGCCTCGCGGGACTCGGCCTGGGTCCGGGCCCGCCGGGCCCTGCAGGGAGAATCCTTCACCATGGATGTCACGGATTCGGCCGGGGGCCGCCTCATTGGAACCCGCTGGCCCAGCGCCAGTGCCCAGCAGGGGTCCTCAGCCGCCTGCCACGTGACTGTGAACATGACCATTAGAGGCGATGCCACTGGTTCCGAGGTTAGCGCAACCAGCCGGTGGGTGGCGCCGGGCAGCATGAGCGACAAGGCGCCCAAGCTGTGTGAGCAGGAACGGGCGGAGGTGCTGGAACGCACTGCCCAGGTCCTGGTACCGCCACCCACTCCTTAGGTAGCGGTGGCATCCATTAGCGGGACTCCAGCTGCAACCGAAAAACCTTCCCGGCTGCCCCGCCTCCCCCCTGCCCAGCCTATATTCGTGCCAACACTCGCGCACGAGTCCCTGATGACCCATCGCATCCTGGTCGTTGACGATGAGCCGGATATCACCGCGCTGGTCGCCTATCACCTGGCCAAGGTGGGGTATCGGGTTTCCACCGCGGCAAACGGGCCCGACGCGCTGAAGGCTGCGCGCGAGGAGCGGCCCGATGTGGTGGTGCTGGATCTCATGCTCCCGGGGGTGTCGGGCTACGATGTCCTGGCCGAGCTGCGCCGGAGGGAAGAGACCAAGGACGTGGGCGTCATTCTCTTGACTGCCCGCAGGGAGGAGACCGACCGCATCCGCGGACTCTCCTTGGGCGCCGACGACTACCTCACCAAGCCGTTTTCTCCCCAGGAGCTGTCGCTTCGAGTGGGCGCACTGCTGCGGCGGCTGGCCTCGCCCGCGGTGAGCGCCGGCTCCACTCTCTCGGCCGGTCCGATCAGCATCGACCGTTCGGCTCACCGGGCCATGCTGCACGGGCGGGAGCTCAGTCTAACCGCGACCGAGTACAAACTCCTCTTGATGCTGGTCGAGCGCCGCGGCCGGGTCCAGACCCGTCCCCAGCTACTCGAGATCGTGTGGGAGGCGCAGCCCGACATTCAGACCCGCACGGTAGACATGCACGTGCAGCGGCTTCGCAGCAAATTGGGTGACGCCGGGAAGATGATCGAGACAGTGCGCGGCTTCGGCTACCGATTCCGGGGAGGTGAGCGAGGGGCTCGCAGCCGGTGAGCTTCGCCCGGCGACTGGTACTGGGCTCGATTCTGATCCTGGTCCTGACCGTCGGGATTCTGTTCTGGCTGGCGGAGCGATCGCTCCGGACGGATCTCGAAGCGGATATCGCGCAGTCACTCGAGAGCGAGGCCCGGCTGGTGCGGGAAGCCCTGCCCCCGGATTCATCGGCCTGGCCGGCAACCGTCCGGCGCCTCAGCGGCCAGACCGGGCATCGCATCACCATTATCGACCGGGACGGCTGGGTCCGGGCCGACAGCGATTTTCCTCCGGGTCCCCTGCCTCCAATCGAAAATCATGCCGCCAGGCCCGAGGTGCGGGCTGCGCTGGCCGGCAGCCGGGGGGTGGCCAGCCGCCGGAGCGAGACGGTGGGGCGGCTGCTGCTCTACGTCGCGATGCCGGGTCCACCTGGTGTGATCCGGGTGGCCGCCGGGCTGGAACAGGTAGATGAGGTCGTGACCCGGGCGCAGCGAGCGGTCGCGGGAGCGGCACTGCTCGCGCTCCTGGTGGGCAGTCTGCTGGCTCTAACCGCTGGCAGGTCCATAGCCCAACCTCTGATCGAGATCGGCTCGGCAGCGCGCGATATTGCCGCCGGCGCGGCACCTCGCTTTCCCCGGTCCGGCATCCCCGACATCGACGCCCTGGTCCACGCCTTACGGGAGATGCACCACCAACTGGCGGATCGCTTCGCGCAGCTCCGGCGGGAGCAGGCCGAGACCGCGGCACTGGTCGAGTCCATGGTGGAAGGCGTGATCGCGGCCGATGGACGGGGGCGGATCGTCACGGCGAATCCCGCCGCCCGCCGGATGCTGGGCTACCATCTGGACGACCATCTGCCTGATCTACCGGAGCTATTCCGCACCAAGGCCGCACGCGAGGTGGTGGATGCAGCGCTGCAGGGCCACGCGGTACAGGATCGGGAGCTGGATCTGGACGATCGAGTCTTGCTGATGAATGCCCGGCCGCTCCCCTCCGGCGGTGCGGTGCTGGTGATTCACGACCTCACCCAGGTCCGCCGGCTCGAGGCGATGCGGCGCGACTTCGTGGCCAACGTCTCTCATGAGCTGAAGACCCCGCTCACCTCGATCTCGGGATACGCTGAGACCCTGCTGGCCGATGCGCCGGACCCGGAGACCACCCGGCGCTTTCTCGCGACCATCGTGGCGAACACCGCGCGGATGCAGCGGCTGGTGGACAACCTGCTCGACCTGGCCCGGCTAGAGGCTGGTCACTGGCAGCTGGAGCCGGAACCGTTGGAGGTCGGGGAGGTGGCCCGGGATGCCTGGGAAGCGGTGAGCGAAGGCGTCGGGAGCTCAGCGGCGAGCTTCTCGGTCGAGATTGGTCCTCGTGCCGAGCAGATCGTGGCGGACCCTGATGCGCTGCGACAGATACTGGCCAATCTCCTGGAGAACGCGCTGCGCTACACGCCTGCCGGCGGGCGCATCACCTGCCGGACCGTCGTGGACGGGACCGGCGTCGCGATCAGCGTGGCCGACACCGGTTCCGGTATCTCTCCGGAGCATTTGCCCCGGATCTTCGAGCGGTTTTACCGCTCCGACGCCTCCCGGTCGCGAGACCTGGGCGGAACCGGGCTGGGACTGGCGATCGTGAAGCACCTGGTCGAGGCTCACGGCGGCCGGGTGTCGGCCGAAAGCCGGCGGGGAGTCGGCACCACCATCACTTGTTGGTTTCCAAAGACCTCGTCGCAGTCGGAAGGGAAACTGCTTTGACACGAAAGCACGAAGGGGAAACAAGATCACGAACAGTCCTCCAGGTGATCATCCATTTAGGACTCGGCGGATGCCGTCTCGCAGCACTTCCACATTGAAGTTGATTAGTAACCCAAGCCATACATTGTGAAGTCTGAGGTAGCTCAACAGTTGTGCTTTGTGAACCGGCAGGATCTTTTCAACAGCTTTGACTTCCACAATGATCAGCTTTCCTATGAGGAGATCAATCCTGAACTCGCACTCGAGGGGCACCCCTTTGTAACTAACAGGCACTCGTTGTTGACGATGGAATTCCGTGCACCTGAGCGACAGTTCCCTGCAGAGTGCCGCCTCGTAGACGGATTCGAGCAGTCCCGGTCCAAGCAGGCGGTGCACCTCGATTGCTGCCCCTATAACGTCGTAGGACAACGCCAGTGACAAGGCCTTCGTGCGCTTGATGTCCTCCGTGCCTTCGTGTTGATGCATTTCCTAAGACGACGACCGATGCCGATTCAGGCAACCTCAAATTCGCCCCGCAAGTCTCCGTTTCCCGCACTCCCAGAAGCTCATCTAGGCAGCCGCAGTGGTCACTGCCGCGCCACACACTTCGCGATAGCTGCGGTCCAGCCGGATCATCTCGTGGTCCCAGGTGAGCTCCTCCGCGGTGCGGCGAGCTCCCAGAGCCAACCGTTCGGTCAACACCCGATCCCAGGCCATGCGGGCCATAGCGCTGCCCATCTCGTACGCGCTGCCGGCCGGATAGGCCATTCCGTTGTACCCATCGCGCAAATGATCGCGCACTCCACCTGCGGGAGCGGCAATCACCGGCAGGCCACTGGCCATGGCCTCCAGCACCACGAGGCCTAGAGTCTCGGTGACTGAGGCGAAGACGAAGGCATCGCAGCTGGCGTACAGCTCCGGCAGCAGAGTGCGCCGGTCCAGGAATCCAATGAAGGTCACGCCGGGAGGGGCGATGGCCCGGAGCTCGGCCTCGCGGGGGCCGGTGCCCGCCATGATCAGACGAATGGAGTCCTTCGGCAACATCTCCCGGGCCAGTCGGAATGCGTCCAGGATTTGCTCGGGACGCTTCTCTGGCGCGAGCCGTCCTACATAAAGGAAGGTGTATCGTCCGTCGAGCTTCAGGTCGGCCCGAAGCCCGGCACTTCGGCGCCCGGGATTGAATCGCTGGGCGTCCACCCCTCTGCCCCAGACTTCTACGTCCGGCACATTCAGCCGCAGCAGGTCCTCCCTGGAGACAGTGGATGGGGTGTACACCCGGCGGCTGCGCTGATGAAATCGCTTGAGATAAGCAGAGACCGTTCCCCGCAGCCAACCCTTGCCGTAGGCCTCGGCGTACTGGGAAAAATCGGTGTGGTAGGAGGAGACCAATGGGACGCCGGCCCGGTCTGCGGCCAGCTGGCCCATCCGGCCAATGGTGAATTCGGTGGCGCAGTGCACCAGATCCGGCCGGAACTCCGCCACCAGGCGATGCACCCGGGCCGGCGTCGGCAAAGTCAGCCGCACTTCCGAGTAACCCGGCAGAGGGAAGCTGGTCAGGTCCAACCTCAGGCACGGGCGGGCCCCGGGGTCCGGATCGTTCCAGACGGCGTGCGTCGCACGGGGATACTTCGGCACGACAACCGCGCACTCCCAACCCAGGCGACTGAGGCCCGCTACGGATAGTCCCGTGACCACCGAGACCCCGTTGATCTGGGGCGGATAGGTATCGGTACAGTAGAGAACCCGCATAGCGCCCCGCGGTCCAGGGGAGAGGGGGATGTCGCAAGTTCGCCCAGGCGAGTAACGCGGAAGTGAAGGCAGGGTCTCGCTTTGTCGACAAAGGGAGGAGAAACCGTTACACCGCCGTTGCCCTTCGGAGGGGGGATAGTGGCAGACCCTGCCGAAGATCCGGGTAATGCCTGGAACAGTTCTGCTTCAGCTCAGTACCCATGACCGGGCGCTGCTGCTCCGCTGCGCCCTGACCCCGGGCTCGCCCCGCTGGGCCAGGGCTATGTGGCGAGGGATTACGCACTTGGGAGGCAGCGGGCCGGCGATACTGGCGGCCGGACTTCCCTGGTTCGCCTGCTGCGGTCTCCACCAGGCGTCAGAGCTTGCGCTGCTGAGCCTGGCCGGTTCTCATCTCCTGGTCCAACTGATCAAACGGACAGTCGGACGGTCCCGGCCCGCCGCTGTCGAGCAGTTCGTTACTCTGGTAGGCGAGCCGGACCGGTTCTCCTTTCCGTCCGGGCATTCAACCGCCTCGATGTCGGTCGCCCTCTCCTATGCCCTGGTCTTTCCCGGGTGGGCGGTGCCGCTTCTGTCTTTGGCGTTGCTGGTCGGTTTTTCCCGGGTTTGCCTTCGAGTTCACTATCCCAGTGATGTCATCGTCGGCCAGCTGATCGCCGCGCTTACGGCGATCAGTATTTCGGCGCTGCTCTAACTCCCTGATCCGGCCTCGATCTTTCCGACTTTCGAACCCGCCGCCCCTTCGACTCTCCGCCCCGACCCTCCCCCCGGTGGGGCCTCGGCGAGCAGCCGCCGAACCTGAGGAATCACCTCCTGTCCGTAGAGCTCGATACTGCGAAGCATGATCTCGTGTCCCAGCGTCCCGGCGCTGTATTTGAGGTCGAAGCGAGACGCGCCCAGGGCGCGAACCGTCCCGGCGATCTTGCGGGCGACCGTCTCGGGCGAGCCGACGTAGAGCGAGCCTGCGGCGATTTCCCGATCGAATTCCGCGAGACTGGTGGCTGGCCAGCCTCGCTCGGCGCCGATCCGGTTGCGCATGACCTCATATGCCGGCCACAGCTCTTCCCGGGCCTCGGCGTCCGTCTTCGCCACGTGTCCCGGCGAGTGGATGCCAACCGGCAGTTGCTCCGAGCCGAGCTGCGCCAGTGCCCGATAGTAGAGCTCGACGTAGGGACGGAAGCGGCGAGGGTCTCCGCCGATGATGGCTAGGGTGAGGGGGAAACCGTAACGCGCCGCGCGGACCACCGACTCGGGGCTTCCGCCGACCCCCACCCAGGCCCGGAGCGGCGGCCGCTCCACCCGGGGGTAGATCTGCACCCCATCGAGCGGTGATCGCATCCTGCCCTTCCAGCGGACCGGCTGGCCGGTGCGGTCGGCCTCGCGGAGCGCCGCGAAAAGGGCGAGCTTTTCCTCGAACAGGTCGTCGTAGTCGTCGAGTGAGTAGCCGAAGAGCGGGAAGGACTCGGTAAAAGACCCCCGGCCCAGGATCACCTCGGCGCGGCCGCGGGATACGGCGTCGAGCGTAGCGAAGCGCTGGTAGACCCGTACCGGGTCGTCGGTGCTGAGAATGGTGACTGCGGTTCCGAGAAGGATGCGCTCGGTCCGGCCGGCGATGGCGCCGAGCACCACTTCAGGCGCGCTGATGGCAAAGTCGGGGCGGTGGTGCTCGCCGACGCCGAAAGCGTCCACCCCGACCTGATCGGCGAGCTCCGCTTCGGCCACAACATCGCGCAGTACCCGGGCGTAAGACAACGGACGGTCGTTGCCGTCCACCGTCAGATCGCCGAAGGTATTGAGACCGAGCTCGACTGTTGGCATGGCTAGCTAACCGGCGACCAGGTGAAAGGGTTCCCCGGGTTGCGTCCACCGTACTGGCGCCGGGCGCAGCCGCACGCTACCGTCCGGTTGTGCTGGGCACCGATCGTTACTCAGTCGTGACGAAGTGCACTGGCGCGAACCGTTGAGGCGATGGAATCTACAGACCAGCCATGACCGTCCCGAACACTCCCCAACAGCCCCGCCTTGCCGCAATCGACGTCGGCACCAACACCATCCGGCTGACCGTCGCGGAAGTGCAGGAAGACGATACCTACCGCATTCTGGATGAGGAACGGGAGATGGTCCGGCTGGGGGAGCACCTGGACCGCACCGGCCGGCTATCGCAAGCGGCCATGGATCGGGCCCTGGCCGCCATCGGCAAAATGAAGGGGATCGCCGATGGGTTCAAAGTGAGCCAGACCCGGGCCATCGCGACCAGCGCGGTCAGGGAAGCCGCCAACGGCCGCAGCTTCATTCGAGAAGTCTCCCGGGAGCACAAGGTTCGGATCGACGTGATCTCGGGCGAGGAGGAGGCCCAGCTGGCATTCCGCACCGCTACCCGGCACTTCGATTTTCATGGCCGCCCGACCGCGGTGGTGGATATCGGCGGGGGGAGCGTCGAGGTCATTCTCTCGGCCGGCACGGCCATTGACCACGTCTACTCTCTCCCCTTGGGCGCGGTGCGCGTCACCGAGCGGCTGGTTCGCTCCGACCCACTCAAGCCCAAGCACTGGAAGCAGATGAAGGAGGAGATCGACCGTGGCATCCGGGAGGTGATCCGGCAGCCGAATCACCGGGCCGAGTTGATGATCGGAAGCGGCGGCACATTTACGGCGCTGGCCCACATGTCGAAGTGGCAGCGGGAAGGACGCCACGGGTCGGTCCAGGGCTATGTCCTCTCGCCCGCGGAGATCATCCATCTGGTGAGACGCCTGCGGGAGACTCCTCTGGAGGGTCGTCGGGAAATCCCCGGCCTGAGCCCCGACCGGGCCGACATCATCGTGGCCGGCGCCAGCGTCATCTCCCGGCTGGTGCGAGGGTTGAACACCCAGCAAGTCATGGTGAACGAGCGGGGGATCCGGGACGGTCTCCTGCTGCAAATGATCGCTGACCTCCCCGGCCGGTCCGGGGGGTCACAGGTTACCTTGCCGGGCAACCGGATGGAATGGGTCCGCAGCTTTGCCCGGAAAGCCCACTCCAACGAGCGTCACTGTGAGCACGTCGCCGGCCTGGCGTTGCAGCTCTTCGACGGTGTGAAGAAGCGCTACCGGCTGCCGGAGTCCAGCCGGGACCTGCTCCAGGCGGCGGCCCTCCTGCACGATATCGGCTACCTGATCAGTCACGCCAAGCATCATAAGCACGCCTATCACTTGATCATGCACGGCGATCTGCCGGGTTTCACTCCGCTCGAGATGGAGCTGGTCGCCAACGTGGTCCGCTATCACCGGCGTGCGTTCCCCCGGAAACGGCACGAAAATCTCGCCTATCTTTCAAGTTCGGACCGGAGGTTGATCGCCAAGCTCAGCGGTATTCTTCGGGTTGCCGACGGGCTCGACCGGACCCATTCGCAGTCGGTAACCGGCCTAAGAGTTCGGGTCCTTCGGGGTCGGCTCCGGGTGGGTCTCCAGGCCCGGTCCTTCCCCGAGATCGAAGCAGCCGACGCGGAGCGGAAGGCGGACCTGTTTCGCAAGGCGTTCGAGACCGACGTCGAGCTCATATGGCACCCGGTGCGGACCCGCGTAAAAGCGAACGACGCACCCCGTACGCCTCGGTTACAGGTGGTCGCAAGCTGACGCTTTGAGATGCCCAAGAACCTGCCCGAATTTCCTCAGGAGCACTATCTCAACCGCGAGTTGAGCTGGCTGGAGTTCAATTGCCGGGTGCTCGAAGAGGCAGCCGACCCCACCAACCCCGTCCTCGAACGGATCAAGTTTCTCTCCATCGTGAGCTCGAACCTGGACGAGTTTTTCGAGGTCCGGGTGGCGGGACTGCAGGAGCAGCTCTATGCCGGGCTGGAGCCGCAGGACTTCCCCGCCGATGGGCTCGCTCCGACCGAGCAGCTTACCCGAATCGACCAGCGGGCTCACCGTCTGGTCGCAGACCAATACCGGCTGCTGCACGAAGAGCTGATCGGGCAACTCCAGCAGAGCGGGATTGAATGGCTCCGGCTGGACCAGCTGACTCCAGCGGAGCGGCGCTATGTGGACTCGCTGTTCAGCAGCAGCATCTATCCAGTGCTGACCCCGCTGGCCATCGACCCGGGACATCCTTTCCCCCACGTCCACAACAAGAGCTTGAACATCGCCCTCCTGGTTGAGCGCCGGCACGCTAACCAGATGCAGGAGCTGTTCGCGGTGGTCCAGGTCCCCGCCGTGCTCGATCGAGTGGTCACCCTGCCCAGTGACTCGGACCGACTTCGGTTCGTCCTGCTGGAGGACGTGATCGCCGCTCACCTCGGGACCCTCTTCGGAGGCTTCCGGGTGCTGGGCCACACCGTCTTCCGGGTCACCCGCAATACCGACCTCACTATAGACGAGGACGACGCCGAGGACCTGCTCCAGACCATCGAGGAGCACCTTCGGCTTCGCATGCGGGGCGACGCGGTGCGGCTGGAGATCTCGGAAGCCGCTGACGAGCGTTTCGTGCAGATGCTGGTCTCGGCCCTCGACCTGCACAGCCGGGATGTCTACCGGGTGACCGGCCCGGTGGACCTCACTGTCTTCACGGCGCTCAACCGGATGGAGGGCTTCCGCACCCTGAAGGATGAGCCGCTGGTTCCCGGCACTCCTCCCGCTTTCACCTCCGCCGCCGACGTCTTCGAGCTGATTCGCTCCCAGGACGTGCTGGTGCACCATCCGTTCGAATCGTTCGGTTGCGTGGTGAACTTCATCGAGCGCGCCGCCGACGATCCTCAGGTGCTGGCCATCAAGCAGACCCTGTACCGCACCAGTGGAGGGAGCCCAATCATCCGGGCCCTCGAGCGGGCGGCGCAAAACGGAAAGCAGGTGACCGCGCTGGTAGAGCTGAAGGCGCGGTTCGACGAGGAGAACAACATCGTCTGGGCCCGCTCCCTGGAGCACGCCGGAGTGCACGTGGTGTATGGCGTCGTGGGCCTCAAGACCCACTGCAAGGCCTCACTGGTCGTGCGACGGGAGGCCGACGGCATCCGCCGATACGTGCATCTCTCGACCGGCAACTACAATCCAACTACTGCCCGGATCTACACCGACCTCGGCCTCTTCACCGCGAAGTCCGAGATCGGTGAGGATACCAGCGAGCTGTTCAACCTGCTCACCGGATACTCGCAGGGGAGGCGCTGGCGAAAGTTCCTGGTGGCCCCCCTGGGTCTCCGGGAGCAGGTGGTGGAGCTGATCGACCGCGAAGGCCGCAATGCCGCGCAGGGCCGGCCGGCTAGGATCATCGTGAAGATGAACGCCCTGGTCGAGCCGACGGTCATCGACGCGCTGTATCGCGCGGCCCAGGCCGGGGTGAAGGTCGATCTTATTGTGCGGGGAACCTGTTGCCTCCGACCCAGCATGCCCGGTCTCTCCGAGAATATCCGGGTGATCAGCATTGTCGACCGCTTCCTGGAGCACAGCCGGATTTTCTACTTCGAGAACGCAGGCGATCCCGAGGTCTTCCTCGGCAGCGCCGATTGGATGCCGCGCAACTTCTTCCGCCGGATCGAGCTGATGTTCCCGGTGGAGGATGCCCGGCTCAAGGCTCGGCTGATTCAGGAGCTGCTGCCCGTCATCCTGAGCGATAACGTCAAGGCGCGCGAGCTCCAGTCGGACGGCAGCTATCTCCGGGTTACGCCGGCCGAAGGCCAGGAGGCTATCCGGTCGCAGGCCGTCTTCCAGACCCTGGCCCGGGAGTCCGCTCGGGTGGCGGTGGACTCGGCATTCCACTTCGTACCGATCTTCGGCGCCGGCGGGCCGCCGCCGCCAGACGTGACCCTCACCAGCCGGGACGACCCCGATCAGCGCTCGACGCCGCCCCGGGTTCGGTCGCCTCGGCCCCGCAAGCGCCCCGAGCCGGCGTGAAGCTGCTCATCATTCGGCATGGACCCGCGGGCGATCCGGAGGAATGGGAGCGGCAGGGAAAGGACGACCGGATCCGTCCGCTGACCCCCAAGGGTAAGAAGGAAGTGCGGAAGGCAGCAGCGGGATTAGCGCGACTGGTCCCGGAGCTCGAGCTCATTGCGACCAGCCCGTGGACCCGGGCTGCGCAGACAGCCGAGATCGTGAACAAGGAGTACGGTGTCGACCTGGAGGAGGTGGATGCGCTCACCTCCGATCATAGACCCGAGGATTTGATCCCCTGGCTGCAGCAGCAGCACCGGGAGCGCGAGGCGGTCGGATTGGTGGGACACGAGCCGCACCTGGGGCTGCTGATCGGTTATCTCCTCACCGGCAAGAACGCGTCCTTCGTCGACCTGAAGAAGGGCGGCGCCTGTTTGCTGGAGATGGAAGACCCTTCGAGCCCCGGAAGTGGCAGTCTCGAGTGGCTGCTGACCGACCGCGAGCTCCGGCGCCTCGGGGGGTAATGGCCATGCCCCCGCGACTTCCTTCCGACCTGCTGGACCGTTCGGCCCCAGAAGCCTCCCGCCTGCTTGCACTGAGCTACCTGGATGGCATCGACCAGGCCCGAACCCGTCTAGATAAGCCGCTCGATCAGGAGGCGCTGCACGACTTCCGGGTCGCGATTCGACGGCTGCGTTCGGCTGTCCGGGCCTACCGCTCGGAGCTGGACAGCAGCGTCAGCGGCAAGATGCGGCGAAGGCTGCGCAGGCTCGCCCGGGCCACCAACGACGGGCGCGATGTGGAGGTCCAGCTCGACTGGTTGGCGAAGCAGACCGGCCGGCTGTCTCCGGATGACGTTCCCGGGTTCTACTGGCTGGTGGGCCGCTTGGAGGATCGCAAGCAAAAGACCCACGACCGGACCATCGCCGATGTCGCCCGCCGCTACGACAAGGCCGGGGGGAAGCTCCGCCGAGGGTTGGGTGTACTCCGGATCGAGTTGCAGACCGGGCAGGGACAGCGGCTGCAGACCTTCCGTGAGGTCACCGGAGCGCTGGCCCGGCGGCAGGTCGAGGCCGTGCGGGACGACCTCGGCCGGATCCGCGACGCGAGCGACGCCGAGCAGGCCCACCAGACCCGGATATCGCTCAAGCGGCTGCGGTATTTACTGGAGCCGATCGCGCGGCGCAATCGCCGGGCGGGAGCACTGGTTCGCCGATTCAAGGAGGCGCAGGATCTCCTGGGCGAGCACCACGACATGCACCTCCTGTCGTCGGAAATTGCCTCGTTGCGGACCGGCGTTTCGAACAGCACCTTCTCTGAGCTGGATGCCGGCTTGGTGGCATTGGCGCGGCTGGCCGACGAGGCCGCGCTGGCGGCCTTCGATCGGTTTCAGTCGATCTGGGGCGGCGAGCTGGGAAATCGGATTTTGGCGCGAGCTGAGGAGTTGGGGAAAGGGCTGGAGGAGCCGGTACCGGTCGTGAGTCACGAGTCGCCAGTCGCGAGCCTAGGGGAGGAGGTTGGAAGTGGGAACTCGGGAGCCCCTAGCCGTCCGGAAGGGCCTCATGAGGAGCTCAGCAAACCTGACTTGGTAGCCGACCAGGAGACTGTGAACTCAGAACTCGCGACTCGTAACTCGTGACTCGCGACTACATATCCAGGAGGATTTTCAGATGGCGAAGGTCAAGGATCATCTCGGGCAGCTGGGCATGGGAACGCTGGTCGCGGGGCTGAAAGCCGTCGAGAGCAGCGTGTCCAAGAAGCAGTACAAACGCCTCATCGCGACCGCGGTGGCCCAACTCCTCACCATGCATCCCGATTACGGCGCCGGAAAGGCACGGCGCCGAGCCCAGAAAATCGTCGGCGCCAAGCCGTCCAAGAAGCTGCTGGTCAAACCGGCCCGGGTGGGGGTGAAGAAAGGTCTGGAGACGGCGGCAGCCGCGGCAGTGACCGGGGCCGCGGTGAAGGTCGCGGGCAAGGTCGGACGCAAGCTGACCGAGGCGGTCGGCGTCGGCGCATCAGCGGGCGATGGGGGCGGACACAGAGATGACCGGGCCAATGGCTCCTCGACTCGGGACTCGTGACACGCCACTAGGGACTGGCGACTGACGACTGGCGACTGTGCCACTCATTCACCAGGCGGGCTCCATCGTCGTCCGACTCGATGGCAGCGAACCGCAGGTCCTCCTGGTCACCGCTAAGCGGAGGCGGGGAAGCTGGATCTTCCCCAAGGGTCACATCGAGAAGGGAGAGACGCCGGAAGCCGCGGCCTTGCGCGAGACCAAGGAGGAGGCCGGCGTCGTCGGGAAACTGATCGGCCCGGCGGGGATACTCGAGTATGGCTTCCTCGGCGCCAAGGCCAGGGTCGAGTATTTCCTGGTCCAGTTCAGCCGCGAGGCCGGCCCTCCCGAGGACGGGCGCCAAAGAATCTGGTGCGATCCGGATGACGCGTTCGAGCGACTGAGCTACAAGAACACCCGCAAGCTGCTCCGGAAGGCGCTGAAGCTGGTCGTCGGCTAGCTGGACCGCCGGCTCCGGACACCGGTGGCGCTTCTCGCCCTGCCGTCCATCCTCCCCTGCGACCGTTGAACACCCCAGGCTTTGTCCCTCAGTGAATACCAGCTAGGGTCTCTGGCGGAGTCCGGCAACATCCGGCGCTGGCCTCCCGCGGCCCGGCGAGTATCGTTGCTGCATCCGTACAGGTTCCGAAGGCCCATGCGTCCATACTGGATCTGTCAGCTCACTGGCTGGTCCCTCATCGGACTGGTGACCGCCGCGATCCCGACATTGTATGGAGGTCTGTGGTGGCCCGTGGTCGGCCGGGCGGTGGTCGGCGCAATCTTGGGTGTGGTTCTGACCGACCAGCTGCGCCGACACGTCCACCGGCGTGGGTGGCTGCGTCTCCCGCCTGCCCAGTTGGGGCCCCGCATCATTGTCGCCAGCCTCACCATTGGCACCGCGATGATGCTGGGCGTGTTGCCATTCCTTCTTTTGATCATCCCGTCGGACCGGACCGGTCCGTTCGCCGCGATCTTTGCGGGTCACGTAGCCCTGATCCTGGGGTGGTCCGGCATCTACTTCGCGGTCCATTACCTGCGGGGCTTACGCAGGGCCGAGACCGACAGATGGCGGCTGGAGGTGGCCATGCGCGATACCGAGCTGCGCGCGCTGCGGGCCCAGCTGAACCCTCACTTTCTCTTTAACAGCTTGAACAGCCTGCGGGGGCTGGTCACCGAGGACTCCACCCGGGCCCAGAATGCCGTCACCGGATTGGCGGCGTTACTGCGGTTCGCTCTCCTCTCCAGCCGAGCCAGGACCATCACCCTGGACCGGGAGCTGGAGGCCACCCGCCACTATCTCGAGCTGGAGTCGCTCCGTCTCGAGAGCCGGCTCCGTTACCACATAGATGTGGAACCCCAAACGCTCGGCCATCTCGTCCCCCCGATGCTGGTCCAGACCCTGGTCGAAAACGCCATCAAGCACGGCATCGCCCGGCTCGCCGAAGGCGGGACCGTTCGGATCGAGGCTCGGAAAAAGGCCCATGACCTGCACATCAGAGTGACCAACACCGGCAGCCTGGGCTCATTGGGCGAATCGAGTGGGATCGGCCTGGCGAATTCTCTGGAGCGGCTGCGGCTCATCTTCGGAGAGCGGGCCCAGCTGACACTCGTGGCTTCCGGACCGGACGAGGTCAGCTGCGACGTTGTAATACCCGCTCCGGCCGCATCGGATGGGAGCGCCCAGCCATGAGGGACCGGTGAGCAGGATGCGAGCGCTGATCGTGGACGATGAGCGCTTGGCCCGCAAAGAACTCCGCCGCCTGCTGCAGCAGCACCCGGAGATCGAGATCGCGGGTGAGGCCGCCAACGTACGGGATGCCAGGAAGATGGTGCTCGACCTGGAGCCCGATGTCCTCTTCCTCGATATCCAGATGCCTGGGGAATCGGGGTTCGACTTGCTGACCTCACTGGATTCCGTGCCCCTCATCGTCTTCACGACCGCATACGACGAGTACGCGCTCCACGCCTTCGAGGTCAGCGCTCTGGACTATCTCCTCAAGCCGATCGAGCCCGCACGCCTGGCACGCGCGGTCGAACGGCTCCTCAGCAGCCCTCCTCCAACCCGCCCAACATCGCCCATTTCCAACCCGCGACAGCTCACCGAAAACCATCGGGTCTTCGTGGCAGAGGGCGAAAGGTGCTGGCTGGTCCGGCTGGGCGAGATCCAGCTGTTCGAGTCCGCCGGCAATTCCACCCGAGTCTATTTCGCCAACGAGAAGCCGTTGATCGCCCGCACGCTGGTGGATCTCATCCCCCGGCTCGATGAGCGGGTGTTCTTTCAGGCGAATCGTCACCAGATCATCAATTTGAAGGCCGTCCGATCCATCCAGGTGTGGTTCGGAGGACGGCTGCTGGCCCGGCTGGAGAGCGGACACGAAGTGACCTTGTCCCGACGCCGTTCTCGGGAGTTCCGGGAGCGCATGACCGTGTAACCCGCCGGTCGCGCTGCCGGCGACCGTTCATCATCCTGTCGGACCGCTCGTCCTGACCTGCTTGGCCCTCTGAAGTCCATCCTCTCATCTTGGCGCCTGATCACACCCCCGTTCTACGGCAGGAGCAGGTGCATGCGCAGTTCATCAATCGAACAGTCCGCCGCCATCCAGTGCCTGGCTGTCGTGGGGGCGGTGGATGGGGTGCGTTTCCTCGCGACGGCACCCTGTCCGGCAGACCTCTGGCCCCGAGTTGCTGCATACGTCGCCGAACAGGCGCCGAGGAAGCTCTGGCCCGGCGATGCCGAGCGGATCCGGGTCCTGCTGTCCCGCGGCGAGCTGGAGATGGCGATCGAGCGCTACTTCGCATCGGTGGGAGACCGGTGGGACGAGGAGTGGCTGCATACCGAGAACATCACGCTGGAAGAAAGGCATGACCATGTTGCGGTGCCTCACCATAATGCTGACGCTGTTGATACTCGCTCCACTCTCGGAAGCCCAATCGCCCGAGACGAAGCCTCGGGAACAGGCCATTGGTACCCGGCTGGGTGATTACGGGGGCTTCGTGGAGCTGGACACCCGGTTCGGCGACATGATGGGCGACTTCGCCGTCTTCGCCGGGGCTCGGGGAGCCGTGCTGCTGAAGCAGCGGATTTACCTCGGCCTGGGCGGCGCCGGACTGGCGACGGATAATCCGGTGCCAGGGTCCGGCCAGCCCCTCGGCATGGGGTATGGTGGCCTGCTGATCGGCTACGTGGTTCCCACCTCGGCGCTGGTGAATGTCACCGCCGACATGCTGGTTGGCGCTGGAGGACTGAGCACCCGCAGCACCGATGGAATTGATCAAATCTTTGTGTTCGAGCCCACGGTCGGCCTGGAGCTGCGGCTGGCCAGATTTGCC
>CBFGTM010000040.1:0-32608 GCA_965652025.1 uncultured Gemmatimonadales bacterium
GCGCAGTCCGGTAGCGCACTGCAATGGGGTTGCAGGGGTCGCGGGTTCAAATCCCGCCGTCCCGATTCGATAGCCGTCCTCCTCATACGGCTCACCGCAGGCTCATCCCACCAGCTCAGGAGTTGTCGTGGCTCGATTGTGGCTCGCGCTTGGCGTCGTTGGTTTGTTGGGGTGCGGCGACAAAACAGAGGGTAATGGCGCGGCCCAGGGTGGCTTCAGCGCCGCCCTCGGGGTCGATACCACGGCAATGACCAAAACGCCGTCCGGCCTTCGCTATCAGGATGTCGCGGTGGGCGAGGGCAAGACTGCAACAGCAGGCAAAATGGTGCGGGTGCATTACACCGGGTGGCTGCCCAACGGAGAGAAGTTCGACAGCAGCCGGGATCGGAATGAGCCATTTGAGTTCAGCCTGGGCGCGGGCCAGGTCATCGCGGGATGGGACGAAGGTGTGGCGGGGATGAAAGTCGGCGGAAAGAGGAAGCTGGTGATTCCGGCCGACCTGGCTTACGGTACGGCGGGGGCCCCTCCCGACATCCCACCGGGTGCAACGTTGGTGTTCGAGGTTGAGCTGCTGGACGTGCGCTAGGGCGCGCCGGAACCTGCCGGACGGAGTATGATCCGGACCGGAATCGCCTTCGCATCCTCCGCTGCCATCACCTGGTCAGGTGCACTCACCACTTCCCAGGCGCCCGGCAGCAGGAACTCTCCGATCATCAGCTTGAGCGAGTAACGCTGTGGGTGGCGGGCCCGGAGAAAGAACTCTCCGGCCGAATTGGTGTACACAACCTCTTCGTTGAGTGCCAGGGCAGCCCCTTCCACCGGTTGCCCAAGCTCGTCCTCGACGCGGCCCCGAACGACGTACCGCGACACTCGGCCCCCGATCTGCTGGGGCTGAGCTCCCCCAAACGTTCCCAGGTAAAGAAACCTGCTGCCGGATGCCGAGTAGTCCACCGCTCCGTCCGGACGCACGTAGGTCCCGACGCTGGTGGAGTAATTTCCGAGCTGGAGCCGCGCCGTCAGGTTGAGGGCGCTTCGGAACGGACTGAACGGCTGCAGCGGCTGATGCACGATCTGATAATCAGCCCCGAACTCCCCCACTGGGGTCGAGAGAGTGGCGCCGAACAGAACTGTTGGCCGCCCGCCGTGGAAGGAAACCTGCTGGCTAACGCCCACCCGCGGCGATATCCGCCATCGCAGGTTTACCAGTGGAACCGTCTCCGTAGGCCGACCTTTGGGCCGGCTCTGCAACAGAAACAGCTCGGTGTCGAGCCAGCGGGTAAGCTCTCGGCCTACCGCGAGGTAGGAGCTCAGGTTGGCGGCGCTGTCCGCGCGAGAGTGGTAGACCCCTGCGGTCAGTCGAAGCTCCCGGAGACGGCCTCCGGCAAAGACGGTGTTTCCAGTGGCCCGCAACGGCGGCCTGGAGTCAGCCGAGTCTTGTACAAAGTTCTGCCGCCCGGCACCCACCGAGAACTGGGGACTCAGGTCGTAAGTAAGCATCAGGTTTTCGCGGTCCACTTCGGTCTGATTGGGGGTGGGAACCGCCACTCGGCGAAAGCGGTCCGGGTTCCAGGCATACGATGCCAGGACTCCAAGCCTCCCCCGTCGCAGAGAGAGGCTGGAAGCAGCGTAAGGCCGATCCGAGCCCATCCCGATGACGAATCCAGTCGTGAGATCCGGCGTGGGCTGCCACTGTACGCCGGGCAGCACGGTCTGCCTGTCAGCCAGGACAACGTTGGTGGTGAGCCATAGCGTCGGGTCAACCTGGTGTTGGAGGAACAGAGCCCCCATCGGCTGTTCGATACTCGTGGGCTGGAATGAGGGCGCTCCTACCCCCGCCGAGCTGGCTCCGCCGAAGAGCAGATAGGACGTGCGTTCGGTTCCTCCCGCAAAGCTCAGCCCCTGCACCAGCAGGTTGTAGCCGGGAGCAAAGATGTCGGTAGGCAACCGCAGGATCAGCGCGCTGTTGCCGAAGCCGAGGGTATCTCCTCGAGTGGTGGCTTTACGCAAGAAGGCTCCCGCCCGGAACCCCTCGAGATAGCCAAGGCCAATCCAACCGTCCAATCCCTCGCGCCAGAAGTTCGCCGTAGCGCCATATCCATCGGCTAGCGAAGATCCTCCGCCTTGCACTTCGACCACAGTCTGTGCGCTCGAGCTGGTTGGCTGAGAAAGGAGTGCAACGCCAGTCAGCGCCAGCGCGATCCCGCGCCAGCAGTGAGGCCGGTTCACGGCCGGGGAACGACGGCGGCAGACTTGGGGGTTGGTGACGCCGACAAGGAGGAGAGCAGGGTGTCGATGGTAAACCGCGCGAAGCGGATCGTAAGGCGTGACGGAGCCGTGTCACCGGCCCAGTCAACCTCGGCCCAGCGCCGTTTGCCGGGAAGAAGCGGGAATCCGCCGGCGGACTGACCAGAGTGATCGCCATCGCTCAGCGAAAGCTGGTGCACTCGCCCGAGCCGAGGCCCCCGGTTCTCCAGCTGGACTCGTGCCTTTCCGGATGCACGGTCTACTTCGATCCGGGTGACGGCCACGTCTGGCCGACGCAGTGGCTGTTTCTGATTCAGGTACACGACGTGGGGCAGGAGAATCCGGACGTTCAGGCCGGTTTCAGTCCGGGCACCGGTCATGGCGCTGAGAATGTTGAACCAGGCAGGAAGGGTGTCGCCCTCCGCCTCATAGAACACTCGGCGGGTTCCTCGGGGCGGCAGGCGAAAGCTCATTTCCGAGAGCTTCACGTGGACTCGGCTGGTGTCGAGCGGTGTGTCTATCACCTCGCCTTGCTCAGTGATGTCGAACCCCCGCACCTCCAGGACCACGGTAATGGGGAAGATCGAGGCGTTCTGAAGCTGAAAACTGGAGCGGGCCTTCTCCTGGTATTCGGCGATGGGGGGACTGACGGACTGGGCGGCTGCTGGAGCCGCCCACAATAACGAGAGAAGGATCGTGCCTCGTAGCCGCGTCACTGGGTCACAGCCCTCAGGTTAAGCACGCCGGCGTATGCTCGCGCGGGCAGCGCCGGGAAGCCGACGAGGTTGAGTCGCAAGTCCAGATTGTCAGTACGGCTGGCGGTCTTATTGGCGCCCCCGATGTTCACCGAGAAGAGGCGAAGACTGCCACCGGCCGAGCCTACTCCGCCGAAGGCGTTCTGGGTGATGGCTGTATAGGCCACCGGAAGCCCGGTGGTCATTCGGCCCAGGATTCGGCTGGACGGTATCTGGGTCGTCCCGCCTACCATGGCTTGGGCCGGAACGGTGAAGTAAGCGATCAGATTTACCGTATTGGTCTGGCCTGGATTGACGGTCCAGGAGGTCTGGATTACCACCGGCGTCGGAAAGTCGTTGAGGGCATTATCGACCACAGCGGGGATGGTCTGCACCGCGCCGGAGGTCACGGTGAGGCTGAGAGCGCCCGCAGCAGTTGCGGCCAGTGAAATGATCTGAGCCTGGCCCGAAAGCTCCCGCGCCCCGAGCGTGAGGAGCACGCCCAGGGCGAGGAGAATGTTTCCGAAGTTGCGGCACTGCATGGTCAACCCGTGGCTTCGAAGCCCGACCCTACTGGACCA
The DNA here is from genome assembly GCA_965652025.1 of uncultured Gemmatimonadales bacterium. GTDB lineage: Bacteria > Gemmatimonadota > Gemmatimonadetes > Gemmatimonadales > GWC2-71-9 > CAVVWJ01. The sequence goes on from CBFGTM010000040.1 coordinate 3,560, forward strand.
CGGCCTGCAGGTTGAGAGTACCGGTGTAATTGCCGGCAACGGTGGTCGTGGCAGCCAGGTTCAGCCGGAGATCCAGCTGATCAGTCCGAGAACCGAGGTAGCTGCCGCTCCCGACCGCCTGATTGAAGAGCTGGAGGCTACCACTCGCCACGCCAACCCCACCTACTGCCGCGCCGCTGAAAGGCGCATACGCCGCCGCGCCGAGCCGTCCTTCAACCTTGGACGACGGTATGAAGTCGGTTCCATTGGCCAGGGCCTGAGCCGGGGTGGCGAACCACCCGATCAGTCGGACCGAGGATCCGGCGGTGAGGTTCCAGTCCGTGGTGATGCTCACCGGGGTGAAGTTGTTGGCGTTGGAGTTGTCCGTGATGCTCGCCAGCGTGGCCGTGGCGACGTTGGGCGTCACGGTGAGGGTTGCATTCTTCGTGGCTGTGAGCGCCACGGTTGGCGCATTCGACAGCAGGCCGACTTGGCCTGACGCAGTGCTGGCGCCGGCGAGGACCAGCGCAATGCTGCCAGCCAAGACCTTCCTGAACATCGGGTGCATTGCTCGACTCCGAGGCTGAGGTTCGGGATCCGTTACCGTCAAAGCCGCCGTGAATACAAGACGCATGCCTAAAGGACTTAGGCGTTGGGCAGTTCGGATTGTTGACAGCGGCGGGGCACTTAGAGCCGCTAGGGGAACGAAGTTGCAGCCGTACCCTGTCAAGGCCGACTTACCTCAGTTTCGACAGCTTTCGCCAGGGGGATCCTAGCGCCGACAAGGGTGTTCGTTACAAGTACTTAGCGGCAGGCCCAGGAGGCGGAAAGTTGCCGCCGAACCGGGCTAGCTCCTCGAGCTAAGTGGGCCTGAGAGAGAGGTTTGTATCACCCGCGTTACAATGGTGCCGGGTTTCGGTAGGGAGCTGCTGCGGCTGGCAGGCTACAAAGCAAAGCCGTCAAAATGCGGCACCACCTCGCAGAGCAGGCCTAGTCGTCGTCATGATCCTCCTCCCGGTCCCGCCGCCGGGCCGGATCATTCTCGCTGCCGGGCCGCACCAGCTCGATGGTGCCCTGGAACGACTCCAGGGTCACCTGGGCGCTCCCGGATCCCAGGGTAAAGTTGAAGCCCTTTCCTTTTCGGGTGCCCTGAATCGGAACCGGAAACTCGGACTCGAACTCACCGCTGAAGGTCGAGACGGCGACGCTGGCGCTGGTCCCTTCCGCCACCGTCAAGCTGATGTCCCCGTTGTGGGTGGAGAAGGCGTAACGGCCTCCGCTCCGGATCGGTCCGGAGTAGGAGATGTCCCCGTTCACGGTATTGGCGTCCACGCTGGGCGCATCCACCACCTTCAGGGCAATGTTGCCGTTCACCGTCTGGGCAATCACGTCCCCGGCGCTGTTGGCCACCTCTACATCCTCGTTGACCGAGTTCACCGTGATGCGGCCCTTGGCCCCCCGTAGCTTGACGGAGCCCTGTACCGACCGGAGCGAGACCAGCCCTTGACCTCCAGTCACATCCACTTCGCCTTCCACGGTTTCCACCGTAATAGGAGCCCTGACGCGGTCCACCCGGATGCTGGCATTCACCCCGTCCAGGCTCAATGCCATCCACGCCGGGACACTGATCCGGAGCTCGATTTCAGAGGGAGGGCCGTGCCGCCCCTGAGTCCGCACGCTCACTGCCGCTCCGGTGCTGGTCACCTCCACCCGCTCCCGCCCTGAGGTGCGCGCCTCGACCCGCACGGAGTTTTGATCCCAGGCCCGTACCGTGACCTCCCCGGCGTAGGCGTTGACATCGAGCCGCTGACCGCGGCCCACCGCCAGGGTCGTGTCGAACTGCTGGATGTCGCCGAGCGACAGGGCACCAAGAACAAGAACGAACAGCACGAGAGGGTTCCTTTCAGCTCACATGAACGAGCGCGGCGGCCTGGCGCAGGAGATCGAGCTTCCTTCGCATGGTTTCGGCCAGGTGGCTGTTGAGATAGAGATTGGCGGAGTCGGCCTCAAGCGCGCGCTGGGCTTCGGCGATGGCCCGGTCGATGGCGGCCAGGTTTTGTTCGATCACTCTGACCGTGGTCGTGTCGAGCTGCCCGCGTCCCTGGGCCAGGACCCGCTCGAGATCCGCTACGGCCGCAGCATAGCTTTGCGAAGCGCTGGGCCTCTCCCCGGCAGGAATGACGGCAGGGGTAGTGCTGGGTGGATTATCGATAGATACGACGACAGGCCTGGCTGCTGCCCGAACTCCGGCCAGCCACACGGTTCCTCCCGACACCATCATCAGCGCGATACCGGCGGCGGCGAGCTGGGGAAGGGAGAACGACCAGCGACGGATCCGGCGCTGGGCGGCCAGATCCACGGTCTTGGCAGCCGGCGCCGAAGTGGCCCCAATGCGGCGAGCGATACCGGGCCACAGATCGTGAGCCGGTGCCTGCTCCCTCAGCATGCGGGCTCGGCGGATGACCCGGCGGAGATCACCCACGATGGTCGTGCAGTGGGCACAGGTCTGCAGGTGCGCCTCGAGCGCGATTCGCTCGCTGTCGGTCAGCTCGTCGTCAACGTACTCCGAGAGCCGGTCAGTCCATTGATCGTTCATGGTTGCCTCCTCTCAGCGCTCGAGATGCTGGCGCAGCGCCATGCGCGCGCGATGCAACTGGGACTTCGAAGTTCCGGTGGCCAGCCCCAGCATTTTGGCGATTTCCTCGTGGCGATACCCCTGCACGTCATGCAGCACGAACACCTCCCGGGCTCCATCTGGTAACCGCTGCATAGCCGCTTCGAAGTCCATGGCCAGTTCCGGGCCCGGCCGGCGGGCGGGGAGCGTCTCCAGTGCGGCGTCTCCTTCGATATACCGCTTGCGACGGGTCCCCAGACTTTCCCGGCGGGCCAGGATCACGTTGATCGCCAGCCGGTGCAGCCAGGTGCCGAAGGCCGCCTCGCCGCGGAAAGTGCCGAGCTTCTGCCAGGCTCGCACGAAGATATCCTGGGCCACTTCGTCCACGTTGTCGTCGTTGAGCATGCGGCGGACCAGTCCGTAAACTCGAGGCACGTGATTCCGGTACAGCCGCTCGAACGCACTGGCGTCGCCACTGGCGGCGAGCGTGGCGTCCACTGCATCCGGATCGGTCCTGCCGGTCGGTTCGTGCTCCAGGATCGCCACTCCGAGGCCGAGTTCGTTCATCGCGGTGAAATTGGATCAATCGATGGCCCAAAAGGTTGCAGCGCATTATCGGAAAGGCTAGGATCTCACCGTGGCCACACTCACTCCAGCCAAAGTCATTACCGCCCCAAGGGGTCCGGGCCTCTCCTGCCAGGGATGGCATCAGGAGGCGGCCATGCGGATGCTCATGAACAACCTGGACCCGGCCGTCGCTGAGCGACCCGACGAGCTCATCGTCTATGGGGGCAGTGGGAAAGCTGCGCGAAACTGGGAGTGTTACGAGCGCATTGTGGCTACGCTCAAGCGGCTGAAGGATGATGAGACCCTGCTGGTGCAGAGCGGCAAGCCGGTCGGGGTGTTCCGGACCCACCCCGAAGCGCCGCGTGTGCTCATCGCCAATGCCCATCTGGTGCCGCGCTGGGCAACCTGGGACGAGTTTCGCCGCCTCGAGGCACTCGGCCTGACGATGTACGGGCAGATGACCGCGGGATCCTGGATCTACATCGGCACCCAGGGAATCCTGCAAGGAACCTACGAGACCTTCGCCGAGTGTGCCCGGCAGTCCTTCGGCGGGACCCTGGAGGGCCGTCTGGTCGTCACCGGTGGGTTGGGTGGCATGGGAGGGGCCCAGCCGCTGGCCGCGACCATGAACGGTGCCGCATTCCTGGGTGTCGACGTCGACGAGCAGCGGATTCGCCGGCGGGTGGAGACCCGCTACTGCGATCGCCTCGAGACCGATCTCGACAGCGCGCTCGGTCTGGTGCTCCGAGCCCGCGATCAGCGCCAGGCCCTCTCTGTAGGGCTGGTGGGCAACATCGCGGAGGTGATGCCGGAGCTGGTTCGCCGCGGGGTGATCCCCGACGTCGTTACTGATCAAACGTCGGCCCACGACCTTCGTGTGGGCTATATCCCTGCTGGCCTGAGCCTGGAAGATGCCGCCACCCTGCGGGAGTCTGACCCTGCGGCCTACGAGGGCAGGGTGCTCGATTCCATGTCGGATCATGTGGAAGCAATGCTGGAGCTTCTCCGCCGGGGCTCGGTGGTATTCGACTATGGCAACAATATCCGAGGCCAGGTTGCGGACCGCCGGGGCCTGACTATGGCATTTCAGATTCCCGGATTCGTCCCCGCCTTTATCCGGCCGCTGTTCTGTAAAGGCGCGGGGCCTTTCCGGTGGGTAGCGCTGTCGGGGAATCCGGCCGATATCGCGGCGACGGATGAGGCAGTGCTGGACGCCTTCCCCCGCAACGCGGCGTTGGCCCGTTGGATTCGTCAGGCGCAGCAGCGAGTGGCCTTTCAGGGTTTGCCGGCCCGGATTTGTTGGCTGGAGTATGGCGAGAGGGCCGAGATGGGGGCCCGCTTCAATCGGCTGGTCCGAAAGGGCAAGGTTGGAGCACCGATCGTCATCGGCCGGGACCATCTGGATACCGGGTCGGTAGCCTCCCCCAACCGGGAGACCGAGGGGATGCAGGACGGCTCCGACGCGATCGCCGACTGGCCTCTTCTCAACGCACTGCTCAACACGGCGTGCGGCGCAAGCTGGGTGTCCATCCACCACGGCGGCGGGGTGGGCATCGGCTACTCCATTCATGCCGGAATGGTCGCGGTGGCCGACGGGACCAACACCGCCGATCAGCGACTGGAGCGAGTGCTCACCGCCGATCCAGGCACCGGTGTCATGCGACACGCCGACGCAGGTTATGGGTTGGCAATCGAGACCGCAAAGGCGCGGGGAGTCGACCTGCCCATGCTGACCAACCCTGAGCAGTAAGCGGCTTACCGCTTACTGCTCACTCCTCATGAAGGTCCTCGCCAACATTGGCCAGCTGGCCACCTGCCGAGCCGAGGGTGGCCAAAGCGACATCCACCTGGTTGCCGACGCAGCCATGGCCTGGAACGATCAAGGCACGCTCCAATGGGTCGGTCGCCGGCGGGATCTGCCGGTGGAGTACCGATCGGCGGAACGGCTGGATGCTCGGGGGCTCCTGGTGATCCCCGGGCTGGTGGATTGCCACACCCATCTGGCGTTCGCTGGCTGGCGAGCCGGCGAGTTCGTGCAGCGATTAGAAGGTCGAAGCTACCTGGAGATCGCCCGCGCGGGCGGCGGCATCATGGCCACGGTGGAAGCAACCCGGCGCGCCACCGAAGACCAGCTGTTCCGTCGGGCGAAGGACTTCCTGGCCGAGATGCTCGCGCTTGGCATTACCACAGTCGAGTGCAAGACTGGCTATGGTCTGGACGAAGCCTCCGAGCTCAAGCTCCTGCGCGTGTACCGGCGACTGGCCGACGCTCAGCCCGTCCGGCTGGTTTCGACCTTCCTGGGCGCTCATGTGGTGCCGCCGGAATTTCGGGAGAACCGCTCGGGCTATGTCGCCCTGCTGACAGAGCGGCTCATCCCCCGTATTGGCAAGGAGCGGCTGGCCGCCTGTTGTGACGTCTTCGTAGAGGAGACTGCCTTCAGTCTCGACGAAGCGCGCCGGATCCTTCAGGCAGGCAGGCAGGCCGGCCTGGCTCCCAAGTTGCACGCTGACCAGCTGAGCAGCGGCGGCGGAGCGGAGCTGGCCGCCCAAGTCGGCGCCTTGTCGGCCGACCATCTGGAATGCATTTCCGACCGGGGAATTCAGGCGCTGGCTTCGGCTCGAGTCGTGGCTGTTGGGCTTCCTCTTGCCGGCCTGTACCTAAAGCAGCGCCCGTTGCCGGCTCGTCGGTTGATCGAAGCCGGAGTTCCGGTCGCCATAGCCACGGACTTCAATCCCGGATCGGCCCCCAGCTATCATCTTCCCGCCACACTTACTCTGGCCTGCCTTCATCTCGGGATGACGCCCGCGGAGTCTCTCAAGGGGGCGACCATCTTTGCTGCGCGCGCGGTGGGCCGGGAGGGGTCGGTTGGGTCACTGGAGCCGGGCAAGGCGGCCGACTTCGCGGTGATCGATGCAGAGGATGTGGTCCACTGGCTCTACCACCTGCGGCCCAATAGCTGTGTCGTGACAGCAATCGGCGGCCTCCCGTGCTGGGTCTCCCGCCGTGCCGCGCATCAACCCCCCTGAAGTTGCGCTGTGAGACGTTGCCGCCGAGTGAGGCGGCATGCCTGCGGCCATCAGCGTGTAGCAAGTGTTACGGGGGTTGGCCAACCGAGCCTCAGCCCCCGACTCCTTGCGCAGGATGACTCGGTTGTGCACTGTAGTGACAACTTTTCCACCTACAGCAGGTTCAAGACAGTCGGAGGCGCCATGGCATTGCGCGTGTGCGGCACGGCCTTGTTGTTCTCACTCCTCAGCGCTCAGTTCGCGGCGGGCCAGGTTCGCCAGATCAGTGGGCGAGTCACCAACACTCAGACCCAGGAGGGAGTCCCCGAGGCAACGGTCGCGGTCATCGGGACCGAGCTCGTGGCTCAGACCAACAACGAGGGGATCTATCAGCTCAATGCGCCCGACCGCGACGTCAGCCTCGTGGTCCGGGCCATCGGATTCAAGCGGCAACAGCTCGCCGTCCCGGCATCGCAGCCGACGGCGGACATTGCCATGGAACCCGACGTGTTCAACCTGCAGGAGATCGTCATCACCGGGCAGGCTACTGGCGTCGAACGCCAGAATCTGCCGAACGCCGTCTCAACAGTCTCTTCCAGTGAGTTGAACCGGGCGCCGGCTCCCACCCTCGAGAGTGCCCTGCAGGGCAAGATTCCAGGGGCCTACATCCAAGCGAACTCGGGTGCGCCCGGCGGCGGCTATCAACTCAACTTGCGCGGCGTCTCGACCATCAACGCCAGCGTGGACCCGCTGTACGTGGTGGATGGCATCGTGGTCAGCAACGCCGCAATCCCCAACGGCCAGAACGCGGTCAGCTGCGCCCAGTGCGGCGGAAATCCCCGGAACCAGGACAATCCGGTCAACCGCATTGCCGACCTGAATCCGGAGGACATCGAGCGGATCGAAGTGCTCAAGGGCGGTTCGGCCGCGGCGATCTACGGCTCCAAGGCTACCAATGGAGTCGTGGTCATCACGACCAAGCGCGGTCAGGTCGGCAAGCCGCAGTTCACCTTCTCTCAGAAGTTTGGAACCCAATCCCGGGCCAACGAGCTGGGGTCCCGCACCTTCAATACGCTGGACGAGGCGCTGGAGATATCCACCGACACTGCCGCGGTTACTGCCGCGTTCCAGCCGGGACGCTCGTTCAACTTCGAGGACGAGCTGTACGGCCGGAACGCTCTGTCGTATGAAACCAACGCGAGTGTAAGCGGCGGGACCGAGAACACCAAGTACTATGTCTCCGGTCTGGTCATGAACGACGAAGGCATTGCGATCAACACCGGGTACCGGAAGCAGTCACTGCGCTCCAATCTGGACCAGGTACTGGGGAGTAACTTCCAGCTTCAGGTCAATCTCGACGGAACCCACAGCCTGTCCGAGCGAGGACTCTCCAATAACGACAATTCCGGTACCAGCCCGTTCGTTGCGCTGTCGGCGACGCCGAGCTTTCAGAATCTCATGCCGGGCGATGGGATCCACGAAGACGTGACGGCCGCCGACTTCCCGGTCAATCCCTTTGCCGCCAGCAATCCGCTGCAGACGTTCTCCCTGCTCACCAACGAGGAAGATGTCTGGCGGATCTTCGGTACCAGCACACTGCGCTGGACCCCAATTCAATCGGCCCGGAGCACGCTCCAGTTTACCGGTATCGGGGGCGTCGACTACTTCCAGCAGGACAACGACCTGGTGTCGCCTCCCGAGCTGCAGTACGAGAATGCGGACGGCCAGCCCGGAACGGTGGTGACCAGCAGGTCGTCCAACCGGAACCTGAACGCCGCCCTCAACATGAGTCACACCTATAACTCGTCCGGCGCGGAGGAGGGCACTCAATGGACCACGTCGGCGGGAATCCAGTACGAAGACCGAAAGCTGAACATCACTCAGGTCACGGGACGCACTCTGCTGTCGGGTCAGGAAAACGTCCAGCAGACCACCAGCCAGTCGGTCGCATCCCGAATCGAGCCGGTGCGGGACCTCGGCATCTTCGGGCAGGAAGAGGTGTTGCTGGCCAATCGGCGTCTGCTGCTCACGGCCGGCGTTCGGGCCGACCGGAGTAGCGCTAACGGAGACACCGACAAGTTCTTCCTCTATCCCAAGCTCGCCGCCTCGTACCGGTTTGTGCAGCCGTTCGGGGGTGTGGAGGAGCTCAAGCTCCGGGGTGCCTACGGCCAGACCGGCAATCGGGCTCTGTTTGGATCCAAGTTCACCACCGACACAACCGGTACCATCGGCGGCCAGTTCGGCACCTACATCGGAAACCGGGCCGGGGACCCGACGATCAAGCCCGAGCGGCAGGAGGAGTTCGAGGGCGGCGTCGACGCCACATTCGCCAACGGGAAGGCCGAGCTGTCGCTGACGCTGTATCAGCGCAACATCCGGGATCTGATCCTGGAGCAAACCGTGGCTCCGTCGGTGGGCCAGGAGCTCCGGATCTTCGGCAACGGCGGCAGGATGCGGAACCGGGGCGTGGAGGCGTCGCTGACACTGCAACCGGTGCAGAGCCGGGACGTGAACTGGGTCTTCCGTACCACATTCTTTGCCAACAAAGCCAAGATCACCGAGCTGAACGTCCCTCCCTTCCAGACCGGTGGCTTTGCCTTGTCCCTGGGAACCTTCCAAATCGAGAAGGACAGCTCACCGACTCAGATCTTCGGCTTGATCGGCACTGACGCAGCAGGGAACCCGATCGCGGGCAAGGTCGGTGACGCCAATCCGGACTTCCAGATGTCGTTCTCCAACGACATCGACTTCCACCGATTTACCCTCGGGTTCCTGTTCGACTGGAAGTACGGCGGTGACATCATCAATCTGACGGAGTTCCTGTACGACATAACCGCAAACAGCGTCGACTACACCGAGCCAGGTGGCGGCGCAGACCGGATCAACCGATTTGGCGAGGGCTTCAGTGACGTCTATGTGCAGAACGGATCGTACCTGAAGTTGAGGGAGGTAAACCTCTCCTACAACGTCCCCGAATCGATTACTGCAGGGATCTTCGGACAGGCGGTACGGTATGCCCGGCTCTCGGTAACCGGCCGGAATCTTCTCCGCATCACTCCCTATCGCGGGCTCGACCCGGAGGTCAGCAACTTCGCCAACCAAGCGATCGTGCGGAACATCGACGTGGCTCCTTTCCCGCCGAGTCGCAGTTTCTTCTTCTCGATCGACTTGGGGTTCTGACCATGACACGGACCACACTCAGCAGACTGCTGCCGGTTCTCGCTCTGGTCGGAGCCGCCGGGTGCGATTATGACATTGCCAATCCCAATAGCCCCGCGGTCATCGGAGAAAATCCCTCGGCGGCTCAGGTCGGTGCCGCGGCCAACGGGATCCTGCTCGCCACCCGCCAGGATTTTGCGGATTGGGCCCTGGATGCGGCCATATTTGGACGGGAAGCGTTTCGCATCGACCCGGCCGATCCCAGGTTCGTGCAGGAGATGATGCAGGGGCCCCTCGATCCTGGAAGCCGCGCCTTCGGAGGTGACCACTGGCTGGAACCGTACTCAGCCATCCGCAGTGCCAACGACCTCCTGGCGGTAATCAGCACAGCCAGCTCACTCACGCCGGAGCAGCAGAGCGCCACCAGCGGGTTCGCGCACACGCTGCAGGCCTACAACTTCACCATCGTCCTGAGCTCCCATACCCAGGATCAGATTCCGGTAGATGTCGGCCGGGACGCCAGCGCCCCGCCGGCTCCTTTCGTGACCAACGCGGAGGCCTGGAACCACGTCATTGCCCTGCTGGACCAGGGGGCAACCGAACTGGTGGGAGATGCGTTTCCCTTCACGCTGCCAGCGGGGTTCGCCGGCTTCAATACCCCAGCCACGTTTCTCCAGTTCAATCGCGCCTTGCGGGCCCGGGTAGCCGTGTACCGGGGAGATTACGCCGGAGCCCTCACCTTCCTGAGCCAGTCATTCTTGGATCCGGCGGCACCGCTGGATCGGGGCGTCTACATGGATTTCGGGACCCGAGCAGGGGACGTAGCAAACCCCCTCGCAGTGAGCTCGCAGACCAGCGAAAACTTCGGCCACCCCACCCTGGAGACCCAGGCGCAGCTGCAACCCGGAGGGGCGCGGGACCAACGCTTCCTGAACAAGCTGGTGAAGCGGCCTCCCCGGTCGGGCGGGACCACGAATACCACTCCGGTGCAGACCTTCAGCTCGGACCTCGGGTGGATCCGCTACCCCAGCCCGGACTCGCCCATTCCGATCATCAAGAACGAGGAGCTGATCCTGCTCCGCGCGGAAGCCAACATCAACTTGAGCCAGCTGGTGCCTGCCGTCACCGATCTCAACGTGGTACGGCAGACCTCGGGCCTGCTGGCTCCGTACGCCGGGGCGGTGGATCAGCCATCACTCATCAACGAGCTGCTCTACAACAAGCGGTATTCGCTGATGTACGAAGGCGGTCACAGCTGGATCGACTACCGGCGCTACGGATTGACCGCCAACCTTCAGGCGATCGACCGGCCGGGGCCCCCGCCGGATGTGATTTTCTTGACGCTGCCGATTCCGACGGCAGAGACGCAACCAAGGACCTAAATCAGCCTTCGGGCAAGGAGGATTCACCGATGATTCGGTCGTGGTCTTTCGCGGTGCTGCTACTGCTCCCCTCGTTGCTTGCCTCCTGTGGCGGAGATGGTGGGAAGTACGCCGGCACGTGGAAGCGGGACCTGTACGGTGAGGGTGAGGTCCAGATGAATCTGGCTTCGAACGGTGGGGTCGAGCTCATGCTGCCCTCGCCTCGGTGGCCCGACTCGGTGGACATGAAGGGGCGCGGTCGGTTCAAGGGGGACACGCTGGTGTTCAAGGCGGATACCGCGGCGAGCGCCTGCCAGACCAGTGACGCCCGCTACGTGGTCAGCCGGGATCAGGACCAGCTCCGCATTGCCGGATTAGGCGCCGATACCTGCGGAGGCCGCCGCGCCGCCCTGGTGGGGGTCTGGAGTAAGAGTGGGTAAGGAGGTAAGCGGGTAAGCGGGCGGGTGGGCAGGCACATCAGGTTCTGGACAGAACTTAGAGTGTTGATCCTACCCGCTTACCAACTTACCCCCTTACGCCCTGACGACGGCCATTGCTGGCTAACGCAGTGGAAGGCGCCCAGTCCCCAGACCAAGTCGGTGCAGTCGATCCCGATAACCTCTCGCTCGGGGAAGAGCTGCTGCAGGGTGGCTTGGGCCTGCTCATCCCGCCCGGGATCGTAGGTCGGTAGCAGGACAATGCCGTTGGCGATGTAGAAGTTGGCGTAGCTTGCTGGCAGGCGCTGTCCCTCGTGCCATACCGGGGCCGGCATCGGGAGGGTAACGATTCGCAGGGGCTGTCCATCCTGATCGGTCATGCGCTCGAGCCGCTCCAGATTGGCCTGAAGCGGCTCGTAGTTTTCATCGGCGGGATCCTCCTCCACCACGGTGACGACGGTAGTCGGATCGACGAAGCGGGTAATGTCGTCCACGTGTCCGTCGGTGTCGTCACCCACAATGCCATCTCCCAGCCAGAGGATGTCTGACACACCCAAATAGGAGCGCAGGTAGCGCTCGATCTCGGTGCGATCGAGATCCGGATTCCGGTTGGGATTCAGCAGGCACGCTTCGGTCGTGAGAAGGCTCCCCCGGCCATTCACGTCGAGGGAGCCCCCTTCCATGACGATGCCGGGATGGAACACCGGGATGCCCAGCTCCTTTGCGATCCGGCTCGGAACGACATCGTCGAGGTCGTAGGGCGGGTACTTGCCGCCCCAGGCGTTGAAGCCCCAGTCGATGATAGCCTGATCCGATTGTCCCCCTAGCTTCCGCTGCACGAAAATGGGACCGTGGTCTCGGCACCAGGCATCGTTGGTCGGATTGTAATGGAAGAACACGTTGCCGCTGCTGGCGCCGGCGTCCGCCAGGATCCGGCGGACTTCCTGCTCCATCGCCGGACCGGCCACGTTGATGTGCACCTCCTCGTGATCCGCGAGGTGGCGCACCATTAGCGCGAAGATGCGGGGAACCGGATCGAACTTGCCCGGCCAGGAGGCCTCCTTATGGGGCCAGCTGAGCCAGGTTCCACGGTGAGGTTCCCACTCGGCCGGCATCCGGTAGCCGAGCTCCGCGGGGGTGCTCCGACCTGCGCTGTTCACCTTTCACTTTTCACTGTTCACTGATCAATCGTCGAGATAGCGCTTGGTGAGATCGCCGTAGGCGTCGATGCGGCGGTCTCGCAGGAAGGGCCAGTGGGTCCGGCTCGCGTCGACCTTGGACAGGTCGCAGGCGGCAATCAAGACCTCCTCCTCGGTTCCGCCCTTCACCACCAGGCGGCCACCAGGATCAGAGACGAAGCTGCCACCCCAGAATTCCAGCCCAGCGGCAGGGTCGCCCTCGTGGCCCACCCGGTTCACCGCGCAGACGTAGACGCCGTTGGCAATGGCGTGACTGCGTTGAATGGTTTCCCAGGCGGCCTGCTGTTGGGCCCCGTGTTCCTGCTTCTCGCCTGGGAGCCAGCCGATCGCGGTCGGATAAAACAGAATCTGCGCTCCAGTCATGGCCGTCAGCCGGGCGGCCTCGGGGTACCACTGGTCCCAGCAGACCAGGACGCCGATCCGGCCAAACTTGGTATCCCAGGCCCGGAACCCCAGATCTCCTGGAGTGAAGTAGAACTTCTCGTAGTACTGCGGATCGTCCGGGATGTGCATCTTCCGGTACTTACCGAGGAACCGGCCATCGGCATCGAGGACCGCGGCGGTGTTGTGGTAGAGTCCCTCCGCCCGTCGCTCGAATAGCGAGGCCACGATGACTACACCAAGCTCACCAGCTAGGCGGCCCAACTGTTCGGTAGAGGGACCGGGCACCGGCTCCGCCAAGGCGAAGCAGCCGTGGTCCTCGGTCTGGCAGAAATACTGGCTGCGAAAGAGCTCCTGTAAGCAGACGATCTGCGCGCCGCGGGCGGCAGCGGTCCGAATGCCGTCCATGGCCTTGCGCATATTCTGCTCCGGGTCCGTGGTGCATCGCATCTGCACCAGTCCCAGTGTCACCGTTGTCGAGCTCGCCACAGTCATGCCGGGATAATAATCCGGCCGCCCCCGAAGTACACCACATGGAGTGACCTGCGTCACCTAACGCAAACGCCGGAGGAGCAATTTTGAGAGCCTTACGCCGCCGGTGGCGGCCCAACAAATGAAAGGGTGGGCTTATGACACTGGGGCTCCATCGGTCGACGGCGGGTCTTCTCCTTCTCGCGGTCCTAGGGTGTGGTGGCGAACAGCGCTCCAGCGCCGCATCCGCGACGGATACTACCCAGGCAGCCTCCAGTGACACCTCGGCGACAATGACTGACACAACCGCTCCGGCTCGGGGCACCACCGCAAGCGCCGGTCGGACGGACACCGCGGTTCCCCGAGATACTGCCCGTACCAGCGTCGCTACCAAGCCTGCGACCACGAAGCCGCGGCCCCGTCCCGCTCCTGCGCCCCGAACCGATACCGCCAGAACGGATACATCGAAAGCCAAGACGACTCCATCGCCGACACCGAAGCCCACGCCTCAGGCGGATACCGGTACGGCTACATCTCAGCCGTCGGACACCGGTACCGCTGCGCCGCAAACGGCGCAGGCCGATGCTCCCTTGCGCGACCAGTATCACAGTGCTCCCCTGGACACGGTCCCGCAGCAGGTCTACGATGGCTGGAAGCAGTTCAACCTGAACTGCGCCCGCTGCCATGGCGAGGACGCGCAAGGCACCACCATCGCACCACACCTTATCGTTTCCCTGAAGCCGGATGGGCCGATCAACTCCAAGGAGAAGTTCGTGCAGACGGTCTGTGCGGGACGTCCTGAGAAGGGAATGCCGGCGTGGTGCGCGCTGGGAATGGAGATGCCGACCATCGAAGCGATCTACTCCTATGTGAAGGGCCGCAGCGATGCGAAGATTCATCCAGGCCGGCCCGCGGTGAGGTCCGGCGGATGATTCATTCGAGAATTCCGGCACTGGCCATATGGCTGGTGATCGCGCCATCGGCTTGCACGCCACGAAGCCAGACCGATGATGACACCGGTCCCGCTCCGATCGACACCACCTCTCCACTGCCGACGGACACCTCCGTGACGCTGCCGGGGGACACCGCGGCTCCGGCCCCGGGCCAGGTAGACACGACGGCGACTAGCCCGGATACATCGGTCGCAACCCCGCCGATCACACCCCCCTCGTCCGCTGCTCCGCAGGACACTCCGCCGGCAACGCCTCCGAGTCAGAAGCAGGGTTCCGCTGCTCAAGGCGGAGCAGTGAATCGGCTGGAGTACGAAGGCTGGCGCCAGTACAGCGTCAACTGCGCCCGCTGCCACGGCCAGGACGTGCTTCCCAACCCGGTGGCTGCAAACCTTCTGATCTCGGTGGGTCCCGGTGGCCCTATGGAGTCAAAGGAGAAGTTCGTCCAAGTGGTGAGCGAGGGACGTCCCGAACGGGGCATGCCGGCCTTCAAGAGTCTCCAGACTCGCAGCCAGATTGAAGCGATCTACGCCTACGTAAAGGGCCGAGCCGATAAGCGCATTCCCCCTGGACGCCCCGAGCAGCCCGCGGGCTGACATCAGCCGGCCGAGCAAGTCGGACCTCGCCGCGGCGGCAGGGAAGCGGGTTCCCGATCTGATCGGTCCCGACCTCAAAGTTCTATTCTGTGGGATCAATCCGGGACTCTACTCCGCCGCCACCCGGCACCACTTTGCCCGGCCGGGAAATCGTTTCTGGCCCGCTCTGCATCTCGCCGGCTTTACTCCTCGCCTGGTGAGCCCCTGGGAGGAGCGCGCCCTGCTCCAGCTGGCGCTCGGCATTACCAATCTGGTAGCGCGGGGCACCGCTTCGGCGGCGGAGCTTACTCCAGCGGAATTCCGCAGCGGTCGTCTCCGGTTGGAGCGTAAGGTTCGCCGCTACCGGCCATCGTGGGTTGCAGTGGTGGGCATCGGTGCCTATCGACTTGCCTTCGAGCGGCCCCAGGCGGGTATCGGGCCGCAACCCGAGCGGATCGGTCTGAGCAGACTCTGGGTCTTGCCCAATCCGAGCGGCCTGAATGCCAACCATCAGCTGGCGGACCTGACCCGCGCCTTCAGCGCGCTGCGGCGGGCGGTCGAAGCTGATTCCGCTCCGAGTCCCTGAGAGGTGGCGAGCTCGACCTCGCTCCGCGACCACCTGGTCGGACTGGTGGAGTGGGAAGACGCCCACAGCAGCTTCGACTCCGCCGTGGCGAACCTGCCGGAGGGGCTTCGGGGTCAGCAGCCGGCGGGGCTGCCTTATTCACCCTGGTCCTTGGTGGAACATCTTCGCATAACCCAGCACGACATCCTCGAGTTCTGCGTCAACCCCAAGTATCAGGAGCTCCGATGGCCCGATGACTACTGGCCGAAGTCACCGGTGCCGGGCAGCGGCGCGGCCTGGGATGAGAGCATCCAGCAGTTCCAGCGAGACCGCGGCGGCCTGCAGCGCCTGGCGCGCGATCCCAAGGTCGACCTGGAGTCCCCGATTCCTCACGGACAGGGTCAGACCTATCTCAGGGAGCTGCTGCTCGCGGCGGATCACGCGGCCTATCATGTGGGAGAGCTGATCGTGGTGCGTCGGCTTCTCCATGCCTGGCCCTAGTCAGCGGCGGCCGACGAAGAGCTGACCAGACCAGCCGCGGACCCGGACCGAATCTCCTCGCCTGCTGCCGTCCAGGTGCTGCAGTGCCAGGCTCCCGCGATGTCGCTCTCCCAGCGCATCTATTCTCAGACGCTCAGCCGGCACGCTGTGGGGCGACAATACGGGATCACCAACCAGCCTTTGCGCCAGGTGCCCTAGGTCGAACCTCATGGTGTCTCCGCCGACGCTCACCTTGGCGGTCTCGCTCGTTGTGTCGAAGCGGACGCTCAGGCTCTCCTGCCCGACCTGGATTTGCGAGGGAGATCCAACGCTCGCCTCCAGCATCCAGTCGTACCCGGACAGCGGAACTGGCCCGCGGCGGTCGGCGCTGAAGTACACGTAGCCCTCCCGGCCGGCCGCGTACTCTGGTACATACTCGAGCTTCGCCTTCGCCAGAATGAGGCGGGCGACCGAATCTCGCTGGGACCGATGGTCGGCCACTGAGTCCCACCGAACCGGCGGCAAACTTGCCGGAATGGCGGCGGTGATCTGCGAGCTGGCTCCATGCTCCAGCAGAAAGCGGAGCGCCGAGCTGGCTTCGCGAGCTGTTTCCGAGTTCTTGTCGGCACTCGCAACCAGGTGCTTCAGCCTTCGTCCCTGGCTTGCCACCGAAAGGCTGGTCACGCTCAGGGGACCGTACCAGGTGATGAGCAGGAGAGCCGCCAGGGTAACCGGGATCCGCCGGATCCCCGACCTGGGGCGCAGGGTGTAGCTGATGGAAACGGCGAGCAGCCAGAATCCCAGGAGCACACCCAGGAGCCTCAGCTCGGTCAGCCCGTAGGGAAGCACCCGCTTCCAGAATGCCACCAGCAGCACGATCGCAGCCGGAATCAGTCCGATGAAGAACCATCGGGTGTAGGTCCGAATCCATCCCTCCTCGGGATCCTCTCGAAGTGGATGCACCAGCAGGAAACCGAGCAGGCCGGTTACCGCCACGCTGGTCACCAGCCATCCGATCCACCCTGAAGGCCATTCGCCCCCAATGACGATTTTGACCAGGTAGGCCAGCAGGAGAACGTGATAGATGAAGACGATGGGAGTCAGGATGTATTGCGCGAATACCTTCAGCACGCGAGGATAGCTACGGTCCTGCGACAGCTCTCCCAGCCGCTGGGGAACATCGGAGAGGAAGATTGCAGTATTCACCACGAAGATGATGACGAGGTACAGCCGTCCGTACACCTCGCTCCGAATATCGACTCCGAAGAGTTGATCGAGCGCGCCGAGTGCTATCGCCAGTCCCAAAAAGAGTACCATCGAGAACACGAGGGATCGGAGGATGTTCTCGAACAGCCGGCGATTGTATTGCCAGAAGGCGTGGGTCTCGGGGCCTCCCACTAACGGCAGGGTAGCCACCAGCAGGTGCAGGCTCGCGCTCAGCTGGAAATACCGGATTGATTCATACTTGCGATCCGGACCGGGCCAGACGGCCCAAAAAGTGTCAGGATGGCGACGCCGGCGAGATTCAATAGATGGGCCCGCCTGCCGTCCCAGCCCCGCTCCTCGGCGAAGAGGGTCAGTGCGATGGTGAGTGGAATGGCCAGAGCAGCCACCATAGCGGCCCGGGCCCACTCCTCATGCCCGCCACTGACCGTTGCAGCGATGGAGATGGCGGCGGCAACGACCCCGGCCAGCATGGGCCAGGGGAAGCGGCGAAGGACGTCGCGAGTTCGGACCACCAAGGTTTCCACTGAGGGGAAACGCATCATGACTCCGATGGCTGATGGAGCAGGTCATGACCCCTGACGAACTGGACGGCGTGCTGACGTTCCTGCGATCCGCCGAACGGCTGAAGACCGTTACCCGCAGCGGGTGGACCTCGGTCGGTCAAGCCGAGAGTGTCGCCGAGCACACCTGGCGGCTCTGCCTCATGGCCATGCTGCTCTACAGCGATGCAGCAGATGTCGATCTGGCTCGGCTGCTCAAGATGTGTCTGGTTCATGATCTCGGAGAAGCGATCGGCGGCGATGTTCCCGCGCCCAATCAGAATCCCGGCCTCAACAAGAGCGAGCATGAGCGACGTGATCTGCTTCACCTGATCGAGGCGCTGCCCCACCAGCTCCAGACCGAGGTTCTCCAGCTGTGGGACGAGTATGAGTCGGCTCAGTCCCGTGAGGCAAGACTCGCTAAAGGCCTGGACAAGCTGGAAACTATCCTCCAGCACACCCAGGGACTCAACCCGGCCGATTTCGACTATGCCTTCAATCTGGAATACGGGCAGGAGTACACGGCTGCCGACCCTGTTCTCGCGGCTCTCCGCGCGCGCTTGGATCAGGAAACCGCCCGCCGTGCCGGGTCCTAGATAACGGAAGCCCCTCGAGCGGGTCGAGGGGCTTTGGCAGTCGGAGCCGATTCCGGATCGCTATTTCTTGATCCAGGTAGGCCGAAGATCCCGGGTTACTTCCGCAATCAGCATCTGAACCAGCTCACCGTACGCCTCTTCCTTGTCGCGCACCGCGATCGATGGGAGGCGGTCGGATATGTCGATTCTCCCCACCGTACCATTGGCTAAAGCGCTCGAGCGCCAGACCGTGCCACCCGTACTGGTCGACAGCAAACGGACGGTCAGTTCGGCTGAGACCCCGGCGCGCACGTTGAACCCGGAGGTGCTGAGGTGCCCTTTCGGCTTGACGTTGGAGACCTTCAGCGCGCCGACGAACACCGCCGGCACTCCCTTCTGCTTACCCAGCGCCTGAGCGATGGTGGCAGCATCTGCGTTAACCGGCAGCGTGCGAAGTGCGGAGTCAGCGGTGCTCAGCTCGAGCAACTCGACACCCGACTGGCTGGATAGGAGGGCCTCGGCAAAGCGCTGAGTGGCGAGGGAACTCATCCCGTCATTGGGTTGATCTGCGACGAAGGTGACCAGGGCTACGCGGCCATACGGAACCAGGTCGAGCCGGGCCGGCACCTGCGAGTACTTGGATGCACAAGCTGGCAGCAGCAGCGAGCCGCAAAGCGCGAGCGCGTATTGCAATCGGACAGGCTTAAGTACACTGCGGCTGAGCATAGTGCCCGGGTCTGTTGGGGAGGCAACCCGAGGGGGCAAGACACGCGCCACTAGCCACTTTGTGCTCCACGCTCGCGGCCTCCTGTCCTGTATCCAGAGGATGACTCGATGAAGAATCAACCAGTGCCATCCGGCTCCGGATCCTGGGATCGCCGGAGCGGAGGCTTATCCGTCAGGCCTCGAGGCGGCTAGCTTTGAAGTTTGGAAAGGAGTCGGCCGGTGAAGGTTCGTGGCCTAGTGTTCCGCTACACGCTGATGCTGGAAGCGGCCGGGTTCGCACTCATCATCGCGATCATCTGGCTGGACGAGCTACTCGACCTGCCGCGGCTGCTGTTCGGAGCGGCGCCGACGCCGGTGCGAGTGGGCGAGGGACTGCTGGAGTCGGCGCTGACCGTCCTGGTCGGCGCGATCGTCGTGGGGATCACCTACCGAGCCTTCCGGCGCATCCAATACCTGGAATCACTCATCGTTCTGTGCGCCTGGTGCCGGCGGGTACGGGCAAATGACGAGTGGCTGAGTGTGGAGGACTTCTTGGAGCGGCAACACAATGCTCATACGACTCACGGGATCTGCAGCAATTGCGCCGCTGGACTCGAGCTCCCGCGTTAATGCTTCACTCCGGAACGGCCGATCTTCCCGCTTCCGCGTGAGCCAGTGCGCTCCGAACCGGGGCATGCACTTCGATAGCGGCTGAACCAACCTCCACCGGCCAGCGCAGGGTAATCGAATCACCTTGTCTGGTTCGGTCCAAGCCGCGCTCCGACTTCGCCACCGTCTCGATGGGGAAGGTCCAGACCTCGGCGGGCGGCTCGGTTCGGATCTCCAGTGCGGCCGATAGAGAGAGTTCCACCGCAAACCAATCTCCCTTAGCCCCAGCGGTGGGGGCCCAGGCGTAGCTCACCATCAGTCCTCCCTCGGGCCAGAACTTCAGTCGCTTGGTGATCGCGTCGGCACGGCAAACGATCTCGAGCCCGTCCGGCAGCGGGTTGATCTCGAAGCTGTGCCGCGCGGCCGCCCAGGACCGCGCCGGCGAATAGTCCCCCGACGCGTACTGGTCCAGGTCCACACCACCGGGCAGTACCCGATCGACGAACAGGGCACGGTCGTCCGCGTCCAGTGGAGGACGCTGGTCCAGTTGGATTCCTTCTTCGATGTCGTGGATGCTGGGTGTACCTCCATCGGTTGCTGAAGCCTCGGCTCGCTGCTCCAATGCCGTATCGTGATATGCCTCCCGCCGCCGGGTCAGGGCATTGGCGTAATTGACTTCGCTGCCAAACAGCGTGAGCTCCTCGAGCACCGCACCGCGCCACGGGCTCAGCAAGGCGGAGAACTGGTCGGAGTGGATCCAGATCTCCTCATGCCCATCACCGTCGAGATCTAACACCTCCGCCGCCAGGGGTTCGTTTCGTCGCAGCTCCCGCTCTGCCTGCGCCAGATTGCGCCAGATTGCCTCGCGCAGGTGCGGCAGGTAGAGCCCGCCGAAGACGCCGTGCCAGTACGCGTCGTTGCACTGGGCGCGGCCGATGGCTCGCCGTACAGCCGGCGGATCGCCCTGCGATCGGCTCAAGATCGACAGCGCCTGCATCTTCTTGTGCATCCGGTTGGACTCGGAGTACTTGACCAGGAAGTTGCGCCAGTGGGAGCCGCGGATGAGGGCGCTATCCGGGCCGGCCACCCGCTCCTCGCCCAGGTCCCGCTCCAGCCGGATCAAACGGAGAGCCGCGTCCGGCGGCAGCGACCATCCCTCCATTTCCCGGTATGATGCGGTCGGCAGGTAAGCGATGCCGCCGCTCGGCACCTGGTCGAGCGCCTCACCGAGGGTGCTGAGTCGGACCTCTCCCTGGTCGATTAAACCGGTGATTGTTTCGACGAAGTGATTGAGCCATCCCCGCTGGTATACCCATTCCTTGGTACCCGGCCAGCCACCGAACTTCTCCCCATCATCGGCCAGCACGGCCAGTCGATGCCCCGCACCGCGAAGTTCGCGCAGGTACGCCGCGGTTTCCTCCGGCGGGCGAAAGGGGATCAGGTAGCGCAGGCGCTCGTCGATGGGAAACAGCGCGACCCGCTTGCCATCGCTTTCGGTCCAATACGGAGCGTGCAGCTGGTCGCTGGCAAAGCCACAGACCAGGAAATGCCGGTCATCAACCAGGGCGTATCGCACCCCGGCGGAGGCGAGGTCGGCGGCCAGCTCTGGCTCCCACACCCGTTCGGTGAGCCAGAGCCCCCGGGCATCCACTCCAAAGCGCGCCCGTATCGCCTCATGCATCCACTGGATCTGCTCGACCCGATCCGCCCGAGGCAGGGAGGCCAGCACCGGCTCGTAAAAGCCCGCCAGGAGGAGCTCGATCTTTCCATCGCTCACTAGGCGACCGAGCTGGTCGAGATATCGAGAGTCATGCTGCTCGAGCCACTCCAACAGCGGCCCCGAGAGATGCAGCACCGCCGGGAGGAAACCTTGGCGGGACAGATGCTCGAGAATGGGACGATAGACGTCCTGGACATGCTGCTCGAATACGTGGTCGAAGTTGCCGACCGGTTGGTGAAGGTGCAGACCAAACACGAACCGGACGGGGTCCATCGTCATCCTACCACGAGTGAGCGCGAGCCACCGAGGGCAGCGGCAATGGCCGGGATGATGTTAGGGAAGACCTGATCGCGGCGCTCCAGCTCCTCGGCTCGGCGCTGGGCAGCCTCGAGCTCGGTGTCACTCCGGGCTCGGAGTGCGGCGATGAGGCCTTCGGCGTCGGCGCAGTGTTCCTGAAACCGGCGCTCCGCGTAGTCGGCAGCCGCGCCAGTCGAGATGATGAATTGCCAGTCCGACGATTGAGCCAGCAACAGCTCCCGGGCTGCCTGAGCTAGGACTGGTCGGGCTGCCGGCGACGCGATGGCGTCGGGTGCTGCGTCCCAGAACGCCTGCTCCATCGGCCACAGCCGTTCCCAGGTCCAGGCGGTGAACTCGCTAAGCCACATACTGCTGTCACCGTTAGCGCCCCACGAGCCCCACGGCAGCCGGATGGCGGCCCGGGGAGGATGTTCCCGGAGATGCTGCGATCCGGTGACCGGATGGACTGAATCTTTCTGGCGGCCCAGGGCCTGGTAGGTGTTGCGCAGGAAATCGGGTCCTTCGAACCACCAGTGGCCGAAGAGCTCGGTGTCGAAGGGCGCGACGATGACCCCCTCCCGGCTCTGGGCTGGTCCCGCTCCGATACGGGCCAGCAGGTGAGCGAAATGTTCGGCGTGACCGCGGGCGCGCTCGGCGGCGACTTCGGGGCGGTACGGCTGCTTATCGCCCAGGTCCACGCGGGGCCCGCTTACCCGCCAGAATTTGAGTCCGCCGGGCCAGCGGATCTTGTGGAACTCGAGATACGACTCATCCCCGGGATATCCCTCGAAGCGGCTCCAGACCTGCATCGATGCGCGAGGATCGCGGACATACGCTGCAACCGGACTCCGGGCCACCCGATAGGCGCGGTAGGGCGAGCGATGCGATTCGCCGGGAGTTACCCGGGCGGCGGGAGCATGCGTGATCGGATCGCCGGCCGGATCGCCCGAGAGACCCAGCGGCTTACCGGCCGCTGCCAGATGGGCGTCGACGAAGAAGAACTGGAAACCGGCGTCGGCCAGATGCTCCTCGATCCCGCGTCGCACGCCGGTGCGGGGCGCAGTGGGCCACGGCTCCCAGGGCCCTCGAGGACGGTAGGCGCACTCGGGCAGCCAGCACCCGGCGGGCGAACGCCCGAAAATACGGCGGTGCTCGGAGACTCCAACCGCGAGCTGCAGGCGGATGCTCTCGTCCCTGGCCAACAGCGGGAGATAGCCATGGGTGGCGGCCGAGCCGATGATCTCGAGCCGTCCCTCCGATTCCAGCGCCCGGAAGGCTTTCACCAGATCGTGTCCGATCCCGTTGAAGAGTCTCTGCAAGCGGGTCAGGCGCTCCAGCCAGTAATCCACCAGAGGCAAGAGGTGGCTGTCGCCGGTCTTCTCCAGTGATGCAGGCGCCTCGCGACAGGCCGTGATCCGCTGCGAAAAGAACGCCTCCATCTCCGCGGCGAATGCAGGATTGATGAGCTGATTGGCCAAGACCGGAGTGAAGCCGATGGTAACCGGCGCGGGCACCGCTTCGGCGGCGAGCCCGCGAAGCACCTCGAGCAGCGGGAGGTAGGTATCGAGAGCCGCTTCACAAAGCCAATCGCTCCCATGGGGCCAGCGGCCGTGGTTCAGGACCAGAGGGAGGTGACTGTGCAGGGTAAAAACGAAGTCCACCGGCCGGGGCGTCATCGGGCCGCCGCGGCCCGAGCCACCGCCCGTTGGTAGACGTCGAGGTAAGTGGCCACCGAGCGCTCCCAGCTAAAATCCCGGGCCATCCCCTGGCGCATGAGGTTCTGCCACTTGGAGGGATGATTGAAACGGTCCAGCGCCCGAAAAGCTGCTTCCTGAAAGGCCTCCGGAGTGTAGGGATCGAACGCAAAACCGGTGACCTCATCTTCCACCGTATCGGCCAGGCCCCCGACGTGGCGGACGATGGGAGGAGAGCCGTAGCGCTGGGCTCGCATCTGAGTCAGGCCGCAGGGCTCGTAGAGCGAGGGCATGAGGAACAGATCCGCTCCGGCCATCAGCCGGTGCTCCAGCCGGTCGGTGAAGTCCAGCTGCACGCCAATCCGGTCCGGCGCCGATGTTGCGAGCTCGACCAGGGCGCTTTCGTATTTCTGCTCCCCACTTCCGAGGAAGACGAACTGAGCATCCATGGCGAGCAGCTCGCGGCCGTGCAGGATGAGATCCAGTCCCTTCTGAGTCACCATCCGTCCGGTCATTCCGAACAGCGGCACCCGCCGGCGCTGGGGGAGCCCGAAGGATCGTTGTAAGGCTGCCTTACAGCGACGCTTTCCCTCGAGGTTCTCGGCCGAGTACTGCGCCGTGATCTGGCGGTCGGCGGCGGGGTCCCAGGCGCGCTGATCGATGCCGTTCAGCACCCCCACCAACCGGTCGGCCAGCCAGGTAAAAGCGTCATGCAATCCGAATCCGCCGCCTGGGGTGCGAAGTTCCTCGGCCTGCGTCGGGCTCACCGTGGTCACGTAGTCGGCAAAGGCCAGCCCTCCCTTGAGGAAATTGACTTTGCCGTACCACTCGAGCTGCTGCCAGTTATAGAGCTCCCAGGGCAGGCCGATTTGCGGCATGACATCGGGAGGAAAGTGTCCCTGATATCCGGGGTTGTGGACCGAGAGCACTCCGGTGAAGTCGCGGCCGAAGCGGTCCGCCATGGTCGTCCGGAGGAAAACCAGGGCGAGTGCGGTGTGCCAATCGTGGGCGTGCAGCAGCACCGGGCCGGGCACCAGGCGAGGCAGTGCGGTTACGGCGGCCAACGCGAAGAACGCGAAGCGGCGAGCATTGTCCGGATAGTCGATCGCGTTTTCGCCGTAGATGCCGGGACGGTTGAAATAATCCAGGTGTTCGATGAAGAACACCTGGGGCCGCGTGGTGGGCCCCGCAACCCGGAAGACCCGCGCTTCCTCATTATGGCTTCCCATGGGCACCATAAACGGCTGTCCCACAGGCTCGAGGTCGGGATCCACATCCCGGACGGTGCGGTAGAGGGGAAGAATCGCGGCCGCATTGAGCCCGCCCGCCCGCTGGAACGCGGCCAGGCCGCTCACCGCCTCGGCCAATCCGCCGACCCGGGCGTAGGGATAGTACTCCGCCGTCACGTGCACGATCGAGACCGGCTTCCCTCCTGGCGTCCGCAGCGGAGTCGGGGAGCTGGTCGGATCACGAGCCGGCGGGTGGACCGTGGCCATCCCGCTATGCCTCACGCCGTTGGTGGATCGTCGCCGGACGCCTCCCCTCCGATCGCCGGAGCGTAGTACTCCTGTACGTATTCCAGCATCATCCGCCTGGCGGTGAACCGGCTGCCGGCGAGTCGCAATGCATGCCGCATCTTCTCCACCCAGCCAAGCGGTACCCCCGAGGCATTCCTGCTGTAGTAGAGTGGGACCACTTGTTCTTCGAGCAGCCGGTAAAAATCCTCCGCGTCGGCGGCATCGGCATCGCCGCCTTCAGCGGCCGGGGATATGGCCCAGCCGCTCAGTCCATCGTAGCCTTCCTGCCACCATCCGTCGAGCGTGCCGAGCTGGGGCACTCCATTGAGCCCCGCCTTCATGCCACTGGTGCCGGACGCCTCGAGAGGGACTCGGGGCAGATTGAGCCAGAGATCCACCCCCTGGACCAGTAGGTGGGCCAGGTGCATGTCGTAGTCTTCCAGAAACGCGACCCGGCCCTCGAACTCAGGATCGCGAGTGAACTGGTAGACACTCTGGAGCACTTCCTTGCCCGGATTGTCGGCGGGGTGGGCCTTGCCCGCAAAGATGATCTGTACCGGGCGCCAGGGATCGACCAGCAGACGTCGCAGTCGATCGATCTCCCGGAAGATCAGATTGGCCCGTTTATAGGTCGCGAAGCGGCGGGCGAAGCCTATGGTGAAGGCCATGGGATCGAGCAAGGTTCCCGCACCAACAACCTGGGACGCTTCCTTGAGTTGGCCCGCGAATCTCCGGCGGGCATCCTCCCGGATGAAGTTCGAGAGCGCCCGCTTCTGGCGCTGATGTGCTTCCCAAAGCTTGGAGTGATCCAGCGTGAGGACCTGATCCCAGAATCCCGGCTCCTCCAGCCGCTCACCCCAGTCCGGCCCCAGGTGCTCGTCCAGCAGCGCCATGATGGGACTCGCCATCCAAGTGGCCAGATGGACGCCGTTCGTCACGTGAGTGACCGGCACCGCCTCCCAGGGCCGGTTGGGCCAGAGGTCGCGCCAGAGATTTCGGGTGACCTGACCGTGGCGGCGGGAGACGCCGTTCACCCGGCCGGAGAGGCGCATGGCTACCACCGTCATGTGAAACTGGCCGGGCAGTTGGGGATGGGCGCCCAGGTTGAGCAAAGTCTGGCGGTCGATTCCCATCTCGTCCCACACCGGCCCGGTGCACGCCTCGAGCTGGTCGGCGGGGAAAGCGTCGTGTCCTGCCGGGACCGGTGTGTGGGTGGTGAACACGCTCCGGGCCCGCACCTCATGAACCGCATCCTCGAAGGCCACTCCGCTGGCAATCTGCTCGCGCAAGCGCTCGACCAGCATGAAGGCGGCATGACCCTCGTTCGCGTGCCAGACCCCGGGGTCGATGTTCATGGCTCGCAGAACCCTTACCCCGCCGACTCCCAGAATCCACTCCTGGCGCAGCCGTAGCTCGGGACCTCCGGCGTAGAGCTTGTTCATGAGCCCGCGATCGTCCGGATGGTTTGCTTCCAGATTGGTATCCAGCAGGTAAATGGGGACTCTGCCCACCATCATCTGCCAGGCGCGAACGTGGACCGGGCGACCGGAAGTATCTACGGTGGTGAGCCAGGGCTGCCGATTGGGTCCACTGACCGGCACCAGGGGCGTACTACTGACGTCATACTCCTCGTCGCTGTCCTCTTGCCACCCCTCCAGACTGAGCCGCTGATCGAAGTACCCCTTGCGATAGAAGAGTCCCACGCCCACCATCGGCACGCCGAGATCGCTGGCTGACTTGCAGTGGTCCCCGGCCAGGACGCCGAGGCCGCCCGAGTAGATCGGCACCGAGTTGTGGAGGCCGAACTCGGCGCAGAAGTAGGCGACTGGGCCACCGCTGAGGTCGGGATAGTTGCGGGCAAACCAGGTGTCGCCGTGATCGGCCTCGTGCTCGAAGCGCTGCATGACATCGTCGTAGCGATGGAGAAAGTCGCTGTCACTGGCACACGCGGCGATCCGGGCCGGATCGACCCGGCAGAGCAGCTCGAGTGGGTTGTGGCGGGTGCGGTGCCAGAGCGATTCGTCGATGGAGTGAAAGAGCGCCCGCGCCTCGCGGCTCCAGCTCCACCAGAGGTTCATCGCGATGGAGGCCAGGCCTTCGATCCGGGCCGGCAGGTACGGAATGCGGGTTTGTTGGGTCAGCATATCAGTGCACCAGCTTCTTGTACCGGATTCGGTGGGGTTGGTCCACTGAGGCGCCTTTTCGCTTGTGGTAGTCGGCGGCGTAGTCCTGGTAGTTCCCCTCGTACCACATCACCTCGCTGTTGCCCTCGAAGGCCAGGATGTGGGTGGCGATACGGTCCAGAAACCAGCGATCGTGGCTGATGACGACGGCACAGCCGGCAAAGGCGAGAAGGGCCTCTTCCAGGGCGCGCAGGGTGTCGACGTCGAGATCGTTGGTGGGCTCGTCGAGGAGCAGCAGGTTGCCACCACTCTTGAGCAGTTTGGCCAGATGCAGCCGGTTCCGCTCCCCACCAGAGAGCACGCCTACCTTCTTTTGCTGATCGGCTCCGCGGAAGTTGAATCCGGCACAGTAGGCGCGGGCGTTTACCTGGCGCTTCCCGAACTGGAGCTGGTCTTGGCCGCCGGAGATTTCCTGGTACACGGTTTTATCGGGGTCCAACGCTTCCCGGCTCTGATCCACGTATGCAATCTCGACCGTGGATCCGACTTTCAGCGTGCCGCCATCGGGCTCCTCCTGACCCGTGATCATACGGAACAGCGTCGTTTTCCCGGTGCCGTTGGGGCCGATCACACCGACGATGCCACCACGGGGGAGCGAGAAGCTGAGATCATCGATCAGCAGCCGGTCGCCGTAGCCCTTGGTGAGCCCCTGAGCAGCCACCACTTCGTCACCCAGGCGGGGGGGAACCGGGATCAGGATCTCGGCGCTGCCCTCCTGTTGGCGTTCGCTGGCCTCCCGCAGTTCCTCGTACGCGGTGATGCGCGCCTTGCTCTTGGCCTGGCGAGCACGGGGTGACATGCGAATCCAGTCCAGCTCGCGTTGGAGAGTCTTCTGCCGGGCGGAGGCCTGCTTCTCCTCCTGGGCCAGACGTTGCTCCTTCTGGGCCAGCCAGGAGGAGTAGTTTCCCTCCCAGGGAATCCCTGCTCCCTGGTACAGCTCCAGGATCCAGCCTGCCACGTTGTCCAGGAAATAGCGGTCGTGGGTGACCGCGACGACGGTGCCCTTGAATTCCGCCAGAAAGCGCTCCAGCCACCACACACTCTCGGCGTCGAGATGGTTGGTCGGCTCGTCCAGGAGCAGCATGTCGGGCTGTTCCAGCAGCAGACGGCAGAGCGCCACCCGCCGCTTCTCACCGCCGGAGATCTTGGTGACGTCCGCCTCGCCAGGCGGCAGCCGGAGCGCATCCATGGCCAGGTCGATCTTGTGATCCAGCTCCCAGAGCCCGAGTGCGTCGATGCGTTCCTGGAGGTTTCCCTGCTTCTCGAGCAGACGGGTCATCTGCTCGTCATCCATCGGCTCGGCAAACTGGGCGCTGATCTGGTTGAACTGGTCGAGAAGCGCCTGCTGCTCTCTTACACCTTCCATCACATTGCCCCGAACGTCCTTTGCCGGGTCGAGCTGCGGTTCTTGCGGCAGGTATCCGATCTTGATGCCGGGGAGGGGCCGCGCTTCCCCCAGGAAGTCCTTGTCGATCCCGGCCATGATCCGAAGCAGCGTCGACTTTCCGGCGCCGTTGGAGCCCAGGACCCCGATCTTGGCACCAGGGTAGAAGGCGAGATAGATGCCCTTGAGGATCTCTCGCGATGGAGGCACGACCTTTCGGAGGTCGCGCACGGTGAAGATGTATTCGCCGGCCATGGGCGGGGAAAATAGAGGAACGAGAGGGGATTATCTACGCGGCGAAAAAAAGGGCGCTCCAGCGGGAGCGCCCTCGGGTTGTGCCGCGATCACCGCCTAGCTGAGGTTCCGGTTGGCGATCTTGGCGAGGTCGAACATGGTGACCTGACTCCTGCCACCGAAGAGCGGACGGAGTTTCTCGTCGGCGTTGATGGCCCGCCGATTCCTCGCGTCCTGCAATCCGTTGCGCTTGATGTAGGCCCAGAGCTTACTGATGACCTGGGTGCGGGGCATGGGGCTGTTCCCAATGACGGCCGCGAGCTGAGAGCTGGGCTGCAAGGGTCTCATGAACGCGGGATTCGGGGCGCGCTTCCTGCGTACGGCCCTGCGCACTTTCCTCTTTACGACCCTCTTGACTCTCCTGGCTGCTGACTTCCGCCGGACCGACTTCTTGACTGACTTCTTGCTACCGGCAGTTTTTCTCCTAGAGGTGGCCATCGCGAGTCTCCCAGAATGGGTGAGAACCGTGTTGTGCCTCGGGAACCAGCAGAACTACCGTGTCCAACAGTAAGCACTCCGCGCCCAGTTGCAATAGGCAAAACCCGAATTTCCCCTCTGAAAA
>CBFGTM010000041.1:0-31380 GCA_965652025.1 uncultured Gemmatimonadales bacterium
GGCTCCCCCGACTGTCGTCAACCGGCAAGCCGCTAGGCACGCTCTGAGGAGTGAGTCGTCGCAGGTTGCGCGCGCGAGGATCGGTGAGCGCTTTCATGAACTCGGTGACCTCGTCCACAACCTGAGGTGGGAAGAACACTCCGGTCAGCAGCGGATCGCGGGTCGCCAGGATGGCCTCCGCGGTGGGCAGGACGCTGCCCTGCAGCAAGGGCTCGAGCTGATTGATGGCGAAGCTCCGCAGCTTGAGATCGGACTCGCTGTAATGGTCGACGAAGTCCCGCAAACTGATGATGGCACCGTCGTGGCCGTAGGGAGCGGTCAGCTCCACATTGCGGAGGGCTGGCGTGCGAAAGGCGTACTGCTCCGCCGGATTCCCGGTGACCCGCATCCGGCCGAAGTCATCACGCCCCCCAGTTCCGTCACCCTGGCCCGGCCCGAGCTGGGCGACGGCGACGTTGTGGAACAGGTTGTCGGTGAAGGCGGGACCGTTGTGGCAGATGGAGCACCGGGCGCTCATGAAGTTCTTGGCCCCGGCGAGCTGCACGGCCGTCATGGCGTCATCGTCCCCGGCGAGGAAGCGGTCCCACGGGGAGTTGGTGAAGGCCATCTTCTCCACGAAGAATCCCGCGATGGCATTGCTGGCGTGCGCGAAGGTCATCTGCCCGAAGCGCTGACCCGGATATGCCGCCTCGAACATGCGGCGGTACTTAGTGATACGGCCGAGCCGGTCCATCAGCGCTGCCCATATCAGCGGTTCCTGATTATCCGACAGCTCGGCAAGTTCGTTGCCCCGATTCGCCCGCATCTCTGAGCGCGACAGAACCGGGAACAGCGGCAGTGCGGAAAGGGTCCCGAACTCGAACACCTGGGTCATCGTCGCCGGCAGCCTGTCGGCCGCCGGTGTGTGGAATACGCCAGCGGCATCCCGCGAGACCCGTCCGTCCCAGAACAGCGGCTGGAGGGCAAACAGGTTGAAGAGGGGCGGCGCATTTCGGGGAATGAACGCGCTCTCCGGATGCACCCGGTCCGTGCCGAGGCCCGCCGCCCCTTGGCCGATCGAAAGGCTCCGGCCGTCGCCGGTGGCGAATCGGGGCATGTGACAGGTCATGCAGGCAATGTCGCGATTTCCGCTCAGGATCTTGTCGAATGCCAGCGCCTGGCCGAGCTGCACCAGCGCCGGCCGAACGTGGGGCGGTCGCTCGAGGGGTGTGATTCCTCGTCCAGCAGTGAGGCGGCGGACCTCGGCGGCGAGCGCAGCGTTGTCCGAGACTGCCAGCGAGGGATCGGGTGTGGCTGCGGTTGGCGTATCATGGTCACACGCCGCGAGAAGCGCGAGCGTGGCTGGAACCAAGCCGTGAATGATCCGGGTTAGTGGCCCCATTGGGCCGCTCCTGTGGAGGGGTGCCTATTTAAGAGATCGAAATTTCCGGGCGGTACCCGACACTATTGCCAATCGGGCTTCCCGTCAAAGGCTAGGCCAGCTTTCTTCGAGTGGCGCTCCCCGTTCCACAAGACGACCAGCGCCGGGTTGAGGATGAGCCTCAAGAGGACCCACTGGATGTTGTCAGTCGCGGTCGCGTTCGGGTGCCGTGCGGACCGCCCTCCGTCGCCAGTCGGGGCAGCCGAAGCTCGGCCACAGCAAGCACAGCCGACTGATACCGACGACAGTCTATCCAATCCGACTATAACTGAGTTGAGCCGGCTGGTCTCGCAACGCTGGACCTTCGACCTCGACAGCATGGTCCGGAGGCGAGCCATTCGCGTCCTCGTCCCGTCCAGCAGGACGCTGTACTTCGAGGATCGGGGCCGCCTCCGCGGGGCCTCGTACGAGGCCGTCGAGGAATTCGAGCGGACGCTCAACCGGAACCTCAAGACCGGAGCGCTCCCGATCGAATGCATCATGATCCCGGTGCCTCGGGACCAGCTCATATCCCGGCTGGTCGCTGGACGCGGCGACCTGGCAGTCGGCACCATCCAGATCACCCCGGAGCGTCAACTCCGAGTGGACTTCTCCGAACCGATCTTCCGGGGCGTGCGGGAGATCGTGGTTACCGGACTCGGGGCGCCCCCTCTGCGGCGGCTCGAGGATCTCGGGGGCCGCGAGGTCTACGTCCGCGCCTCCAGCAGCTATGCCGAGAATCTCCGGCGGCTCAATGAGAGTTGGCGGGCCAGGGGGATCAAGCCAGTGATAATTCGTCCTGCCGATGAGAATCTGGAGGATGGCGACATCCTGGAGATGGTGCACACCGGCGTGGTGCCGATCACGGTGGTAGACAGTGCTACTGCGAACGCCTCCCGCTCGGTCCTTCCGGGTCTGCAGGTCCGGAACGATCTGGAGCTCGCCTCCGGCGGCACCCTCGCCTGGGCCATGCGCAAGGGAACGCCTCTCCTCCGGGCCGAGGTCAACCAGTTCGTGCGGGGCCATCGCGTCGGGACCACGTTCGGCAACATTGTGGCTCGCCGTTACTTCCGGGACAACGCCAGGCTCAGGAACCCGACGGGGCCGGAGGACAGGCGTCGCTTCGACCAGGTAATCAAGGCGTTCCGGAAGTACGGGGCCGAGTTCGACCTCGATCCCCTGCTGCTCCTGGCGCAGGGCTACCAGGAATCGGGTCTGGACCAGAGCCGCCGCAGTCACGCGGGCGCGGTTGGCGTGATGCAAATCAAGCCGTCCACTGCCGCCGGTGCCCCCATCGGAATCACCGGCGTGGACCGACTCGAGAATAATGTGCGCGCCGGGGCGAAGTACCTGCGGTTCATCATCGACCACTATTACGGAGACGAACCGATGCGGCCGCTGGATAAGGAGCTCTTCGCCATGGCCTCCTACAACGCGGGCCCGGCCCGGATTGCGACGCTGCGGCGCCGGGCCGCAGCTTTGGGCTTGGACCCGAACCGCTGGTTCCAGCATGTGGAGGTGGCGGTCTCTAAGGAGATTGGCCGGGAGACGGTCGACTACGTGGGCAACATTTACAAGTACTATCTCACTTACAATCTTCTCGATCAGCGGCAAGGGGCTCGAGACCAGGCCGAGACTGCGGCGGTCGAGCAGCAGCGCTGACGCACCCGCCTCGACCAATCATCAGTAGGTCCGTCGATGCCGCACCAACATGACAAAGAACAGCCCGTAGCTCACCACGCCCGAGGCCACCGCTCCCAGCACCCATCTCCCCGGGTCGAGGCTGCCGAGCAGCACGAGTGCCTCCTGCCAGCCGCCCGCCGCGTGGGGATCGTAGAGCAGCGCCACGCGGATCAGGAAGTAACCAATCACGATCGACACAATGCCGAGTGCCAGGTAACCCATGCAACCCATGACGAGTACCGCAATCTCTTCGGCCCGGCTCATCCGCTCCCGGGCAAGAGTGTGGCGGAACCTGGCCGTCACTCCCATTCGTACTTGCAGGACACCCGCCAGCACGATAATGCCGCCGAACAGGCCGACCACGGAGCGGCCGAAGTGCGGTGCCAGGATTTTCGCGGCCAGCTCCTCAGGATCCGTGGCACTGCCGACCTGATCCAGCAGCAGAACCTGGAATCCCACCATCCCCAGCATCATGTAGGCCAGCGCGGTAAATCCGAATCCCACCCGCTCCATCATGCCCACGAAGCTGGTGCCCTTGTGCTCCGGGTCTACGATCGCTTGAACCAGCTTCCAGACTGCGTAGGCCCACAGCCCTGGCGACAGGAGCGCCAGAGTAATCCGGCCGAACGGTTGTCGCGGGAGGCCCGCCAGTGCATCCTCGGGCCCGGCTAGGCCCTGTCCGAAGCCGAGGACGAATCGCAAGGCGAGCGCGCCAACGATCAGCACTACTACGCCATTGGCGAGAAGGCCAAGCCGCGCGATTCGATCGATGATCGGGCTCGCCTCCGTCGCCACCTCCCGAATGAGCTCCTGAGTTGTCGACACCATCCCATCGCCTTCCCTGGTTGCTCGACTGAATCTGCGGTGATCGAGTGATATATAGCCGGTGGAGGGCTCCTTAACCTCAGGACCGCATCCGCCCGGTTGCCCCGATACGTCTTCTTCGACACCGTTCAGGAACGGTCGTTCCCAAGCGGCGCGGCCTGCTTGTGGCCGTTGGAGGGAAACAAGAGATGACTCGTGGTCCGGCCCCGCTTCCCCACAGACTTGGGGTGCTCCTCGCCGTCGTCGCCTTCGTCGCGATCTTCGCCGTCCTGGTGGTTCGCGGGGCTCGCGATCTGGAGGACCACCTTGCCGAATGGGCCGGCGAAGAGCTGGGCCGTCGGACCGACGGCACTTACCATCTGACGCTGAGCGACCTTTCCATCCGGCCGTTGACCGGCTCGATCTCCCTCGATTCAGCCACCATGACGACGGACACCGCCCGGAACCGCCGGCGGGACAAGCCGCTGCCCAATCTGGAATGGCGGGCATACGGCTGCCGGGTGGTCGGGCTCGACCTGTTGCGGATAGTGTTGTTCAAATCATTCGTCGCCCGGGAGCTGGGATGCTCCCGTGCGGTTGCCCGCGTCGCGCTTCCCTCTCGCCCACAGAAGGAGCGCGGCCCCTCCTCGGACTTGGCTCCCGCGGTCACACTGGAGAAGCTCGCCGGCTCTTTTGGACTCTCTTCGTTTCGGTTCGCCAAAGTTTCGTTGCCCGCGCTGGGCTTCACCCTGGAGCAGCCGAGTGCTCGAGGTGCCAGCTCCCTTCGCCTCGAGCGCGCCCGGTTTGAGGCGAAGGACATCAGGTTCGATCGCGCCACGGGGGACCGAAAGCGGCCAGCTCTATGGGCCGACCGAGCCCGCCTGCGGGCGAGCGGACTGGTCATGCGGCCGGACACGCTGAGCAGGGTTGTCATTGCGGGCCTGGAGGTGGGCCTCACTGACTCCACCCTTCGTTTAGCCGGAGTCAGGCATGCGCCCTCTATTCCCGAGAACGAGTGGGTGCGCCGGGTGCGGGGCCGTCGCGACCAGATCCGATTCGAGCTGGACAGCCTGGCGGCCCGTGGCGTTGCCTATCGCGCCTTTATGACTGAGGGCGATATCGGGATCAGCGCACTCCACCTCGAGGGCGCCCGGTTCGACGTGCTGACCGACAAGCGCATCCCCCGAGGTCACCCATCGCGACATCGGACCCCCCAGCAGCTGGCAACCAGTACTAGCAGGGCATTCCACCTGGACAGCGTCATCATCGGCCGCGGCACGATCGTCTATCGCGAGCGCGAGCCCAGACGCGAACGGCCCGGATTGGTCACCTTCGATAGCATGCGCGCGACCATCCTAAATCTCCACCTGCCATCCCGAGGACGGCCTCTCAGGATAAGGGCGAGTGCGCGGCTTATGGGCGCGGGACTACTGACGGTGCAGACGACGGTACCGCTCGACGCACCGGACTTCCGTTACGAGCTCTCCGGAAGGCTCCGAGCCATGCCGGCTAAAGCCTTCAACCGGTTCTTGGCGGAGAACGAGTCGTTCGAGTTCGATGACGGCTGGGTCGAGGGCATCACCTTCCACCAGGCGTCGAGGGCTGGACAGGCCACGACGACGCTTACGCCGCGCTATCGGGACCTGTCGGTCGAACCCACCGACGATGGAGGCGGCGTGGTCGGATCGGTGAGCCGGGGGGTGAATGAGCTGATCGCCGATGCCTTCGTGGTGCAGTCCCGCAATCCTGATAAGGAAGGTGAGAACTTGCGTACCGCCCGGACTGTGCGCCGCTACGATCCGACGCAAAACTGGATCCAGTTTGTCTGGTTCGGGCTTCGCGATGCATTAAAGGAAACACTAAAAGAATGAAGGGGCGAACCGGGCCACGACGTGAAACAGAGGCAGTCACAATAACGAAAACCGCCCACGGTGGTCAAACCGTGGGCGGTTCTAGAATCGGGCCTTAGCTCAATCGTTCTTTACTGCTGGGCCAGCCGGCCGGAGGTTATCCTGAACTCGTCACGCCGGTTGCGAGCCCACGCCGCCTCGGACTCCTCTTGATCCAGCGGCTGCTCCTCCCCGTAGCCGACAGTTTCTACCCGCTCTTCCGAGATGCCGAGACTGACCAGGAACCTCTTGGCGGCTGCTGCGCGCCGATTGCTGAGCGCCAGATTGTATTCATCAGAGCCCCGCTCGTCCGCGTGCCCCTCGATTCGAACTGAGATGCTGGGGGCGGCACGGAGCACTTCCGCTTTCTCACCGAGTGCCTGGCGCGCGGCGGAACTGAGATCCGACTGGTCGAACCCGAAATAGATCCGTTGCTCCAGGGTTGCACGCCGGCTGTCGTCGAGCAGCCCGTCGGGAATCTTCTCCACACTGACGGGGGTGTACGGGATGGTTGGCGTGGAAGAGCCGGCTTCGAGCTGGGGTGCCGGCTCTTCAACCTGGTTGCGGCTTCCGCAGCCGACGCTCAAAGCCCCCAGGGCAACCAGAAATCCGGTCTGTCTGATGATTCCATGCATGATCGAGTTTTCCTTGTGAAGTGTTGGATAGGGTGCGGTGAGTCACAGGCCGCAGGCTGGTTCGGATGCTGGATGAGACCGAGCTGCAAGCACCTGCAGTGAGAAGTGCCAGAGCGGGCACCAAATCTCTGGCCGAACGCATAAAAAGCCCCTCGAATCGGACGAATACTGGGTACGTGGCAGATACCGTGCCTGGAGAGTGATATTGGGGGCTTCCCCATTCGGAGCCCCATGCCCGACATTCCGACTCGGCTCGCCGAAGCCCTGCGCGATCACTATCACCTCGAGCGCGAGCTGGGACACGGCGGGATGGGAGCGGTGTATCTGGCGGAGGACCTGAAGCACCACCGCCAGGTGGCCATCAAAGTCCTGCGCCCCGAACTGGCCGCTGGTCTCGGTACCGACCGGTTCATTCGCGAGATCGAAGTGGCGGAACATCATGCTTGCCGGGCGGCACGCACTGCTGGTCGACTTCGGCGTGGCCAAGGCGCTGAGCGCGCTCACCCTCCGCCCCGACGGGCGGCTGGTCGCGTTCTCGTCCGCGGGAGCACTGCTGGTCGTGCGCTCGGACGGTGACTCGATCCGGACTCTGGTGGCCCGAGGCGAAGGCAGGGCTCCGCGGGCAGTCTACGTGGACTGGTCGGATGATGGCCGCAGGGTGTACTACCTGGCGGTTGACCCGGCCGAGCGGATGGGAGACTCTACTTCACGGTCGGGGACCGGCAGAGCGACGTGTGGCTGGCGGACCTAGGCCTCGCCCAGCGCGAGTAGTCCCACCGGGAGAACAAGAACTTGAATCTCTGCACCAGCGGTCTGTGATACCCAAAGATCCCGCCTACGAGGCGCGGGTGCGCGAGAGCTTCAGTCGCCAAGGCCACATGGCCACTCTCGGGGCCGAGATCGTCTTCATTGCTCCGGGGGAGGTGCATCTGGCGTTTCCGTTTGCCGCGCAATTCTGTCAGCAGAATGGGTTCATGCACGCGGGCGCCATTGCGAGCGTTGCCGACTCGGCCAACGGCTACGCGGCCTACACCCTGGCTCCGCCGGACACGGATGTCCTGGCCGTGGAGTTCAAGATCAACCTGCTGGCACCGGCGCAGGGTGCGGGGTTTGTGGCCTGCGGCCGCGTGCTGCGCCCAGGGCGGACTTTGACGATCTGCCAGGCCGACGTCTTCACGACCGGGGTCCCCGAGCGGGTCCTCATCGCCACCATGCTCTCAACCATCATCGTACGTCCGAGGAACCGCGGTGACCTCACAGGTGATAAATAAGGAAAGCGCCGGTACCGGGAGACCTGGGATACGGCGCTTTCAGTTGCCCCTCCGCCTCAGAACGATTTCAAGTACTCCACCAGGTCGGAGTGCTGCTCAGGGTTCAAGCCGAGCTTTCTCACGCGATCGTAGTGCGCGACTACATCGGCCAGCGTCTCGGCGCTGCCATCGTGGAAATATGGTGCGTGGTGTTGCAGGCCCCGAAGTGGGGTGGTGCGATATTGTTTCTGGGTTGTACGGAGGGCGTAGGCGGGGTCCATTCCGGTTTCCCCGGGAGCATGAAGAACCCCGTCATTGTTGTCAGTCAGGTTGCCGTTGATATGACAACCCGCGCATGAGGCGCTGAAAACAACCTTGCCGCGCTCGGCCGCAGCGTGATCATACGATCCGCGGCGGGGCTTGGGGGCAGGAATGCTGTGCTGATACTCCCGTAGCGCTCTGAGCTTTGGTGTGACCAGGTCCGGCTCCTGGACGATATTGACGCCAAGCCGCCGGTCGGAGAAGTTGCCGCGTCCGTGCATCTGCGTAATGGCGACATACGCGTTCCAATAAGAGATCGGCCCTTCGGCGGTATAGGTCTCATTCTTAACCTGGGCCAGGCCGTAAGCCGGTGGCAGGACCAGTGGCGTGCTCTTGCCATCGAAGTTGAACCGCGGGTCATAGGTTCCTTGGGGCCAGGAGAGCAGAGCTTGCTTCTGCTGGGCGGTGAAGACTGGCAACTTGGCGAGAATCTTTCCGACCTCGAGGCTCAGATTCGGCCAACCGTCGAGGCGGTGACCGATGCCGGGTAATAGTGCGTTATCGACGGTGGAATGGCACAAGGCACAAGTGATGCCAATTCGGCTGATACGGCCCTCGTCGTCGAAAGTGGCTCGGAGACCTACCACGGCGTTCTGGCGGAGCAACTCCCGCGTTCCGCCGGTGCCGAGCGGGTTGTGCAGCACAAACTTGAGCAGATTGAGCCGGTCCAGATCGACCTTGATTCCGAGGCTAAGCGCCTCAAGTGGCTGGATCTCACGATCAACCACCTCGTGCAGGCGAGCGGTATCGGTCCAGAACTGTTCGTCGCCGAAGGTGTCGTCCCGAAAAATTTGCTGGCCCTGTCGTTGCAGCTCCGTGGACAGGACCACTTCGGGAAATGGGCGGTGCGAAGCCCGGATGAGCAGGCCGACCACCAGAACAGCAACCAGACCGAGCACCAGCAGTGCAACTCTTCGGCGCCGCGACATAGGGCTCTCCTTGATTGGCTCTCCCAGCAGTCACCTGATACACTACGCCGCCGTGGATGTATCCGCCATGTCTGGAAGACGGCAACTGGTTGACCGCCTATTTGAGAGTTACTTGCGGCTGGGCACTGGGGGCAGTGACCGCAGATAATTCCACAGTGCCTCCATCTCCACCCCGGTCATGTTCTTCGCGTACCGAACGACACTCGACATCGGGGCTCGAAGCATCCCTCCATCCGGCCGCTTCCCTTCCCGCATCGCCGTCTCAAACTGGGCGAACGTCCAAGCGTGAACTCCGCTCGTGTCTTGGGTCAGGTTGGCGGCCGGAGGCCAGCTGGGATCACCGCCAACGATGGGCCCACCCCCAAGGTCGTTGCGGTGACAGCCCGTGCAGGTGTTGGCGAGGTGACGGCCGAAGACAACCGTGGGCGCAGCCTCCGGCGGGGTCGGTGGGTGGGGCGTAACGTGTGATCCGATGAGGTCGGCAGAGAGGGTGAACTTCCCGGTGGCGACGAGCATCTTCCCGAGCGGCCCGAGCTTTGGCGCCGGAACCAGGTGGTCCACCGATGGTTGGGACCGGATGTAGAAGACGATGTCGGACAGTTCCTGGTCGCTCATCTGCTGAAAGTCTACCGACGGCATCAGCGCCGGGGTGCCATCGGGCTTGACCCCGTGCCGCACAATCCGGTCCCAGTCAGCAGGGCGAAAGCCGGCCGTTCGACCGCCCGCTCCGCCCGTCAGGTTCGGTCCTAGCAGCCGTCCGATGGCCGCATCGTCGACCATGACTCCGCCGCTGAAGTCACGACCGTGGCATTCGCCGCACGCATACCGCGACTGGATCAGATGCTTGCCGCGCTCGAGTGCTCGGGCGCGGGCGAGCCGGTCCGCCGTCTCGGCCGTGAGGCGTTCACGCCTGACCTCCTCCGGGCTGAGAGGAAACGGGATGGGGAATTCCACAGTATGGGTGACGTACGTGCGGGAGAGCTTCCCCTTTGCACCCGTCGCAGCCCATGCGTAAAACCCGAGGCCGGCGAGGATCAGCACGGCGAGTCCGATGCCCACGATTTTCAAGACCTTCATGTGACTATCTCCGGGAGCTCGTGCCCGCCTGGTCGGCGCCTACAACATCTCCGAAACCGGATTCAGATCCCCCTCCCGAAACCGGCTCGGCCGGAGAGGACTGACGTCCACCGTCGAGGCCGCGCCGTCGCTTATTACCTCTGCCAGGAGCTGGCCCAGGGCCGGCGCATGCATCACCCCGTGCCCCGAGCAGCCATTCACCAGAAACAGGTTGGGGCAGCCGGGCGCAGCGCCGAGGATGGCGTGCTTGTCGGGCGAGACCTCGTAGAGTCCCGCCCAGCAGGCGCCCCGGTCTATGGCCGCGCGACGCACGACCGGCACCCGCCGGTGGGCCTGTGCGATCACCGCCTCGATCCACTCATTGTCTACGACAGTATCGAATGGTCGTCCCGGCACTCCCGGCGTGGGCCAGAGAAGCAGAATCCGACCCTCCCGCACCCGCAGATGAAAGCCGTCGATCGTGAAGATGGTCATCGGCATTGTGTCGGGCAGGAGGTCGGTCGGTGCCGTCGCGGCCACCTGTCGCCGGAGCGGGGCGACCGGCAGATCGAGACCGGCCCACTGCGCCACCTGGGCAGCCCACGGGCCGGCCGCGTTCACCACCGCCTCCGAGTAGATTGGACCTCGCGAGGTATCCACTACGGCAATGCGATTGCCCGGCCCGCGCCTCAACCCGGTGACCTCGCACTGCCACTCCAGTTCCACTCCCAGCCTCTCTGCGGCAGTGAGATAGCCTTCAACGACGCCCAGGGGACGGATGAAGCCGTCACTGGGGCAGAACGCTCCCCCGATTACCTCATCGAGAGCCACTGCGGGATTGAGCCGTGCGATCTCCTCGGGCCCGACCTCGACCGCCTCGGTCAGCCCCTCCTGGTGCTGAATTCTCCGGGCTGCCCGGAGTACCTCGAGCTCGCTTGCCGTGGAAGCGAGCCAGAGGTAGCCCGCCGGACGGTAGCCTGCATTCCCCCCCGTCTCCTCGGTAAAGCAGCGGAGTTTTTCGCGTGAGAGCAGCGACAGCCGCACATTGATCGGGGTGGCGTACTGGGCGCGGAACCCACCGGTCGCCTTGCCGGTGCTGCCCTGACCGGGACCGTGACAGCGATCGAGCATTAGGATCTCGCGCCAGCCGCGGCGCGCGAGATGATATGCCACGCTCGCCCCGATCACGCCCGCACCGATGATGACGAGCGAGGCCGTTCTCATGCAGTAAAGACGTGCTCCGGATGCCTGAAGCTCTTGAACTCGAGCGCGTTGCCGCTAGGGTCGAGGAGGAACATGGTCGCCTGCTCTCCCGGCTGTCCGTCGTAGCGGATTCGGGGCTCGAGAATAAACGCAATCCCCGCCCCGCGCATGCGATCGGCCAGGGCCGAAAACGCATTCCACTCCAGCAGCGCCCCGAAGTGCGGCATCGGCACCTGAATGCCTTCGACCTGCCCGGTATTCTGGGTCGGCATCACCGGGCCGGTGGTGTGGGCCGAGATCTGGTTGCCGAAGAAATCGAAGTCGACCCAGGTATCGGTGCTGCGTCCCTCGGGGCAGCCGAGGATGTCGCCGTAGAACCGGCGGGTTGAGGAAAGATCCCGAACGAAGAAGGCGTAATGGAATGGCTGCGGCATGCTTGTTCCCCCTAGGGAAATCGGCGCCTACCCGCCCTTGACCAAGGTCTAATTGCACTCGCAGCCCCGCCGGCGCAAGGTGGCCATGCTCTATGCGCGGCGACGAATTCACAGAGGCACTCAAGGATTTTGCGAGGTGACCCATGCCTGTCGAGACATCGACCCCGAAGACTCAACCCGCCCGGCTCAACGACCAGGCGGTGAGCGATACTTACATCTATCTGCTCGGCCGGCTGACCGTCACGCGGCAACAGCAGCTGGATTTCAAGGAAGGATTCAAGTGGAACGAGCTGGTGCACCGGAAGCCGGGCGCGGTGGACTGGCCCAATCAACCCCAACCTCGACGTGGCTTACTCCGAGGCCTGGGTGGCAGTGGACGAGACTAGCTACCTGCTGGTCACGGTGCCAAAGATCACCGGCCGCTACTACACGGTGCAGTTCCTGAACGGCTGGGGCGAGACGCTGGCCAACATCAACGAGCGACTCTTCCCGGACCGGCCCTTTGGCGAGTTCGCGGTGTGCCTCAAGGGATCGAAAGTCGAGATCCTGCCGGGCGCGCGCCGGATCGACCTACCGGTGAAGTACTCGCGGGTTCTGCTGCGCTGCCGCCAGTCAAGGGGTTCTGGTCGCTGACGATGTATAACAAGGAACACTTCTTCGAAGAGAACGCGATCAAGCGCTACTCGGTCGGGACGAAGAACAAGGGCCTCAAGACCGCCGTTGACGGATCGCTTACGATCTACGTTCAAGCCGACGAGCCGGCCGACCCGGTGCAACGCGCTAACTGGCTGCCGGCACCGCGCGGGGAAGACTTCTCGCTTTATGTCCGGGCTTACTGGCCCGAGGCGTCGATCGTGGAGAACAAGTGGTCCCCGCCGCCGGTGCTCCGGAGCGGGGCGAAGGTGGGATCGATCCTCAGCCAGCCTCCTCGGCGTCCTAAGCATCCGCGCCGGCGTAGCCTTCCGGAATCTCGTATCCAGAGTGGTAGTCGGCCGCATCCGGCCGCCGAATCTCCGATTGCGCGACGACGCGCGCGCGCCGGATGCCGCGGAAATCCTCGATGCCGGTCCAGCCGTCGGCGGCATGGCGCTCGAGAAACGCGTCGAGCCCCCCCAGCAGCCGCTTGATCACGTTGGGGCCGACCGCCTGATCGAGCATGGCTGCAGTGCAGACCTGCACCGTGCCACAGCCCAGGAGGATGTAGGAGAGCGCCTGGGGAAAATCGGAGATCCCACCGATCCCCGAGAAGCTCTTGTCGGGGAATGCTCTCGTCATCTGCGCCATCTTCGCCAGCGAGAGTGGCAGAATCGCCGGACCGCCCAGACCGCCGCTCGACACCAGGCCGTCCACATTGATTTCGAATTCCAACGTTTCCGGATCGATAAGCGGGAGCGCAGGGAAGGTGTTGGACGATACGATTGCGTCGGCTCCCCCGCGGAAGCATGCCGCGGCCTCCATTTCGATCTCCGCCGTGACCGGAGTCAGCTTGCACCAGACCGGCACCGTGGCCACCTCTTTCACGGCCTCAGTGACCACTGAGCAAAGCCCCTGGTCCTTGCCAATGCTGGTTCCCATGTCCCGTCGGTCCATGTGGGGGCAGGAGAAGTTGAGTTCAAGTCCATCTGCGCCCCCATCCTGGCAATCGCGGGCAAGCCGCTGCCAGTTCTGCAGCTCCTTGTCGTTGCCGGAGCCTGCCATGATCGAGGCAATGAGGACGCGGTCGGGAAACGCTTGTTTGATGCGTCGGATGCGGGGGAGCCACCAGTCCAGCGTCTTGTCCGAGAGGAGCTCCCAGTTCCACGATGAGTGCAGCGCCCCACCCGGACGCTTTTTCATGGAGACCTGAGAGTCCTCAGGAGAGGTGCGCATGAACTTGGCCCTTGCACCCACCACGTTGACGACCGGGTGGAGCCCGATGGTCTTCGTCACCACGCCGGCCCATCCAGCTTCGAAGGCGCGGAGAATGTTGCTCTCCGACTCGGTCGGCGGCGCCGAGGAGAGCAGGAAGGGATTCTCGAACTCGATGCCCGTGAAGTGAACGGATCGGTTGGCTGACATGTGAATGACCTCCATTGGGACGGACAGGCCGGCCGTCGACCTAAGCATAGCCCGCTGGAGAAGCGGTAGCACTGGCGGAACAGAAGCAAGGCTGGGGACCGATCTCGACAACCTGGCAGGGCGGCCCAGGACTGCGCACATTAAAGTCCTCATGGATGTGCCAGATCCTCCGAGAGGAAAGTCCGTGCGGATTCACACTTCCCAGTGGCACGGGTTCACCTTCCAGCATCGAAATGAGCCTGAATTCGAGCTCCTGTCTTCCGTCTCGGTGATCAAGGCGACCCGCAGATGATGACGTGGAAGCTCCATGGAGACGGACGCAGTCCGGCGCCTGGCGCGGTGGTCGCCCCCGACGAAAGGCTAAGCTGGCCGCGCACCGCGGGGCTAGGCGCCCAGCATGTCATCGCGATGTTCGGCGCCACGTTCGTCTTTCCGCTGGTCATGGGGCTGGACCCCAACCTCGCGGTGATGATGTCTGGGGTCGCCACGATCCTCTTCCTGCTGATCGTGCAGGGCAAGGTGCCCAGCTATCTGGGTACCAGCGCGTCCTTCGTGGGCGGCGTCTTCGCCATCCGCGCCGCTGGTGGCGGCGACGCCATGGTTACCGGCGCGATCCTCGTCGGCGGATTCGTGCTGGCGCTAGTCGGGCTGGCGGTCCACTTCCTCGGCCCTCAGATCATTCACCGGGTCTTCCCGCCGCCGGTCACCGGTGCAGTGGTGATGCTCATCGGCTTCGGCCTGGCCTTCGTGGTCGCCGATGTCTACTGGCCGCAGGACCCTTGGGTTGCTCTGATCACCATGGCCTTCATCTTCGTGACGATGGTGTCGTTCCGCGGGTTCATCGGCCGCATTTCCATCTTGTCGGGTCTGATCTTTGGCTCCGTCTTATCCTGGGTCCTGGACCGGTTCGGCCAGATCAACTCTGTGCTTCCGGGTGCGAACCTGCGGGACGCCGCGGGCCAGCCCTGCCCGGCCGCCGGGCCGTACTGCATCGCCCTGCCCTTCAACCACTACCGCGTGAGCTTCGCCGGCGTGACGGACGCCAACTGGTTCGG
This sequence comes from uncultured Gemmatimonadales bacterium, assembly GCA_965652025.1. Lineage (GTDB taxonomy): Bacteria > Gemmatimonadota > Gemmatimonadetes > Gemmatimonadales > GWC2-71-9 > CAVVWJ01. Next base: position 14,717 of record CBFGTM010000041.1, read on the forward strand.
TGTACCGGAGATGCACGCGCCCGACTTCAGGATATCGGCGATTCTGTTTGTGATGCCCGCGATCATCGCGCTGATCGCGGAGAACACCGGGCACGTGAAAGCGGTCGGCGCGATGACCGGTCAAGATCTGGACCCGATGATCGGCCGAGCCCTTTTCGCTGACGGCGTGGGCACCATGGTCGCGAGCTCGGTGGGAGGCTCGCCGACCACCACCTACGCCGAAAACATCGGGGTCATGGCAGCGACGCGAGTCTATTCGACTGCCGCATACTATGTTGCCGCGATCATCGCGGTCCTGTTCGGGCTGTGTCCCAAGTTCGGCGCCCTGGTCGCAGCAGCGCCGGGCGGCGTGTTGGGCGGCGTCACGGTCATCCTGTATGGGATGATCGGTTTGCTCGGGGCCAAGATCTGGATCGAGGCGCGGGTTAACTTCGCGGATCCGGTGAACATGGTCCCGATCGGGGCAGGAATCATCCTGGCCATCGGACCAGTGGTGCACCCGATCAACGTGCACTTCAAGCTGGAGGGCATCGCGCTGGGTACCATCGTCGTGCTGGCCGGGTACCACCTGCTTCGCGCTATCTCCACGCGCATATCTCCCCGGGAGACCCTGACCGATGCCACGGCCACCGGGCCCCATGCCCAGTCCCGGGCCCGGAGGCGGTAAGCAACCATCCACGCCCAGCCGGATATCTCACATTCTGCCAGACTTGTAACCTTTAGCAGCCTTCTGCGTAGCTTGAGCCGAGCCAGTCGCAGCATCTACACCTTCCGGAGATATCTGATGTCGGTCTCTCGTTCTTTGGTCCCGGTCTTTGCCTTACTGCTATTCACTTCCCCCGTTGCCGCCCAGGACACTCTCACGGTCGACCGGATTTTCAACTCGAAGGACTTCGCTCCGGAGCAGCTGGGTCGGGTTCGCTGGCTGGAGAAGGAGGCCGCGTACGTACGGCTGGAGACGGACAGCGCTACGCCCGGGGCTCAGGCGCTGGTTCGCTATGATGCGGCGACCGGGAGGCGTGCCGTCTGGATACCGACTGCTCGGCTGGTGCCGCCGGGTGACTCGTTGCCACTTGCGGTGGAGGACTACACGGTCTCACCGGACCAACGCCGACTCCTGATTTTCACCAATTCTGAGAAGGTCTGGCGGCAGAACACCCGAGGCGACTTCTGGTCGCTGGATCTATCAAGCTGGCGGCTTCGGAAGCTAGGTGGCTCCCAGGCCAAGCCTTCGACCCTCATGTTCGCCAAGTTCTCCCCCGATGGACAGCGGGTCGCCTATGTCCGGGAGAACAATCTGTACGTCGAAGATCTGGGAGATGGCCGGATCACCCAGCTCACCCGGGACGGCTCTCGCACGATCATCAACGGGACTTTCGACTGGGTCTATGAGGAGGAGTTGAATCTGCGCGATGGGTTCCGCTGGAGCCCTGATGGCGCTCGCATCGCCTATTGGCAGCTCGACGCATCCGGCGTCCGCGATTTCCTCCTGATCAACAACACTGACTCGCTCTACTCCTTCACCATTCCAGTGCAGTACCCCAAAGCGGGAACCACCAACTCGGCTGCCCGGGTTGGGGTGGTAAGCGCATCGGGCGGCAACACCGTCTGGCTTGCGGTTCCCGGCGATCCCCGCAACAACTACATCGCCCGACTCGATTGGGCGGGGAACTCATCTGAGGTCGTGGTCCAGCAGCTCAACCGGCTGCAGAACACGCTGGTGGTGATGCTGGGAGACGCGAGGACCGGTCAGGTGCGTACCGTGCACACCGAGCGCGATAGTGCCTGGGTCGATGTGGGGAATGACCTACGCTGGGTGAACGGAGGCAAGAACTTCACCTGGATCAGCGAACGGGACGGCTACCGGCACCTATACCTCATCTCCCGGGACGGCAAGCAGCAGCGCCTGCTTACTCCGGGCCGCTTCGACCTGCACAATCCCGCCAGTCCCTTCGGTGAACCACTCGTGGTGGGACAGGATTCGGCTCGCGGTTGGATCTACTACACTGCATCCCCGGAGAACGCCACCCAGCTCTATCTCTTCCGAAGCCGTATCGACGGAAAAGGCCGACCGGAGCGGCTGACTCCCCCTAACCAGGCCGGTTATCACCGATACTTCATCTCCAGCGATGGACGCTGGGCAATACACAACTACTCCTCGTTCGGAACTCCGCCGGTAACCGACCTGGTCACTCTTCCCGATCACAAGGTACTCCGAACCTTGGTGGATAATCGGAGGCTGCGTGACGCCCTGGCGAGGCTGAGTCGGGGACGAGCGGAGTTCATGAAGGTGGCCGCAGGACCCGGCCTGCAGCTGGATGCCTGGGTGATGAAACCGCCAGGCTTCGACTCCACCCGACGGTACCCGATTTTCTTCGAGATCTACGGCGAGCCAGCGGCGCAGACCGTCCTCGATATGTGGAAGGGCGCGGGATACCTCTGGGATCTGATGCTGACTCAGAAGGGATACGTGGTCGCCTCGGTCGATAATCGGGGTACACCGGCCCCCCGCGGGCGCGCGTTTCGGAAGGTCATCTACCAGAAGGTGGGAGTAGTCAACGTCGGCGACCAGGCCGCTGCGCTACGCACCATGCGGAGCTGGTCCTGGGTGGACTCGACCCGGATTGGCGTGTGGGGCTGGAGCGGGGGCGGCTCGATGACCTTGCATCTGATGTTCCAGCACCCCGAGCTCTACCAGACCGGAATGGCAGTGGCGCCCGAAGCCGACGTGCGGATGTATGACACGATTTACCAGGAGCGCTACCTGGGGCTGCCGCAGCAGAGTCCCGCGGCGTACCGCGAGGCCTCAGCCATCACCTATGCGGACAGGCTCCGCGGCAATCTGCTGGTGGTGCACGGTCAGGGAGACGACAACGTGCACTTTCAGGCGACCGAACGATTGATCAACGCCCTGGTTGCGGCCAACCGTCCCTTCACCATGATGGAGTATCCCAATCGGAGCCACTGCATCTGCGAGGGCGACGGGACGACGCTGCATCTCTTCTCGCTCCTGACCCGATATCTGGAGCAGAATCTGCCGCCCGGGCCCCGCCCAGCGGCCACTGCACCGTCATCCGAGGCGACTTCTGCGCGTTCCGGACATTGACCCCGGCGTCGATTATCCGCCGGCGATCAGTCGCTCGAACCGCGGATTGCCCTTGAGCGGGGCGAAGGTGGGATCGATCTTGAGCCAGCCGGGCGAGAGATAGTACGGGATCTTGAGCAGCGGCTCGAGCTGGTCGAGCGCCTTCTCGGGCTCGCCTACCAGTAGGTAAATCCGGCTGAGCTGGTGCTGATTGTAGGCGCCGGTATAGGCGTCGCGGCTGACAGGCAGTAGAGCAATGCCCCGCTCCCCCTCGGCGATCGCCTCTGCCTTGCGGCCTAAGTAGGCGAGCGCCAACCCCCGGATGACATACCGTGGCCCATCCTCCGGGTTGGTCCGGAGCTGCTCGGAGAAAGCCCGCTGAGCCGAGTCGGCATAAACCCTTGCCTTGGCCACATCCTTCCGCAGCCAGTAGGTCTGGGCGCGCACGATGCCCCAGTTCCCCAGGTCGTCGTCGAACGCACTCGGTGGAAGCGTGAGGAGCTGCCGTTGCTGGGCATCGTCCAGCACCCAGTACAGGTCCCAGTAGGTTCCGAGGAAGGCGACCAGGGCGGTGGAGTCGACGGTCCGGAGGCCCGAACGCACGACGGCCTGGGCGTCGGTCAAGCGCCCCTGAGCAAGGGCCACCATGGCCTTCTGCTCGATGATGCCGACGTTGGCGGGGGCGAGAGCGAGGGCCCGGTCCAGCGCCGGCTGGGCCTCGGGGTAGCGGCGGAGCCAGAGCAGCGCGAACCCGGTCCGTCGCGCGGTGTTGGCCGAGCGCGGGTCGAGCCTGCCCGCATGCGTGAGGTTCTGGAGCGACGCCTCCCAGCTCCCGAGGCTCTGCTCGGCCAGGGCCGCACCCACGAGCAAGTCGACGTTGCTGGGGGCCAGTTTGAGCCCCGCCAGGTATGCCGCGAGCGCCTGCCGATTATCCGCCGTCACAAAGCGGTAGTAGTCACCCAACGCTACCTGCCCTTCGGGCCGATCAGGGCCGAGCGCCTGCGCCCGGTTCGCCGCGTCACGGGCTTGCGCGGCCAGCTCGGGCGTAGGGGTACCGTTGGTATACACCAGCGAGTAGGCGCGGGAGACCTCAGCCCAGGCGGGAACAAACCCTGAGTCCAGGGCGACTGCCTGCCGGTAGAAACCGATGGCGCGCCGCAGACTGGGTGGATCGGCCGCCGACATGCCTTGTGACGCAGCCTCGCCTTTGAGATAAGCATCATACGCCGCCAGGTTCTCGGTGGGCTTGGCGGCGAGCTCGTGGCGCACACTGTCGCCCAGGGCCAGGTTGAGCGCACTGGCCACCTTCGCCGCGATGTCCGCCTGTACCTGGAAAACATCGGTGAGTGAGGCATCGAACGGTTGCTGCCATCTGGTGGTCGGCGCGGCGCCGGGCTGGACCCGGATGAGCTCGGGACTCACTCGCACCCGGCTCGGGCCGCCAGGCGCCTTCTCCCAGCGCACGGTGGCCGTGAGCAGGTAGTCGGCCCCAAGCTCACGGGCGATTTGCTGTGGCGCCTTGGTCGTCTTGCGGTATTCGTTCGAGCTGGCCCGCGCGATGACGGCGATTCCGGAGACCTGTGAGAGCTTCCCCCGCACCTCGTCCGTCATACCGTCGGCAAAGTAGGCCTCTGCTGAGTCGCCCAGGTTCTCGAATGGGAGTACCGCCAGCCGCCTGGGTCCGGTGCCCCCTTCGCCCGTAGCGTGGGACCGCCGCCAGGCGAACAGCACCCCGAGGCCAACGAGGAAGCCGAGCGCAAGCGTGACCGCGGCCAGTGGAACCCGTCGCCCGGCCGAGCCGGTCGGCTGTGGTGTTGTTACCCGTCTGGGAGCGGTGGTTGTCTCTGCGATCCCACTCGGCACCGAGGCAGCCAGCGCCCGCGCGAACTCCTCCGCCGACGCGAAGCGGTCCGCCGGCACCGGCGTTAGAGCCCGTGCCACCGCCACGTCTACCTGCTCTGGCACGCTCGGTCGTGCCTGCCGCACCCGTGGGACCTCGCCGCTGAAGCGCTTCGCGATGATCGCCTGCGCCGTCGGGCCGGTGAACGGCGGCTCACCGGCCAGCATCTCGTACAGCACCGCGCCGAGCGAGTACACGTCGGTCCGCGCGTCGAGCGTCTTATCGCCCGCCGCCTGCTCCGGGCTCATATACGCTGGCGTGCCTACGGCCATCCCGGTTTCGGTGAGCCGATCGTCGGCACCGGCCAGAGCCCGCGCGATGCCGAAATCGGCCACCAGGGTCGAGCCGTCGCTGGTGAGCAGCAGGTTCTCGGGCTTGATGTCCCGGTGGATCACACCGTGCCGGTGCGCGTACTCCAGGGCCCGCGCGGCTTCGGTCGTGATCCGAAGCGCCGCCTCCACCGGCAGCTGTCGCTCCCGCCGGAGCCGGTCGCGGAGCGATTCGCCCTCGACGAACGGCATGGTGAACCAGAGCTGGCCGGCGGCCACGCCCGAGTCATGCACTGTAAGGATGTGCGGGTGCTGCAGGCGCGCGGCGAGCTTGATCTCCCGCTGGAAGCGTTCGGGGCCGAGCGCGTGAGCCAGGTCAGGGTGGAGCACCTTGAACGCGACCGGGCGGTCATGGCGCAGGTCCTGGGCGAGGAAGACCGTGGCCATGCCGCCGTGACCCAGCTCGCGCTCGAGGGTATAGACTGAGGCCAGGGCCTTCTGCAGCTCCGTGCGGAGGTCCGTCAATTAGCTCGGCTGGTGAAAGGGAGGCCTTAATCTATCCCGGCAGCGGAACCGCCGCCAACAGGATGAAGCAAAGCATCCGCAACTTTCGTAGTGCCAAACGCCAACACCAGGAAGACCAGGTAACAAGGGTGAAATCATGATTCAGCGGAACCGGCTGCTGCCGATGGTGGCCGTTCTGGCCGCCATGGCGGCGCCTCCCGGCACCGCGACCGCTCAGGACGAGTACGCGTCCGATGCCGCGCGCCTAGTCACCGCGCTAAAGCTCCAGCCCGGGTGGACTTTGGCCGACATCGGAGCTGGCCGGGGACAGCTCGCCATGGCACTGGCCCGCGAGGTCGGACCAACCGGGCAGGTCTATGCCACCGAGCTGGACCCGGATCGGCTCCGCGACATTCGCCAGGCGACGGACTCCGCCGGATTGAAGAACGTCACGGTCCTAGAAGCACATGCCACCCACACCAATCTGCCGGAGCAATGTTGCGACGCACTGGTGCTCCGCCGGGTTTATCACCACTTGGCCGATCCGGGCTCGATGAATGCGAGCATGCGGCAGTCGCTCAAGCCCGGAGGGCTCCTGGCTGTCATCGATTTCGCACCCGATAGCGCCGAGAGTGCGGATCCCCACGGGCGCGCGAACGGCAACCAGCATGGGGTGACCTCCGCGACAGTGGTGCGCGAGCTGAGTCAGGCAGGCTTCGAGCTGGTCGCCGTCGAGAAGGGTTCCGGCCCCGGCAGGTTCATGGTCGTGGTGCGTCGGCCCCTTACCTCTTCCTCGCTCAAGGAGTAACGTAGTACCTCTCTCAACTTAAGACAGCATGAATCTGTCAACCGGAAGAACGGTGCTCATAGTCGAGGACCAGGACGAACTACGCGCCCTGATGCTCCGTACCTTGGCGGGTGAGGGATACCGGGTGCTGGAAGCCCGAGATGGTATAGAAGCACTTGAGGTACTGGAGGCCGAACCTGATGTGAGCCTGATTGTAACCGATATTATCATGCCCCGGCTGGGCGGCCTTGAACTCGCAGAACACCTTGGCAGCCAATCGAAAGCGCTCATCCTCTTTGTGTCCGGATACACCGAACACCGCACCGCCGTCCCGGGGCCATTTCTGCCAAAGCCGTTCACTCCACTAGCCCTGTGCGCCGAAGTTCAGCGCCTCCTTGCCCCTTCACGAAGCGAGGCATGAATCCGCTGAACGGCTCGCTCTCGTCACTGGGTTTCCCACCACTCTCGCGCATCCTCTCGAGTCCAGCTTCTCTCCTCGGCACACTGACCCAGCCGGTCACACAAGCGCCGCGCGCTCGCCGGCCTCTCGGACGGCTTCTTTCTGAGACATTCGAGCACCAGCTGGTCGAGACCCGGAGAAACATCGAACCCACTGTGCCTCGAAGGCGGAACGGGCTCGGCCGACGCGTGTCGAGCCATGATCTGCACCGCGTTCTCACCGGCGAAAACATATCGCCCGGTCAGCATCCAGTACGCCACACAACCGAGCGCGTAGATATCAGTGCGGTGGTCCACCGGCTCCCCCAACGCACTCTCAGGTGAGAGATAAGCAGGGGTACCTGCCACCGTGTTCGCCGCGGTGAGGCCGGGATCGAGGACCTCACCGTCTTTGATCTTCACTAGGCCGAAGTCGAGCACCTTCACCCAGTCACAGTAGTCCCCCATTTGACAGACCTGGATGTTCGCCGGCTTGATGTCCCGATGCACCAGTCCCCGAGCGTGCGCCTCAGCCAGCGACTCGCAGGCCTGCCGAAGGAGAAAGATGGCCCGGCCCGGCGGGAGCGGTCCATACTTGGTCACCAGGGCCTGAAGGTCCATCCCGTTGAGCAGCTCCATCACATAATAGAAGGTGCCGTCGCTGGTGACGCCGAAGTCGTAGAGATGAATGGTGTGCGGTGACCGGAGCATCGCCGCCGCCTGAGCCTCGCGCCGGAAGCGTTGAACCAACACGTCCGACTGCTGCTCGGTCATGGCGCCGAGTACCTCGGGCCTGATCAGTTTGATAGCCGCCGGCCGCGCCAAGAAACGGTGGGTGGCCTGCCACACCTCGCCCATGCCCCCGGCGCCGATCAGGTTTCCGAGCACGTAGCTCCCCATCTGCCGGGCCTTCCGCACCTCGCGCCCCAGCCCAATGATGACGTGGGATATCAGGGGCGCGACCGCGGCGCAGAGATAGTTGGGGAAGGCGAAGAGGAGCACGTCCCCCAGCCCGGGCACCTCTTGTCCGGTTCCCTTCCAAATCAGTGCGGCAACAGGATCCATGGACGCGGCCATTGATGCCGTTGCCAATGTCTTCGGGGGCGTACTCGGGACAATTGCGGCGAATATGAGAATGATTATGGCGATCCACGGGGTGCCGGCCGGAGGGGTGAGGTGCCAGTCAAGCACCCCGATGGACAACGCGATCAGCAGCTCGTAGGCTAGGCCGAGGTTCAGCAGAAGACGGGGATCGCGCTCACCCTGGCGGGTATACCAAAAGAGTCCGAGCGAGACGACGATGTTGACCGCTGCCATCCGATCGAAAAGTCGGAGGATGGCTATGTCGGGCATCACCTTAGGCCTTGGCTGAAGGACGTGCGGGACCAGTAGGTTCGCGGCCCAGAGACCGGCCATGATCAGGCACATGATCCCCAGGCGGCGGGATGCCTGTCGCAACAGGTCGTCCGGCAGTCCCAGACTTCCCTGCGGCGTTGGTGCAGCAGAGGAGCTTCCGATCTCCGTCTCGATGAGTCGGACGTTAGCAGCGGGTCGTTGGGAGCCGGGTGTCATGGAGATATTGCAAGGGTACGGTTCGGCTCTAGCTATCGCTAGCCGCGGGTGGCTGACCGAAGGCTAATCGAACATGCGGCTCACACGGTTGCCGCTCTGGCTCGAATCCCCCTCAAGGAGCAGTGTATGACCGCCTCCCCAAGTCGGTTCTGGCTGCCAGCCCTGGCCGTTATGGCAGGGCTGGCCAGTTTCGCCACCGCCCCGCTCGCCGCGCAGGCCGTCAGCAGCTCGGCGGAGTTCGAGGCTTGGCGCAAGGTCCAGAAGGAAGACATCGACGGGCTCCGGAAAAAATTCATAGCGCTGGCCAAGGCTGTTCCGGCCAGCAAGCTCGGCTGGCGGCCGATGGAGGGAACCCGGTCTTTCCACGACGTATTCGCCCACGTCGCCGCCGAGGGGAACACCGAGACGGCGATGTTTGGTGGCAAACTGCCGGCGGGTTCTCTCGCCGACTTCGATGCCGAGGAGGCCCGGCTCAGCAGGCTCTCAGACGATCAACTCATCGCCGTCATGGACAAGTCGATGCAGAGCCTGGGCACCACGTTGGCCAAGCTTTCGCTCGACAAGATGAACACATCGATCATCTATTACGGGCAGCCTACCCTGCCCCGCATCGCGACGACCTACACGCTGAACGACCTGCACGAGCACCTGGGCCAACTGGTCTCGTACGCGCGGATGAACCAGATCGTGCCGCCGTGGAGCAAGAGACCTGCATAATTGTCCGTCTCCTCAGTCTCCCTCGACGATAGTAAGCTGTGTCTGGAACGGCCGCTGCGCTGGCTAGGAAGGCTTCATCGGCGCAAGGAGAGAATCTGCGTGACTGGCTTCATTTCCCCCTCGTGGCGATCTTCTCTCGCCGGGTGTTCACCTGTGCCACGATCTCGGGGTCGAAGTCCTCCGGCTCCCAGAGGGGACGGATCTCGACGTCGCTCGGCCCCGGCATCGGGTTCGGGAACCGCTTGGCCCACTCGACCGCCTCGTCCATCGACCGCACCTGCCAGATCGAGTAGCCCGCCACCAGCTCCTTGGTCTCGGTGAAGGGGCCGTCGGTCACCGACCACTTGGTGCCGTTGAAGTGGATCCGCTTCCCGAACTTGCTCGGCTTGAGCCCGTCGCCGGCGAGCACGATCCCGGCCTTCACCAGTTCCTCGTTGTACTTCTCCATTGCCTCGAACGCCTCGGCGGCGCCTTCCCATCCGAGCGGGGTGTTCTGCTCCTCGGTCTCCTTCGTCGCCTTCACGATCACCATGACGCGCATAATGCCTCCATCTATCTATCGCTGGGGTGGGGGGAGGGTCATTCGACGCTCCCCTTCACCAAGACGTCGAACGAGGGTGCACGAAATCGACATCCTGGCACGATGTCGGGTTTGCTGCCGATTTCGCGCGTTACTGGATAGGCGATTCAAACTCGAGCCTTTCCTCTTCTGGAGGTCATGATGCGGGTCACCTTCTCCAAAATCGCGGGAGCACTCTGGCCAGTCCCAATCCTGGTTGCGTTCGCTTCCGGTAGCGCCGCAGGCCAGGCTCCCAATGTGATCACTGCCCCGGAGCTGGCCGGGAGCCAGGCAGGGAGCACCTACCAGGCGATCCGTCATATCCGGCCTGAATTGCTCCGCTCCAGGGACAACGGGTCCCTGATGCTCTTCAATGCCCGGAGGCCTGCGGTCGCGGTGGACAATACTCTTGTTGGCGGCATTGAGGTGCTACGTACCATTCCGGTTGATCAGGTGGTTCACCTGGAATACATCAGCGCCTGGAAAGCCGCGAACAAATACGGAATGACGTTCCGAGACGGGATCCTGCTGGTGCAAACCCGAGGCAATTCCGGGGAACAGCTTTCGATTGCACGCTGACGGTAAAGGCGCGGGTCGCGGTTGAGCTCAGCTGCCAAGCTCCAGAGCCAACCAGTCCCGCGCCTTTCTCCAATCCCGCTGCACCGTCCGCACCGTGATTCCCAGCGCCTCCGCGGTCTCTACCTCCGTCAGCCCGCCGAAGTAGCGGCACTCCACTACCTGGCTCAGCCGCTCATCTACCATCGCGAGGCGCTCCAGCGCTTCATCAAGAGCGACCAACCGATCGCTTTGCTGGGCGACTGCGACCTCGTCCTCCAACGAGAGTGGGGGTACTCCGCCACCACGGCGCAGGGCCCGATGACGGCGAGCGTAGTCTACCAGAATCCGACGCATTGCCCAGGAAGCGACCCGAAAGAAGTGCGCCCGGTCCCGCCAATGAACCCGCGGTTGATCCACCATCTTGAGGTAGGTTTCGTGCACCAGGGCACCAGTGTCGAGCGTATGATCCGTTCGCTCCTGCTGCAGTTGCCAGTGAGCGAGCCGGCGGAGTTCCCCGTAAACCAGCGGAAAGAGGTGGCTCATTGCCTCCGGGTCGCCCCCACGAACCTGGAGGAGGAGTTCAGTGATCGATGAGGGATCGGCTGGCTGTTCGTCTGGGGCCATTGGACAGCGCCTCCGTGACACGCTTTGTGACCTGATGCAGATAAGACTCAAGATGAGTGCTGGGATTGGCTGTCGCAAACCCGAGATCACGGCCGGCCAGATGGCTGATATCTTGAAACGCTGTAACGAGGAGCGCCACAACCCCCATCCACCGGAGTGTCACAATGTTGCTGATCCGCGAGGTGTTCCACTGCCGGCCCGGCAAGGTCCGCCCCCTGCTCGAGAAGTTTCAGGCGATGAACCGCATCATGGCCAAGGCTGGCCAGGGCAGCATGCGCCTGATGACCGACTTCACCGGTGAGCGCTACTGGACTCTGGTCGCCGAGTTCGAGACCCCCGGCATGGCTGAGTTCGAGAAGATGATGCAGGGCGAGGGGATGAGCGAGGCGGACACGAAAGAATTCGAGCGCCTCATGGAGGGTTACCATGACCTGATCGACAGTGGGCACCGAGAGATCTACCGGCTGGAGCCGGCTACGAAGGGGTGATCGGGGTCGCACTTGGCGCGCTGAGAACACATGGATGCGGCGATGTTTTACCGCGAGCGGCCCCACTGTTCACTGAACCAGTGGGGCTCTTTTCCTGCAGGCGCTGTCACCTAGCGCAGTACGCGGAACCCGTCGCGGACCTCTTGTGAGAGGAGCTGCGGCTGCTCCCAGGCCGGGAAGTGCCCGCCTTTGTCGAGCTGGCTGTAATGGATGAGCTTGGGATAAGCCTTTTCGGCCCAGCTCCGCGGCGTGTAGTAGATCTCGTCGGGAAAGACGCTCACGGCAACCGGGATGGAGACGTTCTTCGGGCCAAAGAAGTTGGTCCTCTTGTCTATGGCCTCCCAGTAGAGACGAGCCGCAGAGATTGTTGTGTTCGTCAACCAGAACAGCGTCGCATTGTCGAGCACATCGTCTCGTGTAAGACCTGTTGGCTTCCCGTCAAAAGCACGTGCGATGAGCTCCAAACTACGCGGATCGTGGTCGAGCATCCAGGCTGCCACACCTACGGGTGAATCCGCGATGCCGTACAGCGTTTGCGGACGCGACCCCATGAAGTAGCCGTATTGAAAGTTCTTGTACATGAAGACCACGGTCTCGTACGCGCGCCTTTCATCGGCAGAAAGACCTGATGGCGCCGGAGCGCCGGACTGGGCAGCCTTGTCGACCTCGGGTGGAATCACTCCAGGCATGTTGGTATGAATGCCGATCAATTCCGGATGTTTCTGCGTAGCCATCACATCCACGATAATTGCGCCCCAATCTCCGCCTTGTGCCACATATCGCGTGTACCCAAGGCGCTTCATCAGCACTGCCCAGGCACCTGCAATGCGGGCCGGGTCCCAGCCGGTCGCGGTCGGCTTGCCGGAGAACCCGTAGCCCGGCATCGACGGAACCACCACATCGAAAGCATCCGTTGTGCTTCCGCCATGCGCCGTGGGATTGACGAGCGGGTCGATGATCTTCAGTTGCTCGATGATCGAGCCGGGCCAGCCATGCGTGACGATCACCGGAAGCGCGTTCTCATGCTTCGAGCGAACATGGATGAAGTGGATGTCAAGCCCGTCGATTTCGGTGATGAAGTTCGGCAGGGCGTTCAGCTTCGCCTCAACCTTGCGCCAGTCGTAGTCTTTCAACCAATAGCGCGCGAGCGCCTGAATCGTCTCGAGCTGTACCCCCTGCGACGAGTCTGCCACAGTCTCTTTTTCGGGCCAGCGGGTGGCCTTGATGCGCGCGCGCACCTCCTCCAGCTCCGATTCGGGGAACTCTAAATTCGCGAATGGCCGGATGGGTGTGGCTGCGGGTGGCTTTTCGGTTACGACAGGCATCTGGCCTCCCTTCTTCACTCGTTTCCAAGGTCTTGGTGAACTCTTAGGAGGTTAGAAAACCTCACTCGACCATCCCCGTTCTTTATCACTGGGTTTTCCCGTGGCATCGTCCCCAAAAAGCTCCATGCATTCCAGTCAGCTGGAGCCGTATGGATTGACCGGAATTGGGCACCTCGTATACTACGGCAACGCTCTCACACCCTAATCACACCTGCATCACTTGGACGAACAATGACGAGGATCCGGGTCTTCGGAGGACTCTGGATCGAGCGCGAGGGAGATCCTCTCTCGGGCGCGGACCTGCAGCCTCGCCGCCTGGCGCTGCTGTCATTGCTTGCCGTGGCCGGAGAACGTGGCTACAGCCGGGAGAAGCTGATCGGTCTACTTTGGCCGGAACGTGATCACCGGCACGCTCACCATGCTCTGGCGCAGCTCATTCACATCCTCAGGCGTGACCTCGATTCAGATCTGTTTTCGATCGGGTGCGCCACGATTCGGGTCAATCACAATCAAGTGACGTCTGATTACGCAGATTTCGTCGCCGCTCGGGCGGAGGGAAAACTCGAGGAGGCTCTCGAGCTGTATGAGGGCCCTTTCTTAGATGGATTCTATCTCGGTGCAGGGGCGGAGTTCGAGCGCTGGGTAGAATTGGAACGCCAACATTTGGCCCGGCGAGCCGCAAGTATTCTGGAAACGCTTGCCAGCCGCGCTGCAGAACGCGGTGACCACCAGTCAGCTGCCAACTTGTGGTCCAGGCTCGCTGAGCAACAGCCGCTGGATTCTCGGGCAGCAGCCGGTCTGATTGGCGAGTTAGCTGCGTCGGGTAATGTGGCTAGCGCTCTTCAAGAGGCGAAACTCTATGAGGGACGGGTCCGGAAAGAGCTTGGAATCTTACCAGATACAAGCGTGGTGACATTAGTTGCCCGTCTGCGGTCGCAAGCTCAAAGGCTTTTGTCTGGGATTCTAACTGCGGAAGGGATTGATTCTGCCCTCCTGAATCTGGCCACCAGTCCATCACCGCTTTAGAACCACTGCAGCGGCGATCTTCTCGCGGCGGGCGTTCTCGCAAATAGGCGAAGTTGCCCTCCTGGGCTCGAGCCGAAGCGGCCTACGATTTGAATCGCTCTGCTCTCGATTGATCGATTCCAGTACGGTACGCGCATCAAGTGTTCACTCTGGCGGTGCACACTGTGACGTCAATCACAGCCAGGCAGCGGGAAAGGCAAGATTCTTCAGCGTAATCTTCGGTTTCTGCGCTCTGGCAGATGCTCGCAGCTGCGCGGCATGACTTAGTGGTGGTAGGTTGATGGTCCCCAGCACCTCGGGCGCTTCACTTCGCCGCCCTCCGACGTTTGGTCCCCTTCCCTCCAAGCTGCTCCCGAGGCCAAGCGCCGTCGCACAGCGCCTGACCAACCCCGTCCCTTTCCTCTGCAGGTACTCCAATGCGCATCGATCTCCTTCTCGGGAGCGCGTTGCTTTCCGCTACGCTTCTGGGCGCGTGTTCCGACTCGAGCACGCCGACTCAGCCCTCCCTGGGCGCCACGCTTGAACCAGCATCCCACAATGCCGTCGACGGTGCCGACTTCGGCTTCACCCCCGGCTGGTTCGACGGCCGTACGGTCCAATTTTTCTACCACAAGCCGTTTTTCTGCCGCACCCCGGTGGAGGACGGCCTTCCTGTCGGCTCGACCAGCCTGTGCGAATCGGGCTCCGACGGCACCGTGGACCCACGGCCCGGCAACATCCCCGAGCTCTACGTGATGACACCGCTCGGATTCAGGCCCAACGAATCCACGCTGCACTGTCCGGTCGTCGGTCACTGCATCAACCACCCCTCGACCATCGACCTGTCCCGGCTCTTCGGCCCGTCCACGGCCAACGCCCCGCTTCCAGCGCACAGCCACATCATCGAACAGGTGAGCGGCAACTGGTGGGAGCTCGAGGTCATCGGCGTCAAGGACCTGCCGACCTGGAACACCATCGTAGCAGGGAAGAGTCTCGAGACTGTACGGGCGTTGCAGTCAGCCGACCCTGGGGCAACCCACATCACGGCCGACATTCCCTCGAATACTTACCTGTTTTTCAATGTTCGTCCGCATTGAGCGCCCGGAGGCGGCCACCCTCGTCGGCGGCGCCCTCGTAATGCTCGGCGCGTGGCTTCCCTGGCTCACGCTGTTCGCTGGCCTGCAGCAATACGGCGGGCTGATCGGAGCGTACGGGCGAATCCTGTTCGCTGGAGGCCTGCTCGCGATCGTCACGAGCATTGCGGTACTGCGCACGCGCCGCCGCTTCCTCCGATGGGGAACGGGGCTGCTGGGCATCACGCTGCTTGGCTTCACCTGGTGGCTGCTGGCAGGGTTGGCCGGCACGCTCCGGCAGGGCTTGAGCGCGATGCTCGTCCCGCGAGCCGGCCCAGGGCTCTACGTCTCGTTGGTGGGTGCCGCGCTGATTGCGATCGCTCCGGTGCGCGCGCCCGCCCACTGGAGCCGGCAGCGATCCCCTGGCCTGTGAAGGTCAGAGAGTGAGGATTAATGACAAGGCTGTAAGTCGCATGGGAAGCGGGCTACTGGATCGGCAACTTCGTGTACGATCGGGATTGCAGGAACAGCTGCCCGTGCCGCTCCTTCCCACCTCGCAAAGTAGGATCCCCTCCTGGGCTCGAGCCGAAGGCCGAGCCCCAAAAAAGAAGCCCAGCGCTGTTCACGCTGGGCATTGCCTCTTCGGGGCTCGAAGCAGACTCTCCTGATCAGAGGGGCCGCTGTAAGCATGCGAACTCCAGCAACTTAGCCTTCACGCGAGTTCGTGGCACCCGATGCTGGAGTTTGCTGGGTTTCATGCCAGACTTTGCCGTACTTTACTCACTCAAATGTTAGACTTTGCGCCACCCTCGTCCCTCCTTTGTTCCTAGCACCGAGAGCCATCGAAAATGCTATTGGGAGGAGAGCTAGGGAACTGTGCTAACTGAGCTTCTCACCCTTTTTAGCTTGACTGGGCCGCGCTCCACGGGTGATTTATAGCGTGTCTACTCTAGCGACTGCTGCTCCGCTGCCCCAGCGACAAGACTCACCTGATGGCACCTGAAATCACCAGCCAACGCGGTGACGTGGGAACGCACGGTGCCGTGCGCGGGCTCGACCGCTTCGAGGGGTTCAGCGACGCGGTTTTCGCAATCGCGCTGACCCTACTGATCGTCGAGATCAAGGTCCCCGGATCTCCCGAGGGTCCGCATGGCTACAGCGACCTAGTGAGCGCCATGGCCGAGCAGTGGCGCGAATTTCTCGCGCTGGTTCTGTGCTACGTCGTGATCGGCGCCTACTGGCTGCAGCACCATTATTCGGGCCGCATCTATGCCAAGAGCGATCACTGGTTCGGCGCGATCAACCTCCTGTTCCTGCTGGCCATCGTCGTCATCCCCTATCCGATCCGCGTCTGGTGCTTCCACCTTGGCACGCGCTTTGAGCCCGTCTCGTCGGTGACCCTGGTTGCGGGCCTCGGCCTGACCGCCTGCACCTGGATGGCGAAGTGGTTCTACGGCATGCCAGGCCGCCGGGTTATGGACGAACGGCTCGCGCCCGATTTTCTCCAGCAGATGACGCGCCGCTACGGCATCGCGACGCTGATCCAGATCGCCGCAGTTCCGGTCGCGATCGCTGCGCCGCGCGTCGGCGTGGCGATCACACTGCTGTGCGTCGGCTTCTTCCTGCTGCCGCAGCCCAAGCCGCGCTATAAGCCCGGAGAGGAGCCGAGCGCGAAGGAGAAATTGAAGGAATAGCGCCCCTGAGCAGATCTTCGTGCTCATTCGTGGGAAAGCGCCGCGACCGGAAAATCCGATGCGGCC
>CBFGTM010000042.1:0-30427 GCA_965652025.1 uncultured Gemmatimonadales bacterium
GAGATGAGCGGCTGCAGGAAGAGCTGCAGGCTCAGCCGCGGGGTGAAGGTCCAGTCCATGCGGGTGATCATGGACAGCTCCTTCTGGTCCAGGGTCGCGAAGACATAGCGGGTGCCGAAGGTCCCGGCCGCGACCGGGTCTGGCACCGAGCTGACATACTGGGACAGCGTGGTGTTGAGCAGCAGTGACGGACCGAAGCTCAGACGCAGTGCAGGGGAGGGCCGCACGCTCAGCGTGAGGTCGGCCGTGGTCTTATGCTCGTCGGCCGCGGTCCAGGACTGGGTGAAGTTCACCGTGAGCCTGGTGGTGCGGCGGGTGTCGGAGTTCACCTCCACCCGCACGTCGCTGAACCGGGGCAGCCGCGCCACCGGCCCTCCCCGGGTGAGGCGGTCGTCGTACGTCGGAGGCTGGTAGTCGCCCCGCAGCTGGAAATCCCAGAAGTTGCGCAACTGTCCCGAGAAGATGAGCCCGAAGGACCCGAACAGCAGGTCGCCGTCGAAGTTCCACAGGTGATTGGTGAAGGGAAAGATGCCCCATCGGCGGAGGTGCCGGCCGGGGCGTCGCTCATTGTACTCCAGCGCGGTCGAGATGCCGCGCTCCGACGCCTCCGACTGAAAGCCGAGGTCGTTCGACTCGAAGCCCGGACTCACCTCCTGGTACACCAGTCCACCCTGCCAGTGGCGGCCGCTGTTCTTCGCCAGCGCCAGCTGGTAGGAGTACCCGCTCAGCGAGGTCCGGGTCGGGTCGAAGTGGTAGCTGGTGACGTCGGGCCGCTGGTAGTACCGGGCGCTCGTCTGCTGGGTCACGGCGATCGCCTCCTCGCTCCCCCGCACCGTGCTGAATTCGACCGAGCCGTCTAGCGACCAGGTGCGGTCGGACCAGGAGTTGGTAAAGTCGGCGCCTACGATATAAGCGCTGCTTCCGAGCAGGGAGTTGAGCTCGGCGCTGTCCTGGTCCCGGTTCACCGCCGTCGCGATCACCCCCACGGTGCTGTTGCCTTCCCGGAGGTCCTTCCGCAGCCGTCCCACGAAGTAGTTGGTCAGCGGCTCGACCGGCGTGCTCACCTGGGCGCCCACCGGATCCACATAGCGCGCCTCCTCGCGGGCCGTCACTGCGTCGAGCACCCCGATCGACCACCCGCTGCGGGTGCGGCCGCTCAACTTGGCCGCCGCATGAATCGAGGTCTCGGTGGGAGCGTCCAGGAAGCTCACCTCCTCGCCCGAGACACTCCGCTGCGGCTCTCGACCGATCCGGCGGCTGAAGAAGGTGGTGGGAAAGCCGAAGCTGTTGCTCGCCCGTATCCCGCCGAAGCGAAAGGCATCGGCTCCCTCCACGAAGAAGGGCCGCTTCTCCGGAAAAAAGGTCTCGAACACGCTCAGGTTCACCACGGCCGGGTCGACCTCGACCTGACCAAAATCGGGATTCACTGTGGCATTGAGGGTGAGATCGCTGGTGAGACCATACTTGAGGTCGAGCCCCGCCGACCCATGATACTCGTGCCCGCTCTGGAAGGGATCGCCCGCCGCGGCCGGCTGGGACGTCCCCTGCGCCAGCAGATAAGGCGCCAGCTCCAGCCGCCGCTCGGCGCGAAGTGGACCCAGCCCGACCAGGTGGCCGTACCGGCTGACCCCGGAGAACTCGCTCTTGGGCACGAAGGAGAACCAGGACTCCTCGCCCTTCCTCAGGATCTTGCGATAGAGCTGAATCCCCCAGCTTCCGTCAGCGGTCGAGTTGTAGCGGAGCTGAGAGAGCGGCACCCGGATCTCCGCGGTCCAGCCCAGCGAGTCCACCTGGGTGGCGCTCTCCCACACCGGGTCCCAGGAGTCATCCTCCTCGCTGCCCTGGGCCGACGAGCCCAGGATCCCGTCCAGGGTCGCCCCGCCGGGGGTGACCCGGAACCGCACTCCGCTCAGATGGTCGTGGAAGGTGTCGAGGTAGAGATCGAACTCGTCGGCCTCGACCGCGTCGTCCCGCCGGGCCAGCACCGCCCTGATCCGCTGCGGCTCGCTGTCGTAGAGCCGGGCGCCCACGTAGAGCGCGTCCTCGCCGATCAGCACCCGGACCTCGGTGCGCTCGCTGGCCGGCTGGCCCTCGATGGGGTCGGTCTGAGTGAAGCGGCTCGCCGGTGCCGCCGAGGCCCAGGATGCATCGTCCAGCCGGCCATCCACCACGATGCTGCCGTCCACTCGCGCGGCTCTGATCTCGGGTGCGGCGGCGTGCCGGCTGGTCCGGGTTGAATCGGGAGGAGCAGGAGTCTGGCTTTGGAGGGTGGCGACAAGGGCGAAGACGAAGGGGAGGGGTATTCCGCCGGGCATGAGACTCCTGAGAGTGCGAGTGAAGGACCTCGCCTCTTGGATAACCTGCTACGAGAAAAGGTTGCACGATCCCTTTTTCCCCTTATCGGGCATCAGCGGGCTCGAGGATGCGGAGCACCGGCCGACCGCCCACGTTCGCGAGCGGCAAATAGACCCGGTGGGACGCCGGGTCCACCGCGACCGAGTGGGCTCCCGGTGCGCGGTACTCGCCGATCGGGTCGAGCTCTCGCGCCCGTTCCTGGAATACGGTGACAAGGCCCGACTCCGCCGCGACGTAGAGCCGCCCGAGTCCGGGATCGAAGGCGAGCACGTCGGGATGCTCGCCGACTCGGTGAGTTGCCGTCACCCGCATGGTGGTGAGGTCGAAGACCAGGAGACGCGCGTTTCCCTCGCAGGCGACGAAGGCCAGGCGGTGCGGCGCGTCGAGGTACAGCCCGTGGGGGTGATCGGCGCCGGGGAGATCGTAACGCCCGGTGATCCGGTCGGTGGCCGGGTCGATCGCCACCAGTTGGTTGCGGGTCTGCACCGCGACCCAGATCCGCTTCGCCACCGAATCGTACTGACTGTTCCCGGCGTCTCCACCGAGCGGAACGGTGCCGAGGGTGCTGTCGCCTCGGGCCGCCACCACGATGTCGCGCCGGCCGAACTCGTCGGACACGAAGATCTTGCCCGCCTCGCCAGCGTAGGCGATCCCATCGGGAAAGCGGATGTCTTGGATCCGGGCCCGCACCCGAAGCGACCCGGCATCGAGCACGGCCAGCTCGTGGCGGCCGGCGATCGAGGCATACACCCGGCCCAGCGACGGGACGGCCAGCACCCCGGTGACTCGGGGAAAACCGGGCAGGCTGGCGAGGAGCGTATCGGCCCTGGTGTCGTAGACTACCAAGCGACCCGCTCCCATCTGCGCGACGTAGAGCCTGCCGCTCTCGACATCCAGGCTTTGATAGTCGAACCGCCCGGTCCCGCCGGGCAGCGGGACGTCCGCCACCCGCTTCAGAATTGGCTCCGGCCTCATCCCTGCGAGGAGGGCGAGGCATCCGGCCACCTGCCACACTCGAATTCGAATCCTATTCACGTCGCATCACCAGGCGGGCGGCGCAACGCGCCGAGCAGCTCCAGCATCGTCGGCAGGACCAGCAGCGTCACCGCGGTAGATACCGCCAACCCACCGATGACCGCGATCGCGAGCGGCCGCTGCAGCTCCGCGCCAGCGCCCAATCCCAGGGCCAGCGGCACCAATCCCACCAGGGTACATAGCGTAGTCATCAGAATGGGCCGGAGCCGGATACGGCCCGCCTGGACCAGCGCTGCCTCCTCATTCAGTCCGTCGGCCCGTGCGTGCCGCGCGGCATCGAGCAGCAGGATTCCGTTCTTCACGATGAGTCCCACCAGCAGGATCACACCCATGAAGCTGGAGACGTTGAACTGGACCCCGGTCGCGGTGAGCATCATGACCGCCCCGGTGAGACCCAGCGGCACCACCAGCACGATCGCGAGCGGGCCGCGGAACTCGCGGAACTGCGTCACCAGCACCGCCAGCACTGCTCCAATGGCGAGCGCCAGAACGCCGAGCAGCTCCCGGAACGACTGCTGCTGAGTAGCGTACTGGCCACCGATCTCGAGACGAACCGCGGCGGGGAGCGACACTCTCGTCAGGGCTGACTGCACGTCGCGCATCACCGAGCCCAGGCTCCTTCCCTCTACTCCCCCGGTCACGGCAACCAGCGGTTGCAGGTTCTCCCGCCGCAGCTCTCCAGTGCCTGCGGTGTCTCTCACTTGCCCGAGCTGCGCGAGCGGTGCCCAGCCTTGGGGGCCGACGATCGGGATCAGCTGCACCACATCGGGGCGGGTCCTGACGCTGTCGGGGAAGCGAAGGCGAATCGGGATCACCCGGTCGGCCTCTCGCGCAGTCCCTGCCTCAACCCCAAACAGCGCCGCCCGGGCGTCGGCTTCCACCGCGTCGTGCGTGAGCCCCAGCCGGGCGACCCGGACCGGATCGAGCGCGATCCTGAGCTCCGAGTCCTTTCCCGGTACTCCATCGTACAGGTCTACCAATCCGGGCGTCGCCTCGATCGCCTTCGCCACCGCCATTGCCGCCCGCTCCGACGCCGCCTGGTCGGAGCCGAACAGCTTCAGCTCCACTGGCGCCGGGGCTCCCGCCAGATCGCCGATGATGTCCTGCAGCAGCTGCATGAATTCCACCCGCACCGCAGGAGCTTCCTGTTCCGCCGAGGTGCGGACTCGGTCGATCACCTGGTACACCGAGGCGCGGCGCTGGTTCCTCGGCTTGAGCCGGACGGTGAAGTCACCGCTGTTGGGGAGCGTCGCGGCGAACCCCAGCTCCAGCCCGGTTCGGCGGGTGAAGCCGGCCACATCGGGATCTCGCGCCACGATCCGCTCCAGCACCTGCACCTGCCGGTTGGTCTCGCTCAGGGCTCCGCCCGGAGGCGCCCAGTAGTCGAGAATGAATCCGCCTTCATCCATCTGCGGCAGGAAGCCGGTTCCCATCACCCTGGTGAGGGCCAGGGTGACCAGCAGCAGCGCGGCCATCGCCGCGACTACCAGACGCCGCCGCGCCAGAACCCAGCCGACCACTCTGCCGTACCGCTCCTGCAGGTTCTCCAGCCGGAGATGAGGCAACGGAGGGCCTTGGTCTCGACCGGACCGGCGCTGGACCCAGTCGATTGCGATGGCAGGGATAAGCGTGGTGGCCAGCAGGAGCGACAAGAGGACGGCGGTAGCCAGCGCCAGCGCGAAGGAGCGAAAGAAGTCGCCTACCACTCCTTGCAACAGCCCGAGGGGAGCGAAGACCACCACGGTCGTGAGGGTCGAGCCGGTGACCGGGCCCAGAATTTCGTCTGTGCCGGAACGAATGACCTCGGCCGGTGGCTCCTCCGGGTGAGCCGCCAGCCGGCGCTCGATGTTCTCCACCACCACCACGCCGTCGTCGATGATCAGGCCGATCGCCACGGCCAGTCCGCCGAGCGACATCAGGTTGAGAGTGTCGCCGGCGAGCCAGAGTCCCAGCAAGGTGATCGCGACCGTAATGGGGAGGGTCAGCGCCGCGGCTACAGTGGTCCGCACCCGGCCGAGCAGCAGGAACAGCACCAGCACCGCGAGCGCGCCGCCGATCAGCATTGCGTCGCGCACGCTCCGCATCGATTCGCTTACCAGCGCGGCCTGGTCGTACACCGAGTTGAGCTGCACTCCCGCCGGCAGCAGCGGTTGGATCGAGTCGATCGCAGCCTCCACCGCGGCTTTGAGCCTGAGAGTGTTGCCGTTGGGCTGTCGGGGCACGTTGACCAGCGCCGCCGGCCGGCCGTCGCCGGTGACGATCTGGAACTGGTCGGCCGGGGCGTAGCTCACTCTCCCGAGGTCGCCCACCCGCACCACCCGATTTCCGGTCTGGCGCACCACCACGTTCGACAGCTGGTCGGGAGTGTTGGTGAGCCCGGAGACCACGATGGCAAACTGGCGATAGGCGCGATCCACCCGGCCCGCCGCGACGGCCACATCGGTGTTCTGGATCGCCTGAGCCACGTCCGATATCGCGATCCGGTTGCTGACCAGCCGGGCGGGATCCAGCTGCACGCTCAGCTCCCGGGTGCGGCCGCCCTGGACCTCGACCTCGCCCACATCCGGCAGCCCCGAGAGCCGGGGACGGATGGTAAACTCGGCCAGGTCCCGGAGCACGACCGGATCGGCGCCCACCAGCTCGTACTGGAGCACCGGAAAAACCGAAGGCGTGAGCCGCTCGGCGCTCAGCTCTATCCCCCGAGGCAGGGAAGACTGCAGAGAGGAGAGCCGGGCCTGCACCTGGCTCAGCGCCAGTTGCATGTCGGCCCCGGGCCGGAAGTCCAGGCTCAGCTCGGCCGAGCCCCGCACGGTGCGAGCGCGAATCTTCCGGAGATCGAGCAGTCCGCTCATCGCCTGCTCTAGCGGTCGGGTGGCCGCGACCACCATCTCTTGAGCCTCGAACGTACCGCCCCGGGCCAGCACCACGATGCGGGGATACGCCACTTCCGGATAAATCGCCGCGGGAAGCGTGTAGAGCGCATACACTCCGCCGGCGGTAAGTAAGGCCGCAACGAGGTAGATCGCCGCCCGATAGCGCTGAACCACTCCCCCTATTCTCACTTCGGCACGACCCGCATCCCGTCCTGCAGTCCGAACGCCCCGGTGGTCACGACCTGTTCTCCGGGCTCGAGATCTCCCTGAACCGCAACCCGCCCGCCCTGGTGCACTCCGGCGCGCACGATACGCTGATGCACGATGGAGTCGTTCCCCACCACGAAAACGGCGTTGCTGTCGCCCGCGAGCACCAGCGCGGAGTCGGGTACTACTAGCGCTTGAGGCTCGATGCCGATCAGCACCCGGGCGGTGGCTCCGGCGCCGGCGAGCAGCCGGCCATTCGGGTTAGGCACCCGGATAACCACCTCGCCTGCATTGGTGAGCGAATCCACTCCGGGCGCGACCGCCCTGATGTTTGCCGGATGCGATGTGGTGTCTCCCTCCTGTACCACCGTCACCGGCTGTCCCGCGTGCAGTTGGGCGAGTCGTCCCGCCGGAACCGCCACTCGCAGATCCAGCGTGTCCGCGTCCATGACCTCCACCAGTGTAGCGCCGGCATCCACCCGCTCGCCCGGCTGGGCCCGCACCGTCTGCACCCGGCCGGAGAGCGGCGCACGAACTCGGGTTCGGGCCAGCAGGTCGCGGGCCGCTGCCGCCGCAGCGGAGGCCTGTCTCGCGGCTGCGGTCGCTTCCTCCGCTGCGCGCTCCGAGGTTACCCCGTCGCGGAGCAGCCGCTGCTGACGCTCGGCCTCGCGCTGGGCCTGGGCCGCGGCCGCTGCCTTCTGCGCCGCATCCGCCGCCAGCTCCGGCACCTCGAGGTGGAGCAGCTGATCGCCGCGGCGGACCGGGGCCCCGACCTGCGCTTTTACTGAGGCTACTACGCCCGCCGCGGGAGCGGTGAGCAAGGCGGAGCCACCGGGCTTGGGTGTCAGCCGACCGGTTACCACCAGCTCATCCCGTATGGTGTCCCGCGCCACTCTGGCGAGCGCGACCGGAACTCTGGTGCTGGAGAGTGAGAGTGACGCTTCCGAGTCTCCGCTGGATCCCGAGCAGGCGGCGAGCAGCGCCAGTCCGGCCGCGAGACGGCGCCTCATTGGTCCCGGTCTGCGTAGGTGCGCCAGTCGGCTAGCGCAGTCTGGAAGGCGAGCAGGTCCTGCACTCCGGCGATGGCGGCATCGCGTTCGCTCCGCAGCGCGTCCAACACCGGCAGGATACCGGTTTCTCCGGCCTGGTAGGCGCGGAGCGCCCGCTGCCTGAGAGCCCGCACCGCGGGCAGCAGCGTGTCTCGGGCGAACTGCGCTCTGATTCCGCTCTCGGTCAAATGAATTCTGGTCGCTTCGATTCGCTGCGCCGCGGCGAGCCGCGCCTCTCGCGCGTTGGCTGCTGCCTCGCTGGCCCGGGCCCGCGCCTCCGCCGCGCTGCCGCGTCCGTGGTTCCAGACCGGGAGCGGAATCGCCAGCCCGAAGACCGCCAGGGCTCTCCCGTCCGGCTCGGCCGGATCCTCCCACTCGGCGCCGGCCTGCAGCGTGGGAAGGGGCACACCTGCGATGCCGGCGCTCCGAGCCAGCGCCGCGGCGGAGGCCGAGTCGGCCAGGGCAGCACGTACCGCCGGGGTCCGCTCTAGCGCCACCGGATGGATTGAGAGCTGGTCCAGTCCGGCGTCCAGCCGGTCCACCGGGCGCGGAGGCGCCGCCGGATCGACTCCTGTCACCCGAGCCAGCTCGCTCGCTGCAACTCGGGTGTCTTCCCGGACCGCGGACAGATTTTGGCGAGAGCGCGCCGCGTCGGCCCGGGCCTGCTCGGCCTCGAGCAGAGAGATGTCGCCGGCCCTGAGCCGAATGGTGCTGATCCGCGCCACGGAATCCGAGAGCGCGGCCTGGGCCACGCTCAAGCTCTCGGCCAGGAGTCCCGCCCGGGCGGTGTAGTACGCCACTCGGACTTCCCGGTCCTGTTCCGCCACCGCGCGCGAGGAATCCGCTTCAGCGGAGTGGACACCGAACCGTGCCGCCAGCCGGTCGGGCCCGCGGCGGAGCACCCAATCGAGTGACTGGTCTATCAGTAGATGGTAGCGGGGAGGAGATTCGCTATGGCTGTAGCTCACAGTGGGATTGGGCACCGTGCCGGCTACTCTCAGTCCGGCCCGGGCGGCCGCTACCCGGGCGGCAGCCGCAGCCACGGTACCGCGCCCGGCACGGGCCCGGGCTAAAGCCTGTTGCAGCGTCAACGTGTCGGGCGCCGGTCCCTGCAGCAGCAGAACAGCGGCGAGAGGAAGCATGCGCGTGCTCGAGAAAAAGATCAGGAATCCTAATTACTCTTCAGGTCCATAGCGCACTCTCGATTGCTCATCCTCACCCAACGCGGACCACATTCTTATGGGAACGGTATCCCGAGCTGTCCTGGCCGGAATAAGTCTGCTCGCGCCATTGGAGCCGGTATGTCCGCAGGCTCCCCGCAGTCTCGCGTCGGTGGCGGCCACAGTCGAGCCGATCTTCCCCTCGTGGTACCCGCGCGAATCGTCCAGCCGGCCATCAACCATCATGGTGCCGTTCACTCGCCTGGCTGGACCGGGTCGAGTCGGCGGGAGCAGGGGTCTGGCTCTGGATGGTGGCGACAGGGGCGAACGCGAACGGGAGGGTTTACTCCGCCGGGCATGAAGCTCCTGAGAGTGGGAGTGACAGACTTCTACTTCGACATCCCGCCGGCACGAAGGGTTGTGTACCAGACCTACTTGACCCGGCGAGGTTCCGCCTTCACCTTAGACCCCCTCAGGAGCGGCATAGTCAGAGTGCAGACGTTCCCCTCCCCCTTTCGCAGTTATTGCTGGCCCTGTACCCGCCAGGCCGGCGAGGTCCGCGCCTCTTCCCAATTCAGCCATCTCGTTCGACGGCACGCTTGCAAACTGTGACGCACAGCCGGCATACCCGCGGTGCGAACGCCGCACCATGCTGAAGTCCACTTGCTGAATAGGGGGAACCTATGGGTCTGCACTCCTGGCTCCACACTCGAGTCGGAAAGGGGATCGCTCTCGTCCTGGGGTTGGCCGCGGCGGCTGCGTTGGTCGGCGCCCTGGCTGGAGGCCCTGGCTCGCCGGCGGCGGCGGCAGTCCATCCCAAGATCGAGGCCAGCATCTTCTCCTACGACGGCACCGATTTTACTCGGACTCAGACCACGCTGGTAAGCGAGAAGGGAAAGTCGGCCGTCAACACCAAGCTGGATCACGCGAGTCCCGCGTATAAGGCCCTCGCCGACAAACATTCGTACGAGGGTGAAGCCATGATATTCGGCCGGAAGTACGACGCCGACTATGCGCCGCTTACCAATGAGGAGGGCAAGTTGACCGGAGCCCTGTTTGTCGGAGTAGCCAAGTAGGGAGATCCGGGTCGGGCTTCTTCCAACCGCCACCGATGTCCTGGTGGCGGTACTGTTTAGTCTACCGGTTGTCTCGGCTGTCACTCGGAGAGGGCAAAGGCCGGCGCCAAGGTCCTTCGAGCCTTTTTCGTGCCGCGATCTCCAACTCCTCTACAGAGCTAGAACCAGACCAATGTCAGCGTTGATCGCCAGGCTCTGCGGTTTGGCTCCTCTGGCCGCGACTGGCGGGGACTCCGCAGGGGAGCCGAAGGAATGTCGATGTCCCCTGCCCCCAAACGACTACTGAGTGCCCCCACCGGCTGCATACCTCGGTGGCATGCCGGACCATAGTCACGGCACGATATTGAAGCCCTAACAGGAGGGAACGATGAGCCGGTTTCTATGCCTGATCTACCACAATGAGAAGGAACGCGACGCGATACCGGATGACGACTGGCAGGAGCTCTTGCGGGAGTCGATCGCGACCGGCGATGACCTCCTCGCCCGCGGCATCTCCCTGGCCACCGCGGCACTCCAACCGGTGCGGACCGCCGCCACGCTTCACAGGAAGCGGGGCGCTCTGTCGTTCACCGACGGCCCCTTCGCCGAGACCAAGGAGCAGTTGGCCGGGTTCGTCCTGATCGAGGCCCCGGACATGGACTCGGCCCAGGAGGTCGCCCGGTCCCTGCCGCCGGCTCGTCTGGGTTCGGTCGAGGTACGGCCGGTGTGGGAGCGGCAGGACCTCGCGACCCGCCGGCTCCCGAATCAGGAAGCGAGGGCGGTGGCTCGCTGACCAGAGGCCGCAATCGGAGGTGCAGACCTCACGCTGGGCGGCTGAGAGTTGCCGCCCTCCGGGGGGGCCTGCCCGCCCGCGACCACCGCTCACGACCCCTCAGTGAGTCTCCTGAACCGCGGGTTGGCCCTCAGCGGGTCGAAGGTGGGATCGATTCGGAGCCACCTGGGGGAGAGGTAGAACGGTACCCGAAGCAGCGGCTCGAGCTGGTCGAGCGCCTTTTCCGGTTCGTCCACCAGCAGATAGATCCGCACCAGCTGCAGCTGCACGTACGGACCGAAGTAGCCGTCCTGGCTGATGGGCAGAAGCTCCACGCCACGCAGTCCTTCATCCACCGCCTCCGCCTTCCGGCCCAGATAAGCCAGTGTCAGCCCCCGGAGAATGCGGCGCTGCGCGTCGTCGGGTGCAGCCCGGATCTGTCCCTCGACCACCCTGCGCGCCGAGTCCGCGTAGGCTGCCGTAAGGCGCCGATCGCCGCGGAGAGAATAGACTTCCGCCCTCACCAGCCCCCACACGGCGCGATCCTCGTCGAACGCGGCCGGGGGCAGCTCCAGCAGCTTCCGCTGCTGGGCCGAGTCCAGCACCCAGTAGAGGTCCTGGTACGTGGCCAGGAAAGCGAGGAGCGTCGTCGGGTCGATCCGCTCGCCGGCCGCGAGGACCTCGGCCTGCGCCCCGGCGAGATCTCCCCGGCCCAGCGAGATCATCACCTTGAGCAGCGCCATCTGCGGGTTGGTCGGCGCGAGGGCGATCGCCCGGTCCAGGGCCGAGTCGGCGGGCTCGTACTGCCGGAGGAAGATGAGCAGCGTGGCCACCCGTCGGGCAGCGGTAAAGGAGCGCGGATCCAGCCGGAGGGCCCGCTGGAGTCGGGAGCGATTGACCTCCCAGTGCTGCAGCCTTGCGCCGGTGGTGGCCGCGGCGCTGAGCAGCTCCACGTCATCGGGAGCCAGACGGAGGCCTTGCTCGTACTCCGCCGCCGCGCGTTCGTTGTCGATCGGATTGACGCTGCTGTAGAAGTCGCCGGTCGCCAGATAGATCAGCGGATCGTTGGGCCGGAGCGCTCGCGCCCGTTCGGCCGCGGCCAGCGCAGCCCGGGCCAGGGTCTGGTCGGGCACCCCGTTGGAGTAGAGCGAGGTGCGGGCCCGGGAGAGCTGGCCCCACGCCTGGGCGAAGCTCGAGTCGAGCGACACGGCGCGCTCGTAGAAACCGATCGCCCGCCGGAGGCCGGCCTGGTCGGCCTTCATCCCCTGCGCGGCCGCCTCACCCTTCAGAAACTCGTCGTAGGCAGCGAGGTTCTCGGTCAGCTTCAGCCGCAGCTCGCGCCGGGTGCTGTCGCCCAGGACCACATCCAGCGCAGCGGCGACTTGGGCCGCGATGTCGCCTTGAACCTGGAACACGTCGGTGAGCGCCGCATCGAACGGCTCCTGCCACGCGGTGGTCGGCACTGACCGGCTGGTGATCCGGATCAGCTCCGGGCTCACCCGCACCCGGCTGGTTCCAGCAGCGCCCTTCTGCCAGAGCACCTTCCCGACCAGGAGGTAAGTCACCCCGAGATCCCGGGCGATCTGCGGCAGCTGCTCGGTGGTCCCGCGATACTGGTTCGAGCTCATACTGGCGACGACCTCGAGGCCGGGGATCGACGTCAGCTTGCCCCGCAACTGGTCGGTCATGCCGTCGGTGAAGTAGGCGTCGGCGGAGTCGCCCTGATTCTGAAACGGCAGCACGGCGAGCCGCGGAGGCTGGGCCACGCCTCGGCTCGATTGCCACACCAGGAGTGCCACCACTAGGACCAGTACGACGACACTCACGGCGAGCAAGCCGAACCCCCAGCGAGCTCGTGAGGCCGGGCCAGCCATTGGCCCCGGAGGACCGGACACAGGCCCAGAAGGGCCAGCCTGTGCCGGCTCGGTCGGCTTCACCGGCTCCGGAGCTAGCTCCCCCCGGCGAATCCGCTCGGCCAGCCCCTCGACCCCCGGATCGGGAGGGAGATCCAGCTCCTGCCGCAGGAGCTGTTGAACGATTTCCCCGTGCCGGAGTGCCCCCGGCGCATCCCCAGCAACGGCGAGGGCCCGCATCAGTCCCTGCGCTGCGCCTGTGTCGGTGGGATCCATGGCCGCGAGCCGGCGCCACCATAGTAGGGCGCCGCCCCGGTCGCCCCGCGCGGTCGCCGCCGCGGCAGCTGCCTCGAGCAGCGCCCGATAATCGGCCGCGATGCCCTCCCGTTCCTCCTCGGCCCACCGCGCGAATCCGGGAGCGCCCGGCAGATGGAAGTCACCCAGGAATGGGCCGGCGTACAGCCGCGCCGCTTCCTCCAGCGCACCCGAGGTCCTCGCGGTCTCGAACGCCGCGACATCCACCTCGATCAGCTCCGGATTGAGCCGCAGTTCTCGGGTGCCTAGGATCGCCTCCTCCGACCCTAGCTCCTGGCGCAGCGCGTAGAGGGCTTGGTTGAGATTCCGGCGGGCCCGCTCCTCCTCCGCCTCTTCCCACAGCAGTACGGCCAGACGGTCGCGACTCACTCCCCGATCACCGGCTCGAGCCAGGACGGCGAGCACCGCCAGGCGGCGGGGCTGCTGGGCATTACCACCCAGCGGGCGAGCGCCGTCGAAGACGGCCAGTCCCCCGAGCGTCTGGATGCGGATCATGCTAACGCGGTGGCGTGGTTGGCACTGGCGCCAATATCCGCCTCGCTATCGCGGCTCACAAGAAGTTCCTGGCGGGGCCCGTGGCCGACGAGGACAAGTGGGTGACGGTGGGGGGCGGTTTCGACGCGGAGGGTGACGGCAGCATCCCGTCGGGTGGCGGCTTTGTTCGGTTTGCGACAATTCTTGCACGATTCATGTCGCAAATGAGACCTCCGACGGCCGGTTTGCCCCTCTATCGGTACACAATTCCCACCGTAATTTATTTCTGAGTCTGCCCGACCACTCCCAGAAAAATCCGCAATGGTGGAGCTCCATATGATCCGCCCCCAGCCGACGGGTGCCCGGTTCCAGGTTACTTGTCTCCTTGGACTCATCACTTTGTCGTTTGGCTGCGGAGGTGGAGGCAGTGACGTGGGGCCGGACCCGACGCCCTCTGCCATAGCCGTTGTCTCCGGAACCGGGCAGAGCGGCGAGGCCGGGTCGGCTCTGGCCCAGCCCCTCGTTATCCAGGTGACCTCCTCCTCCGGTGCGGGGGTAGAAGGCGCGGCGGTGACCTTCACTCCGGGGGCGAGCAGTGGGAGCGTATCCGCTGGCCAGGCGACCACGGATGGCGATGGCCGAGCCTCAATAAACTGGACGGTGGGAACCGGAGTCGGCGCTAACATCGACACCGTATACGCCCGGGTCTCGGGCGTGACTGCTCCGGCCGTTTTCACGGCAACCGTGAACGCGGCAGGTGCAGCCAGCATCGAGCAGGTTTCCGGGAACGGGCAGAACGGCTTCCCAGCCCAGCCACTGACTCAGCCGCTCGTGGTGCTGGTTCGCGATCGCTACGGCAATCCCAAGAGCCAGGTGGGTGTGACCTGGGTGGTGACTTCGGGTGGGGGAACCATCTCGCCCGGCACCAGTACGACCGGCAGCGACGGTCAGGCCTCCGCGAGCTGGACCATCGGCAGCATCGGCGCCAACGCGGCCACTGCGGACGCTGCAGGGCTGACCGGCTCGCCGATCGCATTCAATGCGACCGCGCTCGACCCCTCCGCGGCCATCACCCTGCTAGCGATAAGTCCGACGCCGCTGGTCGAAGGCCAGTCCGCCACCCTGACCGGCACCGGCTTCAGCCCCAGTCCGGCTGGCAACACTGTGAAGATCGATGCGGTTGACGCGAACGTCACCGCCGCCACACCGACCTCGCTGACCATCCAGGTCCCCGGCTTCAACTGCCAGCCCGCGCGCCGAGCGCAGGTCCAGGTGCGGGTGGGAGGCCAGTCCAGCAACGTGCTGGAGCAGGACCTGAACCCGGCAGCTTTCACCACGGTGGCAGTCGGGCAGCAACTGGTTCTGCAGACCCCGCAGCAGTATTGCCTACAGTTCGCTCCAACGGCGTCCCCCGAAGACTATCTCATCGGAATCCAATCAACCTCCGACGCGGTCTCCAGCCTGACTCCTGCCCGGCTGACGGCAGTGGCTGCCCCGGGGCAACCGAGCACGGCCCCGCTGGCCCAGCTGGCGCGGCGGTCCACTCCAGCCCGGCAATTCAGCGGGCTCAGGGACTCCCGGGTGCCGATGATGCAGCGGCGTGCGGCCGCCGAGGCGAGGCTCCGCGCCGAGGAGCGGCAGCAGGTGCTTCCCTTGCTGAGCCAGATGCGATCCCGTCAGCTGTCGCTGCAGCGGGCTGCGGCCATCCCGCCGGTGGTACAGCCCGGTGACCAGGTCCCCATAAACTTTCCCGGTCCCAACAATACCTGTACCTCGGTCGTCGCAATTCAGACCGTGGTTCGGGTGATCGGTCAGTATGGCATCTGGCTCGAGGACCAGGACAACCCTGCCGGCGGTCTAACTCAAGCCGACATCCAGCGCCTGAGCGATGAGTTCGATAGCCGGATCTACCCCACTGTGACCGGCTACTTCGGCGTGCCCACGGATATCGATCAGAATGGCAAGATTGCAGTCGTGCTGACCGGACGAATCAACGAGTTATATCCTGACGTTGCCGGTCTGGTCACTGCCGCTGACTTAGTACCCCGCTCGGTCTGCGCCTCCAGTGATGAGGGGGAGGTCTATTATAGTTTCGTTCCCGACCCGACCGGAGAGCTAGGCGGTCCCATCAGCCGTGAGGCAGTTCTCCATGTAGCGGTGCAAACCATAGCCCACGAATTCACCCACCTTATCCAGTTTGGCCAGCGGCATATCCTGCATGATAACCCGCCCCACCCGGTCTGGATGATCGAAGGGCAGGCGATGCTGGCCGAAGAAATAACCGGTCATGCCTATGAGGGTCGCAGTCCGGGTCAGAACTACGGAATAGAGATCGTCTTCAACGAGGATGATCCCTCATCGCTCGACTGGTACTTCACGCAATTCCTCGGATTGTTCCTCTATTACGGCTATCGCGATGACGTGTCCCGAGTTCCCAATGCGCCCGAGCAGTGCAGCTGGTTGGCGAGGAAGCCCGAGAATCCAGGCCCCTGCACCCCTGGCCTCGAGGTCTACGGGCCTCCCTGGGCGCTGCTGCGGTGGATGTCGGATCAGTTCGGGCGAAACTACCCCGACGGAGAGGGCGGGCTCCATCGAGCCTTGATCCTCAGTCCATCGGAGGGATACGGGAGTCTCGCGGAGGTCTCCGGGGTCCCGATCCAGACCTTGCTCGCCCAATGGGCCGCCACTCTGTACGTCGACGACCGGGTGCCGGCCGCAGCGGCGAGCCTTCAGCTTCCCAGCTGGAACCTGCTCGACGTCGAAAATGGTGTGGTCGAGAGCGCGCGCCTCGTCCCCCGTTCCCGCAGCTTTGCCGGCTTCACCGACGCATTCAGTGTGAGAGCCGGATCCACCGCCTACTTCCGGGTGAGCGGCGCCACGCATCCGGGTACCGCCATTCGGATCCGGACCCCTACGGACCAGCCGCTGTCCAGCATCATGCAGGTGTTCGTGGTCAGGCTGCAATGAGATCACGCTCAGGTATCCTCTGGTTGCTACTGGCCGCCTGTTCCCGGGCCGGCAACAGCGATAGCACGCAGGCTCCGGCTCGCAGCCCCGAATACCAGGGGAAGGTGGTAATCACCGGGAGTGAGCCCGCGACCTCGGTCCAGCTGGTCGGGACCGAGGGGAACCTGGAACTGGTAGGAGATCTGGAGCCGGAACTACGTCGGCTGGCCGGCGCGACCCTGGCGGTGCAGGGATCGCTCCAGGGGCAACGGCCGGTCCGGCGACTGGAAGTCGAGAACTACGAGATCAGGGAGATCGATGGCGAGGCGCCCTCGACCGGCGTACTTCAATCAAGGGATGGCGAGCTTTGGCTCGCGGGAAGAGACACCCTCAAGCTGGTTGACGCACCGGAGGCGCTTCAGGCAAAGGCGGGCGCCAAGGTCTGGATCGTGGGTACCCGCTCCGGCTCCGAGCTGGCCGTGCGGTCCTACGGTGTCATTCGCGAGTAGTTAGCGCTAGCTTTGAGCAGGCAGGCTCCCCCCACGTCTGCCCCGGGGGGGAGCCTTTTTCATGTCGCCAATCCGTTCCAAGAAGGATGCCGAGCACTGGCTCGCGAGACGACTCGCGCTGGAAGGACCGGGTCTATGGACCGTCCAGCAATACCAGGAGCTGGGGAAGAAGCTGGCCCTGGACTACCGGCCAAGCGGTCCCCGGTGGCGGGTGAAGCAATGGACCGATGGGCCGGAGGGGATGCCGGCATATGTGGTCACCCGCGGAGGTGAATTGGGCATTCACCGGGTGGATGACCAGGAGAGAGCGTTCGAGAAAGCCGATGCCGTGATGCACGCGCTCAACGCACTCGACGCCGTGATGAACCGGTCGGGCCAGGCGGTCTAAGTATAGAGGGATTCTTCTGACCGCCTGACTGCCGGACCGCCTGACCGACTGAGAAGAATCCGCGGCTGCCAGCGTCACTCTCCAAGACAACTTCGCTTGGAGATCATATGCCGCGACCGCTCCCGTGCCTCTCCCCCGCCTTTTTCCTGCTTGCGCTGGCCCTCGCCTGTGGATCCGGTGGCGATTCCACCGGCCCCAACAATCCGCCCGCGGCCAGTAACCTCCCGGCTGACCTGCTCGGCGAATGGCACTACCAGTTCATCGGGGTTCCGAACTGCGACCCGGACACGGGCCAGTGCACCTCCACCGCCAACCAGAGCGAGACCCTCAAGCTCTCCTCCGACGGCCACTTCGAACACGTGTTCGTGGGCGAGTCGAACTTCCCCCCCTGCAACATGGAAGTGCTGCATGAGTCCGAGGGTACCGCTGAGGTGCAGGGCTCCAACCTGCTGCTCCACATCGGCACCGGCACAACCCGGGTAACCAACACCTGCGGGGACAACGAGACCAACGACGAGGCCGGTGAGACTGACACCTATACCTGGGTGCTCAGCGACAACAGTGGGGCCCCGCAGCTCACCCTGACCAACGACCACGGGACCGAGCTCGGTCCGTTCGACAAACAGTAAGCAGCATTGCGCGCTGGGGGCGGCTCTGGAGGGCGCTGCAGCACTCGATGCTCGGAGCCCGGAAACAGCCCCGGTCTCCTCGCCTCGTGCTGACGCGCCCTCCAGAGCCGCCGCCAGCGCAGCAGGCAAAGCCCGACCCCAGGTTTGCAGATGCAGAACCAGATCTCACTGGGGTCAGCGTTGATCTCGATCTCTGTGGTTTGGCTTGCTGTAGCCGCGACTGGCGGGGGACTCCGAAGGGCGCGTCAGCACGAGGGGAGGAGACCGACGCGACTGTACCAAGGCGATGGCTGCGCATTCGAGCCCGTCGGGCTCCGACCGTCGAGTGCTGCAGCGCCCGGAGGAGTGCCCGCCAGTCGCTCATACTACTTCCCAAGTTTCGTCTAAGGAGAGACCATGTGGACTTCATACCGTCGGCTGGCTGCCAGGACCCGGATTGCAGCGGTTACGCTCCTGGCGGTTGCGCTCGCCACGCCGATCTCCGCGCAGGTCAATCTCAGGAAGCCGCTCAACCAGAGAGGCGGATCGGAGGCGGCCGGCGAGACGGCACCGGTCGCCGCGACCGAGACGATCGTGCTCACCAAAGAGGTGGTGAGCCGGTTGATCACCGGACTCAAGGCCGGCCAGGCGGAGCGCCAACGCGCCGAGCAGGAGGATACTCCCTATGGGCGGTACCAAAGGGGGAAGTCGGCCTACGCCGCGGCCAAGTCCAAGTGCGAGGCGGCGCAGCAGGCGTTCGGCACCCGCATGGCGTCGGACGAGAAGCTCATGGCCAAGTATGGGAAGCTGCAGGAGCAGCAGCTGGCGGCCCTGGAGAAGGGCGACCGGAAGGCGGCAACCGCCTACCAGGATCAGATGCTCGCCATGGCGGACTCGAGCTGCCTCGTGAAGGAGCCCACCGCGCGGCCAGAAGGTTACTATGATGCTCAGCGCCAGATCGACCGCAGGGTCGACACGGTGGTAGTAAAGGTGACTGGCTTCGGCCCGGGCGAGCTGGCGATGCTGCAGGAGCGGGTCACCGCGATCCTGTTGGGCAGCACCGCGGGCGACGTGTCCGCCTCGGAGAAATCCGCCGTGTCCGCCCAATCGGCGGAGCTGAGGCCGTTGCTCGGAATGCCAGAGCCGGCAGCCGCCACCGCGGCTCAGCCGGAGCCGGCAGTCGCTTCCGCTCCTGCCACCGAGACCACTACCTCGCCGCAGGTGGACGCCCGCGCAGCGAAGATGAACGCCTGCTTGGTGAAGAACGTGCAGCGCCATCAGGCAGAGCTCGAGGCGCTGGGGAAGCGGATGCAGGCGGCGCAGGCCGCGGGTGACAACTCCAAGCTGATGGCTATGGCCGACACGATGCAGCAGATCCAGATGAGCGGCTGCCAGCCGCATTAGGAGCATGCGTCCAGTACCTCGGGCCATCAGCGTCGCTGTCGCGGCTGCCCTCGTCAGCGCGACCGGATCTCGGGCTGACCGGGCAGAAGACTCGCTCGCGGTCAGGGACGGAACCCACTGGGTAACCTGGTGGCGTCGACACGCATCCCCAGTCCGCTGGAACAGTGCGCCGCTCGCCGGCCGGGTGGCTTGGCGCAGTAGTGCGATTGGTGTGGAGTGGGGCGAGCTTCAGCTTCGGGGTGCGAGCGAAGCCTGGCGCACCCGCGTGGTGTTGGTGCGGATCGACCCGCGCCAAGTTGACTTCTCTCTGGTCACCGCCTTTGCCCAAAACTCGAGCTGGACCGTAGCCGACGCGGACAGCGGCGCAGTGGTCGCCCTCGACGCAGGGCAGTTCCGCCACTCACTGCCCTGGGGATGGGTAGTGAGCCGAGGACGCGAGGTGCTCCCGGCCGAGTACGCTCCGCTCGCCGGAGCGGTAGTGGTAGACCCATCGGGCTCGGTACGGGTGATAGCGCCGGACGCCGTCGCGGCCGAGCGCGAGCGCGGCACCGCACGCGAGGCGTTTCAGAGCTTCCCCATGTTGCTGCAGGACGGGGTGATCCCGGTGCCGCTTTCGGAGGCAGGTAGAGGAATCAATGTCGAGCATCGGGACGCCCGACTGGCGCTGGGGACCCTGGCAGACGGCCGGGTTCTTGTCGCCCTCACCCGGTTCGATGTCCTGGGCCCGAGTCTCGGCTGGGTGCCGTTCGGCTTGACTTCCGCCGAGATGGCGGCGGTGATGGGCGCGCTGGGATGCCGCCAGGCGTTGCTGCTCGACGGCGGGATCTCGGGCCAGCTGTCGCTGCGGGAGACCGACGGATCGGTGCGGCGCTGGCCCGGTTCGCGAGCGGTGCCGCTCGGACTGGTAGCTCGGCCCAAGGGCTCCGCCTTCACCGATTGAAGCTCCATTCGTAGACCAGATTCAATCCCCCGAACTCGAAGCGTCCCGCCAGCTGGTTGTCGAATTCCGGTCCAATCGGCAGTGGCACCGGAGGGATCGAGAGCCAGTCGCTCACCGACCAGTCCGCGGTGTAGGAGGGCTGCGGGGCAGGGCAGGTGACCCTCACCGTCGTGAAGTGCTGCGTCGCACCGGCGCCGTAATAGACCTGCCCGGGTCCGTCCAGAACCAGCTCTCCCTCCGACGGCGTGAGCACGAAGGTCTCCGGCCCACCCGCCACGGTACAGCCATTGGTGTCGGTGCCCTCCAGCCGCCACTCGATGGAGCCATTCTTGAGCCGATAGTAGGTGATGTCGTCGGCCGACTTCTCCGGATTCACTTCCCACTCGACGTTGCCGGTGATTACCTCACGCGAACCGGTCCCATACACGTCCCGGGTCCGGGTTGTGGTTCCCGCCCAGTTGCCACTGCAATACAGATCCTCGTTGAGCACGTTGAACTCCGGATCGGTCACCCCCAGCAGCTGGAGCTGGCGCGAGTAGCTGATAGCGGCGCCCATCTGTTGCTCGTCGGACCGTTCCAGGCAGTTGCCCACCGTCTCCCGAAAGCAGTTCTCCAGCGCTGCCAGTGTTGCGTTCATGACCCTCGACTCCTCGGCGGAAAACTCGCCGCCGAGCCCCCAGAGCTCGACTTGGCGCTCCCAGCCGAATGCCCGGGGGACCGCAGTCTGGGCGAAGCTGCAATCGGTCGTCATCCGATCGAGCGACGGCTCGACGACATGGTCGTAGTAGAGCCGGAGCGCCTTGGCCAAGTTGGCTCCCAGCTCGGGGTCGGGCTCCTCTCCGGCCAAGGCGCGCTCCCGCTCCTGCCGGAGATACGATTCCAGCTCCGACTGGATGCGGTCCTCCCACTCGGTGGGCGTGATGTTCAGGACCGAGGCGGGAATGCTGATGCCGTCCCCCACATACACCATTCCGCCGCTGAAATGGAGCAGACTCAGCTCCAGACGATCGGGATCCGGGGTCATCGGCGTACGGAAGACCTCAGTGCCGGCGCCATGGTAGGAGAAGGCAACCGCGCGGTGCCGTTCGCCTTCCGGCGGCGAGATGCGGAGGGTCGCCGGATGAAAGAGCCTGAGGCCGTCCGGCTCCAGCTGCACGCCGGCGAATCGCCCGCCCGAAAGCTCCAGACCCGAAACACTGGCCAGGGGCACCATGGTGATGGTGGTGTCCCGCAGGACAGCATCGGCCGGGATGGTGAGGGTGTAGACCGTGCCGTCCGAGCCCGTCGCCTGCACCGTCCCGCCGGCGGTGGTGATTCGCATCGCCGCTGCCCGGGAGATGTCCGGCGTTACCGTCGCAGCGGCAGGATTGGGTGTGTCGGGCAATTCCGGCCCGGGGGGATTGTCAGCGGGTCCGCTCGGGTTGCTATCGCCGCCACAACCGATGAGAACCGAGATGGCGAGGCCTGCCGCCATCCAGCGGGGACAAACGGGAGACATATCAGATCCTCTGGGCAATGCCCAATCGGTGAGATACCGGCGCCGGAGCTGAGGCACACCCCGGTGATACGCGCCGGCCGCTGCCATGTTCTCACTCGGTTCACCCGAGACGGCCCTCTTCTCGGTACCTTCCGGTATGCAGGCCAGCCACCAGCATGCTCCCGACCCTCTCTCGCCGGCGCTCGAGGCCGTGGTGAACAAGTTCGCCGGCCTGGTGCGGGGCGTCGGGTGGCGGCACCGGCTTTCCGAGGTGGAGATCAACGAGCTCATGCAGCAGGTGCGGATTCGGCTGTGGCAGGCCCAGGGCACCAGTGAGCAGATCAGCCGCGTCCCTGCGTCTTATGTATATCGAACGGCGGTGTCCGCAGTCCTGGACATGATGCGCCGTCGGCGAACCCAGCGGACGGAGCAGATGCTATCGATTGACGAGCCCGGCATGACGGTGGCGGCGAGCGCGAGTCCAGAGCGAGATCTCGAGTCCTCCGAGCTGGTTGCCCAGGTGGCCCGGGCCATCGATTCGATCCCACTTTCGCGCCGAGCCGTAGTGCGGATGTATCTGGCAGGCCACCC
This sequence comes from uncultured Gemmatimonadales bacterium, assembly GCA_965652025.1. Taxonomy (GTDB): domain Bacteria; phylum Gemmatimonadota; class Gemmatimonadetes; order Gemmatimonadales; family GWC2-71-9; genus CAVVWJ01. The sequence goes on from CBFGTM010000042.1 coordinate 22,012, forward strand.
GCGGGAGGAGATTGCCGGCCTGCTCGGCTGGTCGGAGGCCAAGACGCGGAACCTGCTCTATCGCGGGTTGAGCGACCTGCGAGCCCGGCTCACGGAGCAGGGCATTGGATGGGAGGCCGGCTGATGAACGACGAGCGGCTGCGCGATCTATACCAGAAGTCCCTGGCCCAGGGATCCGCTGGGTCCGGACCCCGGCCAGTGTCCTGCGTGACCCCGGAGCAGCTGCTGGCTCTGGTCCGGGGCGAGGGATCGGAGGAGAGCCGGCTGCGTACACTCGATCACGTCATGGCGTGCCCCTCGTGCCGCCGCGAATTCGACCTGCTCCGGGCGGTTGAACAGGCCGGGGTCGAGTCGGGAGTGCGCCCGTCGCGAGTCCGCTGGCAATGGCAGCGCATGGCGCCCCTAGCACTCGCGGCATCGCTGCTGCTCGCGCTGGGAGTGACCATTGCGCTCAACCGCGCGGGCGAAAGGCCCGACCAACCGCGGGGCGCCGGCAGCGGCGTGACCCTGCTCGCGCCGGCGGCCGAGGTTCCTGCGCATGAGCCGGTCACCTTCGCCTGGCGGCCGGTGCGCCATGCCAACCGGTACGTACTGGAGCTGCTGGAGGGGAGCGGCGGTGGGAAGATGGTGCTGTCACGGGAGACGTCCGATACCGCGATGGCGCTGGATCTGACGCTGCTGCGACCGGGAGCGCAGTACCAGTGGTGGGTGCGTGCGGTCACCCCGGCGGGAGAGCTGGTATCGCCGCTGCGGCCGCTTCGGCTGCGAAATCCCTAGGGCTCCGGCAGGATCACGCTTCGCTGCGCCGTCTCTGCAGCACCACGTAGGCCGCGACCAGACTGCCTGCCAGGACCAAAGCGCCGAGCACCGCAGGCCACTTTCGAGCGGGTGCCCGGAGGGGGATGTCGACCGTTGGATCTCCCACGGTAACGAAAGCCGCCCACTCCTGTGGCGGAGCGCCCCGCTGGAGCACCTCCAGCTTGGCCCGATGTAAGGCGTCTCCGACTGGCCCGCCACCGGCCAGGTTGCGATAGAGCGACTCGATCAGCCGCACGGTACTTCGGTCACCTACCTCCCATTGAGTAGCAACCACCGAGCGAGCCCCGGCCTGGAGCAACGGGGCGGTGAGACCTTGCACCCCTTCACCCTGCACAATCACGCCGCCCGCCGACCGACAGGAGGAGAGCACCACCAGGTCGGCATCGAGGTGGAGCGCCGCTAATTCGCCGGGCCCCACCAGGCCACTCTCACCTCCGCCCGGTGCGAGCACCAGCGCGGTCCGCGCCGCCGTCTGCTCATCCACCAGGGTATGGGTGGCGAAGTGCACAACCCGAAACGGCTCGAGCCGGGCATGCTTGAGAAAGGCCTCGCTCGCCCGGTCCCGCACCCGGACCACCGAAGCCGGCGAGTAGCTCGCCGCCAGGCGGGCCTCCCGTCCCGAGCTTTGAAGCCGCTGGTATCCTCCGGCCGCCGTGTCTGTGCCTGCAGCGAAGGCGGGATCGCCGAAGGCCAGCAGGCGCATGGGACGCTCGCTTCCCCTGCGCGGTCGGCTCCAGAGTGCCGCCAGCACGCCGGCCGAGGGCGCCAGGCTGACCGCGTACCGCTCGACGACATAGCGGCCATTGGGAAGCTGCAGGGCATCAAAGGCAACCCGATGCACCGGCCCATCGGGGATGATGATGAGGCGCCGCACACCTCCATCGAGATGAGTGAGAGCCGGTCCCAGCAGTGCATCGCCCAGCGCTCGGGCAAGGTCGCCCGTTGGAGATCCGTTCTGGATCGCGGCGGCGAATCGGGCGATCGGGGCCTTCAGGGAATCGGCACCAGGAAGCGGGTACGCCCGCACCCGGCCGCCGCCCGACTCGCGGGTCACCAGCAGCAGCGTGGTCGGCGCGCCGAGTGAGCCGGTGACGTATTCCAGAATCGCGGTGCTGTCCGGCATCAGCCGCGCAACCTCAGTGCCGGTCACTCGAGCGCCAGTCCTCGACGCGGTATCGCGATTCTCTGTCTTGTCTCGGCTCTGGAGGGTTCTCGCCTGGAGCAGGCGGTCCGCCAGCTCGCGGGCGCGGCGGCGCTCCGCCAGCTCGAACGCCTCCTCGGCTTCTCCTCCCTGGGCCAGCCGGGCGAGCACGCGAACCACACCGGCATCCCGGTCGCTCATCTCGGTGGGCGCAGTCTGGAAGGCGAGGACTCTGAGCTCACTGTCGCTGAGGGTAGCTCGCCACCGCTCCAGCTCGTCCCAGGCTTCCCTGGCTTCCTGCGTGGCCCGAGCCAGCTCTCCGCGGCGGGCATGGACATCGGCCAGGCGAACCCGGACGTCATGGCGCAACACGTGCTGGCTGGTGTCCAGCGTGGCGAGGTACCGGGTCAGGCCCCGCTCCGCCGCCGGAAGGTCTCCCCGAAACAGCGCCAGCCGCGCGTCGTCGTAGGCCAGCTCCGCGGCCCACAGTGGCCGCCCGAGCCGTCGAGCCAGCGCGTGCGCGTCCCGCAGGGCCTGCTCGGCCGCAGTCCAGTCTCCCTCGTGCATGGCGATGATGGCGAGGTTGCGGTGGGCCGAAAGCTCTATCTGCGCCTCCTGGGTCCGGCGGTACCACTGGAGGACGTCGAGGGTCAGCCGGCGCGCCTCGTTGGGGTCTCCGGCGGCCAGGGCGGTCACGGAGAGATAGTCCCGCGCCTTCATGGCACCGGCCGAGTCACCCACCTGGTCGAACGTCTCGATGGAGCGGTCGAGATAATCCGAGGCGGCGGCGAAATCACTCAGGAAGATCGAGATCGAGCCCAGTGCGGTGTACGCCGCGCCAACGCTGAACTGGTTGTGCGCCGCCTTCCCTTCTCTGAGGGCGAGATGGGCCAGCTCATTGGCCTGGCCCAGGTCCCCCTGTCCCAGCAGAGCGTTGACGTGCCAGAGGAGCGCGCTGGAGAGCTGAGTCCGGTCGCGGCCCCGGCGATAGAGCTCCTCGGCCTGGCGCAACACGGCGATGGATGAGTCACGCTTGCCCTCGAACTGCAGCAACTGCGCGGTGGAGCGGAGCGCCTGGCCGGCCAGCCGGTTCAACCCCGTCTTGCGGGCGATGGAGAGAGCCGAGTCGGCGTCGGCTCGGGCTCCAGGACGGCCCACGATTCCTCGCAGCGCTCCGCGCTGGCGGAGCCGTTCGACCTGCAGCTCGTAGGCATCGGCAGGAATCAGCCGCGCGACCGTGTCCAGGGTGGCGAGTCCGGCCTCGATCCCTTCGGTGAATGCGCGCTGCAGCGACAGACCGAGCAAGGCCTCTCCCTCGACGCTCGGATCGTGGGACGCGCGGCCCGCGGCGCGGGCCCGGATCAGCTCCGTCGTGGCCTGTGCGCTTAGACCCTGGGCATCGAGGCCCTGAGCCAGGCCCAGTTGGGCATACGCCGCCAGCTGATCCGGGTTGGCCGAGTCGCGCTGGATGCTGCGATAGAGCCGTTCCGCCGTTTGATAGTCGTAGCGCAGCCGAGCCAGCGTAGCGAGGCCGAACCGGGCCGTGCGGTCGGCACTGTCCCGGCGCACCCGCAGCTCCCATTCGCGCGACAGGCTGTCGGCCTGGCCTTGCTCGGTGGCACGGAGGGCCGCCCTCACCAGGTCGCGAGGGTGGGAGATCGTGTCGGCCGGTGAGATTGTGAGCAGCCCGAGGGCTACCGAGAGGCATGATCCGAGCATGACGAACGGTTGCGGGAGTGGAGCACTATAAGGATGGCGAATGAGCCCGGCAAGCGCGGGACCTCATTCCGAGACAGCATCAACTCTGGTGAGATGCTGTTGGATTGGCCCCTACTGCGGGGTCCACAGAGTGGGGCGTTGGGCTCTCATCGCAGGCGCTGAGGCCAGGCACGCCTAGCGTGAGCGCCAAGCTCAAAGACAAGTGGTGGCGGTTCATACATTCCCTGGAGGGTGGGACTGCCGGCAGTTCGGGACGGCTTAAGTCTGGCCGTACATGGTCAAGTAAGTGTCAAGCGCGTCCGGACCTCGGGTCCAGGCGCCGACCGCTTAGGCCTTTGGGCGAAACCGGAGTGTTGTCGTGAGAGTAGTGTGAACCAGTAGTCGCCCCCGCTTGATCCCGCGCGTGCCGGTCCGGCCCACGTTTGATCTCGCTGGCTGACCGCATGGGAGCGCTCCCGGCGGGTATACTGCCGGTACGCAATGACCGGGTTCTTTGTTTTCAGATCGAAACAAGAAACGAGGACATCAGAATGAACCTCCGGACGCTTCTCTCTTGCTGCCGACTCTCAGCGCTCGCCCTTCCGCTGATCGTCGCGCCGGCGCGGGGGCAGGATCAGAGTTTCGATACGGTGCAGGTCCGCTCCACTCGGGTGGCCGACCGGGCCTACATGCTGGCCGGGGCGGGCGGCAACATCGGAGTCTCCATCGGAGACAGCGGGGTCATTCTGGTAGACGACCAGTTCGCGCCGCTCACCCCGAAAGTGCTTGCCGCGGTGAAGGCGCTCACGCCGCTACCGGTTCGGTTTGTCCTCAACACCCATTGGCACGGGGACCACACCGGCGGGAACGAGAACATGCGCGGGACAGGGGCCATCGTCGTGGCCCACGAGAACGTGCGCAAGCGGATGAGCACCGAGCAGTTTCTCCAGATGTTCAAGGAGAAGGTTCCGCCCTCCCCGGCCGGCGCGCTCCCGGTGGTGACCTTCACCGACGCGGTGAGCTTTCATCTCGATGGCCAGGAGATTCGCGCCTTTCACGTGCGCAACGCGCACACCGACGGAGATGCCGTGGTGCACTTCCGCACCGCGAACGTGGTCCACATGGGCGACACCTTCTTCAACGGGCGGTATCCCTTCATTGACGTCTCTTCGGGAGGGTCGGTGGATGGCATGATCGCGGCGGCCGACCGGGTACTCGGGATGATCGGTCCCGACACCAAGGTGATTCCGGGCCACGGGCCGGTGGGCGACCGCGCAGCGCTCAAGGCCTACCGCGACATGCTTTCCTCTGCCCGGGCAGCGGTGCTGCCACACATTACCAGAGGAGCCAGTCTGCAGCAGGTGATCGCGGCCAAGCCCACAGCTGAGCTCGATGCGACCTGGGGGAAGGGATTATTCAACGGGGACCAGTTCGTGGAGATGCTCTATTCCGACCTCTCTCGCAGAAAGCGCTAGCGGTCTCGCAAAGCCGAACCCTGGAGTTTGTCCTGTAGCTCCCGAAGCGCGTCGGTCCAGCCACCCCGGTGCGACTCGACCTGGGTGCTTGGCAACCGCCGGTGAGTGAGCACCAGCTCGGTACCGGCCTGGCGCTCCAGGAACTCGATGGTGACTTCGGTTGACCGGTGATCCGTAGCCTGTGAGATCCAGGTGAATGCCAGCCGAGCCGGCGGCTCGATGATCAAATACTCGCCGGTGTGCTCGAACTCCTCCCGCCCCTGAAGCATGACGATCCTGAACTTGCCGCCGACCCGGGCATCGACCTCCACCCTGGCATCCGTTATCCCGGTCGGGCGCATCCACCGCGCCAGGCTCGCCCCATCCAGCCAGGCGGCGAACACCCGCTCCCTCGGCACCGGGATGAAGCGCCGTACCACGAGGGTCTCGCCGGCAGGCTTGCCCCCGGCCATCACCCGCGTCTCCGGCCTGGTCGCCGACCTTTTCTCACCGGCCGGCCCTCCGACTCCAGCAGAAACTTCTCCAACGCATCGAGCCGGCCCTCCCAGAATTCCCGGTAGTGCTCCAGCCAGTGAGAGGCGTCGCGGAGCGGGGCAGGGCGCAGCCGGAGCCAATGCTCCCGGCCGCTCACCCTTCGGCGCACCAGGCCGGCCTGCTCCAGCACCTTCACGTGCTTGGACACCCCATTAAATGAAATGGGGAACCGGTCCGCCAGCGTGCCTACGGTGACCTCGCCTCCCATCAGTATGCCCAATATGGTTCGGCGGGTGGGATCGGCAATTGCCCCGTAGACCCGATCGAGCTGCCGTGCGCCGGCTGGCGGCATGGACAAACGTTCAACCATATGGTAGAATATCGTCGGAGACGAGATCGGATACAAGAGGTCGCTAGGATGAGCCAGAAGTCAAAGTCATTGCGAGGGCGCATGGCGCCCGAAGCAATCTTCACCTGGGCGACAACACTCGGCCTAGCCGCCGCAGCTTGGGTCGTCGCGCTCCAGCAGATGAACGGGATGGACATGGGCGTCGGTACCCAGCTCGGCTCTTTCGGGTCTTTCCTCGCCCTGTGGGTGCCGATGATGGCGGCGATGATGCTGCCCGGCGCGGCTCCGGCCGCCTTGCGACGCGCGCGCGCGGACGGCTGGGTGGGCGCCGTGCTGCCATTCCTGGGCTCGTATCTCGCCATCTGGGCGGTCGTAGGCATCGCGATATTCGCCCTGTACCGGCCGCACGGAACTTGGGTTGCCGGCGGGCTGGTGATCGCGGCGGGCATCTACGAGCTCACGCCGCTCAAGCGGAGCTGCCGCCGGCGCTGCCGTGACCGCATCCGCTCGGGAGTCGGGTTCGGGCTCTGCTGCGTCGGTTCCAGCATCGGACTGATGCTGACGCTGGTGGCCCTGGGTGTCATGAGCGTCACCTGGATGTCCCTGATCGGCATTCTCATCGTTGCCCAGAAGCTGCTGCCGCCGAGAGTGGCGGTGGATGTGCCTCTGTCGCTCGCGATCGTCGGACTGGGCCTCCTGATCCTGATCGCTCCCTCGTCGGTCCCCGGCCTTACGCCGGCAATGTGAGACGTTATTAATGGAGGCAACACGATGACCACGCAGACCAAAGGCCAGGCTACGATGGCCTCGCACCCGACCGGAACCCGGGAGCAGTGGCTCGCGGCCCGGCTGGAGCTACTCGAGGCCGAGAAGGAGCTGACTCGGCGCAGCGACGCACTGGCGCGGCAGCGGGTGGAGCTGCCCTGGGTCCGGATCGACAAGGCCTATCGCTTCGAGACCGAGGAGGGTAGCGCCTCGCTGGCCGACCTCTTCCGGGGGCGCTCGCAGCTGCTGATCTACCACTTCATGTTCGGGCCCGACTACACCGCAGGTTGTCCCGCCTGCTCGGCGATCGCGGACGGGTTCAACGGGTCCGTAACCCACCTGGCCAACCACGATGTAATGCTTTGGGCGGTGTCGCGGGCTCCGCTGGCGAAGCTGCAGGCCTACAAGCGGCGGATGGGCTGGACCTTCCCCTGGGCATCCTCGCTGGGCGGAGACTTCAACCCCGACTTCAACGCCTACTTCACGCCCGAGCAACAGCGCGAGGGTGGCATCGAGTACAACTACCGGCGGGAGCCGCCTATGCGTGACGCTCTCGCGGGGAAGACGGCGCGAGAGTGGCAGTCGGAGGACGGGGAGGGGGTAGTCGACCAGGTCGCCGCGATGACCGGAACCGATCTGGCCACGTACACCCGCGAGCGGCCGGGCATGAGCGCCTTCGCGCTAGAGGACGGCGTCGTCTACCACACCTACTCGGCCTACGCGCGCGGGTTGGATGTGGTCTGGAGCACGTACCAATGGCTGGACCGAGCGCCACGAGGGCGTAACGAGACGGGATTCTGGTGGCGCCGCCACGACGAGTACAGCCGTGGGTGACTGTCAGCGCTTCGCCGTGGGCGGGAGCAGACCGTTGAGCCGGAGATAGACGGCGATCTGGCTGTAGTGGCCGGCCCACTCCTCCGCTGCCGCCACCATGACTTGGGCCCGGGAGAGCTCCTGATTCCCGAAGTACGGGACTTTCTCGCCCAGCCTCGAGTCGTTCACCTTGCCCAAGGCTGACTGGCAAAACTGAAAGGTCTCGCGCAGCCGGGCGACGAGCTTGTCCTTTTGTACCCCGGCCGCCACCGTGGAGCGCTGGGGCGGCGGCAGTCCGCCAATGCTGGAGCACAGGGCATCGTTTCCCGCACTCATGTGCCCGATCACGTCGCCGAAGCTCATCTGCGCCGGGGTGGGCTTGAATCCGTACCTGTCGGCGGGCATCTCCTCGGCTGCGGAGATGAAGTTGTTCGCCGCGCGATCGGCGGCGGATCGTACGGCATCGGAAACGGGTGTAGTGGAGTCCTGCACCGGGACGTTCGTCGCGAGATACCAGGTCGCAAGCACTAGGAGTAGGAGCGGTGTCTGCATATCACGAATCCAGCTAGGTTGGTGGCGAAGGGCCTCGCCGTACTAATCCAATCCTGCGGTACTGGCATAGCCGTACAACAAGACAAAGGCAATGGTAACACCTGTCCCCGCGATCAGCGCCTTGCCCGTGTCAGTCGTCTGGGTTCGAAGGGAGTCGATGGCCGACAGGGCTACCGTAACCCGGGTGGTGTCCGGGTACGGAGCCTGGCCCACCAGCGAGTCACCCATGGTGTGTGAGTCGCGAAGCAGAATCTTCTGCCCCTGGCTCCAGACCTGAGGGCACCGGCTGGCTGTCGCTCAGGCGTGACCAGCTGGTGCAGCCCAACAGGG
>CBFGTM010000043.1:0-29939 GCA_965652025.1 uncultured Gemmatimonadales bacterium
GCCTTACCCGCTTACCCGCTTACCTCACTGCAATCCCACTCCGCAGCTGGCCCGGCCGCCAGATCTGTCCGCCCTTCATGATCCACTCCACTGAGTCGAGGTTGTCGATATCGACCAGCGGATTCTTGCTGAGCAGGACCAGGTCGGCGTAGCGACCTGCTTCGATGACGCCGAGCCGACGGGCTGGCTCGCCGCCCAGGGCTAGTGCCGCATCCCGGGTGGCCGCGAGCAGGGCAGCCGCCGGGGTGAGGGAGATGGAATCGACCAGGAGCCGGAGCTCCCCAAACAGGGATGCCCGCTCGCTGGGGGGACCGTAGGCTACGTGGTCGCTGCCGGCGCTGATCCGGACGCCCCTGCGTACCGCCTCACGCGCGATCTCCATACCGAAGCCCGAGGCGGCCCGCACGTACTCCTCCTGCTCCGAGGGAATGTGCTGCCGCTTGGCGTTGAAGTACGCCACGCTGTGACGGGTGGCATCCAGGGTCGGCTCGAAGAAGGTTCCCCGTTGCGCCATGGAGTCGAGCGCCTCGCCGATCCGCGGATCATGCGCCGCGCCGACGGTAGCCACCTCTGCCGTGGCCATCTGCAGGTTGCCCTCGTTGACCAGCGTGTCCCGGTCCTCGGCGGTGAACAGCTCACCGGCAAGTCCGGCCGCGTGCACGATACCATCCTGGCCGGCCAGGGCCTGCTCCAGCGCACTCGCCGGCTGAACCCAGGCGTGCCCCCACACCGGCATGCCGGCCCGGTGTGCCGCAGCCACGAGCTTCCGGACCGACTCTTCGTCCAGCTGGGCGTAGAGCTTGAGGCCCATGGCGCCGGCTCTTTGGGCGATGGCCACGACCGAGTCCGGATCGTCGTTCCGGTTGTATTGAATCGGGGTCCAGCCCAGCGACTGCATGGTGAGGGCCGGCGGCTGCCGGAACACCACCCCGCGAGCCGTTCTCACTCCATGAAACCCGTTGAAGAAGAAGCGCCGGCCGGCGACGAGCTGCATGGCGTAGACCCGGGGGGTGGCGTCCAGGGCGTTCACTCGGGACAGCAGCTCTGCCGGGTTGGTCCCCATGTCGCGTACGGTGGTGACGCCCTGCGCCAGCAGGTCTCGCAGGTCCAGGGGAAGCTCTTCACCGGCGCTTCCTCGCACGAGAAAGAGCAGGTGCACGTGACTGTCTATCAGTCCCGGGATCAACCACTGTCCCCGGGCGTCGATGATACGCGCTCGGGGTGGGACCGGACACTCGCCGGCGGCGCCGGCACAGACGATTCGATTGCCCCGCACCAAGGTTACGGCATTGGGCACCGGACCTTTTCCGGTTCCGTCCCACAGGTTGGCGCGGATGATTGCTATCGAGGGATCGGGCGCGGGCGCTTCGCGGACCGTGGGCGTGCCTCCGCCACAGGCGCTCAGGACCAGCGTCGAAGTGAGAGCAAAAAAAAGGACCGCGGGGACCTGCTTCATACCTGCTCCTAAATGGCGGGCGGCACGGCGTGATGCCGTTGGGGGGTCAGGCGCCCACCTGGACCTGCTTCAAGATGCGGGGATAGAGTGCGTTTGGCCGTGATTCCCAGGAGTCACTGCACGGTGACCAGGAACACTACGCTGGGATGTGCCAACCCATTCTGCCGGCGTAATGTGCGCCGTGCAGCCAGGTGCGCGGCCAACCTCTTCCCTACGCTAACGCCTCCTCAATAAAAACGTGAAAGCCGGGAAACGGGTTCTGGGTCAAAAGAAGGCAAAGCACGTGCCAGCAAAGGCCCCGGGTCGCTGTTTCAGGTTGCGGGCCGTCCTACCGCGCTCTAGTCTTCGGATGTGCCCCTCCCTCCTACCCACCGGCCGCGCCGCAGGCGGCGTACGGCTGCCCTGCGGCAACTCGTCCGGGAGCACGAGTTGTCGGCTGCCGACCTCATCCAACCGATCTTCGTGGTCCATGGCAGCCGGGTTGAGCGTGAAATCGGTTCCATGCCCGGTGTCTTCCATTTCTCAGTGGACGAGAAGCTCGATCGCGAGGTGGACACGATCCGTTCCCGCGGCATCCCGGCCGTCATTCTCTTCGGGATCCCGGCCCGAAAGGACGAGGCAGGATCGGAGAACTTCTCCGACGACGGCATCGTGCAGCAGGCGCTTCGCCGGATCCGGGAGCGCCATCCCGATCTCCTGCTGATCACCGACGTCTGCTGCTGTGAGTACACCAGTCATGGCCACTGCGGGATCGTTCGGGGTGGATCGGTCGACAACGATGCTACCCTGGAGGTTCTCGGCCGGGCGGCGGTGACCCATGCCCGCGCCGGAGCCGACATGGTGGCGCCGAGCGGAATGATGGATCGGATGGTGGCCGCCATCCGAAGCGCACTCGATGCGGCCGACTACGCCGACACTGCCATCCTGAGCTATGCCGTCAAGTATGCCAGCGCCTTCTACGGTCCTTTCCGCGAGGCGGCGGACAGTGCACCTGCATTCGGAAATCGGCGGCAGTATCAGATGGATCCGGCCAACTTGCGCGAGGCCCTGCTCGAGGCAGCACTGGACGAGTCCGAAGGCGCCGACTTGCTGATGGTGAAGCCGGCACTGGCCTATCTGGATGTGGTCCGTGCAGTACGAGAGCGCACTCAACTGCCGCTGGTGGCCTACAACGTGAGCGGCGAATACGCCATGGTGAAGGCCGCTGCCCGGCACGGGTGGATCGACGAGTGCCGCGTGGTGCTCGAGGCCCTCACCGGGATGCGGCGCGCCGGCGCCGACGCCATCATCTCCTATCACGCCAAGGACGCTGCGCTCTGGTTGCGCAGCGAAGAGGCCCCATGACGGAGGTTCAGGCGGCGAAAGCCTCGACCACCGTTTCGGAGCGCCTCTTCGCGGCGGCGCAGCGGTTGCTTCCCGGCGGCGTCAACAGTCCGGTCCGCGCGTTCAAGGGCGTCGGTGGTAGCCCGCGATTCATTGACCGGGGCCAAGGGCCCTTCCTTATAGATGTCGACGGCAACCGGTACCTGGACCTGGTGCTCTCCTGGGGCCCTCTGATCCTGGGCCACGCCCATCCCGAGGTGGTCGAGGCTGTGGTGGGCGCGGTTGGCCGGGGCACGACCTTCGGCGCTCCGACCGAGCTGGAGCTGCGGCTCGCGGAACGGGTTGTGACCACCTTTCCCGGTCTCGAGATGGTTCGCTTCGTGAGCTCCGGCACCGAGGCGTTGATGAGCGCCGTCCGCCTGGCGCGAGCCGCAACCGAGCGGCGGCTGATTCTCAAGTTCGACGGCTGCTACCACGGCCACGCCGATGGCCTGCTCGCGGCCGCGGGGTCTGGAGTCGCAACTCTGGGTCTGCCCGATTCACCCGGAGTTACCCGCGCAACCGTGGCCGACACCCTGGTTCTCGCCTACAACGATTTGGCCGGAGTGGAGACGCTGTTCTCCGACCGAGGCCCTGAAATCGCTGCCGTCCTGGTGGAGCCCGTGGCCGGGAACATGGGCGTGGTGCCACCACTCCCCGGATTTCTCGAGGGGCTCCGGCGGGTCACCCATCGGTACGGGTCGCTGCTCGTTTTCGATGAGGTCATGACCGGTTGGCGAGTACACCCGCAAGGGGCCCAGGTGTTATACGGCATCACCCCCGATCTCACCTGCCTGGGGAAGGTGGTCGGTGGTGGTTTTCCGGCGGCTGCATTTGGAGGAAGCCGGGATCTGATGCAGCTGATCGCTCCCGCGGGGCCGGTCTACCAGGCAGGCACCCTCTCCGGCAATCCAGTTGCGATGGCTGCGGGCCTGGCCACCCTGGACGTACTCGGACGCGCGGGCATATGGCAGCAGGCGTCCGATTGGGCCTCGGCGGCGGCCACTCTCATCAGCGCCGCGGCCGACCGGGCAGGCGTCCCGCTCACCGTTCAGCGGGTCGGCACGATGTTCACTCCATTCTTCACCGCCTCGCCGGTGCGCACCTTTGCCGAAGCCAAGTTGACCGACCGCGACGCCTATCGCCGGTTCTTCCATACCATGCTCGACTCCGGCTTCTACTTTCCGCCCTCGGCGTACGAGGCTGGGTTTACCTCGGCGGTGCATGGAGATGCCGAGCTGGAGCTCCTGGAGAACGCGCTCGGAGCAGCATGGCCTCGGTAGCAATCGTGGGCGGCGGGGTCACCGGCCTCACTGCCGCCTATTGCTTGAAGCAGCGGGGCAGCCGGGTGGTGGTGTACGAGGCCACCGACCGGGCTGGTGGAGTGATCCGTTCCGAGCGGCGGGACGGCTTTCTGGCCGAGCTCGGCCCCAATTCCATGTCGGCTGTTCCACCCGAAGTCACCGCGCTGCTGAGCGCGCTGCAGCTGGATGCCTCCAGGATCACGGCCTTGCCGGCCGCGCGGACCCGCTACATCGCACGGCGAGGAAAGCTGATCCCGCTGCCGCTCAGTCCCTCCGAGGTGCTCACCACTCGTCTCCTCTCGAACTCGGCGAAGCTGGCCGTGTTCGGCGAGCCCCTGGTGGAGACCAGCGACTCCCCCATGGACGAAAGCGTCGCCGCCTTCTTCCGCCGGCGCTTCAACCAGGAAGTGCTCGACTATGTGGTGAATCCTTTCGTGGCAGGCATCTTTGCGGGTGACCCGGAGCAGCTCTCGGTCCGGCACGCTCTGCCTCAGCTTCATGCCCTGGAGCGAGACCACGGTTCAGTGGTGAAGGGGTTCATGCAGGCCGCCAAGCGACCCACGACGCTGATGTCGTTTCGCAACGGCCTCCAGGAAATAACCGATGCTCTGGCGCGGGAGCTCGAACCCGAGCTGCGTCTTCGGTCGCCGGTCACTCAGCTGCGTGCCGGGACCAAGGGATGGACGGTAGGTGCAGCGTTTCAGGCCCCGGAGATCTATGATGCGGTGATCTACGCTGCACCGGCCCACAGCCTCGGCGAGATCGACCTCGACCTTGCCGGAGCCGAGCGGCTCTCCACCCTCTCCAGCATCATCCACCCTCCCGTCGCGGTCCTGGCGTTGGGCTTTCCCCGTGAGCAGGTGGCGCACCCACTCGACGGCTTCGGGGTCCTGATTCCGGAGGCTGAGCGCCGCCGAGTGCTCGGGGTCATATTCTCCTCCACCGTGTTCCCCGAGCGTGCTCCGGAAGGGCACGTGCTACTGACAATATTCGCCGGGGGAGCCAGGGACCCCGACTTCGTCCAGGTTGATCCCCACACGCTCACCGCCCGGGTGCTGGACGAGTTGCGCACCCTGCTTGGCACTCGAGGCGAGCCTTCATTTCGGGCGCTGCAGCTCTGGCCCCAGGCAATTCCTCAATACACGCTGGGGTATGGCCGCTTCAAGGACATCGCGGAGCAGACCGAGCAGGCTAATCCTGGCTTGCTGTTGGCCGGCACCTACCGCGACGGCATCACGCTGGGAGAGCAGGCCGCCGGCAGAGCAGCCAAGACACTCGGGCTCGAGCCCGTGACTGGAGGCGTCTCCGCCGCAGGCCTGCCTTGAACTCGCCTCCCACTCCGCTTCGCATAGGTACCCGCGGCAGCGCGCTCGCGCTGTGGCAAACCGAGCGGGTGCGTTCACTGCTCGCCACGGCCGGGCAGGAAACTCTTCGAGTAGACATCAAGACGACCGGCGACCTGGCACCGGAGGTTCCGCTGTCCCAGATCGGCAGCAGAGCACTCTTCACCAAGCAGATCGACGATGCCTTGCTGGAGCGGCGCATCGATCTCGCAGTGCACTCACTCAAGGATCTGTCTACCGAGCTGCCCGAGGGGATCGTACTCGGAGCGGTGAGCCAGCGAGAGGATCCGCGCGATGCGCTGGTAGGCCGTGGCGCAATTACATGGGCAACCATCCCGGATGGTGCGGTCATCGCCACCAGCAGTCTCCGCCGCCGGGCCCAGCTGCTGAACCGCCGGCCGGATCTCCAGATCGTCGATCTGCGGGGCAACGTCGATACCCGGCTGCGGAAGCTCGATTCCCATCCCGAGTGGACCGCCATCGTGCTGGCCGCGGCGGGCCTGGTGCGGCTTGGCCTGGCGGGCCGAATCGGAGAGCGACTCTCCCCCGAGACCATGCTCCCGGCGCCGGGGCAGGGAGCGCTGGCGGTTACCGTCCGGGCCGAAGATGCCGCGGTTCTCGCGCTGGTCCGGCGGGCGGTGCACCATGCCGCGAGCGCCCGTCTGGTGTCGGCGGAGAGAGGCTTCCTTCATGCCCTCGAAGGTGGGTGCCAGGTGCCGGTCGGGGCCCACGCCGAGCCGGTTCCGGGTGACCGCAACAGCGTCCGGCTTCACGGCCGAGTGCTGTCACCCGATGGGAAGGCCATGATCGAGGGCGACCGTATCGCTCCAGCGGCCGACGAGGACGAGGCCCGTGACCTGGGGTCGGCGCTGGCGGAGGAGCTGCGAGAGCGGGGTGCCGGCGCCATGCTGTCCGAGGCGCGAGCTCCCGTGGCTCCCGCAATCACCGAGCCCTGACATGACTGCATCGCTGGTGGTGGTTACGGCTTCGGCCGGCGCATTGTCCGACCTGGCGGCGATGCTCGCTGACCTTCCAATCGTGGTGGAGGAACATCCCCTCATCCGGTTCGAGCCCCCACCGGACTGGTCTCGGCTCGACGCGGCCTTGGACCAGCTGTCCCGGTTCGAGTCTGTCGCCCTCACCTCGCCCCGCGCAGCCCAGGCCGTCGCCGGACGGATGCGGCTCCGGAAACCGGCGATGCAGGCCAGCGGGCCGGCGGTTTGGGCAATCGGACTGGCCACGGCCCGGGCCTTGGGCGGCGCTCTCGCCCCGGTGCGAATGCCGGAGCAGGCCTTGGCCGGGGGCTCCGCGGCCACACTTGCGCGAGCCATGCTCGACTCTGGTTGCAAGGGACCGGTCCTCTTCCCCTGTGGTGAGCGACGGCGGGAAGAATTGCCCCAGCTACTCCGCGCCGGAGGATGCGAGGTACACGAAGTGGTCTGCTACCGCTCGGTGCTGGCGAGCAGGGCGGAAGCGAGTGCCGCGGTCGCGCGCGCATCCATACTGGTGGTTGCGAGCCCCAGCGTGATGACGTTGCTGGCGGACAGCTGTCCTGCCCGCGATCGTCCCCAGCTCGTCGCCATCGGTCCCACCACCGCCGCATCGGCCGCTGAGTCCGGTTGGGCGCCGGCAGCCGTCGCCGACCAGCCCACCAGTCAGCACGTGGCCTCCGCCATCACCGGCCTCCTGGCCCGGCAAAGCCGATGAACGACCTCCTTCTCCGGGCCTGCCGCCGCGAACCGGTGGAACGCCCACCGGTGTGGATGATGCGCCAGGCCGGGCGCTACCTGCCGGAGTATCGCGCAATCCGGGAGCGGGCCGACTTTCTGACCCTGGTGCGAACACCGGAGTTGGCGGTGGAGGTCACCCTCCAGCCTGTGGACCTGCTCGGGGTCGACGCCGCGATCATCTTCAGTGATATCCTGGTTGTGCCTCAGGCCATGGGCATGCGGCTCTCAGTCGACGATGGCGTAGGTCCCAGATTTCATCAGCCGCTTCGCTCCCCCGAAGATTTCGACCGACTCCGCGATTTCGCTCCCGAGGAGGGTCTGGGGTACGTGCTGTCCGCCCTGCGGCTGGCACGCCAGGAGCTGGCCGGCCGAGTCCCCCTCATTGGTTTCGCCGGCGCGCCGTGGACCCTGTTCAGCTACATGGTCGAGGGGATGGGCTCCAAGTCGTTCAGTCACGCGAAGCGGCTGCTGGTGGAATCGCCGGCCCGAGCCCACGAGCTGTTGGCCCGGCTGGCTCGCCTGGTCGGAAGTTTTCTGATAGCCCAGGTGAAGGCCGGGGCCCAGGCGGTTCAGCTGTTCGACTCCTGGTCCGGGGCCCTGGGCCCGCGAGACTTCGCCGAGTTCGCCCTTCCTTATATAGGCGAGGCCGCCCGGATAGCCCGCCGCGCCGGCGCCCCGGTCATCGCGTTCAGCCCGGGGTCCGGATGGGCGCTGGAGGAGATTGCCCGAGCTACCGGTGCGGATGTCATCGGAATCGATTGGCAGACCGATGCAGTCGAGGCGCGCCGCCGTCTCCCGCTCGACGCGGTGGCGCTCCAGGGCAACCTGGATCCCTGCTGGCTCTACGGCAGCCCAGCGGAGATCCGGCAGCGCACCCATCGGATGTTGGAGGCGTTCGGGTGCCGGGGCCACATTGCCAATCTGGGACATGGAATACTTCCCGATGTTCCGGTGGCCCACGCCAAGGCGTTCGTTGACGCCGTGCACGAGTGGCGGCCATGAGCCAGCCGGACTTCAGGCAGCGCGTGGTCGCCCGCATTGAAGATCTGCACCAGAAGACAACCGACCTGATCACTGAGCTCGATGGTGGCGGCAGCTTCCGCGAAGATCCCTGGGAGCGGGACGCCGGCGGTGGCGGGCTGAGCCGGCTGCTGGTCGAGGGTACCACCTTCGAAAAAGCTGGGGTCAATCGTTCGACAGTTGGTGGTGCCCTTCCACCGGCCTTGGCCCAGCGCATCGGCGCGCGCCCCGGTCTCGAGGAAGGCAAGTTTTTTGTCACCGGGCTCAGCGTGGTGGTACATCCCCGCAGTCCCATGGTGCCGACGGTGCACCTCAACGTGAGGTACTTCGAGATCACCGACGATGGGGGAGGGGTGGTGGACGCCTGGTTCGGCGGCGGCACCGATCTCACACCCACCTACCCGTATCCCCAGGACGCGGCCCACTTCCATCGGGTGTTGAAGGCGGCCTGTGACCGGCACCACTCGAGCTTCTACCCCCGGTTCAAGACCTGGTGCGACCACTACTTCGTGAACACCCACCGCTCCGACGAGCGGCGCGGCGTGGGCGGGATCTTCTTCGATCATCTCAGGGCCCGGGAGGCCGGCCTCGAGCTCGACCAGCTGCTCGGCTTCGTGACCGACGTCGGGGGGATTCTTTCCGAGGCGTACGCTCCCCTGGTGCGGCGCCGTCGGGATGCCGCCTATGGCGACCGGGAGCGGAGATTCCAGTTGGCTCGCCGGGGACGGTATGTGGAGTTCAATCTGGTGCACGATCGGGGGACGTTGTTCGGGCTGCAGACCGGCGCCCGGATCGACAGCGTGCTCATGAGCCTGCCTCCGCTGGCAGGCTGGCAGTCTCCATCGGTGTATCCACCGGGATCGTTCGAGGCCGAGCTGCTCGAGATGCTGGAACCGAGGGACTGGGTGACGCAGTAGCGCCACTACAATGCATCGACACAGTTCTAGCGACTGCCGGCTCCTCCCAAGGAAAGTCCTCATGTGACGCGGCTTGCAGCAGCGGCCGAGAAACGCGGGTAGCCAGCCTAGCGGGCATAAAAACTGCCCGACTCTCCAACTCCAGCCGAGTTGTTCCAGGTAGCATCTCCAAGAAAGGAGATTCTATGCCCCGCCTTCACCTCGGTCTCCTGCTGGCGTCCGGCCTCTGGCTCGCCGCGTGCGGCGAGGACCCAAGCTCCCCCAGTTCAGATGTCTCCGATGCCGACTTCGCTCTGGCCACCACCACTGACCTCGAGTTCCGGCTAGAGCTGGTCCGGCTCAAGTGGGACGGTGCCGTGAGAGTTTATCTCCGGGCTCGCTGTCCGGTCGGGTACCATGTGATCGAGGGCCCGGTAACCGTGACGCAGCCGCCGGAGAGCCAGGAAGTCTTCGGCGAGGGGTTCTTCACCACTACGTGCGATGGCCGTTGGCACCGGCTGAGTGTCCGGGTTGTCCCGCCGGAGTCGCGGTTCGTGGAGGGAAGCGCCAGGGTAAGCGCTTCGCTTATGGTCGAGAACGAGGCCGGAGATTTCCAGCAGGGCGACGCGGGTGAAGTTCTGCCAGTCGTTCGCTGAGTCCGAGGCGTCCGCTCTGCACTTGACTGGCGCTTGACTGCGGGAAGGTAGTCTCGCCCAACATGAAACCTCTTCCTGGCTATGCCTCCGTCGGAGTCCTGGCAGTCTTGGTCTGCGCCGCCTGCCAGGAGCCCACTGATCCATCACGCTCCAGCGAGCCGACAGCGCCGAGTCTTGCCCCAGCGCCGAGCCGCCAGGACCGTATCCCCGGCCAGTACATCGTGGTGTTCCGGAAGGGCGCCGGCGACGCCCGCGCCCGGGCCCACGACCTCTCGCTCAAGCACCAGGGGAAGCTCAAGGTCAAGCGAGTCTACCGGGCCGCGCTGAGCGGCATGGCGGTGGAGATCGCGGACAGCCTCGTGGGCGCGCTGCGGCAGGATCCCGCGGTCGAGTACATCGAGCCCAACCAGGTCGTGCGTACTTCCGAGACCATAGTGCAGCCGGGCGCCACCTACGGTCTCGACCGGGTCGACCAGCGCGACCTTCCACTGAGCGGAACCTACAGTTACGCCAGTGACGGCTCCGGCGTTCGGGTCTACATCCTCGACACCGGCATCAACTTCGGGCACAGCGAGTTTGGGGGCCGAGCCGTACTGGGTACCGACGCGATTTTCCCGGGGACCGGGGGAGCCGACTGCAACGGACACGGGACTCACGTGGCCGGGACCGTGGGCGGCACTACGTACGGTGTCGCCAAGAAGGTGCGGCTCTACGCGGTTCGGGTGTTGGACTGCGCCGGCAGCGGCGATGTCTTCTCGGTGGTAGACGGCATCGAGTGGGTGACGGCCAATCGGGTACTGCCCGCGGTGGCCAACATGAGCCTCGGCGGGCTCAGCTCCCTAGCGATCAATCAGGCGGTGGAGAACTCGGTTCGCTCGGGTGTCCCCTATGCGGTCGCCGCCGGCAATAATGCAGATGATGCCTGCTCCTATTCTCCGGCCGGTGAGCAGGCCGCCATCACCGTTGCCGCCATCGACCGCACCGACCGGTTTGCCTCCTGGTCCAACCGGGGGTACTGCGTGGACATGGAGGCGCCCGGCACCGAGATCACCTCCGCCTGGATCGGCAGCTCGAACGCGACCGCGGTGATCAGTGGAACTTCGATGGCTTCCCCCCACGTGGCCGGCGCTGCGGCGCTCTACCTGTCGCTGCACCCGAAGGCCACTGCCGGTGACGTCGTGACTGCGCTCCGGTTAAACGCCACCTCCGGAGTAGTGATTGGGGTGCCCGCGCTCACAGCGAGCCTGCTGCTCTACACCGGATTCATCGCTCCGGGCGCCTGGCAGCCGGAAGCCACTCTCCCGCTAGCCCGCCGGGATCTGGCGGTTGGCTCGGCGTTCGGCTGGGTCTATGCCGTGGGAGGGGTGACCGCCTCCGGCCCCACCCGCGCCGTCTCTGCCTACAATCCCTCGTCCAATAGCTGGGTGAGTTTCGCGTCTCTGCCGGCGGCACGACACGCGGGGAACGGAGCGGCGGCAGACGGCAGCTTGCTCTATGTAGCGGGCGGCTACAACGGGTCCAACCTGCTGACCCGCACGCTGTACGCCTACGCCCCGGGACCCAACAGCTGGGCCAGCAAGGCCACCATGCCAGTCACCAGCGGCTGCGGTGGGAGCGCAGTGATCGGCGGCAAGCTGTTCGTGTTCACCGGCTGCACCGGAAGCACCGCGGCCACTGCGGGACTGCTGCACCGCTATGATCCGGCCACCAACACCTGGGTCGCGCGCAAGGCCGCACCCCGGGCGCACCGCTTCCCCGCGGTGGGAGTGATCGGTGGCAAGCTCTATGTCGCAGGCGGCAGTAATGCGAGCGGGACGGTAATCGCCGGGCTGGACGTGTACGATCCCGCTACCAATACCTGGACCACCCGGGCCGGCATGCCCGGCGGCCGGTGGCGCTCCGCGGGCGCGGTGCTCGGCGGTTTGCTGTATGTCATCGGCGGCCGGGACGCGGCAGGCAATTATTTGGGCTCGGTCGTGGCGTACAATCCCGGGACCAATACCTGGGCAGCCAAGGCCGGTCTGCCCGTGCCCCGTGCCTCGCTCGGCGCAGCTGTTGGCCTCGCGCCGGTCATCCACGCGGTGGGCGGCAGCAATAGCAGCTCGATCCTCGGCAACACTGAAGGCTATAGCCCGTAGCCGATTACGCCTGAGGCCCCGCCACAGGTGTGGGTCTCGTGCACCTGGGATCCGGTCCCGAATCAACCGGCTATCTTCTTGCCCAAGAATGCGTTAGAATGGCCCCCTGCGACCGACCAGGGCGGCCCGGGGGCTGGCACGGCTCTGGCTCGTGCGCCCCTGTTCGCCTCATACTTCGTCGCTTCCTGGCCGGGATGATTTCTATGCGATCGATCCGTACGCTCGCCGTAACCGCCGCAATGCTGCTGATGGTCTCCGGATGTGGTGATGATGGCTCCGGCACCCAACCGGGCGGCAACCAGGCCCCGGTGGCCGACTTCGAGGCGCCGTCCTGCATCGTCAACGTGCCTTGCAGCTTCACCAGCACCAGCACCGACGATGTCGCGGTCACCGAGTGGACCTGGGACTTCGACGGGGACGGCCTTCCGGACGAAACCGGGGCCACTGCTTCCTTTATCTACTCCACGGCTGGGACGTACAGCGTAACCCTCAGGGTTCGCGATGCCGAGGGCCTGAGCCACAGCAGAACCAGACCGGTCACCGCCAGTCCGCCGGGGAGCGGAGCGCCGGTCGCGAACTTCACCGCGGATCCGTGCACCGCCTCTCTACCCTGCCAGTTTACCAGTACCAGCTCGGGGGCCGTGACCGAGTGGAGCTGGGACTTCAATGGCGACGGCACTGCCGATGCGACGACGGCGACATTCGCCTACACCTATGCCGCGCCCGGGAATTTCAACGCCAGCCTGACCGTTCGGGATGCCGGGGGCCTGAGTAATACCAAGACCATCCCCATTGCGGTCGCCGCTCCGCCGGCCAATACGCCACCTACCGCGAGCTTCACCGTCAGCTGTCCCGGAGCCTCCTGCAGCTTTACCAGCACCAGCAGCGATGTCGCGCCGGGTACCATCGTCTCCTACGCCTGGACCTTCGGCGACGGCGGTACCGCCAGCGTGCCCAATCCGCTGTACAGCTACGCCATCACCGCCGAGCGGCAGTTCAACGTGACTCTCACGGTGACCGACAACGAGGGCGCCACTGACTCCGAGACCCAGACGATCACCGTGGCGCCGCCGGTTGCCGGGGCCGAGGGCTGCAGGCTGATTCGGGAGGGCATCGTCGACTGCGCCTTCAACGTGCCGGTCCGGTCCACCATGAAGCTGAAGATTCTGGGCCTCAGCTGCGATCTCCGGAAGCAGCGGGTCGTCACTCCGGACCCGATCGGGGACCAGGTCTTCCTCAGCGTGTGCATCCACAACGTGGGCGAGGAGCTGGGGATCTTCGGCGGTCCGGAAGACGAGCTGATCGTGTACGAGGCGGGATCCCAGGTGGTGATCCGATTCGTGCAAGGAATCCCCAACAACGGTGGCCCTCCGTTGGGCCCGCCGTCGGCAACCTTCACCGGAACCTACCCCGACTGGACCATGAACTTCGAGGATGGCGCCAATCCGGGACAGGCGGGTGAGCCAGACTTCGCCGACGTGGTCATTGGACTCCACGCGACCGAGCTTCCATAACACCTCGGCGGCCCGAAAAGAGGAACGGTGCGAAGCCCTGACGGGTTTCGCACCGTTTCGCTTTCACTGCCTCCGTGAGCCGGCGGTACTGGACCGCAGGAGACAGCAGCAGTACATCTTTTCGGGATCAGGTCGACGCCCCTTCATCGGGAGCTGGTGGCGACACTCTACCACCCAGGATCCATTGCTGCCTCGGGATGCCCGTATCGACCGAGATTCGCCAGGCAAAGCGAAGCCCGCGCCCGGTTCCGGAGCTCGCATCACTCTGATCGGGCGTCAGTTCGATGGCGGCGACATGTTCCCCCGTCACCCGATGAAGGATTTCTCTCTGTTCTTCGGTGAGCTGCAGCTGAATCAATGGCTGGGGGTCCGACATTGAGTCTCCTGGTGACGAGCAGGGATTACCTCGCCAAGCTGGATTCTCTTTGCGCCGCTGGCAATGGGTCGCTTCTGGTGTGACCGAGTTGTTACCCTCTGGGCGATGAAACCAATACTCGTCGATCAGCTGCAGAATGCTCTGACTGGCCACTATACCATCGGCCGCGAGCTCGGTCACGGCAGCATGGCCACCATCTATCTGGCCCACGATCGAGCCGGCAACCCCGTTGCCATGAAAGTGCTCAGCCCCGAGCTCGGCTCCACGGTGGGGGCCGAGCGGTTCCGCCGCGAGATCCGCGTCGCCGCTCGGCTCCAGCATCCCAACATCCTCGGCGTGATTGACTCCGGTGTCGCGATCGTCCCCCTCGCCGTCCCCGGTGCGTCGCTCGAGCTGCTCTGGCTCGCCATGCCGTTCGTCGCAGGCCAGAATGTGTGGGAGCGCTTCGACCGAGAGGGTCCGTTCCCGACCGACGAGGTCGTCCGCATCGGCCGCGCGGTGGCCTCAGCGCTGGCCTACGCGCACGAACAGGGAGTGGTCCACCGGGACATCAAGCCCGACAACATCCTGCTCGACGATCAACGGGTGCTGGTGGCCGACTTCGGCTTGGCGCGCGCAGTGGACGAGGTCTACCAGAAGCTCACCGCAACCGGGACGGTGGTGGGATCGCCGGTCTACATGAGCCCCGAGCAGGCCAGCGGACAAAAGGGGATCGATGGCCGGAGCGACATCTTCGCACTGGGGTGCGTGCTCTATGAGCTGCTCTCCGGCGAGCCGCCCTTCTACGGCCCCACGCCGCACGCGACACTCCGGCGGCGCTTCACCGGCCCGCCGCGCCAGCTCCGGCCCTTCGTTCAGGTGCCCGAGCAGGTGGAGGCGGCCATTCTCCGCGCTCTGGCCCGCGATCCAGCGGAGCGGTTTGCCAGCGCAGACGATTTCGCTGCAGCCTTGACGGAGGTACCTGTATGACTGACTCGACTCTGCAGGATCAGATTAGCGCGGCGACCAGCTACCAGGACCACCTCGTCCCGGCCCTGATGGAAGAATGGGCACCACGGGTCGCGGATGCGGCCAATATTCGCCGAGGGGACCGGGTACTCGACGTTGCCTGCGGCACTGGCGTGCTCACGCGGGTGGCGGCCAGTCGCGCTGGTGCCGATGGCGACGTCACCGGACTGGATCTCAACCCCGGCATGCTCGCGGTTGCAGCACGCCTGAGTCCTACACTCCATTGGCAGCAAGGCACCGCGGAGGCGCTGCCCTTTCCCGACCAGTCCTTCGACGCGGTAGTCAGTCAATTCGGCCTGATGTTCGTCCCGGACCCCGTCAGGGCTCTCAGGGAAATGATGCGGGTGCTGGTACCCGGTGGACGGCTGGCCGTGGCTGTTTGGGCGTCGCTGGCCGATACCCCGGCCTACGCCGCCGAGGTGGCGCTGGTGAACCGACTCGCGGGAGGGAAGGCGGCAGACGCTTTGCGGGCGCCGTTCGCGTTGGGAGAATCACAGCGACTGGCCGAGCTCTGCCGCGCGGCCGGGATTACCGGAGCTGCCGTTTCCCTTCAACAGGGACGGGGGCGGTTCCCGAGCATTCGTAGTATGGTGGAGGTCGATCTTCGAGGCTGGCTCCCACTCATGGGTGTTGTGCTGGACGAGGCACTGATCGCGGAGATTCTCCGGCAAGCCGACTCCGCGCTGCAGCCGTCGGTCACGGCTGAATCCGACGGTGTGGCGTTTGCTTCCCCCGCACTGCTGGCGACGGCCATGAAGTTGCCCGCCGGCGTGGAACTCAGAAGGTGACCGACCGGAGCCAGCCGGCCGAGCTCACGGTTGCGAGGTTCAACTGGGGCAACTTGGCCCGCAAGTCGTCCATGCTCTTGATCTGGTTTTCCCGCAGGAACGACTGGGTGACGAGGACCCCGGGAAACACAACCTCTTTGCGTCCGAGCTGACCGGCCATTTGTAAGGCCAGCGTCCGAGTGACGGCGGCGCCGACCGCGCTCGGATCCGTGGTTGCAGTCGCCTTCCAGGGGCTGTCCTTCTGCGTCATCAGCTCGATGTCGGCCTTCGAGATGTCGATCCCGTAGGTCGCCACCTTGGTCGTAAGCCCACGCTGCTCGATGGCCGAGATTGCGCCCTTGGCCAGCTCGTCGTAGGCAGCGAAGATCGCTTTCACCTGGGGATTGGCTTTCAGCGCGGCATCTACCAGCCCCGCGTTGTCGCTGGCCACGGTGTGGGTGAACTTGCCGACGAAGAACTTGGGCGTCCACTTGTGCTCCGCCACAAATCTCTTCCACACCACGTCGCGCCGGTCGAACGGGGCGATGCCGGCCACGTTGACATAGCCGACCGGGATGCCGTCGCCCAGGTCCCGGGCCATCTGGGTGAGCACCAACGTGGCAAGGTCGGCATCGTCCTGCGCGGTCTCGACGGCGCCTGGGGCGCACTCGGTGATCTCGATGTCGTAGACCACGACGGCGATGCCGGCGTCGGTAGCCTGCCGGAGCAGCGGACACATGGTGCCGGCCAGACCATGATCGACGATGATGCCTTTGACGCCGGACTCGATGGCCGCCTTCATGTGGCTGGCCTGCCTGGCAGGGTCGGCCTTCGCGTCGTAGAGCTGCATCCTGAGGCCGGCCGCGTCCGCCTGCTGCCGAGCGCCGTCGGTCCACTGCTCGAAGTAGTCACCGGCGCCGCTGTTCTGGACCAGGGCGATGGATACCGGCCCCGCGTCGAATGGGGCCGGCTTGCGAGCCGAACCGGGCTGATCGCCATTGCGGTCCCTGCAGCAGGCGAGAAGGCCGAGCAGCGTGTACAGCACAAGGCGAGGGGTGATCCTAATCTTCCTCATGTGACGTCCCTATCGGGTTGCGCGTAACCGGTCGGTGTCCGTCTGGTGCGGGCAGGGGTAGTCTGGCGCCCAGCCGCTCTGGGCCCTATGCTGTCTACCACCGGAAACCCATGACCGCAACCACACCCGCCATCACGCCGCCTGGCGTGATCACGCAAGAGTTTCGTACCCCACGGGCGATCCGCCGCGGTGTCATCGCGGGGGTCGTCGGCAACATGCTCGAGTGGTACGACTTCGCGCTTTTCGGTTTCTTCGCAGTGCAGATCGGCGCGCATTTCTTCCCCGCCGGCGACCCCACCGCCTCACTCCTGGCGGCACTCGGCACCTTCGCCGCCGGCTTTCTGATGCGGCCTGTCGGTGGTGCGCTGTTCGGCTGGGTCGGCGACCGCTTCGGTCGCAAGCAGGCGCTGATCTGGTCGGTACTCGCGATGGCCTTCCCCTCGTTTCTTATCGGTGTGCTTCCCGGCGCCGCGACCATCGGCCTGGCGGCGCCGATCCTGCTCCTCGTGTTTCGCCTGCTCCAGGGCCTTGCGGTGGGCGGGGAGTACATGGCGTCGGCCGTCTTCCTGGTTGAAGGCTCGGAGCCGGGACGGCGGGGATGGATGGGAAGCTGGGGCCCGATCGGGGCGACGGCGGGCACGCTGCTCGGCTCGGCCGCCGGCGCCACCGTGAACGCGCTGATGTCGCCCGAAGCGGTGATGGCCTACGGTTGGCGGATCCCGTTCATCCTCGGACTGGGCGTGGGGCTCGGCGGCCTTGCCATCCGGCGACACTACGTGGAGCGGGTGCCCCACCAGGCTCCGGCCAAGTCGCCGCTGCGCGAGGCCTTCCGCTCCCACTGGCGCACCATGCTCCACCTGGTGGCGCTGGTGGCCGGGATCAGCGTGGGCTTCTACACGACCTTCGTGTATGCGCCGACCTGGGTAGAGCAGGTGGCCGGGGTGCCGGCCAGAACCGCCTTGGGCATCAACACCGTTGCCATGGCGATATCGCTGTTCTTCCTCCCGACTGCGGGGATACTGAGCGATCGCATCGGCCGCCGGCCGGTCCTGCTGGCGGCCAGCGGGGCCCTCGCGCTGCTGGCCTATCCGCTCATGGCGCTGATGGCGCAGGGTCAAACCGGCGGCATGCTGGTCGGCTCGATCGGCCTGGCGCTGCTCGTCGCGGGGAACGGTGGTGTCATGCCCGCCACGATGGCCGAGCTGGCACCCTGGCGGGTTCGATGCACCGTCTTGTCCGTCGCATATAACGTCGGGATGGCGCTGCTCGGGGGCACGACTCCGCTGGTGGCCGCCTGGCTCCTGGCGCGCACCGGCGTGAAGATGGCGCCGGCCTACTACCTGGCGGCAGCGGGCGCCTTGGCGTTCGTGGGCGCGCTGCTCCTGCCGTCCAAGACCCGACACAGTCTCACGAAGGAGTTCCAAGCCGCGCGGATGCGCTGAAGCTCAGCGCCCGGCCGATCGCCTCCACGTGCCGGTGATCGGTCCCGCAGCAGCCCCCTACCACAGAGAGGTGCCGCAGGACTCTGCGCAGCTCTCGGTATTGCTCCGCCAGCTCCTCGGGGTTTCCCATGTCCAGGTCGGGGCTCTCGTCCAGCTCGGCGTGGCTCCGCCGAGACGCGTTGGCGCGGAGCCCGCGAATCCGATCGCGCCACTCACCGCCTTGCTCATTTACGGTCTCTGGGATAGCCGATCGCCGCTAGATCCGCCGAGATCTCCTCCAGGATCGCTGGATCGTCGATCGTGGGTGGAATGGTGTAGGCCACGCCATCGGCAATCTTCTTGATCGTCCCCCGCACGATCTTCCCTGAGCGAGTCTTGGGGAGCCGCTTGACCGGGGTCGCGGTCTTGAACGACGCCACCGGTCCGATCCGTTGCCGCACCAGCTCGACCAGCTCCGGCACCAGCTCCTCTCGACTCCGGTTCGCTCCCGCCTTGAGCACCACCAGACCCAGGGGCACCTCGCCCTTGAGCGCATCGCCCACGCCCACCACGGCACATTCGGCGATGTCCGGGTGTGCCGCCAGCACCTCCTCCATCGCTCCGGTCGAGAGCCGGTGCCCGGCGACGTTGATCACGTCGTCGGTGCGGCTCATGATCCAGAGATAGCCGTCCTGGTCCTTGAAGCCGGCGTCGGCGGTGAGATAGTAGCCGGGATAGGCGCTGAGGTAGGTATCGCGGTAGCCCTGGTCGTTGTTCCACAGGGTAGGGGAGCAGCCCGGCGGCAGGGGCAGCTTGATTACGACGTTGCCGGTGTCGCCGGCCTTCGCCTCCGCACCCTCGTCGGTCAGTACCCGCACGTCGTAGCCCGGCACCGGCACCGCGCACGACCCCGGCTTCACCGGCAGCAGTCCCAGTCCCACGCAGTTGCAGCCGACCGGCCAGCCGGTCTCGGTCTGCCACCAGTGGTCAATCACCGGGATGCCGAGCTGCTGCTCCGCCCACGCCAGCGTAGCGGGGTCGCAGCGCTCGCCGGCCAGGAACAGGGTGCGGAGCTGGCTCAGGTCATAGCGGCGGACGTGCTCGCCCTTGGGATCGTCCCGCTTGATGGCGCGAAACGCGGTCGGCGCGGTGAAGAACGCCCGCACCCCGTGCTGAGCGATGACCCGCCAGAACGCGCCGGCGTCGGGGGTGCCCACCGGCTTTCCTTCATATAGGATGGTCGTGTTGCCGTGGAACAGCGGCCCGTACACGCCATAGGAGTGGCCCACGGTCCAGCCCAGGTCGGAAGCGGCCCAGTAGACCTCGCCCGGCTCGACCCCGTAGATGTTCCGCATGCTCCAGGTGAGCGCGACCAGGTGGCCCCCGTTGTCGCGCACGATGCCCTTGGGGTTTCCGGTGGTGCCCGAGGTATAGATGATGTAGAGCGGATCGGTGGCCAGGAGCGGGACGCAGTCCACCGGTGCCGCGCGCGCCGTGAGGTCGCCCCAGTCGTAGTCTCGTCCCGGCACCATCGACGCCTGGCACTGGGGACGCTGGAGCACGATGACGGACTCGGGCTTGGATCCGGCGAGCTCGATGGCGCGGTCGAGCAGCGGCTTGTACGGCACCACCCGGTCGATCTCGATCCCGCAGGAGGCGGTGAGGATCACCTTGGGCCGGGCATCGGTGATCCGGCTGGCCAGCTCGGGCGACGCAAACCCTCCGAACACCACCGAGTGAATCGCTCCGATCCGGGCGCAGGCCAGCATCGCGATGACGGTCTCGGGGACCATCGGCATGTAGATGACGACCCGGTCGCCCCGGCTGACGCCGCGACCGACCAGCACGCCGGCGAACCGGGCCACCTCGTCTCTCAGCTCGCGATAGGTGAACTGGCGCACGGTCGAGGTGACCGGGCTGTCGTAGATCAGCGCGACCTGGTCGGCGCGGCCGTTCTCGACGTGGCGGTCGAGCGCGTTGTAGCAGCTGTTGGTCTGGCCGCCGGAATACCAGCGATAGAAAGGAGCGCGGGAGCCATCCAGCACCGCGTCCCACTTGCGGTACCAGTGGACCGCCTCCGCCGCCTCGGCCCAGAAGGCCTCGGGCGCGGCGCGCCAGCGGGCGTAGACCTCTTGGTATGTGGGGGGCATGAGGGACTAAGGTACCTCGACATTCGTTTGGGGCCAGATGATGGCTGGCTCTGCGTCGGTCGGCGCCGGCTCAGCGGAGCTCCGACTCCAGAAACAGGGAAGCCTGTCTCACGAATGACTCAGGAAACTGGAACAAGGAACCGTGTCCAGCGTCGGGGTAGGTCAGTAGCATGGCGTTGGGCAGGTGTTCGCTCAACAGATATGAGTTTCTCACCGGGATCATGTTATCGAAGACGCCATTGACGACGAGACAGGGTTGAGTGATCTCGCGGAGATACTCGAACCGGTTGCCCTCAGGAGCCTCCCAGGCCCGAAACGCCGCGATCTGGGCTTGCGCTATCTCGGGAGCGGAGATGGGCTCCCGATCCTGCTTCCGCTCCGCCAGCCGGGTCACGAATGCAGCCCCGGCCGCCTGACTCGCCAGGCTCGGCGTGAAGAAGAGACCCACCAGCTTCTGCAATCCCTGAGTGTTCGGGTCCTCCAGCACCCTTCTCAGCACCGGCTTCTCCAGGTGCATGATGTCCTCACCGCCCTCCGGAGCGGTGCCGACCAGCAACAGCTTTCTCACCAGCGACGGGTGTTCTCGTGCGGCCACCTGGGCCACCATCCCTCCCAGCGAAAAGCCCAACAGATCCACCTCTCTGAGGCCGAGCCCATCCGTGAACGCGAGGACGTGCTGGGCCATTCCGGCGACGGTCTCAGGAACCTTTCCGGTCGAGCGCCCCACCCCGGCGTTCTCGAACAGAATCACCTCGCGTCCTTGCGCGATGGCATCGGTGACCGCCGGGTCCCAGTTGTCCAGGGTTCCGGTGAAGTGCTGCAGGAAGATCAGCGGCGGTGCCGAGCCTCCGCCGAAGCGGCGGTAGGCATAGGTCTCCAGCCTGGTCTCAATGAAGCGGGTCGGGGCACTGGTGTTGCTGGCACTCCCCGCCGCACCGCGAATGTTCGGGGCCGTTGTCGTCACGGTTAGCTCCTCGGCATCTGCTGAACCATCGTCGGGAACAGCGCCGCTGGGCGCAAGGTTAGACCAAAGGCGTATAGCTCTCCGCTGGACGTGGCCATAGCTTGGCCCGACCCTGCGACGCCCGCGTGGGATACACAACAGTTACAAATCTCGACCGACGAGCGGGAGGCGCCGAAAACTTAAGAACGGGGATATGGCGATGAAGAGCCTAAGCATGCTGACGATCGGGATGATTGCGGTATCGCTCGCCTGCGCCAAGCCGGAGTCGCGCGAGACCGGCAAGTACGCGGTGAAGGTGCCGGGCGGGCTCGCCTTCTCCGAGTTCAAGGGCTACGAGAGCTGGCAGCTCATCTCGATCAGTTACGACGGTCCCGTCATGGCGGCGACGCTCGGCAATCCCGAGATGATCAAGGCCTACGAAAATGGCCATCCCGGGAACGGCAAGCCTTGGCCCGATGGCGCCAAGATGGCCAAGATCCACTGGGTCCCGAAAACTCTGGAGACGTTGCCCGCCGCCAACGCAAAGGTGCCGGCCCGGCTGCACGACGTCGATTTCATGGTCAAGGACAGCAAGCGGTTCCAGGACAGCGGCGGATGGGGCTGGGCCGCATTCGAGTACGACAGCGCGTCCCAGACCTTCTCGCCCGCCACCACGGCCGCCAACCCGCCGCAGGGGAACGACGCCAAGTGTGGATTCGGCTGTCACACGGTCGTGCAGTCGAGAGACTACGTCTTCACCAGTTACGGGCAGCGGTGAACCACTCTTCGAGGCATCCAGGAGGTACTCCCAATGCCAACGATCATCACCACCGATGGAACCGAGATCTACTACAAGGATTGGGGTAAGGGACAGCCGATCGTGTTCAGCCATGGCTGGCCCTTGTCGGCCGATGACTGGGATGGGCAGATGCTGTTCTTCCTCCGGCAGGGCTATCGGGTCATAGCCCACGACCGGCGGGGTCACGGCCGCTCCACCCAGACCAGCGATGGCCACGACATGGATCACTACGCCGACGATCTGGCGGCGCTCACGGATCACCTCGACCTGCGGGAGGCCATCCATATCGGCCACTCGACCGGCGGCGGCGAAGTGGTGCATTACGTGGCCCGACACGAAGAGAGGGTTGCCAAGGCAGTGATCATCAGCGCGGTGCCGCCACTCATGGTCAAGACTCCGGCCAATCCGGGTGGGCTTCCCAAGGAGGTATTCGATGACCTGCAACGGCAGCTCGCCGCCAACCGATCCCGCTTCTACATCGAGTTCGCGTCCGGGCCTTTCTACGGATACAACCGTCCCGGGGCCAAGCCTTCCCAGCCCATTATCTGGAACTGGTGGCGCCAGGCGATGATGGGGGGTGCCAAGGCCCAGTACGACGGAGTCGTCGCCTTCTCCCAGACCGACTTCACCGAAGACCTGAAGAAGATCACGGTGCCGGTCCTGGTGCAGCATGGCGACGACGATCAGATCGTGCCCTATGCCGACTCGGCCCCGCTCTCGTCCAAGCTGCTCCGAAACGGGACCCTGCGAACCTACAAGGGATTCCCCCACGGCATGCCCACCACCGAGGCCGACACCATCAACCGCGACATCCTCGCCTTCATCAAGCAGCCCTCGGCCACTCCGGAGCGAGAGGCGGTTCTGGTATGATCGACATCCTGACTCTGACCCTGGTGCACACCGTCATCAGTATCGTCGCCATTACGGCCGGTCTGGTGGTGGTGGGAGGGCTCATTGCCGGAGTCCGCATCGATGGCTGGACCGGCATTTTCCTGGTGACCTCGGTCCTGACCAGCGTCACCGGATTCTTCTTTCCTTTCACCCAGCTGATCGCGTCGCACTGGATCGGCATCATCTCCCTGATCATCCTGCCGCTGGTGATCGCCGCGCGTTACTGGAAGCGCCTGGTTGGCCCCTGGCGCGGCATCTACGTGGTGGGCACGGTGCTCGTCCTGTACCTGAACTTTTTTGTCCTGATGGTGCAGCTGTTCCGCCGGATCCCCGCGCTGCTCGCGTCGGCGCCCAAGCAGACCGAGCCGCCATTCGTGCTGACGCAGCTTCTGGTGCTGGCGCTGTTCGCCTGGCTGGGCATCGCCGCCTTCCGGCGGTTCCGGCCCCAGGTAGTCGTGACGGCCAAACAGGCCACCGCGGCCGCAGCGGTTGCGGCTCCCTGACGCTTCCGGATCAGTGTCGCCTGCGCTGGGCGAATAGCCAATTCATCATCTTGGGTGACGCGTACGTGGGGTCCCACGAGTTGTGATCGGTACCGAGCATCTCGAGGTACTGTACCGGCGCGCCCACCGCCTTCAGCGCGGCGAACGCTTCCCGGGACTGCTCGACCGGTAATACATCATCCACCTCGCCGTGCACGATCCAGGTCGGAATGTTTCTAAGCCGGCGGGCCAAAGCCGCGTATGGCGGTCCGCTGTCCGGAGGAACGACGGCCTCGGCCGTGACGTCCCATTCCTTGTCGGGGACGACCCAGGCGCAGATCGGCAGCAGGGCGGCGAAGCGGGTAGGATGTCGATATGCCAGGTACCAGGTCCCGTTTCCGCCTATGGACAGGCCGGTGAGATAGATGCGATCGGGGTCGGTCCGGAACTCGTCGGCGCTACGGTCCAGGGCCGCCATGGCCACCCGGGCCGGTGTTCCGGCCCAAAATGAGTCGGGTGGCACTTGAGGAAAGACCACGATGGCCGGGAATTGCTCCGGGTTTTTCCGGAGCGCCGCTCCCAGACCCACCTGGGTCTGAAGCAGGCCATCGTCGCCCCGCTCGCCGCCCCCATGCAGGAACAGAATCACCGGCCAGCGCCGCGACGACGTGTACGAGGGCGGGACGTAGACCTGATAGCGGTAGGTCCGGCCCCCGACGCTGACGTTGCGGTTCAGAAAACCGGTCTCCACCGCCTGCCCGGCCAACAGGGGCGGGATGCTTAGCAGGAGAAGAGGTACCGCAAGGCCGCGCAGGCTGAGACGCATTATTCCTCCTCGTCAAAATCATGGAGCGCCGCGACATCTTTGCACACAATGTTCCATTCAGCCGCGCTCTCCTAGCCTGCGGCGCGGCGCGGCGGTATTATTGGGCGCCTTCTAACCCTTACTCATCTCAGAGTTTCGAGTTGACTGACCTGCACGAGCAGCTCGGAAGCGGCTTGGCGGATCGCTACCGGGTCGAGCGCGAGCTCGGCCGTGGCGGGATGGCCACCGTCTTCCTCGCCCAAGACCTGCGGCACGACCGGCCGGTCGCGCTCAAGGTCCTGCACCCCGACCTCGCCCGCACGCTCGGCCCCGAGCGCTTCCAGCGGGAGATCAGGCTGGCCGCCCGGCTCCAGCACCCCCACATCCTCTCGGTCCACGACTCGGGCGAAACCGCCGGGCAGCTCTGGTTCACCATGCCCTTCGTCGAGGGCGAGTCGCTCCGGCAGCGGCTCCTCCGCGAGAAGCAGCTGCCGGTCGAGGAGGCCCTGCGGATCGCGACCGAAGCAGCTCGCGCCTTGGATTACGCCCACCGCCAAGGCGTGATCCACCGCGACATCAAGCCCGAAAACATCCTGCTCACCGGTGAAGGCGACACGCTGGTGGCCGACTTCGGCATCGCGCGAGCACTGGGTGCGGCCGGCGACGACCGGCTGACCGAGACTGGTTTCGCGGTCGGCACGCCGGCCTACATGAGCCCGGAGCAGGCGGCGGGCGACAAGGAGCTCGACGCTCGCACCGACGTGTACAGCCTCGCGGCGGTGCTCTACGAGATGCTCGCCGGCCAGCCGCCGTACGTCGGCGCGACGACCCAGGCGCTCATGGTGAAGCGGCTGACTGAGCCACCGCCGAGCATCCGCGCGGTGCGCCCGAACGTGAGCGAAGGGATGGATCTGGCGATTCGGAAGGCCCTCGCCCCGGTGCCCGCCGACCGATTCGCGTCCGCCGCCGAGCTGGCCCGGTCGCTCCAGGCTCCCGGCGCGACCCAGGTGCCCACCGCCGCGACCGTCGAGGCCACGCCGGCGACCCCGCCGGCAGCGCCCCCGTCGCCATCCCGGTCCGACACCCCGCGCCGCCGGCCCGTGCCCGTCCTCGCGATCACCCTGATCGCCGGCTTCCTGCTCGGCCTCGGCGTGCTGTTCGCCTGGCGGCACTCCCTCGACGGCGGGGACCACGCGGCCGCAAGCGGCTCGCGGGTGCTGGCCGTGCTGCCATTCGAGAACCTGGGCGACTCCACCACCGATTACTTCGCCGACGGGGTCACTGACGCGGTGCGCGGCAAGCTCTCCTCGCTCCCCGGACTCCAGGTGATCGCGAGCAGCAGCTCCAACGAGTACAAGGACAGCGGCAAATCGCTGCCGGTGATCGCGCGGGAGCTGGAGGCGGACTATCTCCTCATCGCCCGGATCCGGTGGGCCAAGGGGGCCGAGGGCAGCAGCCGGGTGAAGGTCAGTCCGGAGCTGGTGGACGTGGGCCGGGGCGGCGCGCCAAAGGTAAAGTGGCAGCAGCCGTTCGACGCCGAGATCACCGATGTCTTCACGGTGCAGGCCGACATCGCCGACGAGGTCGCCGACGCGCTCGACCTGGCCCTGGGAACGGGCCAGAAGCAGACCCTGACCGAGCGGCCGACGGCGAATCTCGCGGCGTACGACGCGTTTCTGAAGGGGGAGGCGTCCGGAGGGCTCGATCGCCGCGACGCGCAGTCGCTGCGCAACGCGATCAACTACTACGAGCAGGCCGTGGCGCTCGATTCCACCTTCGCGGCGGCCTGGGCGGCGCTCGGGAGGGGGCACGGAGCGTTCTACTACAACGTCATACCGACCCCAACCGCCGCCGACGCCTCGAAGACCGCCACCGATCGCGCCATCGCACTGGGCCCCGGCCGCCCGGAAACATGGTTGTCCCTCTGTGAGTACCATCAGACTGTCGAGGTGGATTACCAGCGGGCGCTCGAGGCCTGCGGCAAGGGACTCGCGCTGACACCGGAGAACGCCGAGCTGCTGGCCTCGGCCGCCCTGGCGGAGCAGGGCCTCGGCCGCTGGGATGCGGCGGTGCGTACGCTGGAGAAGGCCCGACGGCTGGACCCGCGGTCACCCACAAGTTCGCGGCGGTTGGCCCATACCCTAATCCGACTGCGGCGCTACCCCGAGGCTCTCGCGGCGGCCGATCGCGGCCTGGCCGTGTCACCCGACAACCTGGACCTGATCGAGAACAAGGCCCTGGTCTACCTCGCTCAGGGGGACCTCGAGGGCGCGCGCCGCGTGATCGCCGACGCTCCACCCAGCGTGGAGCCCACGGCGCTGGTCACCTTCTTCGCCAACTACTGGGACCTGTTCTGGGTCCTCAACGACGGCCAGCAGCGCCTGCTGCTGCGGCTGCCGCCCGGCGCCTACGACGGCGACCGGGGGGCCTGGGGACTGATCCGGGCCCAGACGTACTTCGTCCGCGGGGACACGGCTATGGCGCGCGTTTACGCCGACTCGGCCCGTCTGGGATTCGAGCAGACCTTGGCCGAGAATCCCGACGATCCGCAGCGCCGGATCTTCCGCGGCCTCGCGCTGGCCTATATGGGCCGCAAGGCGGAGGCGATCCGGGAAGGCGAGCGCGGCCTGGCACTGCTGCCACCCGCCGGCGACGGCTATACCGGTCCCTATCTGCAGCACCAGCTCGCCAGGATCTACCTCCACGTCGGCGAGCCGGAGAAGGCGCTGGACCGCCTCGAGCCGCTGCTCCGGACGCCGTACTACCTCTCGCCGGCCTGGCTCCGGATCGATCCCACGTTCGCCCCTCTCCGTGGCAACCCGCGCTTCGAGCGGCTGGTGAAAGGGGGTTAGGCCGCTTTTCCGCGGTTCAATTAGGGTAGGGAAGTCGCTATCTTGCATCACCTTCGTGGCGGTAGCTCGGCTGGGAGAGCACCAGCTTTGCAAGCCGCACCACCAGTTCCGACATCTGCCCGCCGTCCGTAGTTTCCGGGGGCAGACGCGTAATCGGCGCGTAGCTCTCGCCCAAGGCTGCGCGCCGTTTGCGTAGCCGTCTTTGTACACAACTTTGTACAGCGAGAAAAGGGCCACCAATTCTCGGTGACCCTCGCGCTCCAGGTATCACAGCTTTGCGTCTCTGGATCCTTGGCAGGTGGGGGCGAGGAAATCGCCGACAGCTAGGATGAGCCGCCGGCGAAATTCCACTGCTCACGCAAAACTAGGGGGTATAAGCCTGGTTTACGTCACCCGGGCCCGAGCCCTCCACGTCGGTCCCCCCGACGGCAAGGATATGGGATTGTCCTTGCCACGTAACGCGCCCGGCGGCGAGGTCGCCGCGCCCAGCCCCAGGCAATGAGGCTTTGGTTGTCCACCGATCGGTAACCGGATCGTACGCCTCCACCTGGCCCTGTGGCTCCCCAGGGTCGACGCTGGCATTGCCTATCACGTAGAGCTTGTTCTGAAGGCGCACGGCGGCTATTCCGGCCCGGGCTGTCGGCATCGGGGCCAGCGTCGTCCACCGGTTGGTCACTGGATCGTAGACGTCGAGCTTGTTGGTCGCCAGACCATCTTTCCCCCTTCCGCCCGCGACGTAGAACTTCCCATTGATCACGGCCCCAGCTCCGCTCACATGCGGATGAGGGCTCGAGGGGTAATCAGTCTCCCACGTGTTGGTAACCGGGTCATATTCATAGAGATAGCTCGAAACTCGGCTCGGGCAGTACTGGCAGTAACCGGTGAGGACGTACAGCTTCCCATTGATCGCTCCCGTTATCCCCTGGGCGATTTTCCGAGGCATGTCGGCCTTTCTCGTCCAGGTATTTCGCCTGGGGTCGTAGGCGTAGACGCGGCGCGACGCCCCGCGGTGGCCGTCGTTCGGGGCGGTGAAGAACCCGCCCGACAGGTACAGCTTGCCGCCGATATTGGCGACGCCATTGATCCCATCCAGCAGGAGGGGTAGCCCGGCTCTCGTTGTCCATCTATCGGTGGCGAAGTTATAGGCCTCTACGGTCCTGACCGGGCCCGTGTTGGGATCGATTCCGCCGATTGCGTAAAACACCGGCTGCCCCAAGGAATTGTTCACCACCCCGCCGGTAAGGAAGGACCGCGGCGTGGGCATACGCGCCAGCGACCCCGGCCCACTGGCGGGAGTCCAGGTGTTGGATGCGGCCGCTACTGACAAGACGGGCAACTCCACCGCCCCGGTATTGGGTCTGGTAGGCCCGGTCTCGTCTGCGCAGGAAGCGAGCAGAAGCATGGACGGGATGAGCGGCAGGTACAGTCGGCGGCGGTTCATGGGATCCCCCTGGATGGACTGGGCGGGCGTCTCGACGGATCGCTCACTTCTGACGATGTTGCGCTCCAGTCAAGTGGAGATCAAGCAGACCCGAGACAGCATCTCCGGCCTCGAAGGCGCTCGCCGTCACCCACAGCGCGGGTCATCCATACATCTTTGCACACGCCCCACTTGGGAGCCGAGACGGAACCCGCTAACTTGTAGTCTCGTTGCCCCTTCGGGGCGGTAGCTCAGCTGGGAGAGCACCTGCTTTGCAAGCAGGGGGTCGCCGGTTCGATCCCGGTCCGCTCCACTCCTTCCGAAGTGACTCTGCAACCAGCTCATCCTCAGAAAATGGGTTCCTCCCTGCGGGCCCACACGTGCTTCCGATGGCCGGTTTGTAACCCGCTCACCTCGGCTATCTGGGAAACCCTGGGGAGGCTGGAATTGCTAGATTCTGTGCGTCACGAATGCGGTACTGTTTGAGCGCGAGAAGGCCCACTGTTTCAAGGATCAGTGGGCCTCTTTATACGATGTCGACAAAGCCTCGACCCGGCCGCTGCTGGGTGTTCCCACCATCGGGTTCAGGTACTTGTCCTGGTCCCCGTCTCAGTTTCAGACTGCGTGCAGGTAGCAAAGAGGGGCCCGGTCGAGCTTTCTGTCCGGTATACGTGGGTCGCTGAACCAATCGAGGTGAACGTCGTCGGTTCTGCCGCGGTATCGAACTCTAGCGTGGCGGACGAACTGATCTGCTCAAAGAGGGTACCTGCTCCGGGGACTGAGAACTGACCACTTGATTCACCCTCAACATGAACCACACCTTCTTCATCAATGGTCCTGACTGTCGGGGGGGTCTGGCCTTCAACGTTCTGATCTTCGATCTCCAGGAGCGTAAACGTGAGCTGACTGCCCTGCTGTTCGATTCGAAACGCGAGGTGAAGCGTCCCACTCCCTAAGGCCGGGCCCAGCAGCTCAAGGGCTGACGCTGGATCGCAGGTCGGGACCTCGGCTACTTGGACGACTTCGTATATGCCGCTCACATCGGGAAGAGAAGGCTGACTGGGATCGTCGCTGCAGGCGACGACAGCTAGCAGGAAAGAGGACACTCTGACGCCGGTACTGGTCAACAATCGTTGAACCATGAGAGACCCTCCAAGTTTGCTCTGCTTGCCTGAGGTGCGATCTTCCGCCCTTGGTAAGGTGCGGTCACAACTTCTGAACTGTCCAGTCACTCATGTCTATAGGTCTCGACTAGCGTGACATCCTCCGGCACTGCGTCGTGGGTAATATCGTGCGGAAATGTTCCGAGGCTCCGGAGCACCAGCCGAGGGGTGGTCCACTTCGCCGTTCTCGGGAATCTCAGTCGTGTCGCTCAGAACAGGAGCAGCGGAGGTGGAGAGCACTACCTGAATCTTCACCCATCGTCCTTCCAGCGATCGCGGGGTGAGGGGGAGTGGGTCACCCGGATCGGCAGGATCGCTGCAGGCGATGAGGAAAGCGAGACTCCTGATCGTGGTGAGGCGCACGGGCC
>CBFGTM010000044.1:0-29293 GCA_965652025.1 uncultured Gemmatimonadales bacterium
ATGGACACACTCTCCTCGATGGCCAACATCGCCGGCTACAAGGGAGCGCTGCTCGCCGCAACCGAGCTGAACAAATATTTCCCCATGCTGATGACGGCGGCCGGTACCGTCCCGCCGGCCAAGGTGTTCATCATCGGGGCCGGGGTTGCGGGCCTCCAGGCCATTGCCACGGCGCGGCGGCTGGGGGCCAATGTCTTTGCCACCGATGTGCGGCCCGAGGTCAAGGAACAGATCGAGAGTGTGGGGGGCAAATATGTGGGCATCGAGCTCCAGGAAAGCGCGGCGGCCGGCGGCGGGTACGCCAAGGAGCTTTCGGAGGAAGACCAGCAGCGCCAACGGGAGCTGCTGGTGGCCCAGTGTGCCCAGTCCGACGCCGTCATCACCACCGCGCTGATCGGAGGGGTGTTTGCTCCCCGGCTCATCTCGGCGGAGATGGTGCGCTCGATGAAGCCGGGGTCGGTCATCGTGGATCTGGCCGCCGAGGGCGGCGGGAACTGCGAGCTGTCCCGGCCGGGGGAAACGGTAGTCGAGAGCGGAGTTACCATCCTGGCACCACTCAACCTCCCCTCGACCATGCCCTTGCATGCCAGTCTACTGTTCTCCCGCAATCTTACCGCCTTCGTTCAGGCCTTCACCAAAGACAAGACCTTTCAGCTCGATCTGACCGACGACATCCAGCAGGGTGCGGTGATCACCCATGACGGCACGGTGAAGCACCAGCGAACCCAGGACGCTTTACGGAAGGCGGAGCCATGAATCAACCGCTCGATTTCTGGTCCATGATGTTCGTGTTTGTGCTGGCCTCCTTCATCGGCATTGGCGTGATCCGCCGGGTGTCCCGGCTGCTGCATACCCCGCTGATGTCGATCACGAACGCCATCTCCGCCATCGCGGTGGTCGGCTCGATCATCGTGACCGGGGCCGACTACCCCGAGGAAATCCGGATCATGGGGGCAATCGCGCTGTTCGCCTCGATGACCAATATCGTGAGCGGGTTCCTCATCACCGACCGGATGCTCAAGATGTTCAAGTCGGAGCGCAAGCCGGGATCGGACGGCCATCCGTGAGCCACGGAATCGTCCAGCTGGCGTACCTGGTCGCAACGATCCTGTTCATCTTCGCGCTGCACTGGATGAACACTCCGGCAACCGCCCGGAAGGCGGTCTATGCCGGCGTGGTCGCAATGTCGATCGCAATCATTGCGACCTGGGCCCAGCCCGAGGTCGTGCACCACGGTTGGATCATCCTCGCCATCCTCGCGGGATTCGTCGTGGGCGTACCGCTGTCACGGGTACCGCTCACCGCGGTGCCCCAGCGGACCGCCCTTTCTCACGCCTTTGGTGGACTGGCGGCCGGGCTGGTGGGGACGGCGAAGTACTACCTCTGGGTCTCCGAGGGGCCGGAAAACCTCACCGTGTTCCGCATGATCGCCATCATCGTGGAGGTGGTGCTTGGCTTCTTGACCTTCACCGGAAGCCTCATGGCCGCGGGAAAGCTGCAGGAGGTCAAGTGGATCCCTCAGCGTCCGGTGACTTACCCATTCCAGAATGTGAGCAATCTCGGATTACTCGCCGCTGCGCTGTTGATCGGGGGGCTCCTCACCCTGCACCCTGCCGCCGAGTGGGCCCCCCGGTTGTTCCCCGTCATCATTGCGCTCGCGCTCGCCTTCGGGGTTCTCCTGATCATTCCGATCGGCGGCGCGGACATGCCGACCGTTATTGCTATTCTCAACTCCTACGCCGGCCTGGCGGCCGTGGCCATGGGGTTTGTGCTGGACAACAAGCTCCTGATCACCGCCGGCGCGCTCGACGGATCCAGCGGCCTCATCCTGGCGATCATCATGTGCCGGGCGATGAACCGGTCCTTTACCAACGTTCTATTCGGCGCCTTCGGCCAGACGCAACAGGCCAAGGCCGGCGGGGACCAGAAGGCGTACAAGTCGGAGACCATCGAGGGCGGGGCACAGGTTTTGGAGCAGGCAAACCTGGTCGTAATCGTGCCGGGATACGGGATGGCCGTCGCTCAAGCTCAGCACAAGGTTCGGGAGCTCTACGATCAGCTGAAGAAGCGGGGCGTCACCGTAAAGTTTGCCATCCACCCGGTGGCGGGTCGGATGCCGGGGCACATGAACGTGCTTCTGGCCGAGGCCGACATCCCCTACACCGATCTGGTGGAGATGGACGAAATCAACCCGGAGATGCCCCAGGCAGATGTAGCGCTGGTGGTGGGAGCCAACGACGTGGTGAACCCCGCCGCCCGCAGCGACAAGGGCAGTCCGATCTATGGCATGCCCATCATCGACGCCGATAAGGCGCGCACCGTCTTTGCCATCAAGCGGAGCAAGAACCCCGGGTTCGCGGGAATCGATAACGAGCTGTACTTTTCCGAGCGGACCTGGATGCTGTTTGGAGACGCCAAGAATGTGGTCGGTGAGCTGGTAAAGCAGCTGGCCGGCGCCGCTGGCGGACACTGAAGCGACAACTATCGGTTGCATCCGGATTGCGTCCGCCGGCTCGTGCGCTAATTTCGAAATGTTCCCCGATCAGTGAGTATGTCTATGCGACGTGTGCTCGTCTGTGCGATGCTGTTGCCGGCGGCAATTCCTGCCGTTGCCTCCGCGCAGGACGCCTGTGCCGACCTTCCCAAGTTCTTCTCCAAGCCGCCCAAGATCGGAGAGTGGGCCGAGTTCACCTGGCAGGAAAAGGGCAAGGCCAATTCGCAGCGGATGCGGATGGCGGTGGTCAAGGAGGAGCAGCGTCAAGGGAAGAAGATGTACTGGCTTCAAATGTCGATGAACGAGAAGGACCCCAGTAAGCGCACCATCGTCCAGACATTGACGCCATGGGAAGAGTCGAGCCTGGGGGGGCAAGGCGCCGTCGAGGTGGTGATGAAGATGGGCGATCAGCCGGCAATGAAGACCGGGCCGGAGCATGCCAAGGCCGCCGGCGGGGCGGATTGGCGAGAGGCCTGCAAGGACTCCAAGTTCGTTGCTGAAGAATCGGTCACGGTCCCGGCCGGCACCTTCAAGGCTCGCCATTACAGTGGCACCCACGGCGAGGACACCTGGGCATCTCTGGAAGCCCCGGTTTGGCACCTGGTGAAGATGACCACTAAAGAAGGCAACACCATGGTCCTCAGTGCTACCGGAATGGGGGCCAAGAACGAGATCACCGAACAGCCGCAGGACATCAGCAACATGCTGGAGAAAATGAAGAAGCAGCAGGGGGCACCCAGGCCATAGCCTAACGTTTCACTCTGACACTGTCAGACGCCGAGCCTGCCAAAACTGCAGAACCCCGAGCAGCAATGACGGGGTGTGGTCTCTGTCACGCTTTCGCACCGCAACTTCCCTTGCCGCTACAGTTTATCTAAGGTGTTGATTTTCAGCATCTTAGATACTATATTGGCCGACTTCGATT
Source organism: uncultured Gemmatimonadales bacterium (assembly GCA_965652025.1). Lineage (GTDB taxonomy): Bacteria > Gemmatimonadota > Gemmatimonadetes > Gemmatimonadales > GWC2-71-9 > CAVVWJ01. Next base: position 3,420 of record CBFGTM010000044.1, read on the forward strand.
TTCGGCTCGGCCTCAGTCGTGGCTGGTCACCGAGCAGGGGACGGGTGTCCCAATAGGAGGCTATAGCGTGACAATCAAGGCACGTAGCAAGCGTCGCCCAGTGCGACCGGCGCAAATCGCGCGTGCAATCGATGAAGGGCGCGAGAGTCTCGACCTCTACCTGGACGAGATCAGCCGGGTTCCCCTCCTCAACCGCGAGGAGGAAATGGAGCTCGCCCGCAAGGCCTTCAAGGGCAATGTGACGGCTCAGGAACGGCTGGCCCGGCACAACGTGCGATTCGTGGTCTCGGTGGCCAAGAAGTTCCAGAACCGAGGCGTGCCGCTGGTCGACCTGATCGGCGAGGGCAACCTCGGCCTGATGACTGCTGCCCGGAAGTTCGATCCCGACCGGGGGGTCAAGTTCATCTCCTATGCGGTCTGGTGGATTCGCCAGGCGGTCCAGGCGGCCATTGCCCGGCACGGCCGGCCGGTTCGGGTGCCGCTCAATCGAACCGCGGACCTCAGCCGCCTGGGGCGGACCACCACGCTGCTCAAGGATCGGCTCGGCCGGATGCCCACAACTGAGGAGCTTGCCCGCGCCACCGGCCTCACGGTCGAGGCGGTTCGCTCGCTGAGCGCGCTCAATTCCGAAGCCGTCCGCTTGGATCACCCCACCCGCGACGGCGAGGGGAACGAGCGGATCGAGCGCTTCACCAGCGGCGAGCAGGAAAGCACCGACATGAGCACCATGGCCAACAGCCAGACTCGAGACATCGAGGCTGCCCTGGCTGCCCTGCCGCCCAGGGATGCCAAGGTGCTGCGCCTGTACTTCGGGCTCGACGATGGCAACAGCCGCACCCTCGAGGAGATCGGCCGGATGATGGGGGTTACCCGCGAGCGTATTCGCCAGCTTCGGGATCGGGCGCTACTGCGTCTGCGCGAGGGCGAAACCGGAGACCGGCTCCGGGACTTGGTGGCGTAGTGGAAGTGAAGAGTAAAAAGTGAAAAGTGAAAGACCCCCGGCCCTCCGCTGGGGGTCTTTAATTTAGCTGCAGGTTCACTCTTCACTTTTCACTCTTCACTCTTCACTCTTCACTCTTCACTTTTCACTCTTCTTCATGCACGTCCCTCATGCCATCAACCGCCGGGACGACGGCATCCTCATCGAATGGGATAACGCCGGCCATCAAGGATTCTATCCCGCCCGCGCGCTTCGGCTGGCTTGTCCCTGCGCCGGCTGCGTCGAAGAGATGAGCGGCAGGCCCTTGCTCGACCCCGCCCGGGTTCCGGCCGACATTCGGCCTCTGACGCTCGCATTGGTGGGCGCGTACGGGTTGCGGGTGAATTGGAGCGATGGCCACGGAACTGGGATTTACACTTTCGAGCAGCTGCTTCGGCTGTGTCCTTGCGAGCGCTGCATCTGATTCCCCGGTCCCGTGACCGGGGACACATCAAGTCGCCAGCCGACATAACAATCTGTAGCCCTAAGTGACGAACTAGGCCTACACTCAGGTGGGAGCCGGCATGGCACCTCAGCAACACTCGACTCTCCGCGAAGGCCTGCTCACCGGGTTGATCGGGGGCCTGGTGGTGGCGGTATGGTACTTTGCCGTCGACCTCGGACGAGGAAATCTCCTGTACACACCGAGTGTCCTCGGCCAAGTCTTTGGCGGTGATACCACGCCGATTACCCAGGTTCAGTCCCAGGCCGTGGTTCAGTACTCCCTCCTTCACTTTGCGGTGTTTCTCCTGCTCGGCGTGGTGCTGGTTGCCCTGGCCCACATGGCCACCCGAGCTCCTGCTCTTCGAATGGGGGTGTGGCTGGGGCTGGTCATCGCCTTTCTCTTCTTTCTCGGCTTTCTGTACACGCTTTACTCGGCCACGGATCAGAGGTTTCCATGGTGGCCCGCACTGGGAGGGAGCGTGCTTGGCATAGGGACCATGGGGCTCATGCTCTGGCGACGCCATCCTTCCTTGCGAGGAACCTTCGATCGCGCACCGCTGGGTGACGAGGTACGGGCGCCGCACCATCCGCCGGACCGCCACCGACCTTAGGTTCTTGCGCTCCGGACATGAGCGCCCCAATGTGATGCAACCCTCATTTCTGCATCACTGACTACTGGGGCTGCTCCGGAGGTAGCGATGCTGGACAATTCCCATTCTGTTGTGGCCGAGGGTACCGATGTTGGTATCATTGGCGGACTCGCGGTTGCCCTCTGGTTCCTGATCCTCGATACCATCGCAGGACATCCATTCCAGACTCCCAGCCTGCTGGGACAGGTCGTGCTGTTCGGCGATTCCACTCCCGATACCGGCCGGCTCGTCTTTGGAGCGATTCTGCTGTATACCGCGTTCCACTTCGCGGTGTTCGCCCTCCTCGGGATGGGACTCGTCGTGCTGGTGCACTGGGGGGTCCGGGACTCCGTCGTTCGCTACGCCCTGCTGCCGGTGTTCCTGGTCTTCGAGGTGCTGTTCTATGGGCTGCTGGAGGTGTTCTCGGAGCGCACCGGCGAGCTTTTCCCGTTCTGGGCGGTGGTCGTGGCCAACACCCTCGCGGCGGTTTGCATGGGACTCTACCTCTGGATGCGTCATCCCGACTTCCGGGCTGCCTGCCGCGAAACACCCTTAGGGGACGCGCCGCAATGACGTAGGGACCGAAACCGGATTACTTTCCAGCTTCACTTCTCCTGCGGCCGGGGTCTGTGCGTCGGCAATACCTGCCCGTCAGTTTCACCCTCTCCATACTGCTGCTCCTCTCCTCCCGCCTGGCGGCGCAACTGGAGCCACCCTCCACCGGTGGCGCTGTGGCGTTGGACCAGGAGCTCCGGATGCTGGGGCACTACAAGCGGGTGTTGATGATCGGGGCTCATCCGGACGACGAAGACACCGAGCTGCTGACGGTGCTGGTGCGCGGCATGGGGTGCGAGGCGGCATACCTTTCACTCAACCGAGGAGAGGGCGGGCAAAACCTCATCGGCACCGAACTGGGTGAGGCCCTGGGCCTCCTCCGGACCGAAGAGCTCCTGGCTGCCCGCCGGCTGGATGGAGCTCGCCAGTACTTTACTCGAGCCTACGATTTCGGTTACTCCAAACGCCTGGAGGAGACCTGGGAGCACTGGCCCCGGGACAGCATCCTCAAGGATGTCGTACGCATCGTACGCCGATTCCGGCCTCAGGTCATCGTCTCGATTTTCAGCGGAACTCCCAAAGACGGTCATGGACAGCATCAGGCGGCGGGCTGGTCTGCCCAGGAAGCATTCCGGGTGGCGGCAGACTCCACCCGCTTTCCCGAGCTGCTGAGCGACGAAGGCCTCCTCCCCTGGGTGCCGCTGAAGCTGTACCGGAGTGCCCGGTTCGACACCTCTGCAACGACGCTCACTCTCAGCGGTGGCGTGCTCGATCCGGTGGTAGGCAAGTCCTACCATCAGATTGCGATGGCCGGACGCAGCCTGCATCGCTCCCAGGACATGGGGCGGCTGCAGGAGATTGGACCATCGAAAGTGCGGCTGGCGCTGGTTGAAGACCGCACCGGGGCTGGGGGCCAGGCCCTGTTCGCCGGCATCGATACCACCCTGGCAGCGCTTCCGTTGGGGGAGCGTAGAGGTGGCGGTTCGCCGGAGCTGATTCGCGCGCCTTCACCAGCGCCTCCTCAGCTTGCCCGCTACACCGCTGAAATCGAATCCCTGATCGGTGCCAGAGGGAATCCAGCCCGCCAGCGAGGCCTGCTTGCGCGGGCGGCCCGCAACCTGGAACAGGTCGTGGCCACGCCACCGCACGCAACCTCGGCTCCTCGAGGGGTGTACTATACCCGCGGCATAGAGCTGGAAGACCAGCTGGGGCATCTGAACGCGGCGGCCTGGCACCTTGGCGGTGTGGTGTTCGACGCACTGGCCGACGATGACCGCGTGATCAGCGGCCAGTCCTTCCGATGGAACCTGTCCGCCTGGAACACCACCGACCAGCGGCGCATCGCCGACATGCGCGCAGCCGAATGCGTTCCCCTGGCCGAGTGTCGCAGTCCGGACCAGGACCCGGTCCCGCAGCCGGTGCCACCGGGGCAGGTGGCCAGCGCAACCTTCGAATCCAGGGTCAGCGAGCAGCCGCCGACTACCCCCTACTTCCTCATCCTCCCTCGTGCCGGTGACCTGTACCGCTGGCCAGATGAGCTCAACGGAGTCCCGCTCACTGGTGGGCTTCCCTATGGAGAACCCTTCGAGTCCCCCACCTTCCTGGGCTCGGCCGAGGTCAACGCGGGGGAGGGCGACAGCCTGGGAGCAACTCGCCTGCAGGAAGCCGCTTTTCGGGTCAACGACCAGGCTCGGGGTGAAGTGCGCCGTCCGGTCACGGTGGTGCCTCGGCTCGACGTGAAAATCGACCCCGGCACCGAGCTGTGGTCCCTTGCCTCGACCAGCCCGCAACGATTCGTCGTCACCCTGACCCACGGTGCCCGAGACACCACCACCGGGGTGGTCGGCCTTCGGCTTCCCAAGGGCTGGCCGGCGGTAGCGACCCAGAGCTTCCGCTTCGACCGGGAAGACGAGCGGGAGACCTTTGTGTTCGAGGTGAAGCCACCGGCACAGCGGAAGTCCTCCACCGTCGAGATTCGCGCGTTCGCCCGCGATAGCGGTGGCACGACCTACGAGCTTGGCGTGTTTACGGTGGACTACCCGCATATTCACCCCCGTTCCTACGTCAAACCATCCGTCGCCACAGTGCGACTGGCTCCGCTGGCGCTTCCTCGTCTGACTCGGCTGGGGTATGTCCGCGGCGCAGCCGACCAGGTGCCCGAGGCGCTCGAGAGTGTGGGACTTCCCGTTTCGGTGCTCACTCCCGCTATCCTGGAACGGGGAAACCTCAGCCGATACGATGCCATCGTCATCGGGCCCCGGGCCTACGAGACCGACCCGGCGCTGGTCGAAAACAATCGCCGGCTGCTGGACTACGCTCGCCGCGGCGGCCTCGTCATCGTGCAGTATCAGCAGCTCCAGTATTTCAATGGACACTTCGCTCCCTATCCGATGAAGGTGGGGGGCACCAACCCGCCGGTCACCCATGATCGGGTGGTGGACGAGCGGGCCCCGGTGGGCATTCTCCTCAAGAACCACCCGCTGGTGCGGCTCCCCAACCGTCTGAATGCGGCGGACTGGGAGGGATGGGTGCAGGAACGCGGCCTCTACTTCGCCCGGAGCTGGGACCGGCATTACCGGCCCGTGCTGGAGACCCACGACCCCGGCGAGTCGCCTCTGAATGGTGGGCTGCTGATCGCGTCGGTCGGCAAAGGCACCTACGTGTACACCGGCCTCAGTTTCTTCCGGCAGCTCCCGGCCGCGGTTCCGGGCGCGTTTCGCCTGTTCGCCAATCTGCTTGCGCTGGCGAAGTGAGGATCCTCTTCGTCCTCTCCGTCGTCTTCATCCTCTCCGCCTGTTTCCGGGACACCCGAACCCCGGTTGTGCTCTACTCTCCTCACGGCCGCGACCAGCTGGAATTGCTGGAGCGCGACTTCGAGCGGCGCCGTCCCGACATCGACGTCCGCTGGCTGGATATGGGGTCGCAGGAGATCCTCGATCGGCTCCGCTTCGAGAGGGTGAATCCCCAGGCCGACGTGTGGTTCGGCGGGCCCACCACCATCTTCGACCGCGGCATTCACGACTCGCTCCTCACCCCCTATCGACCCGCGTGGGCCGACAAGGTCACGGCAGCCGGGAGCAGCCCGTTCTACTACCCCGTGTACCGCACTCCGGCGGTTATCGCCTTCAATAGTCGAGCAGTGCCCCTCGCAGAGGCTCCTCAGGACTGGGATGATGTGCTGGCGCCCCGGTGGAAGGACAAGGTCATCATCCGGGATCCTATGGCCAGCGGGACTATGCGTGCGATCTGGGGCCTGATTCTGGTGCGGAGCATCCGGGAGACCGGCGACACCGGGCGCGGAATGGCCTGGCTTCGGCGGCTCGATGGGCAAACCAAGACCTACACCATCAGTCCGGCGCTCCTATATGAGAAGCTCGCCCGCCAGGAAGGGCTGGTCAGTTTGTGGGATCTACAGGACATCCTGATCAGTCGAGCCAAGGGAATGCCGCTGGGCCATCGCTTCCCCCGGAGTGGCACCGTGGTCATCGACGACGCGATTGGCCTGGTCCGGGGGAGTCGTCATCCGGAAGCGGCTCGTGCCTTCATCGATTATGTCGGCGGCGAAGAAGCCCAGCTGCTGGCCGCCCGAGAAGTGTTTCGCCTGCCTGCCCGCACCGACCTGCCAAGGAACCAGGTACCGGCTTGGGTGAACGAGGTACAACGGGACATGGTTGTGGCCCAGATGGACTGGGCCCTGCTTTCCCGCCAGGGGCCGGCATGGATGAGCTATTGGGATCAGCACGTTCGCGGCACCGGCCCCAAGTGACCCCCTTTCTCCAACTGGAAAACCTCACCAAGCGGTTCGACGGCATGACCGCGGTAGATCAAGTCTCCCTGTCACTCGAGCGGGGCGAGATGCTGGCCTTGCTGGGACCGAGTGGAAGCGGAAAAACCACGACGCTCCGGTTGCTGGCCGGCTTCGAGGTTCCCGACGAGGGGCGGGTCCTGGTCGAGGGCGATGACGTCACCAAAGTAGAACCGGTCGCCCGACGCTTCGGGATGGTGTTCCAGCACTACGCCCTGTTTCCCCATCTGGACGTGGGCGAGAATGTGGCCTTCGGTCTCGAGTCCCTCGGAGTTCGGGGAGAGCAGCTTGCCAGCCGGGTGGCTGGTGCCCTGGCCCTCGTAGACCTTACCGGCTTCGAGCGGCGCCGGATCGGGCAACTCTCCGGAGGCCAGCAGCAACGAGTTGCCCTCGCGCGGGCGCTCGCTCCTGAGCCACGGGTCCTGCTGCTGGACGAACCGCTCTCCAATCTCGACCCAGCGCTTCGGGAGCGAACCCGCCGCGAGATCCGGGAGCTGATCCGGCGAGTCGGCATCACCACCATCTTCGTCACCCACGAGCAGGAGGAGGCCTTCGATCTGGGAGACCGGGTGGCGGTCCTGCGGGGTGGACGACTGGAGCAGGTGGGCCCACCCGAGGACCTGTACGCCATGCCGGCCAACGAGTTTGTGGCCGAATTCGTGGGCCGCTCGAGCAGCATTCCGGTAACCGTTCTCGGACCGGGAGACCGGGGGCTCCGTATCTCGGTCGAAGGCGTCGAGTGGGATCTCACCGATGGCAACGCACCGGCAGTTTCGCCCGGCCCCGCGCTCATGGTGGTGCGGCCCGAGGCGCTCCGCCTGCTGCCGCCGGCTCCGGGCGTCCTTCATGGATCGGTCACCGATCGCCGATTTGCCGGATCGAGCAGTCTCTTCACCATTCAGACTGACGGCGGCGCCACTCTGGAGGTGAGCGGCCCACCCCGTTCGGTGGCCCCAGGCGATCGAGTGGGGATTATGCCCAGCCGGCGAAGCGGCGGTGGCATTCACCTCTTCACCCCGCGATCTCAGTGAGCCCCAGGAGCCGAACGGCAATTCTGGGAGCGATCGTCCTGCTCATTCTGCTCTGGCTCATCGTGTACCCGCTGATTCTGGTACTGATCGAGGGGTTCCAAGGCCCGGGCGGGTGGACCCTGGACTACCTGCGCCAGTTCTCAGCCCGCCGCAACGAGGCGCAGGCGCTCTGGGGCAGCCTGTGGATCTCACTGGCCACCGTAGCGCTTGCCGGAGCCATCGGAATCCCCCTCGCCTATTTGTTCTGGCGCTACGACTTCCCTGGCCGGAGCGTGCTGGGTGCCCTGGTAGCGCTGCCCGCGGTCTTGCCGCCACTGGTCGGAGTGATCGCGTTTCTGTTCCTCTACGGCGAGAGCGGGTTTACCTCGCTGCTGGTGCAGCATCTGCTGGGGCTGGACGAGCCGCCGTGGCGACTGCAAGGGGCACCGGCCATCCTGCTGGTACACGCCTACTCGATGTACGTCTACTTCTACCTGTTCACTCGGGCGGGCCTGGCATCGCTCGATGTGGCGGTGTTCGAGGCCGCGGCTAGTCTCGGAGCCGGTCGGTGGCGCACCATTCGACGGATTGTGCTGCCGCTGCTCTATCCCTCGCTCGGTGGGGGGGCATTGCTGACGTTCATGACCGCCCTCGCCTCGTTCAGCGCACCTTACATCTTCGGCGGCGGGTTTCGGGTGATGACTACCCAGATCGTCGCTACTCGGCTCAATGGCGATGACCAGTTGGCCATGGTCGAAACGACCTCGTTGACCCTGCTGGCGCTGGTGGCACTCTGGCTCCTGCGCGGCGCTCCGCGAGGAGGGGATCCCGCGGGTGGCCGGAAAGGAGTACCGCCGGCGCTGATTCCAGTGCGGCGGCCTCTTGCCCGGATTCTGGTTGCGCTCCTCGGCTGGTCGCTGGCAGTGGTGCTCCTGCTGCCCCACCTCACCCTGCTGCTGGTGTCCTTCGTGCCGGCCGGCACCTGGACCACGGAGCCGCTGCCCCCGAGTTATACCTGGCGGAACTATCTCACCCTGATCGTGGATCCGGTGCGCACCCGTCCGCTGCTCAACAGTCTGTGGCTGGCGACCGCTGCTACCGTTGCCTCGGTTGGCATCGCCCTGCTGGCCGGGATCCTCTCGGTTCGGCGAAGGGTGCCGGGCCGCCGCATCATTCAGGGACTGCTCGCCCTGCCCTGGGCGGTCCCTGGTACGGTGTTCGCCATCGCGCTGGCTACTGCGTTCAGCGTTCGTGAGCCGCTCCTGGGCCGGTTCATCCTGGTGGGCACCCTGTGGATCCTTCCCCTCGCGTACCTGGTGAGAAATCTGCCGATCACCAGTCGGGCGGTACTGGCCGGGCTGAGAGCGCTCGATCCCGCGCTGGATGAGGCGGCAGCGACACTGGGCGCGGGACGCTGGCGAACGCTACGAAGGGTGACGCTGCCGCTGCTTCGACCGGCGCTGGTTGCCGGCGCCAGCCTGGCCTTCGTGACTGCGTTCGGCGACTTCGTTACCTCGATCATGCTGTACACCTACGACACCCGGCCTATCTCGCTCGAGATCCTCTCCAGTCTGAGACAATCGGACGTGGGAGTGGCCGCAGCCTATGGTGTCGTGCTGATGGCGGTGAGCGCTGCGGTCTTCGCGGTCGGTGCCGAGCAGGGCAGTCCGGGATGAGCAGCAGTCGGTTTCGCCGGCTGGCGGTGCTGATTGCGGTCAACTTCGTTGACATGCTCGGCTTCATGATGGTGCTTCCGCTGCTGCCGTTCTACGCCCTGAAGCTGCGCGCCACCGCCGAAACGATTGGTTGGCTCATCGCGTCGTTTTCCATCGCGCAGCTGCTGGCGGCTCCGCTGTGGGGCAGGGTATCGGACCGCTATGGGCGGCGACCGGCACTACTCATCGGACTCAGCGCCTCGGCCGTGGCCTACCTGGTGTTCGGGCTGGCGTCGAGTGTCTGGCTTCTGTTCCTTTCTCGCCTGGTGCAGGGCGCCGGCGGTGGCACCACTGGGGTGGCCCAGGCCTATGTCGCGGATACCGTGGAGCCGGCCGATCGGGCCCGGGCGCTGGGCTGGCTGTCGGCGGCTACCTCGGCGGGAGTGATGGTGGGGCCTGCTATCGGATCCTTTGCCGCCCACTTCGGCCAGGCCGCTCCGGGGATGCTCGCCGCTGCGCTGTGCCTGATCAACGTCTTCTTTGCCTGGCGTTGGCTTCCTGAGTCTTACCAGAAGCGCACGGGTGAGGCAGCTCGCGCGCGCCGGCCGCCGTGGCATCCCGCCTGGCTGGCGCTGCGCCATCCCGGGACTGCGATCGGCCGGCTGCTCTGGATCTACGGTGTCGGGATGCTTGCGTTCGCCTCCATGACCTCAGTCCTGGCCCTCTATCTGGGTGCCGAGTTTGGGATCACCGAGAAAACCATCGGTTACATTTTTCTGTACGTCGGCATCCTCTCGTTTGTGATGCGAAGTCTGCTGCTGGGCCCGATCGTAGATCGGATTGGGGAAACCTGGGCCATGCGGATCGGGACGGTGCTGCTGGTGCTGGGCCTTGCGCTTTACCCCCTGCCTCGCGATCTCTGGACACTCGGTCTGGTCATTCCGTTGGTCCCGATCGGCACTGCGCTGCTGTTTCCGGCAACGACCTCCCTCATGTCACGGGCAGCAGATCCACGGGAGCTGGGCACGACTATGGGCGTAGCTCAGACTTTCGCCGGCTTGGCGCGAGTCGCGGCCCCGATTCTCGCCACGGTCACCTTCCAACGGCTGGGGCATGGCTGGCCCTTCTATGTCGCGGCAGGATACGTGGCCCTGGTTGGGATCATGGCGTTCCAGGTCGAGGTGCAATCCAGTGTCAGCAGGGCGGCCAAAGGTGCCGAGGCCTGATATTCAGAGTGATACAGGTAACTTTGTACCGGTCCTGAAACAGGAGTCATCGTGACTGTGTCGTTCCTCCCTCCGTCTCCGTCCGCCCTGGCCAAATCCAGCTGGGAGGACATCGCGCCGTATTTCGACGATCTGGCGGGTCGTGCGCTGGATGCCGAAACCATCGAGGGCTGGCTCCGCGAGTGGTCGCGGCTGGAGGAGCTCGTTACCGAAGCGGCCGCCAGGGCCATGATCGCCTACACCATAGACACCAGCGATTCCGCCAAGGAGGCCGATCACCTTCGCTTCTCGACCGAGATCCTGCCCCAGATGGAGGAACGCAGCGTCGAGCTGGCCAAGAAGCTGCTGCAGACGGGATATACCAGTCCCTCCCTGGAAACGACGCTGGCCCGGTTCCGGACCCAGATAGAGATCTTCCGAGAAGAGAACGTCCCCATCTTCGCCGAATTGGAGGAGCGCAGCGCGCGCTATCAGCGGATCACCGGCTCGATGACCGCCCTGTGGGATGGAGTCGAGCGGCCTTTGCCACAGCTTCAGCCCTTCCTCAAGAGCCGGGACCGCCAAGTTCGCGAGCGCGCCTTCCGGGCTGCGAGCCAGCCCTACCTCGATCAGCGCGAAGCGCTGGCTGCTCTGTTCGACAAGATGTACGAGCTTCGGATGCGTGCTGCCAGCAACGCGGGGTTCGCCAACTTTCGGGACTACATCTTCCCCGCCAAGTTCCGCTTCGACTACACCCCGGATGATTGCGAGCGGTTTCACGAAGCCATCGAGCAGACGGCCGCCCCCGCGGTCGAGCGGGTGCTCGAGGCCCGTCGGCAGCGGCTAGGTCTGGATCGACTGCGGCCCTGGGATCTGGCGGTCGATCCGTACCGGGAAAAGCCGCTGCACCCGTTCTCCGATGCGGGCGAACTGGTGGATAAGGCCCAACGGGTCTTCGATCGGGTCGATCCAATGCTGGGCCGGGAGTTCCAGACCATGATCGACGAGGGTCTGCTCGACCTCGAGAGCCGCAAGGGTAAGGCACCCGGAGGCTACTGCGAAACGCTCCACTTTCATGGCCGTCCGTTCATCTTCATGAACGCCGTCGGTCTGGTGGACGATGTGATGACTCTGCTCCACGAGGCGGGTCATGCCTTTCACGCGTTTGCATCTCACCCCCTCCCGCTGATCTGGCAGCGGCACCCCGGGTCCGAAGCCGCCGAGCTGGCCTCCATGTCCATGGAGTTCCTAGCGTCCCCGCACCTGACCGAGCCGGTCGGCTACTTCAGCACCGCCGAAGCTCGGAGTGCCTGGCTGGAGCATCTGGAGGACGTACTCCTGAGTCTGGTGCACATCGCCTCGGTCGATGCCTTCCAGACCTGGATCTACACCAGCGGGCAAGGTGGGGATGCCGTGGCACGGGATGAGGCCTGGCTCCGGCTCCGCAGCCGCTTCGAGCGGGGAGTCGATTGGTCTGGCCTGGAGCGGGAAAGGGTGGCCCGGTGGTATCGGCAGCTGCACATCTTCATGTACCCGTTCTACTACATCGAGTACGGGATCGCCCAGCTGGGGGCGCTCCAGGTCTGGCGCAACAGCCTGAAGGACCCGGCGACCGCGGTTGCCCGCTACCGTGAGGCCCTGGCGCTCGGGGCGGTGCGCAAGCTGCCCGACATTTACCAGACCGCCGGGGCCCGGCTCACCTTCGACGTCGAAACCATCGGCGAGCTGGTCCAACTGGTGGAAGAGCATATCGAACGGGCGCGGGGCGAGCTCCCTTGAGTTGATTCCCGGCCGCCTCGCGACAAGATTCAACCGCCCCCGATCCGGGGGCCCTGGTCCCGCAGCACTCGGAGATATGGATGGCCAAAGAGGAAGGCATCGAGATGGAAGGGGTAGTCACCGAGGTGCTGCCCGACCGGAACTATCGCGTCATGCTGGAGAATGGCCACGAGATCCTGGCCTACGCGGCCGGCAAGATGAGCAAGTTCAAGATCCGGGTACTCGAGGGCGACCGAGTGAGCGTGGTGCTGTCGCCCTACGATTTGACGCGTGGTAGAGTGATCTATAGACACAAGTAGGGTGAAAAGTGAAGGGTAAAGGGTGAAGGAGCCTTTTCACCTTTCACGCTTCACTTTTTACTTGTCTCGCAGAAACAAAAGAGCCGCTCGGGTGAGCGGCTCTTTTGTTTTACACCGGTGTTACTTGACTTTGGTCACGTTCTCTGCGGCGGGGCCCTTCGCACCCTGCACGATGTCGAACTCAACCCGGTCGCCCTCGGAAAGGCTGCGGAAGCCCTCCGCCTTGATGGCAGTGTGATGGACAAAACAGTCCTTGTCCCCATTCTCCGGGGTGATGAAACCAAAACCCTTCGCGTCGTTGAACCACTTCACCGTGCCGATGGTGCGAGCCATTGAGACTACTCCATGTTTATTTGCCTGCGCCGGCGCCGGAGAATCCGGGCGCCGAGTTTTTATGAGCGCAGGCCTGTCCTGCGTCATAAAAAATGAAAGACCCGAGGCGACGTCCCGGGTCTTGAGAGCCATTCGAAAAAAAATTCCGATCGGTCAGACCTGCAACTGGGTACTTATCGCGGGGACAAATCTGTATTGCGCGCGCATTTAGTCAAGGGGGGACCGGCGGAGCCACCGGGCTGCCGCCCGGGCCCAGTCGGTCATCGGCTCCCTGTGGCCAGCCTCCGCAGCCTGGTTGACGGCCTGGAGGAACTCGACGGCCGAGGCATAGCGCCGGTCCACATCCGCGCTCAGGGCCCGGTCCAGTACCTGTTCCAAAGCCTCGCTCACGTCCTCCCGCTGGCCGCGTGAGGTGGGAAACTGGTTGGTCGTCTGCTTGGCCAGCACCTGTTCTACGGTCAGGCCGGGAAACGGCGGGGCTCCCAGCAGGGCGTAGTAGGCCACCGCTGCCAGGCTGTAGAGATCGGACCGCTGGTCCACCCGCTCGCCCAGCAGCTGCTCCGGGCTGGCGAACTGAGGCGTGCCGCTCTGACTGGTAGCCCCGCCGTACATCCCCCGGAGGGCGAGGGCCAGCCCGAAGTCGGTGATCTGGAGACTCCCGGTCGGGTCGATCAGCATGTTCTCCGGCTTGATGTCGCGATGGACCAGGCCGGAACCGTGGGCGTGAGAGAGGGCGGAGAGTGCCTCCCGCAGCATTCGCAGCACCCGATCCAGGGCCAGGGGTCCGTCCCGCTCCACCAGCTGGGCCAGGCTGGGACCGTCGATCATTTCCATGGTATACCAGAGCAGACCGGAGCGGCCACCGATGTCGTAGATGTTCACGATATTCGGATGGCTCAGGCCGGCGGCGAGCTGGGCCTCCCGGCGGAACCGCTCCACCACCTCGGGATCCCGGGTAAGCAGTGGCTGGAGAACCTTGAGCGCCACTTCCCGCTCCAGCTGCAGGTCGCGGACCCGGTACACCCGCCCGAAGCCGCCGGTGCCAAGCAGGCTCAGCAGCTCGTAGTCGTCGCCCAGGGCGCGGCGCAGCCGTTTCTCCCAGCGGGCATTGTCTTCCGCATCTGCGGTCGAGCTCATCGCCACCGCCGGGATCTCGAACGTGCCCGCGTCAGAGGCAAAATCCTCCAACATTTCGGCGGCAGTCAGGTAGCGGTCGTCCTGGGCCGGCTGCATGGCCCGGAGAATGATTCTCTCCATCGCTTTGGTGCACGCCGGGCGAAGCTCGGTCGGCCGCCGGAGCGCTGCAGGATCCAGCGGGGGCTCCTGGCCGGTCACCGCGATGTACAACAGCGCGCCGGCGGTATACACGTCGCTGGTGGCGTCTCCCGCCGAGCCATCGCGGATTTCTGGAGCCATGTAGCACAGCGCCGTGGGGATGGTTCCCGGCGGAATGGCCGGCAGGGTATAGCTGCAGAAGCGGAGGTCGGTGACGGTGGCGCGACCCGCGGTGCTCAGCAGGACCGACTGAGGCACGATGCGCCGGAGAATGATACCCGAGCCGTGGGCATGCTCCAGAGCACTCAGGATATCGCGCGCCAGAGTATGCACCATCGGGATTGGCCGGGGACCCCGGTGCAAGGCCTGCTGTAAGCCCTCGCCCTCGATCCAGTTTCCCACTCGGTAGGCGAGCTCCCCGATGATTCCGGCGTCGTACACATGGCGGATGGCAGGATGGTCCAATCGGCTCAGCGCCTCCGCCTCGCGGAGAAACCAGGCTCGGATGGCGGGATCGGAGTAGAAGTTCACCCGCAGGCTGATCCGCCGCTTCAGGATCAGATCATAGGCCTCGAAGAGGACCTGGTCATGGGCGACGGCGACACTGCGTTCGAGCCGGTAACGCATCCCCAGCGCCTCCTGCGTGCGCTGGAAATAACGAAGTGGCTCGGTGGCGGTCAGCGCAGCAACCCGCGGCGCCGCTCGACCCTTACTTCGCGCCCGCACACCGACGCGCTGCACCAGCGCCGGCTCTGATTGGGAGTTTCATCGGTAAAGAAGAGCGAGCAATCTGGTCCGGCACAGCGCCGGACGAAGAGCAGTGGATTGGCCAGGGTGACGGCCGCAGACTGGGCAATGGCCTGGAGAATGGGTGCCTGCCGCAGCGGAGCGAAGCGGAGCTGCCACTCGCCACTGGTACGGAGCAGTTGATGGCAGCCCTGTTCCCGCGCCAGATGGCGGTTGATGGCGGCAATTGATCCGGCGGGCGGCTGGAGTCCGGCATGCAGCGCCTCCGCCAGGGCGGTGAGGCGCTGGCGCAACTCGAGCGTATCCGTCAGGCAAGCGCGTTCGCCGTTGAGATGGAGGCGTTGGGCACCGGCCCAGCGAAGCAGCGCGGCCTCGTCCGGCAGCAGGTCCGGCGGGGATGGAATCCGTCCCCTGGCCGTATTGACGAAATCGAGCCAGATGGCATCACCCAGGAGGGTGAACTCGGCAGTTTGAATGGGTCTAACCCTCCGCCACTTCGACGGTGTTTCTGCCACCGCGCTTGGCTCGGTAAAGCGCGTTGTCAGCCGCGGCAAGCACACTGCTCACGGTTGTCCCGTGCTGGGGTGACTCGGCAATTCCCATGCTCAGGGTGCAGGCGCCGAACTCCGGGTTGGTCTTCTCGATTTCTCGCAGGCTGGCCTGGACCCGGGCCACGAAAACCCGTGCCTCCGCCGGCTTGGTCATGGGGAGGATGACCAGGAATTCATCGCCACCCAGCCGGCCCACCACATCCAGGGCCCGGCACTGCCGTCGAAGCACCTGGCCGACCTGCACCAGGAGCCGGTCGCCCGCCGCGTGACCCATGGTGTCGTTGACCACCTTGAACCGATCGAGGTCGAGCAGCAGCACGCTGGTGTGGAGCTGATGCCGCAGACTGCGGGCGATCTCCGCCGCAAGGCGATCTTCCAGCGCCCGGCGGTTGAACAAGCCGGTCAACTCGTCCGTCGTGGCCGCACTGTGCAGCTGCTCCACCAGCTCCGAGTTCTTGAGCGCAATGGCAGCTGCAAACGAGAGCGTGGCCGCCAGCTCCGATTCCGCCCGGCCATACAGCTTGTCACTGATCCGCGAGCCTAGAACCAGGACCGCCATTCGCTCCGCCCCGGCGTCGAGCGGTACCACCAGCTCCGCGCCGGGACCGACCAGCTCGGCGACGGAGACGTCGTCGGCGCCGAGGGCACTGCTTCCCGGGGGGAGCGCCAGGTCGAGGGCCCCTCGCTCGATCGGAGCCGGACGAAGCCGGTCGTTGAGCGAGCGGAAGACCCGGGGGACATAGCTCTCACCCTCGGGCCGGTAGAGGCAGGCCCACCAGGCAAAGAAGACTTCGGCCATGAAGTCCAGGGCCAGCTGCTCCGTCTCCTCGGTAGAATGCACCGAAGAGAGGAGCCGGGCCACCTGCCGCAGGGCTCGGAGCTGGAATACGGCATCGTCCAGCGCCGCCTGGCGCTCCAGCAGGATGCTGCGGAGCTCGAGGACCACGCTGAGTCCGAGGGCCAGCGACATGGCCACCGGTCGCATGTCCTCCGCCACCAACGGATCGGCATGAATCACCACCTCGGTCTGACCGCTGTTGAGCCGGGCGACCTCCACCGCGTTCTCCCAGCCGCTCGCTGGTCCGACCCGCGAGACCGTGTGGGCCGGCGAGCTCAGGTTGAACCAGATCCGCTCACTCTGAAACCGGCGCACCAGCGCCACCCGGCACCGCTCGAACAGCTCTCCTTCCGTTCTGGAGAGTCTGCAAGCTGCGGCAAAGGCGCTGGGTAGAGTGGTAACCGATGGGTGAGGGCTTGAACCCATGGCCCTATAATAGTGGCCCATCTGGGTCGCCGGGAGCGGCGACCAGTTGTGTTAGAGGGGAGAGCGGGTTAAATTAGGCCCCAGAAGTTGTGCGACATAGCCCTCTGGGCCCCAGGGATTTAGGCTTTGCAGCCTGGGTGATTAAAACTGCTAAAGCCCATGGTCCCGGCGAGCTTCTGGCTCGACCGGGATTTGTGTTTCCGGCCCGCTAGTGGGCCATGGCGCGGGCGACTGCCGTATCGCTGGGAATGCTTCCGTCGATGGGGACCAGGCCGACTGCCTGGCTCCAGCTCCCCTTGCCACCCCAAAGGGTCACGAACTGCGCGCTCCGCCCATTGGGGTCGGCTTTGACGACATGCCGGCTGGAGACCACGGAATCCTGGGCTCCTGTGACATGGCCCCCGAGCACCAGGTCCAGCTTCGATTCCCGCCCCAGAAGTTCCCGGTCCGCCGTGGTAGTCTGGTGGGTCACTCCGACGATGAGGTCCGCTCCCTCGGCGCTTAGCGTTTCGATGGTCTGGTGGGCCGCGCTGTCGGGATTGCTGCAGCGCACGTATCCCGGATAGGTCCCCTGCAGGGTCAGGCCAAAGAGACCCACCTTGTGCCCGGAGATCCGAAGCGTGTCCCAGGGCTGCACCCCGGGCAGGGGCCGGCCGTTGGGTTGGGTGCAGTTGCTCGACAGCCACTTGAACTTCGATTCAGCGATCCGGGCCCGCAGACTGTCCGCCGGCAACTCGAACTCCCGCTCGCCAAAGGTGGCGTAGTCCAGCTTGGACTGATTGAGCACGTCCACTATCTGCCGTCCGCCCTGGTTGTTGCTGGCGGACCCCTGGCTGAGAACGTTTCCGGCCAGCACAAAGGTGATCGGCCCCTGATCATCCAGTCGCTGCCGCACCGTTGCCACCCGGGCCAGCCCTCCGCGCCCATCGGGTTGCGTGTCGGCAACCTCCACATCGTTGATCGACAGGAAGCGCACTGGATTGAACGGGATGGGGGGTGGGGCGCTACTCACACAGCCGATGAGGCCCAAGAGGAGCCCGCCTGCGGCGAGTCTCACAGATCGATCTCTTTCTGACGCAGACTCCGCACCAGGTCGGCGCTCATCAGCCGCAACTCCGACATCATCTCTCGTTGGGGCCAGTCGGATCGCGTGGTCAGGATCTCCAGCATGGAGCGGTACCACCAGATGGTCTGCTCCGAGCTGGCGCGGGACACGGTGCGCAGGTATTCGACCCCGAGCCGCCGCAGCGCCGTCATGGTCGAGCCGCAGGTGTGGATCTCATCGGCCACACAGACATCCAGCGCCCGCGGCTCGGCGATGGCCAGCTGAGCCAGATATTCCTGCTTGCGCGCCTGCCACGCCCGCTCACCGCCCCGACGGTCGAACTTGGGCTCCAGTGCATCCTTGGCGACCGCCAGCACGACCGGCCCGAACTTGTCCGCGATCTTCCTTTCCAGCACCGAGCGCTGATCCGGGAGCGCTTCCTCCAGCACGTGGTGCAGGATCCCCGCGACGATGGTGATCTGATCGCAGTCGTAGCGGGCGAGAATGATGGCGACGTTGGCCGGATGCGCCAGATAGTCCATGCCCGCGCCCTTCGGGGCGACGGCGCCATAATATTTCGCGGCAAAGGCAAAGGCGTGATTGATGCGGTCGGAGTAGCCGTTCATTCGAAGCGGGGAAGTGGGGATGCGGGGAGGCGGGGAAGCAGTCTAAGCACCGTGGTGATGACAGTGAAGTTGAAGCATGACAGTGGATGAGTTGCCCGGCAAACGTCCCCGCCTCCCAGCTTCCTGCATCCCCGCTATGGAATTCCCAGAAGCTTATGCGTCTGCAGGCTGAGCCGCCAGCGCGGATGTGCCAGGCAGTATTGCAGCGCTGCGGCGGTGTTGGCCTCCCGGTCGGGCCCGTCCATCGGTTGGAGGAAGAAGTGGCGAAAGCTCAGGCTCTCGAACTCGGCGGGATCCGCCCCCGGTTGAGGAAAGACCAGCTTCAGCTCGTCGCCCGACCGAATGACCAGCTCGGTTCCGGCCTTGGGACTGACGCAGAGCCAATCGAGATCGTCGGGTGGCTGGAGAGTTCCATTGGTTTCGACAGCAATCTCGAAACCGGCCTGGTGCAGTGCCGCGATCAGTCTGGAATCGAGCTGCAGCAGAGGCTCCCCACCGGTGCACACCACGAAGCGTCGCTCGGCGCTCTCGGACGGCCACGCATCCGAGACCGCCCGGGCCAGCGCCTCCGCCGTGGGAAAGCGCCCCCCGCCTGGGCCGTCGGTGCCCACGAAATCCGTGTCGCAGAACTGGCAGGTCGCCGTCTCGCGGTCCTGCTCCCGCCCAGTCCAGAGGTTGCAGCCGGCAAAGCGGCAGAAGACCGCCGGGCGCCCGGTGTTGGCGCCTTCGCCCTGGAGGGTATAGAAGATTTCCTTAACCGCGTACGACACGGTCTCCCCACCCGAGAGATTCTTCGCTGCGCCTAGAATGACAGCTCCTAGAGTCAATCCTGATCGGTTCCCGCTTACTGCTCATCGCTTACCACTCACTTCCTGATAGTGAGCCGGATCTTCCCTCCCCGCCTCCCTAAACCCCTTCAATCGAAGCAGGCACGCCTCACACCGTCCGCAGGCGAGTCCCTCGTCCGAGGGATCATAACAGGTGAGCGTCAGGCCATAGTCGACCCCCAGTGCCAGTCCCTGCTCGATGATGTCCCGCTTGGACAGCTTGATCAGCGGCGTGTGGATGGTGATTCGGCGCCGCTCCTCCACCCCCGCACGGGTGGCCAGCCCTGCCATGCGCTGGAAGGCCTGAAAGTACTCCGGCCGGCAGTCGGGGTACCCGCTATAGTCCAGCGCGTTGGCGCCGATGAAGATGTCCGATGCCCCGATGACCTCGGCCAGGCCCAGCGCGAACGATAGGAAGATGGTATTGCGCGCGGGAACGTAGGTCGGCGGAATCCGGGCGCCGATTGCCTCCAGTGGCGTGTCCTTCGGAACGGCCATATCGCCGGTGAGGGCAGAGCCTCCAATCGCGCGCAGGTCGATGTCGAGGACGACGTGTCTGGTCACGCCGAGGTGCTCGGCGACCAGCTCTGCCGCCCGCAGCTCGGCCGCGTGGCGCTGCCCATAGCGGAAGCTCAGCGCATGGACGCTGAACCCTCGGCTCCGGGCTATGGCAGCCGTGGTGGCCGAATCCATGCCACCACTCAGGAGGACCACTGCGGCCGGACGGTTCATACCGAAAGCTACTCCCGGCGTCCGGGGTAGAGCAGGGAACTGAGCGCGGACTCGAGCCCGGTGTGCTGGAAACGATAGCCGGACTGTAGCAGCCTCTCCGGCAGCACCCGCGAGCTCCCGAGCAGCGTGCCGTCCGCCATCTCCCCGAATACCAGTCGCAGGGCCGCTGCCGGAACCGGAAGCACTGTAGGCCGGCGGAGCACCCGGCCCAGGACTCCGACAAACTCGCGGTTGCTGAGCGGTTCCGGTGCGGTGACGTTGATCGGCCCGGCCAGCGTCTCCGTCACCATGATATGGCGCAGCGCACCCACGACATCCGCGATCGAGATCCAGCTCATCCACTGGGTTCCGGAGCCCAGCCGTCCACCCAGGCCGAGCCGGAAGGGGAGCAGCAGCCGCCGGAGGGCGCCGCCCTCAGGGCTGAGCACCACCCCAAAGCGCGGGTGAGCCACCCGGATTCCCGCCGCTCGGGCTGGATCCGCTGCCGCCTCCCAGTCCAGGCAGACCGACACCAGAAAGTCACTGGGATCTCCCGGCGAGCTGGCCTCGGTCAATAACTCGTCTCCCCGGCTGCCATAGATCCCCACCGCGGAGACGGACACCAGGGTTCGCGGCGGCTGCCGAAGCCCTGCCAGCGCCTCACTGAGCAGGCAGGTACCTCGCACCCGGCTCTCCCGGATCCGGCGCCTTCGTTCTCGGGTCCAGCGGGCTCCGATATTTTCGCCGGCGAGATGGATGACGGCGTCGAAGTTCTCTAGCTCCCCGCGGTTGAGCCGGCTGGCCTCGGGATCCCACCCGATCTCTCCAGCGCCGGCGGCTCGTCGCACCAACGAGGTGACGACGTTCCCAGCCTGCCGAAGTGCCGGCACCAGCGCCGAGCCGATCAGGCCGCTGGCTCCGGACACCAGGATTCTGCGGGTTGGGGACCCCTCTTTCCCGCCCGTTGTCCCGCCAGCTCTTAGCCCGATCTCGATGTAGCGCCTCACCATCCCACCGGAACCGAGCGGAACCGGACGGACTCGAAGTGCAGCCAGCGAACTACCGCTGATGCTACTGGGCGGAATGTGACCGATGGCGACTGAGCAATTAGACGAGCTGGTTCCATTTCCGGGTTTTACCATAAGGCGTTAAGGAGCGGGACCCAACTGCCGATCATTTCCAAGGCGGGCTCCCAGTCGCAACATCCTTCGAGGCGGCCCCCGGGGCATTGCGGCCCTGATGGTTGCACACTCTGCTTGCATCTATGGAGGATTTGTGATTCACAAGGTCGTCGCCCACTATATCGACGGAAAGGTGGTCAAAGGCATTAGCCACGACATCAATGCGCAGAAGCCTTTCTGTCACATCCGAACGGCAGAGCAGGAGTCGATCCCGGTAAAACTCAGCGACTTGAAGGCGCTGTTCTTCGTGAAGGATCTTGCCGGCGATTCCAAACGCGACGAGGGGCGGATGCTCGAGGCGCACGACCTACGTGCTCGGGGAGCACACCCGATCGAAGTTGAATTTGGTGACGGGGAACGCGTGATGGGACTGACCGCAGGATACCCGCCCCCGGGTGCGTTCTTTTTTGTGCTGCCGGTCGATGCCCGGAGCAACAACCTCCGAATCCTGGTAAACAAGGCAGCAGTCAAGCGCATGGCGAATCAGCCCCTGGCACGGGCACCACGATCAGCCTGACTCAGCTTAACCCTTCGTGGTCGTGACAATCCGGAGACTTTCGAGGGCGACCGTCACAAGCCTCTAGTCTAAATGCCGACCTCTTGCCTTGCCCTGAGTTAATAATCGTCTCTTGCTGACGGGAGGACTTGGAAGCCATCAGAGGACGTGGCTCCAATGTCTCCGAGCGCATCTGCAGTAGGGCCTTCTTTGGACGGACCGAGACCTAGAGTCTAAGTGACGGATTCACCGAATCTTCCACGTGGGCAGGCCGGCTTGGAGAAGATCATCAAAGCCGCGGTCGAGCGGGGCGCCTCGGACCTGCACATCAAGGCCGGCGACGTGTTTCGAGCCCGGATCAATGGCAAACTGGTTCCGCTTACCAAGCAGCGGCTTACCCCGGACCAGACCAAGTCGATCGCGCTCAAGCTCATGAGCAGCGAGGAAGACCGGTCCCGAATCGACCGGATGAGCGATTTCGACTGCTCCTGGGGCATGCCTGGAGTCGGTCGCTTCCGGGTGAACATCCTGCGCCAGCGCTCATCGTTCATGATCGTCATGCGGGTCATCCCGTTCACTGTGCCCACCATCGAGTCCCTGGCCCTGCCTGATATCCTCCAGGGCATCGCCGAGTCGGAGAGCGGAATGGTGTTGGTCAGCGGCGTGAGCGGGTGCGGCAAGAGCTCCACCGTGGCTGCCATGGTGCATCACATCAATCGGACTCTCCATAAGCACGTTGTCACCATCGAGGACCCGATTGAGTTCCTGCATCGGGACCTGAGCTGCTCGATTACCCAACGCGAGGTTGGGGTGGATACCAAAAGCCTGGCCATTGGCTTCCGCGCAGCACTCCGCCAGGATCCAGACGTGGTGGTGCTGGGAGATATGGCTGACGCTGCCACCATCGACACCGCTCTGAAGGCAACGGAGACGGGCCGCCTCGTGATCGGCACGATCTCCACACCCGACGTGGTCACCACAATCGAGCGGGTGATCGGGACCATCCCCAGCGCAGCGCGCGATCTTGGGCGAATGCGGTTCGCCGAGTCGGTGCGGGCCATCATCTCGCAACAACTTCTGCCCAAGAAAAACGACGACGGCCGGGTGCCGGCCTTGGAAATCTTGATAGCCACGCCGGCCATCCGCGCATGTCTCAAGGATTCGGAGCGGATGAGCCAGCTCAAGCACATCATGTCGGACGGACGCAAGGACCTCGGTTCCCAGACCTACGAGCAGCATCTGGAGGACCTGGTCGAGACCGGCCACATCAGTGAAGAGACCAGGCGTCTGGCCTTGCCACAACCGGACGTGAAAACGACCACCGTGACCTATAGCCGACGCGGACCAGGCAAGACAGCCTCCAGGTAGCCACGAGCGACATTACCTCGAGTCTTGGGTGATCGGGCCTCATCTCAGCTCCACTTACATTGGGGAACATGCCGGCTCACCCGCGCGGCTGGGTGAGGCGCAAAAAGAGGCCCGCACCCGAGGTGCGGGCCTGTGGGGGAAGGCGGATTCCGATTTCCGCCCAGTGACTTTCGGCGAAACCGCTGCGTTATCCGACCTTGATGTCCTTCATCATGCCGTGGACCAGATGCGGTTTGCCGTCCTTGGCATCGGGAACGAAGCACATGAGCCCGTAGTTCCCCGGTTCCAGGTCGGCGGTGAAGGTTGCCCGGCCGCCCTTATCCAGGAACACCACACCACCGATCGGCTCAGCGGGCGGCGGGCCTTTCATGCCGGTCTCGGCCCAGTGGCCAAAGTCCGTGGCCTTCTTCCCCGGTGCAAGCTTGAGCAGGACGAGCTCGTGCGGCTGGGGGCCCGCGTTCTCTACCAGGATGGTGCGGCGGCCGGGCTGGAGCGGGGCAGAGGATTCGTAGCCATAGTCTATCATCTTGATTGTGACGTCAGCCGACGGGAGCGTGTCGGCTGCCGAAGTCACAGGGCCGGTCACCTCGAGTCCCTGGATCATCCCCTTGGCCGCGTGCATCACGCCGTCGGGTCCGGGGATGAAGCAGATGATGGCATACTGACCGGGATCGAGCACCGAAGTGGCGTTAGCCTCCTTGCCCGGCGGTACCGCGTTGGGACCCCCCACGAATTTGATCCAGGCCGGCGGAGGGCCGGGATTCTTCAGGGCCTGAGCCAGATCCTGGAGGGTCTTCCCCTGCTCCAGCTTGATCAGCTGGGCCTGGTGCAGCTCGCCGCCCTGGTTGGTCAGGTGGATGGGGGTGGCGCCGGAGGGGATCTTTGCCGGCGCATCGAACCCGAAGTCCTTCGCGACGATCTTCACTTCAGGTGAGCCATTCTCGGCGGCAGCCGGAGGCTTCGAGGGAGCCTGATCGGCAGACCGGGGTTGGTCA
The DNA here is from genome assembly GCA_965652025.1 of uncultured Gemmatimonadales bacterium. Taxonomy (GTDB): domain Bacteria; phylum Gemmatimonadota; class Gemmatimonadetes; order Gemmatimonadales; family GWC2-71-9; genus CAVVWJ01. The sequence continues at coordinate 27,199 of CBFGTM010000044.1, forward strand.
GCCTTGCACCCACTCAGCATTCCGGCCAGGATCAGCCCGCAGCCGCAATTACGGCAGAAACGATTCATGCGATCTCCGGTTGAGAAAAGAGTAGATGAGCGCGGCCAAGATGGGCGCTCGGGCCGAAAATTTCCAGGGGCAGCCCTGCTTGCCCCCCAATCGCCCGCGGGTATGTTCTCGCACTGACCTCTGGTGGAGCCTCCATGATCTTCGTGTGGCTGGGCTGGCTGCTCCTGGCGACGGCACTTCCCGGTGCCGTAGCCGCCCAGGCCCGGGACACCATGTCTCAGCCGCCCTCGGTGTTTCGGCCCCTTCTGCTCCCGACGCCCAACCGCCAGCGCAGCGGCTCCGGGCGCCCGGGACCGGGCTACTGGCAACAGCGGGCGGACTACCGCATCACCGCGACCCTCGACACGGCCAAGCGGGAGATCCGGGGGCAGGAGACCATCCACTACAGCAACAACTCACCCGATGCCTTGCCCTATCTCTGGCTGTTCCTGGAGCAGAACATCTGTGCCCCGGGCAGCGTCACCAACAAGCTGAACCAGCCGCCACTGGTTTTCCTCGGCTCCACCTTTGACTTCTCCTGCAAAGGATTCAAGGGCGGAGTGACGCTGGAGCGAGTGGCCGTCAACGGGCGGACCCTGGATCCTGCGGTGTACGGCACCACCATGCGCATCGATCTTCCTCGTCCCCTTGCCCCGGGCCGCGCCGCCGATCTGCAGATTCGCTGGCGGTTCCCGGTACCAGACTACGGGGCGGGCCGGATGGGGCGCGACGGCGCGCTCTACCAGGTCGCGCAGTGGTATCCCCGCATGGTGGTCTACGATGACGTGCGGGGCTGGAATCACGAGCCGTACATCGGGGCCGGAGAGTTCTACTTGGAGTACGGGAGCTTCGACGTCAGCCTCACGGTCCCGTCCAGCTACCTGGTGGCAGCCACCGGCACGCTGCGCAATCCGGAGCAGGTCCTCACTGCGGAGCAGCGCGGCCGGCTGGAGATCGCAAGAACCTCCACCAAACCGGTTGCCATCATCACCGAAGATGAAGCCGGAAGACCGGAGCGGACCCGGCCCGCGGGCAGCCGGGCACCGCGCATCTGGCGATTCACCGCCGACAGCGTGCGGGACTTCGCCTTTGCCGCCGGGCCGGATCTGCGCTGGGATGCCAGCGCCTACCACAAGACCCTGATCCACACTCTCTACCGGCCGCAGGCAACCCGATGGGTCGAGGCCAACCGCATGGCCCGCGAGGCCATCAGGTTCTTCAGCGAGCAGTGGTATCCCTATCCCTATCCTCACGCCACCACGGTGGAGGGCCCGATCGAGGGGATGGAATACCCGATGCTGACCTTCGTGCCTCACAGCCCCTCCCGCGAGGAGCTCCACTGGGTGTTGTCCCACGAGTTCGGCCACCAGTGGTTTCCCATGGTGGTCGGATCCAACGAGCGGCTGTACCCCTGGATGGACGAAGGCTTCAATACTTTTATCGATCTCGCCGGCGCCGCACACTACTTCGCGGGCACTCCCTATGGAGACTCCATCGAGGTCCACCCGCTGCATCTCTACCCGGACCACGCGGTTCCCGGGCAGGAACAGCCGCTCATCCTCCGACCAATCGAGGGCAAGGATCTCTTCTGGACCGCCTATCAGAAGCCGGCGCTCATGCTGCAGACCCTCCGCTACGAGGTGCTGGGCAAGGATCGTTTCGATCCGGCATTCCGCCAATACATCCGGACCTGGGCCTACAAGCACCCCACCCCGGCCGACTTCTTCCGCCTGATGCGGGACGCCTCCGGAGTGGACCTAGACTGGTTCTGGCGGGATTGGGTGTACACCACGGCTCGGCTGGATCAGGCGGTGGACTCGATCAGCGGAGGGAAGGTGCATCTCTCCAACCGGGGCACCATGACGCTGCCGGTGGAGCTGGAGATTACCTATGACGACGGCTCCACCGAGCGGGTCCGCCTGCCGGTGGACATGTGGAACCTGGGCCCCCGCTTCGACTATCGGCTCAAATCGGAGAAACCGGTGCGGCAGGTCGTGGTGGATCCTCGGAAGGCGTTACCCGATGTCGATAGGAGGAACAATCAGAC
>CBFGTM010000045.1:0-28782 GCA_965652025.1 uncultured Gemmatimonadales bacterium
GTTTTCTCAGCCAGCATCCCCAAGGTGTCGATCAGGGTCTGGGCTACCTGTCGGGCGTCGCCCAGCGCCTCGGCACCGGGAGGCAACTGACCGTTCAGCGCGGCTTCAGCCTGCTGCGCCAGACCCAGGATCAGCGATGCGAAGTGTGGATTCACGGCTGCCCCCGATAGCGGCGGACCACCCGAGGGCCCAACCTAGTGAGCAGCTCGTACGAGATGGTCCCCGCGTTTTCTGCCTGCTCATCAACCGACACCAGGCCTCCATAGATCGTCCCGACATCACCTACCCTGGCCGGACGCTCCACCAGAGCCATGCACATATCCATAGTCACTCGCCCGACAATCGGGACCAGCTGGTCGTTCAGCTCGACGTGCCGCATTCGTTGCCCGCCATCCGCGGAGGAGCGGGGGAAGCCATCAGCGTAGCCGACGCTCAGCGTGGCAATCATGCACTCTTGCTCGGCCCGCCAGGTTGCGCCGTATCCCACGCTGTCGCTCGGCTGCAGTGAACGGAGCGCCACGACGCGACCCCGGAGAGCCGCAACTGGTCTGGGGCGGGCATCACCAGCGGCTCCGCCGTACAGGTAGATCCCAGGACGAACCAGATCCGCGGCATAGCGAGTCCCCTGTAGCGCCGCCGCGCTGTTCGCCGCGTGCACGATGGCTGGTCGGCGGGGGAAGGACTCGAGTGTCTGCTGGAACCGAGACCACTGGGTGACGGTCGTCGCTGGGTTCGATTCAGCATCCAGAAAATGGGTGAAGACTCCCTCCCAACCCGGGCTCGTGGCCAGAGTGGACCGCATGGCCTCGAGCGCATTGCGATCATCCCACCGTATCCCGGTCCGGCTCATTCCGGTGTCGATCTCAATGTGAAAGGGCCGACGGCTTTGACTCACCCAGGCCTGGAGGGCCGCGGGATCTCCGATGGAGGGCCGCAGATCGAGCTCGAGGAATTGCGGTATCCACTCGGGGAGGAGCGGCGTGACGACGAGGAGAGGACGGGTGATACCTGCCGAGCGGAGGGACCCCGCCTCTTCCAGCGAGGCCAAACCGTAGCCCCAGGGCTCCACCGCCTCCAAGGCTCGCGCAATCTCCACCGCCCCCAACCCGTAGCCGTTAGCTTTGACCATCGGAAGCAGTCGGCTGCCAGAGACCTTGGCGACCGTGCGGGCGTTGGCCACCAGCGCACTCAGGTCGATGTCCACCCAGGCGCGCTGTGTGTCAGGTGAAAAGGTCATGGGTGAGCCGCGGTATCATATCGGGCGTGGGAGGCACATGCAAGACAATTCGGCGCTGGGCCGTGCAGTCGCCATGGTGAGAGAGCTTCGGGATCGCTGTCCCTGGGATCGGGCACAAACCCGGGAGACGCTGCGGCCTTACCTGGTGGAGGAGCTTCTGGAGCTGGACCATGCCTTGGCCGAGGGCGACGTCCAAGCGATTCGCAGCGAGCTGAGTGATGTTCTTCTCCACCTGGCGTTCCAATTGGTTATCGCCGAGGAGAAACGGGAGTTCAGCGCAGACGACCTGGCCACCGGGCTGGAGCAGAAGATGCGCCGGCGCCACCCGCATTTGTACGGTCTGGGCCAGCCCGAGCCCTGGGAGCGCATCAAGCGGCGGGAACGAATGGGAGCCGTCCTCGCCGGCATCATCCCTACCCTGCCGGGTCTGCTCATGGCATATCGGCTCCAGGAGCGGGCCGCTTCCGTGGGCTTCGACTGGCCGGACATGGATGGGCCGCTGCAGAAGGTTCGGGAGGAGTTGGCCGAGGTGGAGGAACATCTGCCAGACAATCACCCCGGCGATTCGCGTCCGATGACCGATCCCAACACACCTGCTCCATCTCCCGACGACGAGCTGGTGTCGGAGATGGGGGATCTGCTCTTTGCCGTCGTCAATCTGGCCCGCAAGGCAGGAGTGCAACCCGGATTGGCACTGGATCGAGCGAATCGGAAGTTCCGCCAGCGGTTCGAGGATGTCGAACGGCTGGCCGTCGAGCGGGGCATCGACGTGGGCTCCGCCGGCCTGCAAGTCCTGGACGCACTCTGGGACGAGGTGAAGAAGTCCTGATCTAGGGGTATAACCGGTGGATCTGTCGGGGAAACGCGATTGCCTCCCGGATGTGGGGAATGCCGCAGATCCAGGCCACCGTGCGCTCGACCCCAAGGCCGAATCCCGAGTGCACGAAGGTTCCGTATCGCCGGAGGTCGAGATACCACCGGTATGACTCGGGATCCAGACCTTGCTCCTTGATTCGGACGAGCAACCTGTCGTAATTGTCTTCTCGCTGCGATCCCCCGATGATCTCGCCGTAACCCTCTGGTGCCAGGCAGTCGTTGTTGAGCACCGTGCGGGGGTCGTCCGGGTTTTCCTTCATGTAGAACGCCTTGACCTGCTTGGGGTAGTTAAACACGAACACGGGTCGGTCATACTGCTGCGCCAGCAAGGTTTCGTCGTCTCCTCCCAAGTCACTTCCCCAGGCGATGTCGGAGCCCAGCGCATTGAGGCGAGCAACCGCATCGGTATAGGAGATTCGATGGAACGGTGGGGTGACCCGCTCCAGCGAAGTGGTGTCCCGCTCCAGCTCCCTGAGCTCCTCCCCCCGCCGCTCCAGCGCACGGCTGACCAGGTAACTCACGAACTCCTCCTGCAAACGCATGTTGGCATTCGAATCATTGAACGCCACCTCGGGCTCCACCATCCAGAACTCGGTCAGGTGCCGGCGGGTCTTGGATTTTTCCGCACGGAATGTGGGACCAAAGCAGTACACCTTGCCCAGTGCCGCGGCCGCGGCTTCGACATACAGCTGGCCGGTCTGAGCGAGATAGGCCTTGCCCAGATCGAAGTAGTCGGTGGCAAAGAGATTGCCGGCTTCTTCGCCGATGGCGCCGGTGAGGATCGGGGTATCGACCAGGATGAAGCCGCGCTCGTAGAAGAAGTCCCGGATGGCCTGCACTACCTCGTGGCGTACCCGGGCGACCGCCAGCTGTCGCCGGCTTCGGAGCCACAGGTGTCTATGTTCGAAGAGGAAAGTCGTCCCATGTTCTTTGGGGGTAATCGGATAGTCGGGACTGCTGCCCAGGACCTCGAGGGACTGGACGGTCAGCTCATACCCTCCCGGCGACCGTGGCTCCGCCCGGACCGTTCCGGTGAGCGACACACTTGCCTCCTGGGTCAGTGACCCGAACGTCACCCAGGTCGATTCCGATACCTCTTTCTTGGACAGAACGCCTTGCACCTGCCCGGATCCATCGCGTACCACCAGGAAGGCAATTTTCCCGCTCGAACGGGTGGTCACCACCCATCCGTTGACGGTGACCGTCTCGCCAACGTGGGCGTGAAGCCCGCTGATATTCACTACCGCCATGCTCTGTCCGGAGGGAGAGGGGCTCTGCTTCGAGGAGCGTTGAGTCTAGCCCTGCTGCTTGGAAGCGTCAACGCGGCCTGTGTGAACTTCCGGCCACCACCGAAACCGGTGGCCGCCGGTCTTGCCGGAGACGCACCCACGGCGGTGTGGACGGCACGTGCAGGCCGCCGGTTCACCGGACCGGCTGAGGTAGAGGAAAACACCTTGTACGTCGGGAGCATTGATCGCAAGGTCTACGCGGTGAATCTCGCCAATGGAGAGGTCCGCTGGTCTGCCCGGCTCTCCGGCATGGTCATCGGCGGGGTGGTGCTGGCCGGAGATACGGTCTTCGCGGCAAGCTCGCGACCTGAGGGAAGGGTCTATGCACTCCGGCGGACGACCGGCAAGCAGATCTGGAAGGTCTCCACCGGCCCGGTCGGCGCACCTCTCGCGCGTATCGATGGCCGGCTGGTGGCTCAAACGCTGCGTGGAGAAGTGATGGGGATCGACCCGCGCCAGGGGAAGATTCTCTGGCGTCGCCTGACCGGAGTGGCTCGCACGGCTGCGGTCTCGGCGGGCGACGGAGGGGTCGTGGTGGCCACAACCGATTCGCTGTTCCGGCTGAACATCGAAACTGGACTGGTAACCCACCGGGTTCCCACTCCAGGCGCGGTCGTATCGCCCTGGCTGGTACACCGCGGTGCGCTGATCGCTGGAACCACGGACTCCCAGGTGGTGTCGATCCGGCCCTCGGATCTTCGGCAGAACTGGACCGTCCGGGTGGATGCTCCGGTGCTGGGGGCTCCGGCGGCCCTCAATGACACACTCTATCTGGCAAGCCGCGTCGGCACGTTATATCGGATCGAGCTCGGCGCCGAGCCGGTGGTTCGAACTCTAGCCTCTCTCCAGTGGCCGGTAACCACCTCGGTAACCATTTCCGGCCGCCAGATTCTGCTCGGCGGCGCCGACGGAATCATTCGCGCACTGCGCACTGACGGGAGCGAGATCTGGCGGGTCAGGGTCTGGCGTCCGGTCGAGCTGGGACCGGTGGCCGTATCCGACGGGCTGGTTGCACTAGGCGGCAACGGCGACCTCCATCGGTTTCGGCAATGACCAGGACATGGCTGGCAGTGCTTGCTCTGGCCTTGCTGGCTTCACCCGCCCAGGCACAAGGTCCGCTGGTGAAGTATGGCAAGTGGCTGCTGGTGGCCGGTTCCATTGGAATGAACTACCTCGCTCTCCAGTCCCACAACCAGGCGGACGACGCTTTCGACGTCCTGGAGGCGGCTTGTCTCCAGGACCGGTCCCGCTGTGCCGTCGGCCCCGACGGTAGCTATATCAATCCCCTAACCGAAGAACTGTATCAAACCTCGCTGCATCACGATCGGGCCGCGAGAGCTTGGCTGGTCGGCGGCGAAGCCGCGCTCGTCGGGGCAGCGGCACTGTTTGTCTGGGAGCTGACCCGACCGAAAGGCCGGCCTGATAACATCCCCTTCGAGCCCGAGGTGCGAAGTCTCCGGGGTGGCACTGGACTGGGGTTGCGAGTCGAATTCTAGAACCCTGCCGATTCATCCTACCCGGAACAATTCGACCGCCCGCGGGTAGCGCGACACCGCCCGCTCCCGCAGGCGCTGGTTCTCCCGGCGCTGGAGCGCCGGATCGGTCTCGACAATGCGGGTGGCCAGCTGCCGCGCCGTGGTGAGAAGGTCGGCATCTTCCGGCAGTCTTGCATGGCGCACCTCGAACCCGCCGGATTGGCGAGCACCGATCAGGTCGCCCATCCCCCGTTCCGCCAGGTCCAGCTCGGCGATCTTGAAACCGTCCTGCGTGGCAGCGAAGCCGCGGAGCCGGTCGGGCGAGGGACCCTCCACCAGCAGAATGCAGTAGCTCTCCTCCGACCCCCGTCCGATACGCCCCCGCAGCTGATGCAGCTGGGCCAATCCGAAGCGGTCGGGATGCTCGATGACCATGATCGTTGCGTTGGGCACGTCGATGCCGACCTCCACCACCGTCGTCGCCACCAGGACATTGACCTCGCCCCGGCGGAATCGCCGCATGACATCATCCCGCTCCTCCCCCTTCAGCCGCCCATGCACCAGACCGACCTGCAGCTCGGGCCAACGGGCCGCGAGCGTCTGCATCATGGTCGTGGCGGCGCGCAGATCAGCCTTCTCCGACTCCTCGATCACCGGGAGCACGACATACGCCTGAACTCCCCTGCCGCACTCCGCACGAACGAAGTCGAGGACCCGCTCCCGTTGCCCGCTGCTCCGAAGGGCGGTGCGTACCGTTCCGCGACCTGGCGGCCGGTCCTTCAGAGTGGAGATGTCCAGATCACCATACAGAGTCAACGCCAGCGACCGCGGAATGGGAGTGGCGGTAAGCAGCAATACATCGGGGGCGGGGCCTTTACCGATCAGCGCCGCTCGCTGCTCCACGCCGAAGCGGTGCTGCTCGTCGATGACGACGAGCCCCAGCCGCTGAAACGAGACACCCTCCTGAAGCAGAGCATGCGTTCCCACCACCAGCCGCGACTGCCCGCCGGCCAGCCGCCGCCGCACCGAAGATTTCTCGCCCGCTGTCTGCCGACCCAGCAGCAGCTCGGGCTTGATGGCCAAAGGAGCAAGCAGCTGCTCGAGAGTCGCACCGTGCTGCTCTACCAGCAGCTCGGTCGGTGCCATCAGGGCAGCCTGGAAGTCGTTCTCCAGGGCGAGCAGCATGGCGAACAAGGCAACGACGGTCTTGCCGGTCCCGACATCGCCCATGAGAAGCCGATGCATGCGCTGTGGGGCCGTCATGTCCGCAGTGATTTCCCGCAGAGCTCGCTGCTGGTCGCCGGTAAGCTCCCAGGGCAGGCTCTCCCGCAGCCGGCTGGTGAGATCGCGCTTGAGGCTGAACGCCACTCCGCTGCGGGCTCGCTTGGCCAGTGCCCGGGCGCGGATCAACATCAGCTGCAGATCGAGCAGCTCATCGAAGGCGAGGCGCCGCCGACCCCGCTCGGCCTCTTCGATGGTGGCCGGGCGATGAACTGCCCGGAGGGCCTCGGGCAGGCTGGGCAGGTCCAGGCTACTCCGCACCGACTCGGGTAAGGCATCCTGGGATAGCGCAATCAATCCGTCGAGATGCCGCTCGATGAGCGACCGGATGATCTTGTGACTCAGCCCTTCGGTGGCGGGATAAACCGGAAGCACTTTCCCGCCGGTCAGTGGATCAGCCTCACCCTCGGCATCGGCAAGAACGACGAATTCGCGGGGGGCCATCTGCCTGCCGTGGTAGAATCGCACCGGTCCGGAGACCAGAAGTGTCTGTCCGACCAGAATGGTTCGATCCAGAAACGGCTGGCCCGGCCATACGCATTCCAGCAGTCCGCTGTCGTCGCGCAGCACAGCGTGAAAGATCCGCAGGCCACGCCTGGTAGGGAGCACACCTTTCGCCACTACCCGCCCGGCGCAAGCGAGCTCCTGGCCTATTTCGGCCTGGGCCAGTGGTGTGAGGGTGGACGCGTCGATGTAGCGGAGCGGAAGATGCCAGAGAAGATCCCGTGCCGTGCGGATGTTGAGGCGTTCCAGCGCCTCTGCCCTCCGCTCGCCAATGCCCTTCAGAAACTGGACGGGGGTGTCGAGCCGGACCGCCGCCCCCGCAGAACGGGCGGGCATTCGGGCTAGGAGGCCACAGCCGGGGCCTCGGCCAGCAGGTTCTCGGCAAAGCTCTCCGGGTCAAAAGGCTCCAGATCCTCCACGGCCTCCCCGAGCCCGACGAAGCGGATGGGCAGACCGAGCTCGCGGCGCAGCGCTGCAACAGCGCCCCCGCGCGCACTCCCGTCCAGCTTGGTTACGATGACTCCGGTGGGAACGACGGCCTGGGAAAAGAGCTTTCCCTGTTGGATGGCATTCTGTCCCACGGTGCCATCCAGCACGAAGAGCGTCTCATGAGGAGCACCCGGCAGCCGGCGGCCAATGACTCTGGTGATCTTGCGGAGCTCGTCCATGAGCCCCTCCTGCGTATGCAGCCGGCCAGCGGTGTCGATGATGACGACGTCGAATCCCCGAGAGCTCGCCGCATCAATGGCGTCATATGCCACGGAAGCAGGATCTCCTCCCGGCGACCCGGCCACGCAGTCGATCTCGAGACGATTGGCCCAGACCTGTAGCTGAGCAATGGCCCCAGCACGGTAGGTGTCGGCAGCTGCGAGAAGCACGCGGCGTCCCTGCTGTTGCAGCCGCCAGGCCAGCTTGGCTGCTGTCGTCGTTTTTCCCGTGCCGTTGACCCCAATTAACAGCACGACAGTGGGACCAGGATCGGCCCGAACAATGTCGCCCGGCGCATCACTGGACTGGAGCATGCTGCTGAGGCGCTGCCGGAGCGACCGCTTGAGATCCGCTTCCGTCTTGAGCTTGCCTCGGCGGACCTCATCCTCCAGGGCTTCGGTGAGTTCCATGGTGGCCGCCACCCCGAAGTCGGCTTCGATGAGGACCCGCTCCAGATTCTCCAGATCGTCTGCGTTGAGGCCGCGCATCAGCGCCCCAACATCAGTCAAGGCGAGACGCTTGATGCGAGACCAGACACCTCTCTTCTCACCACTGGCAAGTCGGGTAGGCTTCATGCGGGAAATCTACACCTCAACGAAGCCCCAGCCGACGCCGCGCAAACCATTCTCCGGACAGCGCCAAGACACAGAGCCCGAACAACCAGAGCCAGTCGCGCGCAACCGACCGGCCGGTGGAGTGGGTCGAACGCGGCTCATGGGCCTGCAGCGTGACCGGTCGAGGAAGCAGCTCATCCGAGTAGTCCTCCACCGCTGCGGTACCGGAGCTTCCTGCGTCGGTGCGGTAGCGATACTGGCCCGGTGCTAGCCATACGGTCGCCCTGCCGTTGCCATCGAATTGAAGCGTGTCTCCCCATTGCCGGCCCTGCCCCGACCAGGTCAGAGTCACCGGCTTGGCCGAGCCGGTTCCCGCCCACTCGAACAGGAGCGGGCGACCATTCTGGACCACCGGCTGAAGCGGTCGGGTGAGGCCTGCCGTGGAATCCGCTGCCCCCAGGAGCCAGCTCACAGTCGCTGCCACCCATGAGCGATAAGCCTGCTCGCTGGAGCCGCCCCGGAAAGCCCAACGCCAGAGACCATCCGCCGCCACCGTGACCTGACGCACCCGGGCTTCCTGCCGTCCGAACACTGCCGGACGCTGGGCCCCTCTCCGGCCGAGCTGGGCATACAGAGCCGTCCAAGATTGCGGGCCGGGGTCCCCGGCAGTTAGCTGCACCGCCGGAGGGAAAGAGTCCACCGGTTGGCCCAGGAAAGCTCCGGCAACCGGCGATGCCGGAGCGGCGATGAGATACCAATCTCCCGGCATCGGCGCCTGACCACCGTCGCCGCTGGGCCAGATCCACAGGCCTCTCGCTTCACTGCCGGCGCGCAGGCTTCCGACACCTCCCTTCAGCACCAGCAGATCGGCATTCCGTGCGGCGCGGCGCACCTGATCCGGCGAGACCAGGCGGAGATCGGACATAGACCGCCAGCGGTTCGCGTCGAGCCTCACGTAGCCCTTGACCGGGAGCTGACTCACTTCGCGAATGGTGCGGTAGAGAAAGCGGCTGTCCCAATCAGCCGGACTCGCCAGCACCACCACTCCAGGCGTAGGAGTCACGGTGACGAGGTGAAGGCGGGAATCGGTGCGCGGCTCGTCGTCCAGCCGCCGGGCGGAGGAGACGCGAAGCAGATGCGATCCGGGGGACAGTGAGGTCGACGGCACAACGATGCGGATCCGGCCGGCATTCTCCCCTGTCAACCGAAGGATTCGCCGGCCCAATCTCCGATCTCCTGCCGTGACTTGGATGGACACCGTGTCCAGACCAGCCAGACCGGCCGACTGAGCCAGGACATCGAGTGAGATCGAGTCTCCTGCTGTCACTCGAGTGGGCCCTTCCACGCTGCTGATCGCGAAATCGGAACGCTGTTGGCGGGGAAAAAGGCGGACACCGCTGCGAGCCAGAATATCGGCGGGGATGTCTCTCCGGTCCTCGATCTCCCCATCGCTGACTACCAGGATCGATCGGTCCGAGGCGGAGGCGGCGATCAGAGCCGGCGCCAGAAGGGAACGACCGCGGGTGGGCACCGTGTCCTGGATGAGGCGTTCGTCCCCAAAGGTCCGAACCTCACCCCAACGGAGAGCCGAGTCCCGGGCGATGCCCCAGCGAGCTCCTGACCCTCCCATGCTGAGGGAGGCATCGAGCAGCACCAGAGGGCGCAGGAAAGCACCGCGAACCGGACAGCTCAGATTCAGCAGCAGAACTCCGAGCGCGCTCCAGGCGACCGCCCGGCAGACCAGCGGCACCCAGACGGGGCGACCTACTCGCTCCAGCCTCAGGTAGGTGAATGCGGAGAGTCCCAGCGCCAACAGGACGATCAGTACTGCGATCAGCATGCCCGAGCAGGTTTGCAACCAGCGGCGATTAGAATCGCGCTACGGCAACCATCGAGCTGAAGTTTCGGCTGCCTGCCGGGCGATGGCGGACGGTGGGGAATGGGTGATGTCCGATCCGTGCAGCAGGCCGAGCAATCGATCTCGCTCCTGCTCGAATGCTGCTCGGTCCTGGGAGGAGACAGGAGCGCCACTGCCCAGCTTCACGCGCCGGGAGTCTTGGGGCACCCCATTGATGCGAAACTCGTAATGCAGGTGCGGGCCGGTGGCCAGACCGGTCGAGCCCACGTAGCCAATGGTCTGCCCCTGCTCCACCCGCACGCCCCGTCTGATGTTGCGGGCAAAGGCGCGGAGGTGGCCATAGCGAGTGGTGATGCCGTTCAGGTGCCGCAGCTCGATCAGATTGCCGTAGCCTCCGGCCCGGCCGGCCCGGAGGACCACCCCATCGCCCGCCGCCATTACCGGCGTGCCGGGCGTAGCGGAGTAGTCAGTGCCTTCGTGCCGACGACTCAGACCCAGCACCGGGTGGAACCGCCGGCGGGCGAACGAGGACGAGATCCGGCGGAATTCTACCGGGGCCCGAAGAAACGCCCGCCGCAGCGAGCCTCCCTCCGCATCGTAGTACAGCGCGTTACGGCCGGCGCCGCCTCCGAAGCGGAATGCGGTGAGACTCTTGCCCGAGATCACCAGATCGCCGGCCAACACCTTTCCGACCCTGACTTCGCCGTCTTCCGACACCATCCGCTCGAACACGACGGTGAACTTGTCGCCTGGTCGGATATCACGGGTGAAGTCGATTTCCCAGGCATAGACATCGGCGAGATCCCAGGCCAGCCGCTGCCGGTTCCCGGAGTCGAGCTGCTCGTCGCTCACCCCGGCGTCCAGTGCCTCGTAGAGCGAGGTATTGATGGCGCCCTCGATCCTGGTTTCGTGGGTTTGCCAGCGAATTGGCTGGGAGACAGCGCTCCAAGCGTCTGAAATCCGGCTGAAGACGACCCGTTGCTCTGGTGAGGTGCGGACCGCTACCCGATGGGGTGATGAGTCCCCGAGGAGCTGACGGAAGCTGAAGATGAGGCCGGCGCGAACCCGCCTGGGATCGAGCACGAGATCCGGCCCCAGGTGATGAAAGTCGATGCTGATGTTGTGGCGGCCGAACAGGTCGGACAACGTCTCCCCCCGCCGCAAGGTGTCATGGGTCTCAGTGAACGCGACGGGGGCCGCGGGGGGGATCACGATGGGCGCCACCGGCGGACGGCTCAGACGATGCCAGGGCCAGCGCCCGCTCACGCCTAAGTAGGCAGACGCCCCGAACACCATGGCGGCCGCCGTGAGACCGAGACCGCGCATCAGTCCATCTGCCTGCGGATGAAAGTGGGGATCTCCATTTCAGGTACGTCGGTCGGCGTCCCGCTGGCCGGCGTGGGATGGATTCGCGGCTGAACCCGAGTAATGACCGGGGTGGCGGCCGGTTGCGCCGGAGGCGCAGGTCGCTGCCGGTGGGAGGGGAAATTGATGACCCCGGCCGCACCGGAGACCCGGCCGACCGGCTGTTCCACTGGGACTGGGCGGTCGAAGCCGGTGGCGATCACCGTCACCCGAACCTCGCCATGCATGGCAGGATCGTTGCCGGCACCGAAGATGATCTCCGCATCGTCTCCCACTGCGTCGTGGATGATGTCGTTGATCTGGGTGGTCTCGCCCAAGGTGAGGTCGTCCCCGCCAATGATGTTGATCAACACGCCCAAGGCCCCGGCGATGGAGATGTTGTCCAGTAAGGGACTGGAGATGGCCTGTTGCGCCGCTTCGAGAGCGCGGTTCTCTCCCCGGCCAATACCGGTGCCCATCAGTGCGGCTCCACCGTTCTGCATCACGGTGCGCACATCGGCAAAGTCTACATTGATGATGCCGGTCGAGGTGATCAGGCTGGCAATGCCCTGCGTGGCGTGAAGAAGGACCTCGTCCGCTTTCTTGAGGGCTTCCTGAAAGGGAATCCCTTTCCCCACTACCGCGAGCAGCCGCTCATTGGGCACCACGATCATGGTATCGACATTGTTGCGCATATCGTTGATGCCGCCCTCGGCCTGCTTCATTCGCCGCCGACCCTCGAACAGGAAGGGTTTGGTGACGATGCCCACCGTGAGGGCCCCGGCTTCGCGGGCCATCTGCGCCACAACCGGGGCCGCGCCGGTGCCGGTCCCGCCGCCCATGCCGCAGGTCACAAATACCATGTCGGCACCCTGCACCGCGTGCAGCACTTCGTCCCGGTTCTCCTCGATGGCCTGACGGCCGATTTCGGGACGAGCTCCGGCTCCCAATCCCCGAGTGAGCTTCCGGCCAATCTGGATCTTGATGTCCGACTTGGACATCGCCAGTGCCTGGGAGTCGGTATTGACCGAGATGAACTCGACGCCGCCGAGCTGATCCTCGATCATCCGATTGACGGCGTTCCCGCCACCGCCGCCGACGCCTACCACCTTCATCCGCGCGGTCTGGGCCGCGCCCTCTTCCAGCTCAAAGATCATGGTCATGTCCCCTCGTCCAGACTTAGAAGAAGTCCTGGAGCCACCGCTTCACTGGAGCAAGCACCTTTTCCACTGCGGGTGACTTCCGTCCACCCGGTCCCAATCCACCGCTTAGCGCGACCTGCCTGGCCCCATAGAGCGCCAGACCCGCCGGTACTGCCATACGGGGTGATTCCACGCTGTCAGCCAGTCCCCGGAGCCGCTGTCCCGGCACGCCACACCGAGCCGGCATAGCGAAGACCTCGCGCGCGAGCTCGACGATGCCGGGGGCAAGTGCCCCACCACCAGTCAGAATGACCCCTGCGGGTAAGCGCTGATGATACCCAGCCCGGGTGATCTCGTCGAGCGCGTACTCGAGCACTTCCTGCAGCCGCATGTGCATGATGTGCGCGAGAATCCGCCGCTGGGCATTACGGGCACCCTGGCCCGGTGTGCTGGGTAGCTCGAAGACGTCGCTTTCCGGGACCAAAGGCTCGAATGCCGCCCCGAACCGCTCCTTGAGCCGCTCGGCGTCGTGCTGAGTGACCTGCAAGCCGTGCACGATATCAGCGGTGACATGTCCGCCGGCACAGAGCAGTGATCCCGTGTGGCGAATCTTCCCACTGTGAAAGATGGATACGTTGGTAGAGCCACCCCCCAACTCGACTATGGCACATCCCAGCTCGATCTCGTCGGGGGTGAGCACCGCGAGAGAGGCGGCCAGCGGCTCGAGCACAAACTCGGCCACTTGGTATCCCGCCCGCTCGACACACTTTCGCAGATTCTGCAGTACGCTCGACAATACCGTCACCAGGTAGACCTCGGCTTCCAGGCGGGAGCCGGTCATCCCGATCGGCTCGCTGATTCCTCCCTGCTGGTCGATCAGGTAGTCCTGAGGAATGGCGTGGAGCAGCTCGTGGTCCCGCCCGAAGCTGACGTTGCTGGCCATGTCGTTTACCCGGGCGACATCGCCGGTCCGGATCTCGTCAGCGGTTACTGAGACCATGCCGTGAGAGCTGCGCCCGGCCACGTGCTCACCGGCCATGCCGCAGTAAATGGCGCCGACTTCGACGCCGGCCATCCGCTGGGCGCTTTTCATGGCCTTCTCGACCGCGCGGGTGGTCTCCTCGATGTCGCGCACCACCCCCCGGCGGATGCCGCCGCTGCGTTCGATCCCGAGCCCCAGGATCTTGGCTCCCGGATCGCGCGCCTCGCCGGTGACCTCTGCAATGATGGCGACGACCTTGGTCGAGCCAAGATCGAGTCCGGCGATTAGGCGCTGGGGTTGGCCACTCATGTGCCCGCCGAGCGAACGATCACCTGACCGTCGAAGCGGCCGTCGAGCTCCGAGTAGCTGCGCCCCTGCCGGGCGAGATCTTCTGCCACCGCCGACACTGCTCGTATGCCCTCCGCCGTGACCGCCGGGCTGAACCAGATACGCCGGCCGTCATCCACCTCGAGGATCACATCGTCCCGCATCCGCCGCGCCGCCTCGACCCGACCGAACAGCGCAGGGTCCGAGGCCCGAACACTGGCCAGCACTCGGGCAACCGCTGGGTCCGCACCTGCCGCGATCGGGAGATCCGGCGCGGTGACAGCAGGGTCGAAGGGAAGCACCCTGCCGGCGGAGTCCAGCATTCTCAAGCTCGCCCCTCTCGGAGCGAGCGCCACCGGCACGGCCTCCTCGACTACAATCTCCAGAGTTCCCGGAAGCCGGCGTCGCACCACCGCGGAGCGGACGCCCGGAAGCGCCCGCAGCTCCCTGCCGGCAGCGACAAGGTCATCAAAGACGCTCGCCCGGTCATCCAACCCCATTGCAGTGATAATGTCGGCCGGAGCAAGATACTGAGTTCCGGCGATTTCCACCCGACGAATCCGGAAGAATTCCAGCCGACCCAGCACTGCCGGCGTGGCATACCACAGGAAAACCGCGGCGCTCAGGCCACCAAGTACGATCCCGGCATGCCGAAGGCGATGTCCTCGAGGCGAACCCCGCCTCAGGCGGCGGTCAGCCAACGCACCAGCTCGGGAGCCACCCTGGTGATATCACCGGCGCCCAAAGTGAGGACCACGTCACCCTCCCTGAGCGCCTGATACACCGTACGTCCGACTTGATCTCTGGTGGGCTCGAATCGCGCGTCGGCACCAGCACGCTCGGCTGCCTCGGCCACCTGCTGACCACTGACGCCCGCAATCGGCTGCTCCCGCGCCGGATAGATCTCGGTCACAATGACCAGATCGGCCGCGGCAAGCGCTTGTCCCATGGCCTGCCCGTGGGCTGCGGTCCGGGAATAGAGATGGGGTTGAAATACCGCTACCAACCTCCGTCCCGGAAATGCCTGCCTTGCGGCTGAGAGTGTGGCCGCGAGCTCGGAAGGGTGGTGGGCGTAATCGTCAACCACGGCAACTCCCCTGAACTCACCCAATCGCTCGAAGCGACGCCCTACACCCTGGAAGTCGCAAAGTGCCGCCGCCGCGGGTTCCAGCATCCCACCCAACGCATCCACCACCGCAAGCGCAGCGACTGCGTTACGCAGGTTGTGCAAACCGGGCACCTTCAAGCGGATCGACAGCGAACGCCCACTGCGCCAGCGGATGCGTGCCTCGGTGCGGTCCGCCTGTTGTACCACGTCGCCGATCCGGATGTCCGCACCGCTGTCGAGCCCAAATGTCAGCACGTTGGTCGTGACGCGCGGCCTGATCTTCCGTGCTCCGGCATCGTCCGCACTCATGATCGCGGTCTTCGCTCGGCCGGCGAACTCCACGAATGCGTCCTCCAACGCACTCATAGTACCGTAGCACTCCAAATGATCGGGCTCGACGTTGTTCACCACCGCAATGAACGGGTGCAGGGTCAGAAATGCCTTATCGAACTCATCGGCTTCAACTACGAACAGCTCATCACCGGCTACCCGGGCGTTGCCACCCCAGGTGCTTACCCGGCCGCCCGCAATGCCGGTCGGGTTGAGTCCCGCCGCGGCGAGTGCCTCGGTCGTCATGACCGTAGTGGTAGTCTTCCCGTGCGTGCCCGAGACACCCACCGCCCGAGCTCCTTCGATCAGCTCGGCGAGCGCGGCCTTTCGCGGGACGATGGGCAGGCCCAGCAAACGGGCTCGCTCCAATTCGGGATGAGAAGCCGGCACCGCGGCGGTCACCACGATGGCCCTGACGCCGGCCAAGTGCGACGGATCATGGCCCTGAACAACCGGGATTCCGAGCGCCTGGAGATCGGCGGCACCGGACGGATCCACGTCGCATCCGCTCACGGTAACACCTCGGCGGCTGGCGATGAGGGCAAGTGCGCTCATCCCCGCACCGCCGATCCCCATGAAGTGCACCGTGCGCTTATCCGAGGGATTGAACAGTGCCATGATTGCCGGGCTAATGTAAGATGGTGCCGCGAGTTCTGAAAGTGCGCCTACTCAGTGAGTGTCAATAACTTGGACACTATCTCCCGGGCGGAGTGAGGCCGGCCTCGGGAACGGGCGCGCTGGGCCATCTGACTTCGGGCCGATTGATCATCCAGGAGTTGCAGAATCACCTTGTGCAACCGCTCGGCGGTCAGTTCCGGCTGAGGCAACAGGTAAGCTGCTCCGGCATCCGCCAGGACCCGGGCATTATGACTCTGGTGATCAGCGGCGGCCGTCGGAAGCGGGATCAGGATACTGGGAAGTCCCCAGGCGCACAGCTCGGCCACAGTGATCATTCCGGCCCGAGACACTACCAGATCAGCTACGGCATAGGCGTCGGCCATGGGATCCAGAAAATCCACCACTCGCACGCTGGGCGACTGATAGCGCTCGAACTGCGGGTACGTAGCCCGGCCGGTCACCCAGATCAACTCTGCCTCGTCGGGACCGCCATCGGTCAACCATCCGGCCACGGCCTGATTCAGCGCCAGCGCGCCCTGACTGCCGCCGGTCACCAGCACCACTGGACGAGCGGTACTCAAGCTAAATTTTTTTCGGGCCGCTTCCCTCCTCTCGGGCGAAGGAGGCACGATGGGATTTCCCGTATCGAAGACTTGGGTGTGGGCTCCGAATCGGAGCAGGCGTCGCGCCTCCGGCAGGCCAAGATAGACATGGCGCACTCGGCGGCTGAGCCAGCGGGTGGCGAGTCCGGGATAGGCGTTCTGTTCCTGGATCGCGGTTGGTAGGCCATGCCGTGCCGCCCACCACACGACCGGGCCCGAGGCATAGCCTCCGGTGCCCAGCACGGCTGCCGGCGCCTCGGTCTCGAACAGCCGGCCGATCTCACGCAGCAGGCGGCCCGCAACGAACGGCCACTTAATGTTGTTCCACCAGGCGCGACGATAGATCGGCTCGGACGGCAGGAGGTGAAAACGATATTCGCGAGTGGGAAGGATTCGGGCTTCGACTCCCCGCACGGCACCTACGAGGACCGGCTCCAGCGAGGAATCATATTCGCGGAGCGCATCGGCGATGGCCAGAGCCGGCATGAGGTGTCCGCCGGTACCACCTCCGGCAATCAGTATTCGGCGAGGCAGCGCGGCAGCTGGGCGGCGGGGCAGCTGACCTGGAGAAGGGTCAAGCACGTGAGCGTCTACCGGCTAGTTCTCCTCTCCTCCGCGCCTGCGGAACAGTCACTGCCCCGCTGCCCTGCTGTGCCGCTGCCTCGCCTTTGCGTCGCTCCCGCGGTCCTGCCGCTCGGGGACTCCCTCGCAGCCGACCGACGTTGATGAGGATGCCAGTTCCGAGCAGCGAGATGACCTGGCTCGACCGGCCGTAGGACATGAACGGCAGCGTGAGTCCCGTGGTGGGGATGAGCCCCAGCGACACAGCCATGTGCATGAATGCGGTGAGACCGATCGTCGCGGTCAATCCCACAGCGAGATACTGGCCAAAGGGATCGGCGGCCGTACGGGCGATGCGGAATCCCAGCCAGCAGAACAGGGCGAAGAGAGATACCACCACGAGGATCCCGAGGAATCCCCATTCCTCGCCGATGGTGCTGAAGAGAAAGTCTGAGTAGGCATATGGCAGATAGCCGAGCTTCTGCTGCCCCTCCCCGAAGCCCACGCCCAAGAGCCGGCCCGATCCAATCCCCACCAGCGATTGATGGATCTGAAAGCCGGCCTCGGTGGTAGCATCGCCGGGGTTCAGGAAGGTCAACAGTCTCGCCAGCCGGTATTGCGCGTCTCGAATCTGCTGGAACACCAGGATCATTCCGAAGCCGGTCACCAGGGCGAAGTGGCCTATCTTGGCCCCCGAGGTAAACAGGACCAGACCTCCCAGCAGAGCCACCAGCGTTGCCATCGAGAGGTTGGGCTCCAGTAGAATCAGAATCGCGACCAGGGCGAGGATCAGGAGAAAGGGCAACACGCCTTTCTTGAACTCACGTACCTGCTGCCCCTTCTTCGAGGCGAGCATGGCGCACCAGATCACCACCACCAGCCGAGCCACCTCCGAGGGCTGAAAGTTGAGCAGCCCGAAATCGATCCAGCGGCGGGCGCCGTTCACCGAGGGAGCGATCGGGCGAGTGAACGGCAAGAGTGGGATCAGCAGGAAAATCAGCGTCAGCAGCAAGAGCGGCCAGGCCAGTTGCCGCCAGCGATAGTAGTCCAGCCGCGAGGCCAGCAGGAGCAGTGCGCCGCCAACCACCGCGCCGGAGAGCTGCCGCAAGGCGAACCCCACACCTGCGTTCTGACCTTGCAGCGTCACCAGACTGGCTGCGCCATAGGTGGCGGCCACGCCAAATACCAGCAGGGCCGCGGTAACCAGGCCCAGCAGTCGCGTTTCCCAGCGCATCTCTCCTGGATGCCGTACGGCGCGCATCATAGACTCTGCACCGCCGAGCGAAAGCGCTCGCCCCGTTCCTCGTAATTGCGGAACATGTCGTAGCTGGAACAGGCCGGCGAAAGGAGGATCGCATCGCCCGGCCGCGCCAGCCGCCGCGCCGTGCTGAGGACCTCATCAAAGCTTCCAGCCGGCACGACTTTCAGACTCGGTCCCAAATCGTGAAGAATGAGCGGCCCGGCCTCACCATAGGCCACCACGGCCCGGCAGCGGCCCTGCAGCGGGGTTACCAGCCGGGTGTAGGGCTCTCCCTTGTGCCGTCCGCCCAGCAGGAGCACGAAGGGCCGATCGACGGCTGCGATCGCCACCTCCGTTGACGTGATGTTGGTTGACTTGGAATCGTTGATCCAGAGGATCCCGTCGACCTCCCGGACCGGCTCGACCCGGTGAGGAATGGCGCGGAAGGACTGCAGTCCGGCCGCAATGCGGTGAACCGGCGCACCCAACTCCCCCGCCACCACAGCAGCCGCCAGCGCGTTGGCCACATTGTGGTCCCCCAGGAGCGGCAGCGCAACGCGGGGCAGCACCTCCGAAGTGCGGAGCATCAGCCGTCTCCTCTCCCGATCATACCACGCGTCTGCCTGGTCCTTGATCGAGAAGCGAATGTGCCTGCCGGGTACCTGGCGAACCATATCCTGCAGCACGGGATCATCGGCGTTGGTTACCCAGACCGAGCTGGAATCGGCATTGGCGAACAGCCGAGCCTTGTCTCCGTAGTACTCCTCCAGCGACTGGTACCGATCGAGATGGTTAGGGGCGAGGTTGGTGACCACTCCAACCACCGGCGCGAGGTGAGGCGCGTCGTGGAGCTGGAAGGAGGAGAGTTCCAGCGCCAGCCAGGGTGGTGGCTCCGGACGGCGAGCGACCTCAGAGAGCGGCAGCCCGATGTTCCCGGCGGCCTCGGTCGGGAAGCCGGCGGTAGACATCACGTGTGCGATCAGCGAGGTGGTGGTGGTCTTGCCGTTGGTTCCCGTGATCCCGACGCAGCGGGTGCGGCGCAGCGCCAGAAATCCGATGTCTACCTCAGCGTAGATGGCGAGACCCGCGCGGCGGGCCCCCTCCAGCGCAGGCACGTGGGGGGGAACTCCCGGAGCAACCACGACGGCCGCAGCTCTGGCTATCCGCTCCAGATCGTGACGCCCGAGGTCCACGGCCGCGCCAGCCCGGGCCAGGGTATCCGCCCAGCTCGCGAAGACGGGCCCCTGCCCCGTATCCGAGGCGTAGACCGGGATGCCGAAGTCGCGGAGCAGCAGCGTGGCGGCAACACCGCTCTTCCCCAGACCAACCACCGCGACTTCCCGTCCGCTGTTCAGCCACTGCTGGAAGAGCGCAACGCTGCGGTCCGCCACGGTCATCGGACCTTCAGCGTGGAGAGCGCGACCAGCGCACACAGCAGGCCCAGGATGTAGAAGCGAGTGACCACCGTGGTTTCGGCCCAGCCCAGCTTTTCGAAGTGGTGGTGCAGCGGAGCCATTCGAAAGACCCGGTGGGCATCGGCGTACTCCCTGCCCCGGGTCCGCTTGAACCAGCGGTAGGTGCCGGTCTGAATCAGGACCGACACCGCCTCGACCGCAAATACTCCCCCGATCAGCAACAACAGGAATTCGGCCTTGAGGAGGATGGCCACCGTGCCGAGCGCGCCCCCTATGGCCAGGCTACCGGTGTCACCCATGAACACTTCAGCCGGATGGGCATTGAACCAGAGGAATCCGATGGTGGCGCCCATGAGTGCCGCACAGAATACCGCCAGCTCTCCTGCGCCGGGAAGGTAAAACACGTTGAGATAGGTGGTGACATCCACCCGCCCGAAGAGGTAGGCAAAAACGGCAAACGCCGCCGCCGCAATCCCGGCCAGCCCGGTGGCCAAGCCGTCCAGTCCATCGGTCAGGTTCACCGCATTGCTGCTTCCGGTGATGACCACCGTCACGAATACGATAAAGAGCCAGGGCGCGAAGTTGACTACCAGATACTTGAAGAAGGGGAGCGTGGTGGCGGTGGCAGGAATTGTTTCGCTCGGCACCACCGGATTGCTCATGAGGAACAGGCCGAGCAGCAGGCCGAAGCTGCACTGGCCCGCCAGCTTCCAGCGCGCAACCAGCCCGCGCGACTTGCCCTGCACGATCTTGAGGTAGTCATCCAGAAAGCCGATGCATCCCATCCACAGAGTGGAGAGCATGGCCACAACCACGAATCGATTGGTCAGCGGAGCCCAGAGCAGCGTAGGGACGACGGTGGCCAACAAAATAATGAGCCCACCCATCGTCGGCGTGCCCCGCTTGCTTTGATGACTGGCCGGGCCCTCTGCGCGTACTACCTGCCCTACCTTGCGGGCTCGCAGCCTCCGAATCACGGGCGGCCCCACCACAAACGCGAGCAGGAGCGCGGTCACCGTGGCCCCGGCGGCTCGAAAGCTGATGTAGTTGAACAGGTTGAAGATGATGTGCGTCTTGCCCAGCGGGGCGAGCCAGTGATAAAACATCGATCCTCAACGGGGATGAAGCGGAGCACCGGGGGGGTGGGCGTGCTCCGCACGACTCGTGAGCGCCGGAAGTATACGCTCCAGCGCCACCCCACGGGATGCCTTCAAGACCACGAGCTCGTCGCCCCGAAGATGCGGAGCGAGAAGCGGACCCAGCGCCAGAGGATCAGCCGCGGTGAGCAGCCGGTGGCGGAGCGCGCCGGCGTAGGGCTCAAGTGCCGGAACGAATTCCCCAACCGCGGCGAGCAGTTCGGGATGCAGATCCACCAGCGCTTCGGCAATCTCCTGGTGCAGCCGCACTGAATCCTGACCCAACTCACGCATGGTACCGGCGACAAACACCAGGCGACGATCACTCCGCATCGCGGCTGCGGTCGCGATCGCCGCCCGGAACGACTGTGGGTTGGCATTATAGCAATCGTTGAGGATGGTCAGGGCCCCAACCTGCATCAGCTCGCCCCGGCCGCCCGGAAGCGCAAACCGCTGCAATGCCTGCGCTACCTCGTCGAGGTCGAGCCCGAGTGCCTCGGCCACGGCCCAGGCGCGCACTGCATTATCGGCCTGGTGGAGACCTCGGGCGGCCAGTGCAAAGCGCCGGCCTCTGATGGTGATGACCGGTCGAGCGGATTCATCGAGCGTCACGGCGTCGGGAACCAGATCGGCCCCGGCCAGCGCGGCGGTGCGGACGAGTTGGGCCCGCTGCCGGGCTCCTTCGGCCAGTCCTGGCGGATCGATTCCTACAATGGCGAGCGGGACCCCGACCGTGAGCCCCAGCTTCTCCTCGATGACTCCATCGAGCGTGCCGAAGCCTTCCAGGTGTCCCGCCACCGCGTTGGTTACCACTGCGATATCCGGCTCGATGATCTCCCGATACCTGGCGATCTCTCCCGGCAGATTGGCTCCGGCTTCGACGATCATGGCCTCCGTATCCGGCGGAGCTTCAAGAATCGTCAGCGGCACCCCCACGAGATTGTTCAGGTTGGCCCGCGTGGCATAGGTCCGGTACCTCGTACCCAGCACCGCCGCGAGCATTTCCTTGGTGCTCGTCTTGCCGTTGGTGCCGGTGATGGCAACTACCGGGCCCGACAGCGTCCGGCGGCGGGCGCGGGCCAGGCGTCCGAAGGCCCGCAGCGGATCATCGACCTGAAGAAGACGAAGCCCGGCAACTGGCGCCGTGCCTCGTTGGACCACGGCCCCTCGTGCTCCCGCCTTCGCTACTTGCTCCAGATAATCGTGCCCATCGAAGCGATCCCCTTGCAGCGCGATGAAGAGGGCCCCGGGAGCGATGGCGCGGCTGTCGGTGGAGATGCCGCTATACGTCAGCTCCGGGTCACCGGCATCTGGAGGCAGCTCAAGCGCCCGCCGAACTTCGGCATCGGACCAGCCACTCACCGCCGGCCTCGGACAGCATCCTGGACGATGACGCGCTCATCAAAATCGATCTTCGTGGTTCCGAGCACCTGATAGGTCTCGTGCCCCTTGCCGGCCAGCAGGATCGTGTCACCCGCATGGCCCTCGTTCAGCGCCGCGTGAATCGCAGCCAGGCGATCGACGATTCTGAGATGTGGCATACCCCGCATTCCTTCCTCGATCTCATCGATGATGGCATCGGGGTTTTCCGTCCGGGGATTGTCAGAGGTGGCGATTGCAAGGTCGGACAGCTGGGCCGCGATCCGCCCCATCAGCGGGCGCTTGCCCCGATCCCGGTCGCCCCCACAACCGAACACCACGATCAGCCGGCCAGTCGTCAGCGGCCGCAGTGTGGTAAGCGCCCGCTCCAGGGCATCAGGGGTGTGGGCATAGTCGCGGAGCACGATACATGGACTTTCGGCAATGCGCTCCATGCGCCCCGGAACCTGCGGCGCGCTGCTCAGCCGCTCAACCACGCGGTGCAATGGCCGCTCGACAGCCAGCGCCGTCGCTGCAGCGGCAAGGGCATTGGCAACATTGAAGTCCCCCAGTAGCGGTAGGTTGACTTCAGCCGAACCGAACCTTCCCTGGATCTGGAATCGGGTACCACCTGCGCTGAGGGCAATTCCATCGGCCCG
Organism: uncultured Gemmatimonadales bacterium; assembly: GCA_965652025.1. GTDB lineage: Bacteria > Gemmatimonadota > Gemmatimonadetes > Gemmatimonadales > GWC2-71-9 > CAVVWJ01. The sequence continues at coordinate 22,606 of CBFGTM010000045.1, forward strand.
CACGTCGGCACCGGGCCGGAGTCCGAAGGTCAGGCGGGGTGAGCGTGCCGGCAGCGCCCGCCAGGCATCCTCATCCAGATTAATGACCTCGACTCCGCTGAGCCGGAGCAGCGTGCTCAGCCGGAGCTTGGCAGCGAGGTACGCATCCATACTGCCGTGATAGTCGAGGTGATCCCGAGTGAGATTAGTGAACACGGCGGCGGAGAAACTGAGTCCATCGAGTCTCCCCTGGTCGAGGCTGTGCGAGGACGTTTCCATCACTACCTCACGTGCCCCGCGGCTCAGCAGTGCGGCAAGGGTGGCCTGCAGGTCGATGGGACCAGGCGTGGTCAGAGTTCCAGCCGTGGATGGAACTGCCTCACCCCGGCCGTCGAATGCACCCAGGGTACCGATGCTCGCCGCCGTCCCTTGCTCGTTGAGCAGATGGCGAATCAAATCGGTGGTGGTGGTCTTGCCGTTGGTACCGGTGACGCCGATCAGGGAGAGACACCGTCCCGGATGCCTGAACCAGGCAGCCCCCAGGACCAGCGCGGAGCGACGGCCGTCCTGCACCAGAATTTCGGGGATGCCGGTTCGCTGGGGAGTTTCGACTACCAGAGCCCCGGCACCCCGGAGCACTGCATCGGCTGCAAAGCGGTGGCCATCCGACTGAGATCCCCGGACCGCCACATACAGCATCCCGGCTGTGACCGTTCGGCTGTCGACACCGACACCGCTGGGAGCCGGGCCGCTGCTCGGGGCGGCAAGCAGCAGATCGTTGCGGCGTAGCTCATCCAGGACCTGCGCCCAGGTCAGCGACATGCAACCACGCGCCGCAGAGTCACTCCCCCCACACCGTTACCAGGCTGCCCGGGAGCGCCATCTCCCCGCCGGCAGGAGTGGTCCGGCTGACCCGTCCCAAGCCCCGGAGCGCCACCCGGAACCCACGCCGGTGAAGGGCTAGGGCAGCCTCGCGCACCGTACGACCCGACACGACGGGCACCGGACGGGTGGAGCTCTTTGGGGGAGCCGGGCGATAGGGCCACGGGACGACCACCCGGGGGGTGCGAGCAGCAGTCGTGACTGTCCTCGGTTCCTGTGCCGGCGACTTCTCGTTGTCGGCAAACCGGCTGCGGTCGATGGCCACTCGCCGGGAAGCCAGCGCCTGCTGCAGCATGGTCCGGGTCACCGGGGCCGCGGTCAAACCGCCATAGTACTTCCCCCGTGGATTGTCGATTTTCACGATGACTACCAGCTGGGGATCGTCGGCCGGGAACAGCGCGGCGAATGAAGCGGTGTATTCGCCCCGCACGTAGCGCCCGCGCTCGAACCGCACCGCGGTCCCCGTTTTCCCCAGCAGAGAGTAATTCGCCAGTTGGGCCTCTTCCCCGGTGCCGCCCTCGCTGGCTGCACCCTTCAGGTACTCCTTGAGCTGGGCGGCGATTTCCGGTGTCACCACTTGGCGGACCGGCTCCGGCCGGTGGCGGTAGAGCAGATTTCCCTCCGGGCTTCGAATCTCCCGCACCAGCGTCGGCGTGAGCAGCTGGCCGTTGTTGGCAATCGCACCGTAGGCAGCGGCGAGCTGTACCGGCGTGACCCCGAACTCGTAGCCCATCGCTACGCTGGCGCGGGTGTACATCGGCTCCCATTGGTCCGGCCGCTCGAGCCGGCCTCGCGATTCGGACGGGAACTCTGCTCCGGTGGGAGTGCCGAAACCGAAGTTCCGCAGCATCTCGAACTGCTCCTCGGGACTGAGCCGCAAGGAAAACTTTGCGATGCCCACGTTACTGGACACCTGGATCGTCTGGGCCAGGGTGAGATTGCCGACCGTCTTGTGGGCGTCGGTGATCAGGCGAGTTCGGCCACTGCTCGAGATGGGCATTGGCCAGGAGCCGCCCTCGGCAAACACTGCGTCCCGGGTGGCCACCCGGTCGTACGTCAGCAGGGCGGCGGCAGTGAACAACTTGGCCGTCGATCCCGGCTCGAACGGATCGGTGAAGGTGGATGCCCGACTCGAATTCAGTCCCGCGCGGCCGGGTTGCCGGGATGCCAGAGCGAGCAGTTCGCCGTTGGCGGGATCGAGAAAGACAACGTCGCCCCCATCCGCTCGCATCGTGGAGATGGCGTCGTCCAGTCCCCGCTCCGCGATCTCCTGCAGCTCGGCGTCGATCGTGAGCCCGACGTCATTGCCCGGCACCGGCTCCCGGATCAACCGCGCCGGTGAGTCGTAGCGCCGGCCCGCCCGGTCCTTCAGCAGCACCGCCTCGCCGGGCCGTCCCAGCAGCATGGAATCGAGCGAGAGCTCGAGCCCCGCCGCTCCGCGGGGAGCATCGGGTGACAGACCGCCAATGATCGGGCGAGCCAGCGAGCGGGAAGGATAGAAACGCTGGAAGTTGCGGCTGAGATGAACCCCAATCACGCGCCGGAGTGGCTGCACCTGCGTCGCCGTGAAGGGACCGTGATAATAGATCCACCGCTTGGTCCGAAGATCCCGAGCCACTTGAGACCACGTCAGCCCGAGCTGCCGGGCAAGCAGCCGGCCTGTGGTACGCGGCTGGTTCAGCTCGTTCGGAGCTATGCCGACATGGTAGAACTCCTGGCTGACCGCGAGAGGGATGCCGGTGCGATCATACAGCCCTCCCCGCCGAGCCGGCAGGACCGCACGCTCGGTTCGCTGCCGTTCGGCCTGTTCCGCCCAGCGATCGCCCTGGAACAACTGAAGCTGGGCTGCGCGGCTCAGGATCACGAGAACGATCAGGGCAAAGCCCAGTTGAACCGCGGCAATGCGCACGAGTGGCTTGGCCATCAGGGTCCCGCCAGCTCTGCAGAACCTGGAACCGCAAAGAGGACGAACTCGGAATCGACCGGCTCATGAAGACCGAGCGCGCGCTTTGCTAACGGTACCAGGACCTCTCTGCTGGAGGCCACCCGGATGCGACGCTCGAGCTCGGCCCGTCGGGCCTCCAGGCTGCTCCGCTCCTCTCGAAGCTCGCGCAACCGGCGGGCAGTTCGGAATGCCGTGGTCTGACGACCCACCACGATGAGGGCTCCTCCCAGGAAGATGAGGAGCCAGGCGATCACCCAATGGCGACCCCTAAGCCGTAGCATCGACCACAAAGCTCCGCAGCTTGGCGCTCCTCGCACGGGGGTTGGCGGCCACTTCGCTGGCGTCCGGCTGGACCGGTTTGGCCGGATCGAGTCGGCCCAGAGCTCGACCGCGGCAGGTGCAGACCGGCATCTCTGGAGGACACACGCAACGCCGAGCCCAGTCTCGAAAGGCTTGTTTGACCAGCCGGTCTTCTCCGGAATGATAGGTAATGACCGCTAGCCGGCCGCCCGGCACCAAGGCGTCTCGAAATTGGGGCAGGCTCCGCTCCAGCCCACCCAGTTCATCGTTCACGGCAATACGCAGCGCCTGAAAGAGCCGGGCAAAGTCTCCCGGACCACTCTTCGGACCGAGAGCCGCCCGGATGGCGTTGACCAGATCGTCGCTGGTAGCGAACCCGCGGCGACCCCGGCGGCGGACAATTTCGGCGGCAAGCCGGCGGGCCCGCCGTTCATCAGCGTAGTCGCGGAAGATTCGCTCCAGCGCGGCTCCGTCAGCGTGGTTCAGGAGGTCGGCGGCGGTTTGGCCGGACTTACCCATGCGCATGTCCAGCGGGGCGCCTGGACGGAAGGTAAAACCCCGACTTTCCTCATCCAATTGGCGGGAGGAGACGCCGAGATCTAAGAGGATGAAGTCGGGACGAAATCGGGCAACAGCGTCGAGAGCCTCAGGCGAGGCATATGATGCGTGCAGGTACTGCATGCCGGAGGTCCCGAGGCGCCGCCGACTGATCGCGATCGCCTCGGGATCCCGGTCTATGCCGAGAACTTCCGCGCCCGTGCTCCGAAACCCTTCGGCATGACCGCCGTCTCCGAGCGTCGCGTCCACCACTCGGCGGGCGTCGCGCGCGGCAACAAGCACCGGTCCGAGAAGGACCGGCAGGTGATAGGGCGGACTTGCATTCGCCATCTCGGGCTCGAACGGGCTGAAACACGACACCCCGTCCGCAGGGACGGGGTGAACACTCGAGGTGAGCGGGGCTGACGGGGCTCGAACCCGCGACCTCCGCAGTGACAGTGCGGCACTCTAACCAAGCTGAGCTACAGCCCCCGTTGGGAGGGGGGAATATAGGCGGTCCGAGAAAGTGGGTCTAGGCCTTCTTCTTTTCTCCCTTGCAGTACGCTTTCATCATGGATGCAATCCGCGGCTGATACTTCTTGATGATGCCAAGGTTCTTGTCCACCGATTGGGGATTGACCGAACGCCCGGCGGTAAGCGCGGAATCCGAGGCCGCCATGAGGCCCTGCATCTGCTTGGCGACATCGCAGGACTTCTGCTTCTCGGCGATCGGATCGAGCTTGGGCACCTGGAACAGCGTGGCCAATCCGAGCAGGTAGTTTGCCGCCGGTTGAACCTTGCCGGCCGGATTGGCTGCCTGAACCGCGAGGCGGAGCATTTGCTCGGCCCCCTCAAGATCCTGGGCCTGCAGTAGCGGCGCGGCACCGGTATAGAGCAGCGCGGCCGCGCTCTCCTTCGCCTTCGCATCACCGTGCTTAATCGCAAACTCCAGGAATGGAAGAGCATCCTTGGAACGGGGCGTAAACCCCGACGTGTCTGCACTGGTCGTCGTCGGGGTGACCTGTCCTGCGGCAGCTCGTGACGCCGTATCGCCGCTGGTCCTTGCGCCGGTGTCTGCCCTTGCCCTGCCCGACGTGTCGGGCCGAGCCGAGCCACCGGCACTGTCCTCCGGCGGAAGGAGCAGAGCCTTCGCCGCCGCCAGGGCGGCCTCGACGCCGGTCTCCGTGGTGTCGGTGGCGATGATCCGCTGAGTAACCGAGATGAGACTGTCGGTCTGGCCGGACATGGCATATCCGGCGTTCAGGTAGCGCACGAGCGTGGCATTCTTGGGGTATTTCTTGGTCCCGATTTGCGACCACTTCACCAGCCGGGTGGCATCTTTCCCCTCCTGGGCGGCCACCGAGATCTTGCTGAAGAACAGGGTATCGGCCTTGGCCGAGTCCGTGGCGTACATCGTCTCCAAGGCATCGACGGCGCACTTGAAATCACTCAGGAACAAGCAGGCGTTGCTCTTCAGATCGTACAGGTCCGCGTTGTAGGGGTCGAGCTTCAGCCCTTCATCAGCGACTTCACGCGCAGTCTCCGGATGACCGGATGCCAGGAAATACTTGAACAGCCGCTCGCGAAGCGCCTGGTTGGTGGGAGCGACCCGGAGCATCTGCTTGAATGCAACCAGGGTATTGGCCGTGTCGTTGGCAGCCTGATAATGCTCGGCCAGAGCCGTCCACGCCGGGAGACTCAGGGGATCGCCCTTGGTGGCCGCCTGCAGGTGTTGCACTACCTCGGCCGGCTTCTTCTGAGCCTTGGCAATCTGGGCCAGGCAGAAATGCGCCAGACCGTTATTCGGCACCGTCTTGATTGCCTTCTTCGCGGCGGCCTCGGCCTTGTCCCTCTTGGCCGACTGCTGGTCGACACATTCCTTCGCGTCCGGCAGCGCCTTCACTGCAGGCTCCAGCGACTTGGCAATTTTCTTCCCGAAGGCATCCGGGCTCTCGCCCTGTGCCTGGGTCAGGGTCACCACGTTGCCCGCATCGTCATTGACCCCGATCAGGCGCGCGGTCACCGAGGTGCGGCCGCCCTCAGCCTTGGCCAATGTGCCGGTGACGATGACTCGAGCCTGGATGTTCTTGGCCAGGGTCGTCGCCAGCGGGGGGCTCAGAATGGCATCGATCGGATAGCCGTATTGCTTCAACGCGTCGTTCATCTGGCTCTGCTCGACGACATTGAAAGTGCGGCCGACGATGTCTTTCATTTCCTGCCGCATCGCCGACCCTATCCTTACGGCATTGGCCGAGTCACCGGGTGCGAAAGCAAATGGATTCGCCACCATCAGCCGCGGCGCGTTGGGCGCAGTCTGCGTGGTGCGAGCCCCGCGGGGTATGCCTTGCGCAGCCAGAGGCGCCGACAGTACACCCGCGGACAGAACGGTTACTACAAGACGCGACAGGTACATTCCTTATATCTCCCCAACAGGTCGGCCCTCTCGGGCCAGCACAGCCCGCTCCGCAGCGGGTGCGAGTGGGCGAAGAGGGATTCGAACCCCCGACATCCTGCGTGTAAGGCAGGCGCTCTGA
>CBFGTM010000046.1:0-28116 GCA_965652025.1 uncultured Gemmatimonadales bacterium
GCGCTCCCCCCCCCGCGTGGGGGGGGGGGCGGCGCCTGGGGGGGGTGGGGCGGCGCCCCCCCCCCCCCCCCACGACCCGGCTGATGTTCCAGCCTTCGCCAATGGCGAGGGCTGGAACCAGCGAGAAATCGATCTGGCGAGGATCGATCCGGGGCGATCACAAGGCGAGTGTGCTTCCCGGATCCGAAGCTCGCCCCACTCGACCCCAGAGATGCCGGGTTTCCAGGCGGCGCCGGTCACCATAATCGCGACCAGGCTGAGGACTGCGGCCCGAACCCTGGACCTCATCCTAATGTCCGCCGCATCCTGCCATCTGGATGCGCTGCAGCGTGTCCGCCAGGGCCATCAGTCGCGCTTGATCGCCCGCCTTCTGCGCTGCTTCGGCCCGCTTGCCCAGTGCCTCGATCTCGGCCTGGTGGGTCTGCGCGTTCTTTGCCATACAGGCGCCCATGTCGGATCCGCCCGGCGCCATCTGCGGCGTGGCCGGGGCGGGTGTTGCCACCGCTGCCGGCACGGACTCAGGCTTCGGGGCCTCTGCCACTGGCTCCCGTATCCCCAGTGCCGGCTTCAGCTCCGCGGCCTTGGCAGACACGGCGCTCTTCTCCGAAGCTGACGCGTCGCCCGGCGGGGTGGAACCCTGCAGGATGGCAATGGCTCGCTCCTTGGCCTGCGCCAGCTCGCCTGCGCCCAACCCTGAAGCCTTCACTTCCGCCTTCTCGGCCCGCGCATCCACCGCCCGGACCGCCTCGTAGTACTCGTCCGGCTGCTTCGGCTCCTTCACCACGCAGCTCGGGTCCATGATCGCCATGGCGGAATCCTGGTAGATCGCAGCCGTGCGCTGGTCCTGTTTCTCCATGGCAGCCACCATCTTCTCGGTCAGCGCCGAGTACTTGTCCGCCAGCTTCTGGTTGGCGACCGCCCGCTGGGGCCAGCTTGCCTGGGCCGCCTCGCACTTGGGCTTGGCCTCCCGATACGCCGTCTGAGCCCGCTCGTAGCGACCGTATGGGGTGTCTTCCTTGCCAGCGGCCGCGCGCTCGGCCTGGCCAGCTTTGAGTCCGGCCAGCAACTGATTCACCACATCGGTGGTGAGCACGACAGTGCCGCCCTGGGCCGGAGCTGCTGCACTGGCATCGGGTGTGGTCTCCTTCTTGATCTTCTTCCTGAGCCCACCCAGTTGGGCGGATACCGGTGTAGTGAGCGTGAGTGCTGTGAGGGCGACAAGACTAAGCCGGACGAGCTGCATGAGGAGTCTCTATTCTGGGGGAGTGGAGAGTCGGGTGACAAATGTGAACCATCCCAGACCCGAGCGCCAGCATCGGCCTCAGAATAGTGTTGAGGCTTAACGGTGACAGCTTTTCCTGGATGGAAAACCGAAGGCCGGGAGATTTCCCGGCCTTCGCTGGCCCTACCTTACCTCACAGACCATGCCTGCTTCGCGTTGATCCGCCCACCTTACCCACACTGACATGCGCTAGTTCGGCAGCAGCACCCGAGCGGGCATGGAGCTTGGCCGTTTCGCCGAACATCAGAGGAGCATTGGCACTGCGGCGAGCGCCGCGTGCCAATATCGGGTCATGGCTCTCTGGTGAGTTCTAGAGAGACTCGAGTTCGGCGGGCATCAGCTCCGACTCACCGAGCAGCTCCTCCATCTTTTCCCTGGTGCCAGTGCCGGGTGCCGGGACGTAGGTGATAACCCGGAGTGGTGCCATCCGCTCGTCCAGCACCTCGAGAACGGTGAAGTCGAACACCAGGCGCCCCACCTCGGGATGCTCGTAGTGCTTCACACCCTCCTGCCACACTTCGATGTCGTTCTCGTTCCACCACCGCTCGAAATCCGAGCTTCCGGTGCGGAGCACGGTGACTAGCTCGTTGAACCAGGGATCGTCCACCCGGCTCGCGTACATCGCCCGCAGCTTGGCGACGCACTGGCGCCCGTGCCGCTCCCAGTCGAGCAGCATGGAGCGCATCCGGTCTCCCAGGAACAGCTGGTAGAGGGCATTCCGCTCGATACCCTGGAGGCTGGCCAGATCTCCGTGGATCACTGAAGCGGCCCGATTCCAGGCCAGGATGTCCCATCGCTCGCCAAAAACCCAAGCGGGGCCGTACTCCATCTGGTCAATCAGCCGCTGCAGCCGGAGACTTACCGAGACCGCGCGGGGGGCATCTCCAATGCTGACTGGAACGGCGTAGCCACCCAGAGTTAGGAGATGGCGGGTCTCGTTGGGCTCCAGCCGGAGCGCGACACTGATCCGGCTCAAGACCTCGGCCGAAGGGCGCACCTCCCGCGCTTGCTCCAGCCAGGTGTACCACTCGGCGCTGACGCCAGCTGCGGTGGCGACCTCCTCTCGCCGAAGGCCTGGGGTCCGCCGCCGCCGGCCCCGCGGAAGTCCCAGCTCCTCAGGCTGGCGTCGCATCCGCCGGCTCCGAAGGAAGTCCGCGATCTCTCGTCTGCGCTCTTCACTCAACATGCTCTGTCCTCGCCTGATTGACCCCCAGGCCCCTTCAGCCGGGCCCAGGGTGACAACGGAACTCAAGATGGCGGTGCGGCCCCACGCCAGACAGGGAGAGCCAATACCAGGATAAGTGCTTCCTTATCCCTGTTTAGCAGAGATCGTAGCATGCAACAAGCCAAGGAGCAACCTGCATGATGGAGGCACTGAATGGTTAAGTACTCAGCAGAGCTGGAGAAGGACGACTCGACAACGGACTTGGCTGCGGTGAGACGGGCCCTGGAGCGGGTGCTGGCCGGGGAGCTGTCCCCGATAAACGACCTTCTGGCTGACGATGTCGTGTTTCAGGTCGAGGTGGCCGGCGACAGCCCGGTTCGCTTGGAGGAGCGGGGGAAGCAGGCTGTGGCCGACTATTTCACCGCACTGGGCGGACTGGTGAGCTTTTGGCAAATGGATTACACCGCCCGGGGCGAACAGCTCATCGCGTGGGGCAGGGAAAGCTTCACGCTGGAAAACTGTGAGCTGGAGGGGGGCTGCGATTTTGCCCTATTGTTCGACCTCTCAGGGCGTCTGATTTCCCGGATTCTGGTGGTGGAGGATCTGCGGTCGTTCCTGAACGGCCGCAGTCCTCAGCTTTCCAGCACTCGCTTCAGTCCCTCCAGCATTGTTCCCCAATTCTTCTCTGAGTGGGACCGCGCCTCCTCGGTCGGATTGTTGTCCTGGGTGAGCGAAACCCGGGTCTGGTGACCCTCGCCCGAAAGCTGGATGGTCACGGTATGGTAGTTCTCGGGCCGGTCGGGCTGACCCGACATGGGACTGAAGTGGGTGTACTGCAGAGCACGGCCGGGGGCGAGTTGGCGAATGACCCCCTTGTCCTCGTACTTGCGCCCCTGCCACTCGCCCTTCCAGACGATCGGGCTGCCTTCCTTCCAGTCCGAGATCACGGTGGTGCCGAACATGTATTGCTTGATAGTAGAGGGTGTGACCAGGGCATCCCACACTTTCTGCGCCGGCGCCGCGATGGTGATGGAGGAGCGGGCAATCAGATCAGTAGTCTTTCCAGGCATAAAGTTCTATCTCCCTCGGTCATTACCGAATGACGATTGCTGGGGGGACCCCCGGCTCTCCACCTTGTGATTCACGCTCAACGATCGCCGCGTCCACTCGAATCGCGAGTGCTCGCATCCGTTCCCGGAACTGCGGAGCGCAGTCTGCCTCAACCAGCGAGAAGCGCCAGCCTCGCTCCACGTACACGTGCACCAGCTCGGCAACCGCCGTATCCAGCTCCAGATCGCCTTCCAGATAGACCTGGATGATGTGGGAAAGTCGATCGCGCTTTGCCATGGCTCGTTCTCCTCGAGCTCTTACCGGCTCCGCTCCCGCTTGAAGTAAAAGTGAGTCCGCGGTCCTTGGCTCGCCACCCCGGACAGCTCCCAACCCTCGGCACCCAATGCGTTCAGGTCGCTTTCGGTAGGCAACCCCTCCGCCACTGTATCGCGAACGACCTCCTTATACTCCCAGCGGAGTTCGATCGGCACCCACGGCGGTGAGATGTGCGGGCCCCGCGGTTCCGGCGGCCGGGGTGGAAACGGTATTTCGATCCTGGCTGACATGACATGTCCTCTGTGTCTCTGTGGTGAATTTCAAACCGTTCTGGGCCGGTGCAGCGACGCTACGAGGATACCCAATAACACGACCAGCATTCCATCGAACAGAATCTGCTTGACGACCAGAGAGCCCGGGAGTGGCTGGACTACGTAGTAAATCAAGTACGTCGGCACCACGCCGAGCAGCGCGACTGCCAGCCCGAAGCGGGCGCCTTGCTGCACCCAGGGCCGGTTCTCGACTCCTCTCTGGTAGATCCAGACGAACGCGCCCGCCATGATGGCGTGGGCCAGCAGCATCAGCGGGAAGTACCGCTGCGCTTCGGCCTCCTGGCGGAACAGATAAGGAAGCCGGGCATACTCATCGTGCAGCAGCGCGCCGTGCACGATGAAGCTGCCGACCATCCAGCCGATGAACACCGCGAGCCAGGCAAGCAGGAATCTCCTGTTCATGACCCCTCCATCGGTAATATTGTGTTCTGCGGTAGCAAACATGCTGTCCGAAGCGCCCGCCGTCGAGGTGTTTCTCTGATCACACGCAGTTGTCGCCCGATCGTCATATTGGCCCTCTTCGTCGCTGCCAGCCGCGCTACAGCCCAGGGCCCTGGCGTTCCAGTGAGCCTGCCCGCTCCAGACCGCACTCGACTTACCGAGGCATTCCGGCTGGTGCAGGACGAAGGAGAGCGAATCTGGCCTGGGCTCGCCAGCACACCGATGCCGGTCCTGCTGGTCACCGAATCGGCAGAATTCCTGGCCCGCCCAGGTGCTCAGGGAGATGCTCTCCAGGTCTCGAGCCGCCCTCGACAGTTTGCTCCTACGCTCCTCGCCACCTTTCCGATCGACGGAGTGCCGACCATCGTCACCGGGACCGCGGAGCGGACCGGGAAGTCGTCCATTGACTGGGTGCTCACCCTGGTCCACGAGCACTTTCACCAGTGGCAGTACACGCGGCCGGACTACTATGCCGGCGTGGCCCGGCTGAACCTTTCAGGCGGCGACACCAGCGGCATGTGGATGCTGAACTACCCCTTTCCCTACGACTCGGTCCCGGTGGCGCGGGCGATCCGCCGGCTGGCCTCCACCCTGCAGAACGCGCTGGGCGACTCGGCAGTGCACTCGCAGAAGATTCAGCAAGTGGTGCAAGCCCGTAATGCCCTCCGCGCCCGGCTCTCCGACGCTGACTACAGGTACTTCGAGTTCCAGCTCTGGCAGGAGGGTGTCGCTCGCTACATCGAGTACCGCGCTGCGGATCTGGCCGGGAGCCAGGGAGATCAGGATTCCCAGCCATATCGTGCGGCTGCTCAGTCGGGCCGGCGACTCCTACTGCGGGAGCTAGAGGGGATGGACCCGATGCAGGATCGGAGAGTGAGCTTCTACCCCATTGGTGCCGCCGTCGCCCTGCTGCTCGACCGGTTGGGACCGGACTGGAAGCGAAGCTACGCCGAGCGCCCGTTCGAACTGTCCACCTTGCTGGCTGGCGGGAAAATTGTGGAGTAGCTTCATGCCCGTTGCCATTGATTGGAGTTTGGATGCGCTGCCTCAAGCTGACGGCGATGCTTCTGCTGCTTGGCCAGCCGCTTCGGGCCCAGCACCTGCGAGACCGGCTCTCCGATCTCTTCATCTTCGGCACGGGCGAGGACCCGCTTACCCTCGGCGGTACCAGCGATCCCAACAACCCCGACTCGATCCGAATACACGGCAACCACTTCGTCCCGGCCGCGGTCGCCAGCAACGGGACCGTCATCTCCTTCCTGACCAACTCGATCGGCAGCAACGTCGCCAACGTGCCGGTGAGCGCCACCAGCGGAGGCTCGACCTTTCGCTTCGAGGGCGGAGTTCCGATTCGAACCTCGTCTTCCGCCGGCCCCATCTTCGCCGAGCGGGCCCAGACCTTGGGCCGAGGCCGTGTCCTTGCCGGTATTGCCCGCACCGGAGTGCACTTCAAGACCCTCCGCGGCGTGGACCTCGACAACGTGCAGTTCACCTTCACCCATGCAAACTCGGATTTTCCAGGGTGCGATGAGGCCGCGGCAGGTGACTGCTCGCTCATGGGCGTGCCCCAGCTGGAAAACGAGACCATCGACCTCAATCTCTCGCTCGACGTTCGGCTCACCGTCACCGGCTTTCTTGTCACCTACGGGATCACCGATTGGATGGACGTCGGGGTCGCGGTCCCGCTGGTCAACGTCTCACTCGAGGGTGGCAGCACGGCACAGATCAACCCATTTGGGCCGCCGCCCGCGGTTCATTTCTTTGGAGGCACGCCGGAGGATCCCGTTCTCACGGCCTCGCGCTCGGTCGACGGATCCAGCACCGGGCTCGGCGACGTCGATGCCCGGGTCAAGGTGAACCTCAGGCACGGAACGCCGCTGTCCGTTGGCATTCTGGGGGACGTTCGGTTTCCTACCGGCAGCGAGGACAACATGCTGGGGTCGGGTGCCTTTGCCGCTCGAGGCCTGGCCATCCTGTCGGCCCAGTTCGGTCCCTTCTCGCCCCATGCTAACCTGGGGTATCTCTACCGGGGCGGCGATTTCGAGAACGACGCCGTGCTCATGACTGGAGGCTTCGACCACCTGCTGGCCCCCTGGGCGACGCTCGCCATAGACCTGATCTCGCAGCTCCAGGTCGGAGACAGCCCGCTTCAGATCCCCGGTCCGGTGCAGATCGAGTCGCCTTACCAGCGTACAGTTGTTCCCACTGTCATCCCTGACATTCGGGACGATATCGTGGACGGCTCGGTTGGGGTGAAGCTCGGCGCAGCCCCGGGATTGACAGTGATCGGGAATAGCCAGTGGTCGCTGAATGGCGGAGGGCTGCGGCCGGATGTGATCTGGACCGCCGGGCTGGAGTACAACTTTTAGCTATCTAACTTCCGCCATCCTCCATCTCCCGCCCTCCGACCTGAAGCTCACCCGAAATGACACCGGCTGGTGCTCGGGCCGCCCCGTGCTGGTATTGAGATAATCGTACGCTCCGGTGACCAGTCCCTCGGCGCTTGCGCCGGTCACCTGGATTTTCGACAACGAGAGATCGGCTTGCACGTCCCGCACCAGCTGGAAAAACTGCTCCCAGCCCCGCTGCTGCGGGCCCGTCATTGAGGGATAGGCCCGCCGTAGCGCGTCCAGGTTCCTCGATTCGATCGCGACAGCATACTCAGCGACCACGTTTCGAATCGCGGGCCGCTGGTCCACCGGAGCGGGCGGCGGTCGTGGTGCCGGGGGCCCCGGTGTTGAAGGCGGAGTTGGTACGTTGAGGGCGGGCGCAGGCAGCGGAGGTGTGGTGGTGTCGAGGGCTACGGTGGGAGGGGCCTGGGTGGGCGTCGTGGTATCTTCGGCGCTCGAGTCCGCCGGAGCAGGCTCCTCGATGATCGACTTGGTCGGCCTCTGGACTGGTGGTCGCGCCGACCGACTCGGCGCAGCCGCACGCCGGCGCTCCGCTGCAGGCCGTCTGGTGGCTGTTGAGGGCCGGCTGGCCTCAGGCGCCTCTGGCGGCGTGGTGGCTGTGCTCTCAACCTGAGCTACCGTGGCGCCGGAATCGATGCTTGGAGGGACGGCCACTGGCGCGGAGGTTCTCGCTGGCTGGTGGTTGCCGCGATACCACAGCAGGCCGACGACTCCAAGCAATAGCAGCGCTGTCCCCGATGCCGCCGCGACCAACTTCCTCCGGCTATTTGTAGCGGGGGCAGTCGCGGGCAACCGCACCGCAGTGGTGGCCGCCGTCCCGCCGCTTGGTGTTGCGATGGCATCGAGCACATGCATCACCTGCAGGGCGGACTGGGGCCGGTCTGCGGGCCGCTTGTAGAGACAATCCCGCACCAGCGTGGCGAGCATCGGCGGTACCGCGGGGCGGCGGCGCTCCACCGGTTCCGGTTCTTCGACGACATGGGCGGCGAGGACCGCCTGCGGTGTACGCCCCGAGAACGGTGGGAATCCGGTGAGCAGTTCGTACGCCATCGCACCGAGGGCGTAGATGTCCGCCCGATGATCGGTGTGTGGGCTCGCGGTGGCCTGCTCCGGGGCCATATACGCCGGCGTTCCGAGGGCGACGTTCGCCGATGTGATGCCCGAAGCTGCCGCGCCGGATGATGCGCTGAGCGCCTTGGCCACCCCGAAGTCGGTCACCACGGCGACACCGTGGGAGAGCAGCACGTTGTCGGGCTTCACGTCCCGGTGCACTACCCCGTGCTCGTGGGCGTAGGCCAGAGCCGAGACCACGTCACGCAGGATCCGGACGGTGTCGGAGATGGGGAATTCTCCCTCCCGGGTGACCCGGGCCCGCAGCGACTCGCCGGTCACGAATGGCATGATGAAGTAAGGGAGGTTGCTGGCCTCGCCGGCGGAGAGAAGCGGCACGATGTGAGGATGCTGGAGCTGGGCGGCGAGCAGGATCTCGCGCCGAAACCGCTCCACGTTTACTGCGGCAGCCAGCTCAGGAAGGAGCACCTTCACCACGACTTTCCGGCCCAGTGCCCGTTCGTGCGCCAGGAAGACGCGCGACATGCCGCCGCCGCCCAGCTCCCGTTCCAGCTGGTAGCTGTCGCCCAACGCGAACTGGAGTTGCTCCTGGAGAGTGGATGTCACCGGTGTCGGGGTAAATGAGCCCAGAAATGTAGGGAACTGGACTAGAGGCTGACTAGGCTGAACCGGTGACCCGCCCGTCGGCGCTCGCGAAATTCCCGATCTCGCCCTCACTGACGAGGAGCGCGCTGCAGCGGCGGTCCAGGGCGGCGTAGTCGTCACCCCACGCCCGGAGGAATGCGGCCCAGGCCTCGGCACTCTCCCAACTGTCGATGGTGAGAAAAACGTTCGGATGGGTGGAGGAGTGGAGCAGCTCGGTGCCGTGAAACCCGATCTCCCGGCGGAAAAGCTGAGCCCAGAGTCCGTCGGGTCCGTAGACCTCCCGAAACTCGTCGGCCTGCTCCGCGGCAACGCGAAACTGCCAGATCCGCACGAACAAGTTTCCTCCAGCCGTTATCCCGGCTAAGCGAGTGTCATCCCGACTGAAGATACCGGTTACTGGCAGCCTTTGTCGAAGATGATCTTCCAGCTGCCGTCCGGCTCCAGCCGCCAGATGGAACTGAAGTTGCCCACCTTCTTCCCACCAGGGTCGAAGACCGGCCCGTTGCTGATGGCCAGTTTGCCGCTCTGGAGTACCTCGATCACATCCGGCTTCCAGGAGAACGGAGCATTGGGCTTCTGGAAGAAGCGTCGCCAGCCGTTGAGCACCGCCTCCTTGCCGCGCATGACGGTCGTATCGCCGAAGAAGATGGCTTCGGGCGAGACGTGAGAGGCGAAGGCGTTGAAGTCGCGCTGGGCCATGCTGGCGGCGAAGCTGCTTTCGGCGGCGAAGACCTGTTTTCTCAGGGCTGCGGGTGGCGTCTGGGCCAGCACGGCAGGGGATAGGCTGGCGACCGCCACAGCGGCAGAGAGTATCACGCGGGTCATTTGATCGGATCCGTGAAGGAGTTCTGAATCTCTACGAAGCGGATGGATGGGGAGTTTTGCTTCGGGTTTTCACTTCCCCGGTACCCACTTGATGATCTTCAGATCCAGCACCGCGATCGAGTAAAACACCGGCACCAACAGGAGCGTGATCACGGTTGCGACAGTGAGCCCGCCAATCTGGGCGTAGCAGAGCGGCTCCCAGAGCGGTCCGCCGTGCAAGGCCAACGGCACCAGGGCGAAGACCGTGGCTCCCACGGTGATGAGCACCGGCCGGAGTCGCAGAATCCCGGCATCCAGCAGCGCCTCCTCCAGTCCCTCGCCCTTCTCCCGGGCTTCCTCGATGAAGTCGAACAGGACGATGACGTGGCTCACGATGACGCCCACCAGGCTCACTACCCCGAGGAACGCCATGAAGCCGAAGGGCGCGCCCATGACGCCCAGCGCAATGATGGCGCCAACCATACCGTAAGGGATGGCACCGAACACCAGGAAGGGCTTGATGGCGTTCTGGAACTGCACTGCAAGCGCGATGAAGATCAACGCAACGGATGTCCCCAGCACGAGCGCCAGCTCCAGGAAGCCATCGTCCTGCTTCTCCTGCTCGCCGGCGATCTTGAACTTGACCCCGAGTGGCAGATCGGCCGCCAGGCTGTCGAGGGCCGGCTTCGAGGCGAGCAGGACCTCAGAGGACAGCACCCCGGCCTTGGGATAGGCGCCGATGGTGATGGTGCGGAACTGATCCCGCCGGTTGATCTTCTCCGGCCGCATCCCGGTACTGAGCGAGGCGATCTGCTGCAGCGGGATCTTGGATGTGCCCTGCGAGCTGTAGACATAGAGATTCTTCAGGTCGCCGAGTTGCGCCCGCTCTTCCATCCGCAGCCGGGCCACGACCGGGATGACGTTGTCACCCTCGTAGAGCGAGGTCATCCGGTATCCATTGAGCCCGATAGCGGTGCTGGTGGCCACGTCCGCGTTGGTGAGCCCGGCCATGCTGGCCCGGTTGGGATCGATGGTCACATCCATGGCGAAGCTCTGAGAGCCCCAGTCGTCCTCCACTCTGGCGGCCAGCGGGTTGCTCCGGAAGATTTGCGCAACCTGGTCCCCGAGCGCGCGCAGCGTCGGGATGTGGTCGCCACTCAGGCGAACGGCGACCGGAGTGCCAACAACCGGGCCGAGCTCCAACTCCTTGGCGTTCACTCTGGCGCCGGAGATCTCCCGGGAGAGCACTTCCTGGAGCGCAGGCATCAACCCCGGGGTGTCATGCTTGTTGATCGTCTGCATGACGATCAGGCCATAGTTGGTCTGTCTCGGCTCAGGCCCGAAGCTGGACCAGAACCGGGGACCGCCCCCACCCAGGTAAGTGGTGAGCGACACCATCCCTCCGGACTCACCGTGGGACTGGTGGTGCTCGAAATACTTCTTCGATTCCCGCCGGACGATCCCCTCGACCCGCTCAGTGATTTCCCGGGTGGCAATCAGTGGGGCATCCTCCGGCAGCCAGACCTCCACATAGGAGAGGTACTGCAGGTCCTTCGGGAAGAACTGGGTCTTGAGTTGGCTCATGACCACCCCACCCAGCACCAGAAATAGGAGCGAGGCCGCGGCAAAGCGCCACCGGTGCTCGATGGCCCGCCGCCCGATCCTGTAATACCACCCGCTGAAGCCTTTGCTGCGCCGCTCCTCGATGGGAGGTTGGGCCTTCTTACTGGGGCGGAGCAGCATGTCCCCCAGCATGGGAATAAAGGACATCGAGACCAGCCGCGACGCGACCAGGGAACAGGTCAGCACCACCGGCAGGCTGTAGAGGAACTGTCCAGTAGAGCCCGATAGCAGGAGGAAGGGGAGATAGGCCACGATGTTGGTAATGGTGGCAAACATGATCGCCCGGGCCAGCTTGGTGGGCCCGAGCCAGGCGGCAATCCTCCCGGGGTGGCCGTGATCCAGCTCCCGCTTGATGGCATCGCCGGCCACAACCGGGTCGTCCACCAGGAGTCCCAGGGCGATGATGAGGGATGCAATCGAGATCTGCTGCAGGTCGATCCCCACCAGCGCCATCATGCCAAAGGTCATGGCCAGGGTAAGTGGAATGCTGATGGCCAGCAGCAGCGCCGATCGCCATTCCCAGAAGCCGACCAGGGCGATGATCACCACCAAGGCAATGGCTTCGTACAGGCTGCCCATGAAGAGATCGATGTTCTCCTTTACCTGGAGCGGCTGATCCGAGGTGCGCGCCATGATCAGGTCGGGCGGAAGCCGGCTCTTGAGCACCTGCATGGTGGAATCGACGGCATACCCGAACTCGCCGATGTTCTCACCCGGGCGCATCTGGACCGCCAGCGTCACAGCCCGGGCGCGATGCCACTGGCCCGACGAATCGATCCAGCTGTAGAAATTGAGATAGCGGGGCGGGCTCTCGTAACCGCGGTCGATGTCCACCAGGTCGCGCAGGTAGAGCGGCGCCCCACCCCGTGAGCTGCCCACGATCACATCACCGATTTCCCGCTCGTTGAGGAACTCACCGGTAGGATTGAGGGCGACGGTACGCCCCTCGACCTCCACCAGGCCGCCGCTCAGGGCGGTGTTCCGGGCCCGCAGGATGTCCTGCAGCTTCCCGATCTCGACTCCGTAGGAGGCCAGCCGCTCCTGGGAGAAGCTGAGCGTTACCTGTTCGCCGAGCACACCCAGCCGATCCACCTTGCTCACCTGCTCCACGGTCTGGAAAGTGCGCTTCATCAGCTCGGTAAGGTCATCCATCTCGCGGTAGGTGTACTTGTCGCCCGCGGCTGCCAGGAGCTTGGCTCGGGACTCTTCCGGGTTGCGGATGACTGTCGCGCGCCACGCATCAGGATGGAATTCGGAGACCCGCTGCCGCTCAAGTACGAACCGGGAGACGTGAGCGATGATGGCGGTATCGGGCAGATCGCTCACCCCATCCACCCCGATGAACTGGGGCCCTACGAGCAGCCGGGCGTCGCGGAACACGCCGTCCCGCACCGCATACGCCAGGTACATCTGGCCCGGTCGCCGCACAGACGAGAGTGAGATCGAAGAAGGAAAGGAGTACACCAGAGTAGCCCGACCCCCCTTGGTGCCGGCCCGGATATGCTCGATCGCCGAGCGCACCTGATCGGCCCGGATCGAAACCTGCACCTCCTCCATCGGGGGACTCGCCACCGTGAGGGTGAGCGCCGCGGTGCTGCCGAAATCCTTCAGGAACTGGATCGGACCGGCGCCCTCCGGCAGATCCTCGATTGCGTTGAGTTTAAGGGCGATGTCGTCGAAGATCTTGCCTGTCTCCGGAGTTCCTTCCTTGAGGTCGACGTAGACGTACGAGACTCCTGTGCGGGTGGTAGAGCGAACGACGTCGACCGCCGAGTTCTCCGCCACCACCTCCTCGATCCTGCGGGTGACCCGGTCCTCCACCCGTTCCGCGTCCATCCCGGGCCAGGGGGTGATAACCGCCGCCGTGATGACCGGGATGTCAGGGTCCTTCCGCTGTGGCATGCTGGAGTAGCCAAAGATGCCCCATAGCACCGTACCGATGAGCGCCACCCAGGCCACCTGCCGCTGCTCGGTGAAGTAACGGGCAGTGTTGTGGGTGTTGGCGATGAGGGTCGCGTCGTCCTGGTGGGTCACGGGATCACTCTGACCGCCTGGCCGTCTGCCACGATGGTTGCGCCGCGGAGGATGACTCGCTCGCCTCCCTCCAGCCCGTCTCGCACCGCAATCGAGTTGCCGATGACGTCGCCCAGAGCCACCCGTCTCAGGCGGGCGATCGTATCCTGCACCACGTACACCGCGTACCCGCTGGAGTCTCCGGCGGGCCTGACGATTGCGGCGAGCGGGATGAAGATCGAGTGCCCGGCTTCGCGGTTGCCGAGCCGCAGGGTCGCCAGCATTCCCACCTTCATGCGCCCATCCGGGTTCGGGATGGCGGCTTCTACCTCGAACACTCGACTGCTCGGATCCGCCGACGGAGAGATGCGGGTAATTCGCCCGGTCATGGTCCGCCCGGGGATGGCTTCGGCCTGGATGGTGAGTGGGCCCCCCAGCCGGAGATCAGCGACAATTACGTCGGGCACTCCGAAGACCACCTTAACCCGCCGAGTGTCGGCGACGGTGAAGGCAGGCGCGGACGGTCCGGCGAGCGATCCCACCTCGACGGAGCGTTTAAGAATCACTCCGTCGATGGGGGAGCGGAGATAGGCGTCACGCAACGACAAATGAGCCTGGCTTTGCTTGGCCCGGCTCGCGGTGTAGCGGGCGTAGGCCGCGTCATAGTCGGCCTTGGAGACGGAGCGGTTCTCGTACAGCTGAGACGCGCGCTCATAGTCGGCTTGAGCCTGCCGTAGCGTGGCCTCCGCGTCCGACACCTGGTCCCGGAACTCGGTGGACCGGAGCCGGGCCAGGATGGCGCCTCGCTGCACAGCGTCCCCGTCCTGAAGATTCCGCAGCCGGCCATCGGCGCCACGGATCTGGGTCACCTGGTCCACCACACCACTCACCTTGAACGCCACCTCCACGGAGGCATCGGCGTTGATCGAGCCCGAGTAGCGGGTCTCGTTGGCGCCGCCGCCGCCGTTGCCAACCGCTGCAGCGGTGACCGGAAGGGGAGGATTGGGTGGCGGAGGCGGGTCCCCGCACCCGGACAGCGCGACAAATACAGACGCTACAAGAAGCGCTTCGTGCTTCATGGCGCCTTCTTCTGCTGGATCGCAGTGCGGAGCCGGGATAGGAACTCCTGTCGCTGCTCGGGGGTTTGGAGGGCGCCGAAGCTGCCCATCGCCCGCTCCACCCGGATCAGATCGAGCAGAAAGTCGTGGACCGCATTGGCCGCTGATTCGGTCGACGTGAGCGCGGCGGATTGAGCATCGAGCACTTCGGTGATGGATGCGGCTCCGCTGGCATAGGCATCGTTGACCAGGGCGTAATTCTGGCCCGCCGCCTCGGTGGCATCTCGGGTGAGCGCAATGGCGGAATAACCCGAGGATGCGATCTCCATGGCGGAGCGGACCCGCTGATTCACCGCGAGCTCAACCGCCGCCCGCTGTACCTCGAGCCGATCCAGATCGATGCCGGCCTGTGCATGGGTGGCATTGCGCTCCAGTCCGGTGAAGATGGGCAGCGTGGCCTCCAGCCGTACCTGCCAGGTCAGGTCCGGCGCAACCGGGAAGGCGCTTGGAGTGGGAAATGTCGGTGTAGTGGCCCCGGCACCGCCCCGGTCGAACACGTTGCTCATGCCGCCTTGCAGGCTGAAGGAGGGGAGCCAGAACGACCTTCCCGAAGCGGTCCGCTGCCTCTGCTGGGCCGATATCGCGGCATCGGCCTGAGCCAGCTCGGGTGAAGTCCGGAACGCCTCCCTCACCAGGAAGTCAGTCAAGACGGTGAAGCGCGCTGGATCATCGAACCAGGCGAGAACCGCCGGGTCTCGAGCCAGGAATGCCGGGTCGCCGAGAGTCACCGGGCGCTGGGCCAGCGGCCGGTCGAGCGGTCGATTGAGGATCCGCTTCAGCTCCAGCTCGGCAACTCTCACCTGGGATTCCGCCGAGATCAGGTCACGCCGCGCGGTGGCCACTTCCCCCTCCCAGCGGTAGATGTCCGCCCGGCTGGCGCTGCCCACTCCCTCGCGCAGCCGCGCAACCTCGAGGTTGGCGCGGGTGCGAAACAGGTTCGAGCGCTGCACATCGGCCAGGGTCTGGGCTCGGAGCACGTCGAGGTAGGCGGTAGCAGCGTCCAGCACCACATCCAGCCGGAGTTGATCGCGATCAGCCTCGCGGGCCAACTGGAGCTTCTGCTGCGACCCGTAGCCGGCCCAGGCTTCCTCGGCATAAAGAGGAAGAGCGAAACTGATCCCACCATCGAGTAACCTCTGAGGCTGCTGGCCCAGACTGGCGGCCGCGGTGCCTTGGCGGGTGTACGTCTGGGTGAACCGACTCTCGATCTGAGGCAGCAGGGTCGAGCGGGCGAGGTGTACGTCCTCCTGGCCTGACGCTACGTCGAGCTCGGCTGCAGCAATGTCCAGGTTCGCCTGCCAGGCCAGCTTCATCGTCTCGGCGAGGGAGATGGTGTCCGCCGGCCCGGCCGAGTCCACCCCAACCAGCTCGGCGTCCGTGAGGATGCTCCAGCCCGGTGAGAAGCCGATCTGCCGGGCCGTGGCCAGGTTCAAGGTGAGCCGCGGCGCGCTGACCAGTCGCACCGGCAGAGTCCCGGCCTCGTCGCCGGCCAGAATTCGCTGGAGGTTCACCGCCACCCGCCGAGCCCGGCGCTGCCAGTTCTCCGGTGGCTCGTACGAGGCGAGGGCGCCCAGTCGGATATCGGGGTCGACCGTGTAGCTCAGAGTGGGAAGGCGGCGAGAGTTGAGTCCGGCAATCAGTTTGCCGTACTCGGCTTCGCTCATTCCAGGGAGCGGGGTGAGGTATACCGCGTCCGTGCCCGGTGGCAGCGCGGCGAGGACCTCATCGGATTGAGCAGCGGCGGGGACAACCACCGCGGCCGCCCGGGTTGAACGCCGTACGATTGCCGTTGCGCTGGTCTTCAACTGCGGAATGGCCTGCAGTAGGTCGCGATCCAGCACTAGTGCCAGGCGACGAAACGGTATGAGCCGGTGAAAGTCGGCGAGGGTGCTTCCCAGCGGGTAGGACTGATCGATGTAGACCAGCCGCGGCACTCCGCTGCTTCCGTCTTTCTGGGGGATGCCCTGCCAAGAGGCATCTACAACAGTGCCGGCGATCGACGGCTTCGATGGCGCAGAGCGGGCTAACAGGTGGGATGCGATCGACCCCAGCGTCACCACCACCGCGATGCTGGAGTCTGCCAGGGCCTGGTCCAGGGCTGCACGAATACCGTTGCTGGTGCCGCCGCCGGTGCGAGGTGGCAGCAGCTCAACTTCGCCCGGGCGAAAGAACCCAGAGATCTCCCGCGCGGTGGCCTCGACCAGCGGCTGGAAGCGGGGAGTCTCTTGATCGAGGATGATGACGACGCGCGCCGCTCCGGCCTGGGCAGCGAGCGGTACGCTCATGACCAATGCGAGACATGCCCAGTGGGCGAGCAGTCGTATCAACATGAGACTTTGTAGTCGAGAGTATATGCTAGAGATGCGCGGCGGAATCAGAAGCGTCAAGACAGGTGCCCCTGTTGCCGCCTCCGAGGCGCCCGAGCTAGCTTCCCACCCGCCCAAGCACGCGTCTGCCACCCCAACACATCGGCCCTATGCCGTTCGAGACCGCCATAGCTCAGGCTTCCCCAGCCGGCTATGAGACCCCACTGCTCGCCGTCGCGATTCCGCGGGGCAATCTGCCCCCATCACTCGGCGTGCTGGACAATGCCCTCGGCGGTGCCCTCAACCGACTCCTTGCCGTGGGGGACTTCACCGGCAAGCGGGACGAGACTGCGGTGGTCTATCCCTCCGGGCCAACTGCCCGGGTGCTCCTAGTCGGGCTAGGCAAGGTCGAGGACATCGATCGCACCGCGATCCGCCGGGCTGCCGCAGTGGCGGCCAAGCGGGCGCGCGCCATAGGGGTGCCGCACGGGGCCTTTCATCTGCCTCCGGAATCCCGAGGCAGGGTGAGCCCATCCGAGGCGGGGCAGATGATGGCGGAGGGCCTGGCGCAGGGGATGTGGCAATACACCGAGATGAAACGGCGGGATGAGGACAGCAAGAAGCCGCAACTGGAGCGGATGGATATCCTGGCAACCGACCCGCTGAACGATCTGCGAGAAGGGCACCGGGTCGGAGCGGCGATCGGCGCGGGACATGTCTTTGCCCGCGGTATCCAGGTACTACCGGGAAACATCTGTACTCCGAGCTACCTGGCGAATACCGCCCGGGAGCTGGCTCAGCGCCACGGCTTCGAGGTCACCATCCTCGACAAGGCGGCCATCGTGCGAGAGAAAATGGGCGCGCTGCTCTCGGTGGCCCAGGGAAGCGCTGAGGAGCCGAGGTTCATCGCGCTGGAGTACAAGGGGGCAGGGGGTGCTCCCGTCGTGCTGATCGGGAAGGGGGTCACCTTCGACACCGGCGGCATCTCGATCAAGCCGGCGCAGAACATGGAGGACATGAAGTACGATATGTCTGGCGCCGCCGCGGTCCTGGGCACCTTCGAGGCGCTGGGCCGGCTCAAACCCAAGGTGCACGTGGTGGGACTGATTCCCAGCACCGAGAACATGCCGTCCGGAACGGCGGTGAAGCCGGGAGACGTCATCACCAGCCACCTGGGAAAGACGATCGAAGTCATTAATACCGATGCGGAGGGCCGGCTCATCCTCTGCGATGCCCTCTCCTATGCTCGCCGCTATCAGCCGGCCGCGGTCATCGACATCGCCACCCTGACCGGCGCTATCGTGGTGGCTCTGGGCCATACCGCCGCCGGCGTCATGGGCAGCGATGAAAAGTTGGTGGAGGAGGTGCGGGCTGCCGGCGAGCGGGCGGGAGAGCGCACCTGGCCGCTGCCCTTGTGGGAGGACTACCGCGACCTCATGAAGTCCGACATCGCGGACGTGAAGAACGCGGGAGGGCGGCCCGCCGGCAGCATCTCGGCCGGCTGGTTTCTTCGCGAGTTCGTGAATGGATTTCCCTGGGCCCACCTCGATATCGCCGGTACGGCATACAGCGACCGCGACGACCCTGCCCGGGTGAAGGGTCCCACCGGAATGGGGGTCCGGCTCTTCACAGAGTTTGTGCTGGGGCGGGCAAACCAACAGCGTGAGCGGTAAGCGGTGAGAGGTGAGCGGGGGCGTTTACCCTGGGCTGGGACGGCACTGATCTTCCTGCTCACCGCCTACTGCCTACCACTCACCCTCTCCGCCCAGATCCCCCAAGACGAAGACAAGGGCCAGATAGCGGAGCAGCAGGACACCCTCGGGGCCGACACCGTCAACACCACCGAGCGCTATCTCCGAGAACAGGCCCAGGTCAATGTCCGGGTACCGGTGCTTCCGCTGCTCGACGTAGAAGGACCCCGCCCGCCGCTCACCCGCATTGTCTTTAGCCGTGACTCGATTGAATGGGGACATGCGGCCACGGTGAGTGATCTGCTCACCCGGGTGCCGGGTGTCTACCTCTGGCGGGGCGGGTACACTGGCCGGCCCGAGCCGGTCAATTACCAGAGCCGAGGCGCCTCTTCAACCGAGTACTACCTCGACGGGCTCCCCTATGTGCCGGCCGGGATCGATAGTATCGCGGTGGATCCGGCGCTCTTCTCCCTCGTGTTCCTCGACCGGATCGAGGTGGAGCGCTGGCCCGGACAGCTTCGAGTGCACCTCTTCACCCGGCGCAATGACCGGCTGGCAGCCCGATCCCGCATTGCGATCGCCCGGGGTGACAACGACTACGCCCGCTACGATGCGGAGTTGGAGCGTCGCTTCACCTCGGGCTTCGGGTTCACCCTAGGCGGCGATTATCTCAGCTCCCCGACCCAGGCGGTGGTGAGCAGCAACTACTCGAACACCCAGATCTGGGCTCAAGGCAGCTATCATCCCACCCGCTGGGTGGGACTGCAGTACCAGCTTCTCCGTTCGGCTCCGAATCGGCGGCCATACGTCATCAGCGATGCCGGCGTCGAGGACACCATTGGTCCCGGGTACAAAGGCACCCGCACCGATGCTCAGCTTCGTCTCTCGCTGCGAAAGGAAAAGGGCGAGCTGGGTCCCCGCGTTGACTTCATCTATGGGCGCACTGGCTGGGACGGGGCTGGCCTCCAGCAGCAGATCAATCAGATCGGCGGTTATTTCACCTATCGGCTGCCGGCGCTCTCTCTGAGCGCCTCGGCATTCAATCGCACCCGGTGGACCCCGCTCGACGCGAGGGCGACCATCGGACTCAATCCCATTGGCCCGTTCAGCGCGAGCGCAGAGCTGGTGCACCTCCGGCACTACGGGGGACGCGCCAGCGACTACGCTGACCTGGCAGCCGGACTGGAGCCGATTCGGGGACTCGCGGTGACCGGTACGGCGAGGATCGGCAAGGTAGTGGCCGCGCCCGCTATTCCGACCGATCCGGAGCAGGACGTGGAGGATTTCCAGGGAGCGCTGGGATTCAGTCGGGGTCGTCTGGGATTTCAGGTGGCGTATGCCAGGACCTCTTCCTTCGTGCCGTTCGGCTACGCCGATTTCCCGGATGTCCCCCAACTAGCCCCGGTCCCGCGCACCGAGTGGATCACCGCCTCGGTGCGAATCGCGCCGCTCCAGTGGCTCACCTTGGAGACCTGGTACAGCGATCCCAAAGGGACATCTCCGGACGGCCTGCCGCCGACCCACTCGGTTGGCGCCGGTACCATCCGCTCCAAGTTCCTGCGCCAGTTCCCCAGTGGGATTTTCGATCTCAAGCTGCGGCTCAGCGTGGAGAGCTGGGGCACGGGGACAATCGGGCGCGACCCATTAGGCTCGCCCATTGTCCTGCGGGGAGCGACCTTCTTTCGGAGTCTGGTTCAGGTCCAGCTCGACCGTTTCTACCTCTACTGGGACCGGGTCAATCTCACTGACACCAAGCGGACCTACGTACCTGGATTTGAGATCCCCGCGCTAGGGAGTGCCTTCGGGGTGCGTTGGGAGTTTTCGAATTAGTCGCGAGCCGGCGGGCTACCAGGCACGAGTCAGTCGGCTGTGCCGAGGGTCACTGACTGGGATTGCCCGCGCCGTAGCTTCTAAGTGCGCCGCGGTGGTGCGGCGTTCCAGGAGAGGAGGGCATCATGTTTGGATTCGGTTCCAGACGGCGGGTGCGCAACGACACCTTCGGCCCCAGCCGGTTACGTAATGCTTTGCTTGCGGGAGCAGGAATGCTGGCGTGGCGCTGGTGGAAGAATCGGCAGTCAACCGGTCAACCGCGCAGCAGTCAGGACCGGTTCTCCCAGGAGCCGAGGACCCCGACACCGGGAGTCTATTAATCAACACCGCCCCGGTAGCAGCCGGCAAATGAGATGAGGTGGCAGTGCTAAGTCGTTGCACTGCCACCTCATCTGCTTATACCCTTCAGAAGTTAGTTCAAGTACTCCTCGGCCGCCGCTATAGCCGATAGCCTACCAGCGTCGTGGGCGCAGTGCGCAGAAACAGCATTCCGGCAATATCATCTACAGCGTACACCGGCTCCTTCTCCTTGCCCAGCTCGACCGTAGCGCGAGGCTGCGCCGAGCCCTTGTCGATCTGCAGCAGCACATTGCCCTTGCCTTCCGGAGCCTTGGTCAGCATGAACACCGAGCCGGGAACGGTGAGCGAAGCCTTGAATCGCTTGGTCGCCATGGCGGCGGATTGCCGGGAATAGCCCTGTAGCTGGGCACCTCCCTGGGAGTACGCTGTCGCCAGCTCCCCCGCTATTCGCTGGCCTACCGGGTCGCGCGACTGGCGAGCGGCCTGGGCGAAGGCATCGCCATAGGCCGAGGCGGCGGCACCATAGAGGCCGGCGCGCACCGCATTCACCGCGTGCAGAGCGCGGAGCAGTCCCGGCAGTTGCGGGGCCGGGTAATAGGCCTGCTGCTTCACTTGTCCATTCCGATCCAGAAGCACGAGGTTCTGCGGAGCAATCAGGACGATCCCTTCGGGGCGAATCTCCATCGCGACCGGGTCCTCTCCGCCCTGAAGCCTGATCTCTCCACCCCGCGGCTCGAAGGTGCCGTCCTGCCGATCAACCGAGTAGAGCTGGTGTCTCTTGTTGCCGAACACATAGAGACTCCGTCCCTCGACGGCGTAGTGAAGCACCCGGCTCTCGATCACATCCTTGAACCGTGCCTCACCCCGTTCCAGATCGATAAGGTTTACCTCTCCATTGCCGCCTGCATCCGAGCGGGAGACGTAGAGCAGGCCGGCCGGGGTGAGCTCCGCGTACTCGAGCTGCCCCTTGATCTTCACATCCTTCTTGAGCCGGAGCGTCGCGGTAGCGACATCCAGCACGTTCACGAAGGTCTTGGAGGCAGCGTCCACGGCGAGCACCGCTGTGTTGCCTGCAACCAGCGCGTCCGTCACGTTCCCCCGCATCTTGACCGGCTTCGGGGAGATGGTCGCCCCGTCTTCGTAACGAGCCACATTGAGTCCGGTCTGAACCACGCCGTTGATGACGGTGCGACTCCCGGAGAGCTCGCCTTCGGGCGCAGCTTCCGGGAGGATGACGATGCCGGCGGGATGCTGCACGATGTCGTGGATCCAGCCGTTCACGGTCGCGGGGCTCGCCCATAGTGCTCGTCCGTCCGCCAGCCGGTAGGCCATCAGCCGGTCGTCATAGCTGACGTACATTCGATCTCGCTTATCGAGCGACGGGTAGAGTCGCACATTCCGAGCGGGCTTGCCGGCTCTTGCGGTCGGGAGAGCAGCTGACCAGCGCACCTGTCCGGTTCGGGCGTCCAAGGCCCGAAGGCTTAGGAGGGTGTTTACCACGATCATGTCGGGCCCGGCCTGCAACACCTCGAGCTGGGTACCCTCAGACACTCGCTGCGCCAGGCCCTGCATCAACCCGCCCAGACCCTTCTTCTTGGGTTCGGTCTGCACGAAGAGGGACTCGCTGACCCAGCGCTGCTCTCCGTTCGAGAGATCGTACAGGGCCACCAGTGGCGGTCCGGCTGCACGACGCCCGTGCACCAGGAGCGTTCCGCTCTGTGGCAGAACGCGACGGGTGACGACTTCCGCCATGCCGAGTTTACGGGAATCGAAGACCTCGGCGCCGGTGACAGGATCGAAGATGAGAAAGAGCCCCGGGCGAGCCGCCTCCATAAGCAGAGATCCCCCGACCATCCGAACGCTGTCCTCCGGTAGGCCGCCGAGCTCAGGCTTCTGCCAGATCACCTGCCCGCGGTCGCTTTCTACCGCGGCAAGGGCACCGTCGGTCGAGACCAGAAGGACGCCGGCCGGCGTAACCTGCTGCCAGCGAATCTCCTGATTCATCTTGAGCGTCCACGCGGGACTGCCGCGTCCACCCGGGGGAGCCCCGGCGCGGGCGGAAGCCTGGGTGACGGTCTGGGCCTGGAGCCCTGCCTGACACAGCATCAGCAGCAGGATCGGAAGCAGCGAGCGAACGGTTCTGGCCATCGCAAATTTCCTCGGAGCACTGGGGGGATAGGCTCGTCGAGGCAGGGGTTGTGCCAGCCTACCAAAGAGCGCTCTCCAGGAGTAAATTTTTTGGCTATCCCGGCTCCTGGGAGGACGCTTGCCGTACAGCATGACCGGGTTCGGCGCGGCGGAGGGCCCGGTGGCCGGCCGGCGACTCCGGATCGAGATTCGGACCGTCAATCACCGGTATTTCAACCTTTCGGCCAAACTTCCCGGCGATCTCAGCGGGTTGGAAGTCGAGTTGCGCGAGCGGCTTCGGCGTGACTTCGACCGCGGGCACGTCACCGTGCAGGCCCGCTGGACCGAGAACCTCGATCCGGAGCCCAGCTTTGCCATTGATCTCGAGCGGGCCCGCCTGGTTGCGGCTCAACTTCGTAAGCTGCAGGCGGCGCTGGGGTTGGGCGGCGAGGTAACCGTGGATTTGGTGGCCCGCCAGCCCGAGGTCCTGAGCTATGCGGCCAACGGTACCAGCGAGGTTGCCTGGTCCGAGGTGGAGCCCATCGTCGGCAAGGCAGGGCAGGAGTGCCGGGTCATGCGAGCCCATGAGGGCAAAGCACTGGCCCATGAGCTGGAGCATCGCCTCGACCTGCTAGAGCGATCGGCGCAGCAGATTGGGGTCCGGGCTCCTGACCGCATGGTGAAGGAACGAGACCGGTTGCGAGCGGCAGTGACCCAGCTGCTCGATGGCAAGCCGGTCAACGAGGAGCGCCTCTCGCAGGAGCTCGCGTTTCTGGCCGATAAGCTCGATATCACCGAGGAACTGGTGCGCTTCCGAGCTCATGTCGCCGCCGCTCGCCAGGCCTTGGGTGGGGACCAGCCGGTGGGCAAACGGCTAGGCTTTCTGGCTCAGGAGCTGGGTCGCGAGGTGAACACGATCGGTTCCAAGGCGGCCGACGCTGACATTGCCGGGCTCGTGATCGGGATGAAAGGCGAGCTCGAGAAGTTCCGGGAACAGCTCGAGAACCTCGAGTGAAGCCGTTTTTGCTCGTGCTCTCCGCGCCTTCGGGGGGCGGCAAGACCACTATTGCGAAGCTGCTGTTGCAGGGGCGGGATGACCTGGGCTACTCGGTCTCCGCCACGACCCGGCCGAAGCGGCCCGACGAGCGGGACGGAGTGGACTACCATTTCCTCTCTCGTGACGAGTTCCTGCGGCGGCGGGAAAACGGTGAGTTCCTGGAGTGGGCCACCTACGGCGACGAGCTGTACGGCACGCTCAAGAGTGAGATCGAGCGGATCTTCGAGCAGGGCCGCCATGCGGTGCTGGATGTAGAGATCGAGGTCGCGCGCCAGATTCGGAAAAATTTTCCGAACTCGCTCTTGCTCTTCGTGCTGCCGCCCTCGGCCGAGGCTCTAATGCAGCGGTTGGCCGGCCGACGAACCGAGGACCCCGCGCTAGTGCGGGACCGGTTCGTTCGCGCCGCGGAGGAGCTCAAGGCTGTCGGCGAGTACGATTACGCGATCCTGAATGAGGACCTGGTCGTCGCCGTGGCCCAGGTAGCTGCAATCCTGGAAGCGGAATCCTGGCGGGTACCCCGGCAGGATACGTTGCCGGTCTTTGTCGAGCAGCTGCGGCGGGATGTGGTGAAGGCGGCGGAGAAGATTGGCAAGGAGTCACGGGTCGCGAGTCACGAGTCACGAGATCGGAGTCCCAAGTCTCGCTCGTAGCGATCAGACTCTCATCACAGTCAGCGTGGGGACTGATGGAGCCGCGACTCATGACTCGCGACTCGAGACTATCGAAAGGACAACCATGCGTATCATTACACCAAGCGAAGTGGCCAAACAGGCAGGCAACAAGTATCTCGGCGTCCTGGTGGCGGCCAAGTTTGCCCGCTACTTGAACGAGTTCCCCAAGGATCATCAGGCCCGGTCGAACGAGAAGCTCACGACCAAGGCCATGCAGGAGCTCGTCGAAGGCGAGCTGAACTACAAGCTGCTCCGCCGCCGCCGCTCCGAGGCGTGATCGTGTGGGCCGGCCGGCACGTCGTTCTGGGCGTGTCTGGCGGGATCGCCAGCTATAAGAGTTGTATTCTGGCCCGCCGGCTGACTGAGGCCGGCGCCCAGGTGGACGTAGTGCTCACCCGGGGGGCCAGGGAGTTTGTCGGCCCCGCGACCTTCGAGGGGCTGACCGGGCGTCCTGTCCTGTGCTCGCTGTGGGAGCCGGGCAGGACGCTCGCGCATATCCAACTGGGCCAGGGTTCCGATCTGATCATCGTGGCGCCCGCCACCGCGCATCTGATTGCGCGGCTCGCCCAGGGACTGGCCGATGACATCCTCAGCACGCTGGTCCTCGCCCGTACCGCCCCGCTGCTGATCGCTCCGGCCATGAACGACGAGATGTACGCCCGTCCCGAAACCCAGGCGAACCTGGATCAGCTTCGATCGCGGAGCGTGGCCATGGTCGGTCCGGAGATTGGCGCTCTGGCGGAAGGGCCATCCGAACGGCCCGGAAGGATGAGCGAGCCGGAAACCATCATGGCATTCGCGGCTCGGCTGCTCCGAGGCGGGCAGCTGCAAGGCCGGAGAGTGATCGTGACCGCCGGCCCCACTCGCGAGTCGATCGACCCGGTACGGGTGGTGACCAACCGGTCCAGCGGCAAGATGGGCTATCGGGTAGCCGAGGCGGCATGGGAACGCGGTGCCGACGTACTCCTGATTACCGGTCCGGTAGCGCTGGATAATCCGGTCGGCGTTACCGTTCGACGGGTGGAGACGACCCAGCAGATGGAGGAGGCGGTCCGGGCGGCTCTGCCCGAGGCCGACGTCCTGATCATGGCGGCTGCGCCGGCCGACTTCCGCCCCAGTGCCCCCAGTGAAGGCAAGCGCCCGCGGGTGGATGGTGCGCTTGCCGTTCCCATGGAGCCGACCGGTGATGTGCTGGATGCGACCCGCGGGCTGCGCAAACCCGGCAGTATGGTCGTGGGCTTTGCTTTGGAGACCGGCGACGCGCTGGCCAAGGGCCTGGCCAAGCTGGAACGGAAGGGACTCGATCTGATCGTGGTGAACGATGCCCTGGAGCCGGGCGCCGGATTCGAAAAGGATACCAACCGGGTGGCCGTGCTGGGAAAGGATGGCAGCCGCCAGATTCTTCCCTTGCAGTCGAAGCGAGAGGTCGCCGAGGCGATCCTCGACCGAGTGGAGCAGACTCTTGGGCGATGAGTGGGAGCGGTATCTGCGGCAGCAGGTGGAGCTCGGCGGGGCCGAAGTGGTGCTGAGCAGGGCGGTCAGCCGGTCAGGCGGTCAGGCCGTCAGGCAGGATCCGATTCGGTCTGACGATGTCCGGGAACCCGGGCCCCCATCTGGACCGACTGACCAGCTGACCGCCCGACCGGCTGACCGCCCGACTGCTCGACCATCCTGGCGAAAAGGGTGCCCACCTATACCCGGCCCCGGGCTGGCCGTCGAGTCGCCGGAGCATGCGTTGTTGGACGACGATCTTGTCGCTCTAAATACCTTGGAAGAAGTTGCGGAGCGGATCCGCACCACTCACTGCTGCGCCCTCTGTCCCCATCGCACCAATGCCGTTCCGGGGGAGGGAAATCCTGAGGCGAAGCTGTTTCTGGTGGGAGAGGGGCCGGGAGCCACGGAAGATGCGCAGGGTCGTCCCTTCGTGGGTCAGGCTGGGAACCTGCTCAACGGGATTCTCGAGGCCATTGAACTCCCGCGTGCCTCAGTATACATCACCAACATTGTCAAGTGCCGGCCTCCCCAGAATCGAAAGCCCTTGCCCGATGAGATCGCCGCCTGTATTCCATATCTTCACCGCCAGATTGAGATCGTCAAACCCAAAGTGATCATGGCCCTCGGCGGCACTGCGGGGGAGGCGTTGCTAGGGGTGAGGAAGAGTCTGGGAGAGCTGCGCGGTAAGGTGCACACGTACAACGGTATTCCGCTGGTCGTGACGTATCATCCCGCGGCACTGCTTCGCAACCCACACTGGAAGAAGCCAACCTGGGATGACGTCCGTATCGCACGACAGCTTCTCGACCGCTGAGACCTACTCCGGGCGCAGCGCGCCCTGGAGCCAGGAGGCCGAGCAGGCCGTCCTCGGGGCGATGTTGCTGGACCAGGATGCCGCCCTGCGAGCGGCGGAGCTGGTGGACGACTCCATGTTCTACCGGGAGGCGCACCGCCGGCTCTTCCGCGCCATGCTGGCCCTCACCGAACAGCGCGTCGTCATCGATCACATCACCCTTCGCGACGAGCTGCTGCGGCGGGGAGAGCTGGAGAGTGCGGGGGGACTCGAGTACCTGGCCGAGCTGGTCGACGCGGTGCCCACCGCGGCCAACATCGAGTTTCACTCCAAGATCGTCAGAGACAAGGCCATTCTCCGCCGGCTGATCGAGACCTCGACCTCGATCATCACCGAAGCCTACGACGGTCACTCGACCGCCAACGATCTCCTCGACACCGCCGAAGCCAAGATCTTCCAGATCTCGCAGCAGCGGGGCGACGAAGGCTTCACCCGGATCAAGGAGATGCTCTGGCCCACGATGGAGCGCATCGAAACGCTCCAGCGCAGCGGCAAAGCGATTACCGGGGTGCCCAGCGGTTTTGCAGATTTGGATGAGATGACGTCGGGCTTTCAGGCCAGCGAACTGATCATCGTCGCGGCCCGGCCCTCCATGGGAAAGACGGCTTTCTGCCTGAACGTGGCCACCCAGGCGGCGGTCGATGGATTTGGCGTTGCGGTGTTCTCTCTGGAAATGTCCAAGGAGGCTCTGGTGCAGCGCATGCTCTGCGCCGAGGCGCGGGTGGACAGCCAGGCGGTCCGGCGGGGCACCCTGCGGGACCCCGACTTCACCCGTCTGGCTCGTGCGGCCGGCATCCTCCAGAGCTGTCCCGTGTGGATCGACGACTCCCCCTCGCTCACCCTGCTGGAAATGCGTTCCAAGGCCCGACGGCTCAAGGTGGAAAACGACATCCGCCTCATCGTGGTGGACTACCTTCAGCTGATGAAGAGTCCGGAGTATGCCGAGAACCGGGTTCAGGAGATCTCGGACATCTCCCGCTCGTTGAAGGGACTGGCTCGGGAGCTGAACATTCCGGTCATCGCCCTCTCGCAGCTCTCCCGTGCGTCGGAGCAGCGCGGCGGCGAGCGGCGGCCCATCCTCTCCGACCTGCGCGACTCGGGAGCCATCGAGCAGGATGCCGACATCGTCCTCTTCATCCACCGGCCGGAGATGTATCAGAAGGAAGACAGTGAAGGAAACAGCCTGGAGGGGATGGCCGAGGTGATCGTCGGCAAACATCGGAACGGCCCGACCGGCTCGGTAAACCTGTACTTCAGCAAACAGTTTACCCGGTTCGACAACCGAACCGAGCGAGAGGGGCCGGAGTGAACGGGGGTGAGTCGGTGGGGCGGACAGGCGGTCGCTTCGCTGAAGCAAAGTATTGGCGCGGTGATGAAGTGTCAGCTGCATGCCGC
This sequence comes from uncultured Gemmatimonadales bacterium, assembly GCA_965652025.1. Taxonomy (GTDB): domain Bacteria; phylum Gemmatimonadota; class Gemmatimonadetes; order Gemmatimonadales; family GWC2-71-9; genus CAVVWJ01. Next base: position 27,956 of record CBFGTM010000046.1, read on the forward strand.
GAAGTGCTGCACTCCGTCCGCCACGACCCACGGACCGCCCGCCCGACTGACCGGCTGACCGCCCGACCGCCCGACCTACATGCCTAAGCCCCGATCCATCTACCGCTGCACTGAGTGCGGGCACGAGCATCCCAAGTGGGTGGGTCGGTGCGAGGCGTGCG
>CBFGTM010000047.1:0-27713 GCA_965652025.1 uncultured Gemmatimonadales bacterium
GGCCCAAGGGGAACCGCGAGTTCTTCCTCCACCTGGCGCCGGGGCAGCCGGGTCGATGATCCGTCGGGTGCGGGAGAAGATGCCATCCGCCCCGATCAGCAGATCACCCGTGGCCTGGGTCCCATCCTCAAACCATGCCGTGACACCGCCGTCTGGTGTCGCGGCCGCGGTGCTCAGCCGCTTTCCATGCTCGATCGGGATGCCCCGGTCCCATGCCTCCGTCAGCAAGGCGTGATACAGATCGGCCCGGCGCATGGTGAGGGTGACGGCGGACGCACTGCCGCCCAGGAGTACCGACCCCAGCCGCTTGCCGGTTCCGCTTACCAGCTCGATCGTCGGGGAGAGAAACCCCGCCTCCGCCACCCGGTGCTGCGCATCGATGGAACGCAGGGCGTCGAGCCCGTTGGCCGCGACCGTAAGGAATGCCCCGCCGGCCGTCTCCTGGGGAGCGCGTGACTCATAGATCGTGGAGTCGATACCGGCTCGGTGGAGGGCCATGGCGGCCACGGGGCCGGCGATGCCGCCACCAATGATCAAGGCTTTCATATACACTCCAATTCAGTTATCTTGAGAATAACTTAATAATCAAGATACTTGAATGTCAAGAAATCATCAGGAACTGGAGCAGATTCTCGGGGCTGGCCTGCGGTCGTACCAGCGGTCGGTGGATGCCTTCGATGAAGTGGTCGCCAAGTATCTGGGGGTCAATCGCACCGACCTCCGGGGACTGGACGTGCTGCTCGAGCAGGGAGAGGCCACGCCCGGCTATCTGGCCGATGCCCTGGGCCTCACCACCGGCAGCATCACCACTATGGTGGACCGGCTGGAGAAGCTGGGGTACGTCGAGCGCCGCCCGGATCCGTCCGACCGCCGCCGCGTCGCGGTACGGCCCACGGCAAAGGTCAGCGGTCTGGCCGGAAAGATTTACGGCCCGCTCGCCGAGTCCGGCGGCCGTCTGATGGCCGGTTACAGCAAGCCGCAGCTGGAGTGGCTGATCCGGGTATTACAGGAAATTCAAGCCGAACAGGAAACCCAGACGGCCCGCGTCCGGGCGATGCTCCGCCGAACCAAGGGGAGCTGACGCGTTAGCACGAGGGGGCGCCGCGTCCCCTCTAGGCCAGAGGCAACGTGGGAGCGCCGTCGTCCGTGAACCGCGCGTGCCGGTCCCGCGCGAACGCGATCAGCTCCTGAAAGCGCCGGCTCGGGCGCAGAGATCCCAGGAAACGGTCGTGCCGGGTGAAGAACACGTAGTCGACCCACCCGCGGACCCTGATCGCGTGCTCCAGCCAGTTCAGAGCCTCCTCCGACTCACCGACCTGGGCGTACGCCGCGGCCATGATATAGGACCAGTATTCATCCGACTCTCCCGCATCGCGCTCTTCCGCACTCAGTGGGGCCAGCACGGCCGCCCGGTCGCCGATCAGACTCCGCCAGAAGCGCACCCCGACTGTGGCCAGGTGGTCCTCGGAAGGCTGCCGTTCCAGCCACTCGAACGCGCCTGCCGCCTCGGCGTTGAGCCCCGCCGCCACCAGTGCGACTCCGGCGCAGACTCGGCAGATCGTGCTCCTCGGATCCAGCTCCACCGCCCGCCGATGCGAGGGTAGCGCGCCGACCGGGTCGCCGCCCAACAGGTAGCTCAACCCCAGCAGGCAGTGATTGCTGGCCGTGAGCGGGTCCATTTCGATCAGACGGGTCAATACCTCGCGCATCGGGCCGATCCGCCCGCCCAGCAGGTACGCGCCGGCGAGCTGGTGCATCGCATCGGGATTGTTGGGATCGGCGGCACAAGATTGGGTCAGCAGACGGACGGCCTCTCCCGCCTGACCCCGGCGATAGGCGACCTGCCCCATGATCGAGAGGCCCTGCGCCGAGCCTGAATTCAGCTCGAAGGCGCGTCGGGCGCAGCCCTCCGCCTCTCGCAGGGTCGCCTCCTCGTCGCCCCCGAGGAAGATGGCTGACCAGGCGTACACCGTGCCGAGGATCCCGTAGAGCGCCTCGGTGGGACCGACCACCGCCAGGCCGTGCTCGGCGAGCTGGCGCGCCGCCACCATTCCCTCCGCGGACTGCCGGTAATACTCCTGCCGCGCGCGCTGATAGTACTCGAAGGCGCGGATATCCGTGATCGGCCGCTCCGCGATCTCGCGGTCTTCCGGTGGTGATATCGTGATCCGCAGTGCCTCGACTATGTGGCGGGAGAGCCGCTCCTGCAGGTCGAACACGTCATCCACCGAGCCAGTGTACTTCTCGGCCCAGAGATGGGCGTCAGTCTCGACGTCGATGAGCTGGGCGGTGATCCGAAGGGTCGAGCCCGCCCGGCGCACGCTGCCCTCCAGCGCATAGCGGACGTTGAGCTCGCGCCCGATACGCCGCAGGTCCCAGTCGGTGTTCCTCAGCTTGATCGACGAAGTCCGGGAGATCACGGTCAGTGCGCGCACCCGGGAGAGGTCGGCGATCACCTCCTCCATCAGGCCATCCGCGAAATACGCGTTCTCCGGGTCGGGACTCAGATTGGTGAATGGGAGCACCACGATGCTCTTCTTCGCCGCTACGGCTGGCACCTCGGGCGCCTCCAGGGCCGCCAGGAACTCGAGCACGGTCCCGAACCGATCCGCCCGGACCTTGGACAGCGCGCGCTCTATAGCCTGACGCACCGGCCCCGGGACACCGGGCCGAAGCGTGGTAATAGGTGGCACGGGGTCCAGAACCTGGCGCGCCAACACCGCGTTTGCGTTGAACCCGGTGAACGGCGGCTGACCCGCCAGCAGCTCGTAGAGCACGCAGGCCAGGCTGTACTGGTCGGCCCGGGCGTCGACGTTGCTGTCACCCTCGGCCTGCTCCGGACTCATGTAGGCCGGGGTCCCCATACCCACGCCGGCTCGGGTCAGTCGGTCCGCGGCGGCAAGGCCGACGGCCCGGGCGATACCGAAGTCAGCGACCAGGGCATGGCCGCGCGAAAGGAGGACGTTCTCCGGCTTCACGTCACGATGAATCACCCCTTCACCGTGGGCATAATGGAGCGCTTCGCCGACCTCTCGCACCAGGCGAAGTGCCTCCGTCACGGGGAACGGACCCTCGCGAGTGAGCCGCTGGCGCAGGGTCTCGCCCTCCACGTACGGCATGGCGTAGAACGGCCGAGACGGCTTCTCGTCGGTGATGCCGGAGTCGAGCAACCCGAGGATGTGGGGGTGCTGCAGCCGCGACTGAATCTGGATCTCGCGCAGGAAGCGCTGCGCCGCCTCGCCGACGACGATCTCTGGGCGCAGAATCTTGATCGCGACGGGGCGGTCGTGCTTGCGGTCGCGCCCCAGGTAGACCATCGCCATCCCGCCCCGGCCCAGCTCCCGTTCGATCGTATAGCGGTCGCCAACGCCAATCGTCTCGAGAACAGCTTGCTGACCACGATGAGCCATACTGAAAGTTAACCCTCAATTTTGGGTTCGGGCGCGACTCGGAGGCACGGCGGTGGACGTGTACCAACTTTGTCACATGAACCACGCACTTCTCACCGGAGTCGGTACCGGTAAGCACGTTTTTCTCGAGAGTGCGAGGCCGAGCCGTGAGATTGACAACCCATAAGCCGCTGCTTATATATTACTCATGCAGCGCGCGGTCGTGGCCGCAGACAAGATCTTCCAGGCGCTGGGCGACCCCAGCCGGCGGGCGATCTTCGAGTCGCTCACCCGGGGCGAAGCGGCGGTAAAGGACCTCACGGCGCGCTTCGATATCTCGCAGCCGGCGGTCTCTCAGCACCTCGGGGTCTTGAAAGACGCCGGTCTGGTGAAGGGCCGGCGGGAGGGACGCTCGGTGTACTACCGGGTGGAGCCGCGCGGGATGAAGCCGCTGATCGACTGGATGGCGCACTACCGAGGCTTCTGGACCGAGCACGTCGGTCGCCTCGAACGACTGCTGGAGAAAATGGACCAATGACTGCCACCGACCAGACCGCACCATCGCAGACTGAATCCCTTTCGTTCGAGTTCGATCTGCAGCATTCGCCGGAGAAGGTGTGGCGCGCACTCACCGACCCCGCGCTGCTCGCCGAGTGGCTCCTTCCCGTCGTCGATCTCAAGCTCGAGCCGGGCGCCGAGTTCATCTTCAAGACCCAGCCGTATCCCGGTTGGGATGGAACCGTGAACTGCCGGCTCGTCGAGATCGAAGCGAATCGGAAGCTCAGCTACACCTGGACCGTCCCCTTCCTGGACACCGTCGTGACCTTCACGCTCACGTCCACCGCGTCGGGCACCCGCCTGTCCATCGTGCAGTCCGGCTTCAAGCCGGAGCAGAAGCGGGAATTCGGCGGTGCGCGCTACGGCTGGAAGCTGATGGGCGGGAAGCTGGTCGACCTGCTCGCGAGGATCCCATGAACGCCGCACAAGTTGGAGGTTGAACCATGATGCCAAGGCCAAAGGCCAAGTCCAAGCCAGGCGCGAGCGACCTGGAGGATTGGCGCCAGGAGACGCTCGCCCGCATGCGGGCGCTCATCCTCGAAGCCGACCCCGAGATGATCGAGGACCGGAAGTGGAAGAAGCCGTCGAATGCGATGATGGGGGTCCCGACCTGGTCCCACAACGGGATCGTGTGCACCGGGGAGGTGTACAAGAACGTAGTGAAGCTCACTTTTGCCCGGGGGGCCGCTGTCCCCGACCCCTCGCACCTCTTCAATTCCAGCCTGGAAGGCAGCACCCGAAGGGCGATCGACATCCATGAAGGGGAAGAGGTCGACGCGCGCGCCTTCAAGGCGCTGGTCAAGGCTGCCGTGGCCGAGAATGGCCAGCCGGCGAAGAAAGGGTAGATCTATATGAACGAGGAGCCTTATGAACGAGGAGCCTTCGGAGACGTAGCGGCGGACTGCCCTAGGAGAGCCTCCAGCCAGTTCTTTCAAGACTGGACCGGCGGCCGAACCTATCATGATGCCACGAACTCAGCATCGAGGCGTCGAGATGACAGTCGTGACTACGCTGGATGTGTATGGCCTGTCGCCAGAAGAGTATCGCACCGTCATGGATAGGCTCGGGGTCGAGCACAGGCCGGAGCCGGGCATCTACCTCCACCTGACCATAACCATGGATTTCGGCTATCGAGTGGTGGAGATCTGGGATAGCAAAGAGGGCTTCGACAACTTCCTGGCCGGGCGTTTGGCTCCCGCAATGCAGGAGCTGGGCATCGACCGCAGAACCGAGATCACAGTCACCCCCCTGCACAATCTCTTCGCCCCTCGACTGGAGGAGTTACCCGGTCTGGTGAGCACGCTGCCGGGTGGACCGAGGAAATCTCGTCAGACCGCGTGACATGCTCTGCCACTCCCGTTTTTCGGTGGGGCTGGAGCCGAACATGCGGCGAAAGGTCCGGTTGAGATGGGCGGCGTCGGAAAAGCCGGCGCGGTGGGCCGCCTGGGAAACCGTCGCACCCTCCATCAGCTCGGAGGACGCGCGCTGCAGGCGGAGCCACAGGATGTAGGGACGGAGGGGAACGCCAACGGATTCAGTGAACAGGTGCATGAACCTGGACGGCGAGAGCCCCGCGGCGGCCGCCAGGGAGCCGAGCGAGAGGTCGCCCGCGCCCGCCACCTCGTCGCGGATGTGTTCCACCGCCCGGCTGATGCGGGGATCGATCTCCACTGGCCGGCGCCGGTGCAGCAGGTGCCGGGTGACCCACTGTTCCACGCCGGCCTCGGTGAGGGGCCATCCCAGCACCGCGCGCCAGCGGCATACCTGGTACCAGGGAAGGCAGGTGAAGTCACCGTCCAGGCGCTCGCACAGGGCGGCGCCCACCTCACTCTCCGGCTCCATGAAGCCGAGGAGGACCGTGCTATCCCGTCCATCCACCTCGTGCAGGGCATCGGGGCGCACCAGCAGCCCGCCGCACCTGCGCCAGGCTTCCTTGGGGTTGCCCCGCACCAGTAGAGAGCCGCGCACCGTGATGAGCAGCTGCACCGAGTGGTGCCGGTGTGGGCTGGTATGATAGCCCGGCCCCCACATCATCATCGCGGCCGGCCAGACCACGGCGCCGGGAGCAAGCTCGATCAGCATTGGCGGAATTGTGCTCCCCGGTACGGGCGAGCGCAACGCAAGCCGACCTTGAATCCTCCTACTACTGAGGACGTATAGATCGCATGGCGATTGACCAACTCCCCCGGACCGGGGCCAAGCGGGGCGGCGCCCCGCCACTGGAAGACCACCACGCAGGGAATGCAGCGCCGACCATCCGGATCCGTCCCACGGCTGCCGCCGCCCGGGAGCCGGTGGATGATACGCACTACCTTCCTACCGACCCCGGCAATCTGCTACGAGCGGATCCAACCCGCCGCGAGCCCGTCACCTTCCAGAGTGCCGGCTGGAAGCTGGCCGGCCATCTCTATCGTCCGCCCGGGGCCAAAGCGTCGCAGCGTACGCCGGGGATCGTGATGGTGGGTCCCATTTCGAGCGTGAAGGAACAGACCGTTCCCCACTACGCCGAGCGATTCGCCGATGCCGGGTATACTGTGCTCACCTTCGACTCCCGCAGCTTCGGGGAGAGCGAGGGAACGCCCCGGTTCCACTACGACCCCAGTCAGATCATCGAGGACTACAGTAACGCGGTCAGCTACCTGCTGACTCGGAACGATGTCGCATCCGACCGGCTGGCTCTGGTCGGCGTATGCATGGGCGGAGGCTACGCACTTTCCACCGCAGCCCGTGACAAGCGAGTCAAGGCTGTGGTGAGCGTGGCCGGCGGATACAACATCGGCGGCACCTTCCAGCAATTCCTCGGCGTGGATGGGTTCGCCCAGTACTATCGGAAGGTGAACGACCTGGTGACCCGGCAGTATCGCACCGGTGAGGTGGCCTACATTCCGACTATCGCCCAGGGTCTGTCAGACGAGGTGCCGGTCGCCGCCATGCCAAATCCGGAGGCGTATAGTTATTACGACCGGACCAGCCGGGCCGACGCGCCGAACTGGTCACCCCGGATGACCGTTGCCTCGCTGGAGCCCTACTTCATCTACAACTCCGTGGGACATGCCCCCCTGGTGGCTCCGACCCCGCTGTTGATCATCCATGGAACCACGGATCTGGCTCTCCTGCCGGAGTACGCTCAGCAGGTATACGACGCGGCGATCGGGCCCAAGGAGCTGGTGTGGATAGAGACTCACAACCACATCGAGCTGTACGATCAGGATCCCTATGTCAGCCAGGCTTGTGCCCACATCATTGGGTGGCTCGACTCGTACCTGAAGCGATAGCAGGTGCGCCATGAGTCTGCGCGACCCCAATCCGGTCAACCCGAAGCGGCCCAAACGGGTCGCCATCGTCATCGCCAACCCTGCCGTCTCGACCACCACCGGTTGGCCGGTCGGTTTCTGGTGGTCGGAGCTCAGCCACTCGTACTACGAGTTCACTGAACGCGGTTACGAAGTGGAGGTCTTCAGCCCCAAAGGCGGCGCGTGCCAGGCGGATCCCCTGAGCGATCCGCTGGACCCCAGCGGCTATTCCTCCACCGATCTTATCACCCTGGGCTTCAAGGCGATGCCCCGGCTGGTGGCGCTGATTGAGAATACCCGACCGGTCTCGGCACTCGAGCTCGATCGCTTCGATGCTATAGTGGTGGCCGGTGGGCAGAGTCCTATGTTCACCTTCGATCGGGAGGAGGTGCTGCATCGCCGCTTCGTGGAGTTCTTCGAGGCGGGCAAGGTGACTGCGGCGCTCTGCCACGGCGTCGCGGTTCTCCGCTACGCCAAGCTGTCCACCGGCGAGTACCTGGCCCAGGGCAAGACGGTGACCGGCTTCGCCAACGTGGAGGAGGAGTACGCCGACAACGCGGTGTGGGAGATCGGGGCGCTCCCCCGGGACAAGCACGTGATGCCGTGGCGGATCGAGGACGAGCTGAAGAAGCTGGGCGCCAACTTCGTGCACGCCGGTCTCTGGCGCGGCTTCGCCATCCGGGATGGGAACCTGATCACCGGGCAGCAGAACTTTTCCGGCGCCGAGACGGCCAGGGCGGTTGTCGAAGCGCTGGGGGTATAGAGGAGAGCGAGATGCGAATCATCGCCTACGACCGGTTCAAGCCGGGCGTCACCATGGAGACTATTCGACCGCTCCTGGCGGAGGAGGTCGCCAACTGCTGGCGGCTGTGGAAGGCTGGAGTGGTGCGAGAGAACTATGCCCGGGCGGACGAGCCCGGGGTCGTCATCGTGTTCGAGGTCGAGAGCGTGGAGGCCGCCAAGGCGTATGTGGCCGACTTCCCGATGACCAGGGCCGGCTGGCTGGATTGGTCCTACATTGCGCTCATGGCTCCGGTGATGCTGGAGAGCCAGTTCAGCGAGGAGGCGCTCCGACGCGCGGCACTGGCACCGGACTCTCCTTCCGAGATTGGCGCCGCGTAAGGGCGAGGACATCTCAGATGCAACGGGCTTTTGGACTCGAGGTTCCGGAGACCCTGGACGAAGCCTGCGCCCCCTCGCGCACGGCGCTGGTGGTGTACGACATGCAGGTGGGAATCCTGGGTCAGATCGCGAACCCGGATAGCGTCACCTCCAGGGTCCTGGAGGTGCTCGCCGCCGCGCGTGAGGCCGGGGTCCGCGTCTTCTTCATCCGGTACATGTCTCTGCCCAGGGAACTGATGGGCGTGTCTCAGCTACGAATGGCCATGGCCTGGCAACGAGTGGCCTCAGTCGACCAAGTTCAGCCGTGGTTTCTCCGCGACTCCCCAGGCTTTCCCCTGGTGCCGGAGATCTCGCCGCTCCCCTCCGAGGCGGTCTTCGACCGGATCACCATGTCCGCGTTCGAAGGCACTCCGCTGGACATCGCCCTCCGCGACTGCGGGATCACCAGCTTCGTCATCGTGGGGGTCGCGATGGAGGTCGGTATCGAGCCCACCGCCCGCCATGGGGCGGATCTGGGCTATATCCCCATCGTCGTCACCGACGCGTGTGGTGCCGGACATGCGGAGGCGGCGGCGCGATCCATCAAGTCCCTCGAGTTCACCGGCGATGCGATACTGACGACAACCCAGGAGCTCCGTCGGATCTGGCAGGTAAACCGACCGGCTGCCAGGACGGAGCGAACCCGCCGGCAGGGAGCGCCGATGGGCGGTTAAGAACTTAGGAGGGAATGTGCTCGCCCAGAGTCAGGTGGCGACCAGACTGCCGGCACAGGACCTGGATCGAGCCAGACGGTTCTACGCCGAAAAGCTGGGGTTGGAGCCCGTCGAGGAACGGCCCGGCGGTCTGCTGTACCGCTGCGGAACGGGATTCTTTGCGCTTTTCCAATCAGCAGGCACCCCCGCCGGAACGCATACCCAGATGGGTTGGGAGGTCACTGACATCGTAGCCATCGTGGCGACGCTCCGATCCCGCGGGGTAGTCTTTGAGGAGTACGACCTGCCCGGACTCAAGACCCACGACGGCATTGCTGAGATCCACGGCAACTATCCGAGCAAAGGCACCGGAGAGTACGGTGCCTGGTTCAAGGACAGCGAGGGCAATCTTCTGGGCATCGGTCAGCCGACTCGGTGATGCGGCCGCCGTCTGGCCGAGACAGTGGACTAGGTGTCGGTCCGGGAACGCCGGCTCAATTGCCAGCGCACCCCGAAGTGGGCAATGGCGCAGAGAGTGAACCCGACCAGGGCGCCTCCCAGAACCAGAGTCAAGACGGCAATCTCGTGGTCCACGCTTCGAATCCAGCTGGTGAGGTTTTCCGGGATGGAGGGAAGCAGGCCGAGCAGCACCACGAGACCAAGGCAGGCACCGGCCAGCGTCGCCGCGGCGTAGAGCCGGCCCCATCTCAGCTGCTCGAGACCGGTGAGGTCCGTCATCTGGCGGGACTCGACTGCTCCGCCCCGATCGCCCGGAGCCGCTCCTGCAGCGCGAGCCGCTCAAGCTTCTCCGCCGGAAGGGCCAGCATCAGGTCGATCCGCCGAGAAATGAGCTGGAGCGCTTCCCGGAACGCCCGGCGTTTGATCTCGTCGTCTCCCTCAACGGCGGCCGGATCCTCCATCCCCCAGTGCGCCAGTGCCGGCTGGCCGGGAAAGACCGGACAGGCCTCCCGAGCGTTGTCGCACACGGTGATCACGATGTCCCAGTTCCCCTTGACGAGATCGTCAATGCCGCGGGGCCGGCGTCCCCGCCAGTCGATGCCCGCGTCCCGCAGGGCTTCGATGGCGAAGGGGTTCACCCGGGCAGCCGGCTGCGAGCCGGCGCTCTCAGCGACGAACCGGCCGCGCCCTTTCTGGTTCAGCACCGCCTCGGCCATCTGGCTCCGGGCCGAGTTGCCGGTGCAGAGAATCAGCACCCGCAACGGACGGGTCGCTCCGGTAGTCATGCGCCTCCCTTCTCACAACACGTAGCCACTCGGTGACTATGACCGACTGACCGGCCGACCGTCTGACCGCCCGACTTAGAGCTTGTTAGCATAGCTCACGAACTTATATCGCCCATCACGGGCGACAATCTGGCCGAACAGCCGCTCGCCGACGGTGTCGCTCTGCTCGGTCCGGCGCAGCACGACGCAGGGGCCCCACACAGTGTTTTGCCCCTGCTGGTCCGGCCTCCCTTCACAGCGGTAGCCGAGATAGTGAAGGGAATGACCCGCACGTCGGTCCAGCAGCTTGGCCAGGCCCTGCTCGTTCCGCCCCTGCACCAGAAACCACATGAGCTGCGGGGTCAGGTTGTAGGGCGGCAGGCCCTCGGGATTGGTGGGGTAGTAGAGCCAGCCGAACTCGGACCGGTCGAGCGCCAGCGCGCGAAGCCCAGCCGTGTCCCGTTTCTCCAGCGCGGCCACAAAGCGTTGTACCAGCCGGTCCCGGCTCGGCGCCCCGCCCTGGAATGCAGTGACCAGCGGCAAGCTGCGCTGGAACCGGGCGATCGCGGTGTCGCGCGGCACGATGCTGTCTACCACCCCACCGGGTGAGGGTTTTGCCTCCACTCCCCCACACGCGGCCAAGGCCGCTGCCAGTACGCTACCGCAGAGTAATCGTCCTATCATCCTCAACCCTGAATTGATCCAGCTGATAATGGCTCGGCCAGCCCCGGAGAGGAGCTGGCCGATGGTGAATCACCGATCTTCAGTTGATGGCGTAATTGGTCCAGCCCAGCCACCAGGCTGTTCCTCCCGGAGCGGCAGGGCCGACGTATGTCGTGGTTTCCCAGGTGCCGTAGGGATAGCCGGCTACGCGACCTGCCAGTAGCGGTGGCACCGTCTCAGTCCCGATAGACGCGTTCACCGCAGCTGCGGGCGGACGCCAGTCGAAGCCCTGGCCATTGGTGCCGGGGTCGAGGCTGGTGAACAGCTCGGCCGTGGTGGGGGCCGTCCGGTGGTTGGAGGTCGCGAATTTGTCGACCTGGAAGAACCGGGTCGGGTCGGTGTCGTAGTTCCCACCGGTGTTTTCGGCCAGGACCATGTTGGTGATGCTCAGCGAGTCCCGGAGCCGTAGCGAGTCGGTCCAGGCGTCCCGGCCGTTCAGGCCCAGGCCGGGCCAGCGGGCGACGACGCCCCGGTCCAGCATGCCGCCAGTACCGCGCCGCAGCACTACCCCGTTCCCGTCGGTGGGGAAACCCGCCACCGCAGTGCCCGGACCTACGATCGCGAAATTAGCGAAGACCGGGACCGAATACGGCTGGCTGGCTTCGGTGTCAGTCAGGTTGCAGAAGCTGCCCGGTGTGGGATCACAACCATCCGCTTCGATGCCTCGAGGATCGGTGGACTGGGTTCCTCTGCCGGGGGCCGGGGTCAACCGCGTGCTCTGAAAGGCCACCAGGAACTGGTTGCGGCCCCGATAACCTTCGGTCCAGTCGAAGTGGTCGTCGCCCGACTCGTAGCTCACCAGGTAGCGTCCATCTACTGCCCCACCCCACCACTCGAACGAGTCGTCCAGCCCGGCCATGACTTCCACGTACTCCAGGCGGGTGCCACTTCCCACCGCGTACATGGACAGTCCATTCAGCTCCTGTCCACCGGCGCCGGAGATATCGAAGCCGGCAAACTCGATCCGGGCGTAGCGCAGGGTACCGCTGTTGTCGGCGTTGTTGGTCCCGCCGGCGTAGTTCTCTGCCTCACCCGCGGCGCCGCCTTCGGTGAGGATCTCGGCGCCGCCGGAGTTCCGGTTGATGACGCCGTTGCCCACGACGATGATGCCGCCCCAGTCGCCTGGGGCCCGGCTGCCGGCCGCCTTCTCGGAAGTGAAGACGATCGGCTCGGTGGCGGAGCCGTTGGCCTCGATCCGTGCGCCTCGCAGGATCCAGAGCGAGCTGCCCGGCGTTTCCGCATCGCCCACGATCCGGGTGCCTGGCTCGATGGTCAGGACCGCCCCGTTCGCCACCTTGATGTACCCTTGCAAGGTGTACGTGGTGTCGGCAAACAGGGTGCGGCTCGCCGTGATGTCAGCATTGATGGTCGCTGCCCCCGGCGCCGGCGGAGGATTGGTCCCCCCGTCGTTGTTGTCGTCACTGCAGGCGGCAAGCAGCGCCACAGTGGCCAAAAGGAAGAGCGAAGGGGAACGAAGGGGACGCATTGGTTTCCTCGCGAGAGAGTGGGCCATCAGGGCTGCCAGGTGAATCCCAGGGAGAACTGCCGGCCAGACAGGTATCGCTGGCGCACGACGCCACCCTGGCTCAGCCGGAACGGGGTATCGAGCAGGTTCTTGGCATCGGCCCGCCCGGACAGGCTTCCAGCGATAGGGAAGTGGAGCGATGCATCGATGACGTGTCGGGCCTCCTCGTACGAATCGGGCAGCCCGCCGGCACCGGCCTCGAAGATCCGCCGGCCGGTGACGTTGTAGAGCAGAGTTCCACTGAGCGAGCCGGTACCGTTTACGAAGGAGAGCCCGCCATTGACCACGTACTCCGACTGCCCGGCCATCGGCCGCGACGAATTGGTCAGACCAGCCGCATTGGCCCCCAGGTCGATGTCGCTGTTCATCAGAGTGGCGTTGGCAAAGACGCTGAACGGCGCCAGTCCCTCGGCCAGGAGGTCGAGCCCCTTCCTGACTTCCAGCTCGACCCCGTAGTTATCGCCGCCCTCCGCGTTGACGAAGCTGTTCGCCAGCGCACCCGCCTGCGGGATGATCACCCGCTCGATCGGCTTGTCGAACCACTTGGCAAAGACGCCGAGGCTGATCACCTCGCCCGAGTGGGGGAACCACTCCCACCGGAGGTCGAGGTTCTGGATCAGGGTTCGCTCCAGGTCAGGATTACCGAAGGTGGTGAGGAGCCCGATCTGCTCGAAGTAGGGGACCGGCGAGAGCTCACGGTACTCGGGGCGGGCCAGGGTCTGAGTGGCCGAGAACCGAACGTTCTGGTCCTGGCTGAGGCGATAGGTGAGCCCGAGGGCCGGCAGTACATCGGTCTTGCGAGGCTCCGCCGAGACGATCAACCCGGTGACGGTCCGGGTATCGACGTTGAGCCGCCAGTCCTCCACCCGGGCGCCGCCGATCAGCTGGAGCCGCTCGGAGATGGGTACCTCGGCCTGGGCAAAGCCTGCGACGATCTGATCGTTGGCCTCGTACCGGCCCGCGTTGGCATTGGCGAAGAGCAGAAGCCGGCCCTGGTCCGCGTACGCGCCATTGAAGATCGACTCGGGTGCAGCAGTGCGCTCACCCGGGGAAAGAGTGCGGTTGTTGATGTCGTACGCCCGGGTGTCCGCATCCCGAGTCACGTGGCGATACCCACCACCCACTTTGACGCTCACTGGCTGGGAGGTTGAGCCAAAGAGATGCCGCAGGCTCCCGCCCAGATCCCAGCCATTCTCGCTGAGCTCGCTGAAGGTGCGGATTGCCGAGCGGGGAGACCCCACCCAGTACGGCGTCACTGGAGCTCCGGTGGACGGGTCCGCTGTGCCGTACGCCAGATCGGACCGGTCCGGCTCGTCGCGCTCGACATCGGAGAACGAAACCGACCAGTCGAGGAAGTTGCGCTCGCCGAGGAGGTGCTCGCCCTGCAGCTGGCTGGAGAGAACGCTCCGGGCAGTGAAGGTCAGCCGGGTGATCTGCAGCTGGCCGAACTGGCGAAACTCCTCGTTGTCTCCCTGGAGGAACGAGCCCTCGTTGTCCGAGGTGCGGCTATAGGTGTTGTTGAATGCGATCTTGCTGCTGGAGCCGAGCCGGGTGCTCAAGTTGAGCAGCCCACCCCAGAGCACCGAGTTTCGGGATGCGGAGCCGTTGTAGGTATTGAAGGGGCGGACCCGGCTGCAGTCGGCAGCATCGCAGACCACGAGCCCCTTGGTCTCGTCGTTTCGAATCTCCTGGCCATTGGAATAGTTGAACGAAGCCAGGTAGCCGAGCGGGGTGCCGAAGAGTCCCTCACCCCCGAGCGACGCACCGAATCCGCCGTTGGCCGAGCCGCTCCCGTTCCGGGCGCTCCAGGCATTGCGGAACATGCCAATGAAGTCGTCAGCCTGCGCTTGGCTCACCCCAGTGAGGTCGCCGGCCTCGCGAATCGGCTCGGGTAGCTGGCGCTCCTCGCCGGGAAAGCCGGCCCATTCGGTTCCCACCGTGGGGGCCTTGAAGAGGTCCTTGCCGGTGGCGGCGTCATTGAAGCCCGCCGACATGGAGAGACTGAGGAGCCGTTGGGCGGGAAACTCGCGGGTCTTCAGGTTGACCTGCGCCCCGCTGAAGTCGCCGGGCTGGTCGGGGGTAAACGTCTTCGACGTGGTAATTCCCTCCAGCAGCCCGGAGGGGAAGAGATCCAGCGGGACCACCTTTCTCTCGGGCTCGGGACTGGGAATTCTGGCGCCGTTCAGGGACGTGGTGGTATAGCGCTCACCCAGGCCGCGCACGAAGACATACTTGCCCTCCTGCACGGTCACCCCGCTCACCCGCTGCACCGCCTGTCCCGCATCGCTGTCGGGACTGCGCTCGATCTGTTCGGCGCTCACCGCGTTCACGATGTTGGTTGCGTTGCGCTGTTCGTCGAGCGCCCGGTTGACGGTGCCCCGTTCCGCCTCGGCGGTCACCGAGATCTCGGCCAGCTGGACTGCCGTGGCCGACAGCGCGATGTCCTGGACAGCAGTGCCACCGCTCGGCACGTTTACGCCGGTTACCAGCTTGGGCGCGAACCCGATCATCCGCACCCGAACCGAGGTGGGTCCCGCGGGGACGTCCGGCACGGCATAGCGGCCGTCCAGCGCCGTGGCGGTGGTGAGCGCGGTACCGATCACCTCGACCTGGGCGCCGGCGATGGGGTGACCCTGCTCCGCGTCCACTACTCGTCCGACGATGCGTCCGGGGCCCTGGGCCTGAAGCTGAACGGTGACGGCAGGGAGCAGGATGCTCGACCAGAGAGCAAAGCGCAGCAGCGTGTTCATGCGACTCGGAGTTAGGGGTGGTTCCCGCATCGCTCAGGTGATGAGTGGACGCTGCGAAAGTGTCGGGGATCGGTCGCGGAAATCCGACGGAACGGAAACGAGAGGGTCACAACAACGGCGGGTCCGGTTTTACCGGTTCGTTACATGAAGCGGGAGGCCCCGTGACCCCCTTCCGGCTTGTTACTGCGCGACCGCGACAACCGCCACTCGTGCTGGAAAGGACCTATGCTTCTGCGCCCAGGTAGGCTCGCTCTGTGGATCGTGATCGGCTCGACCGCCGCGGCAGGCAACGCTGTCGCCCAGACCACCTACCCCAACGTCAGACTCTCCGGCCGGCTGCACGCGCAGTACTACTATTTCGGCAACGAGGACTACAGCAGCATTACGGGGTCCCGGAGCAACTTCTTCATCCGGCGGGCCCGGGTCGAGGCTCGGGGAAACATCTCCGAGAATGTCTCGGTCTACATCCAGCCCTCCTTCGAGGGTGGACGGAACCTGACCGGGGTGGTCACCACCTGCTCCGGTACCCCGCTCGTCTGCCGTACCACCGGCCGGAGCGGTCTCCGGCTGCGCGACGCCTGGATCGACGTGCGCTTCAGCCCGGAGGCCAGCAAAGGCGCGCTCTACTTGCGGGCGGGCCAGGAGAAGCGGCCCTACAGCAGATACGAACTCACCTCGTCCACCAACCTGCCCTCGATCGAGCGGGGCGGTGGTCAGGGACTGGTCCCCCGGCAGTCGAACGATCTGTTCGGTGGCAACGGGTTCCTGGCCCACGACGTGGGCGCCAGCGTCCGCTACGAGTACAAGCTGGACGACATCCGGCTGGTGACACTCAAGTTCGGGGCGTACAACGGCCAGGGCGAGAGCCTGAACGACGTGAACGACAAGAAGAGCTTCGGGGCTCGGGCCACGGCCGGCCTGTGGTCCAAGCTCGACATCGGCGGGTCCTGGTTCGCGCATGACGGCATCGTCACCGTCGGGTCCACTCCCGATTCCGCCTTCACCAACTATGCCTGGGGAGTCGACGCGCAGTGGGGTAAGCCCGGAGACGAAGGACTGTTTGTCCTGGGCGAGTACCTCGACGGTAACGACGCCACCGCCGCCAAGAACAAAATCCGAGGTGTCCAGGGACTGGCGGCATACAATATCCGGTTCGACAGCCCGACGTCCTGGCTCTACGCGGTGGAGCCGGCGTTCCGGATCGACGTGGCCGACCCCAACACGGAATTGGAGGGTGACCGGGCCACGCTGATCACCGCGGTGCTCGGCATCTATATGTCGAGCCGGGCGCAGCTCCGGGTGGCATACGAGCGCCAGAGCTTCCAGGACGACGTCGCCCCGAGCATCAGCGGCGTGCGCAGCGCGCTGACGGTGAATTTCTAGCTCAGAATGACAACCAGGAGAGAACGCATGACTCGCAGTCTGTTACTCGCCGCAGGGATACTGGCCTCGACCAGCCCACTTCTTGCGCAGAGCCTGACCGGAGCCGGGGCGACCTTCCCCAATCCGATCTACACCAAGTGGTTCGACGCCTACAACAAGAAGACCGGGGTGCAGATCAACTACCAGTCGATCGGCTCCGGCGGCGGCATCCGCCAGTTCACTGAAGGCACCGTCGACTTCGGGGCCAGTGACGGGCCGATGAATGAATCCCAGATCCAGGCGGTGAATGGGAATGTGGTGCACATCCCCACCGTCTTGGGTGCCGTCGTCGTCACTTACAACCTGCCTTCGCTGGGTGCCACCAAGCTTAAGTTCGACGGCAATGTGCTGGTCGACATCTTCATGGGCCGCATCACCAACTGGAAGGACGGCAAGATCGCGGCCCTCAACCCCGGCGTGAAGCTGCCCGATCAGGACTTAATTGTGGTGCACCGCTCCGACGGGTCAGGAACCACGTATGTGTTCACCGATTACCTGAACAAGTTCTCCCGGGAGTGGAGGGACAAAGTAGGATATGCCACATCGGTGAACTGGCCGGTGGGCCTGGGCGGCAAGGGCAACGAAGGGGTTACCCAACAGGTGAAGCAGACCGAGGGGGCTCTGGGTTACGTCGAGCTGATCTACGCCATTTCCAACAAGCTTCCCTACGCCGAGGTCAAGAACGCGGCCGGGAACTACGTCGAGCCATCCCTCGAATCGGTTACGGCGGCGGCAGCCGGGATGAAGCTGCCCAAGGATACCGACTTCCGGGTTTCCATTACCAACGCTCCCGGGGAGCAGGCGTACCCGATCTCCAGCTTTACCTGGCTCCTCATCAAGAAGGACAACAAGGCGCCGGACAAGGCCAAGCTAGTGCGGGATTTCCTCAACTGGATGATCACGCCGGAAGCGCAGAAGATGGCCTCGGAGCTGCACTACTCCCCGCTGCCGGCTCCGGTGGTGTCTCTGATCGAAGCGCGTCTACCGACCCTGAAGGCGGGCGGTAAGCCACTCGCGGCGCGATAAGAGATCTCCCCGAAGGCACGCAGGACACTATCTTTGAATGTCCTTCGTGCCTTCATGCGGAGCTCTTTGCGGAGCCGCATCATGAGAGCCAACCCTCCTCTTCTGCTCCTGGCCGTGCTGGGCTGCGGCTCACGCGATCGGCCGGCAAACCAGCAGCAAGGCCGTGAACGCCAGTCAGCCGCAGCTGGAGCAGACCTCACCGGCGCCGGCGCTACCTTCCCCAATCCGATCTACACCAAGTGGTTCGATGCCTACGCCAAGGAGACCGGTGTCCGCATCAACTACCAGTCCATCGGCTCCGGCGGAGGAATTCGGCAGTTCACCGAGGGCACGGTGGATTTCGGGGCCAGCGATGCCCCGATGACCGATGATCAGGTCAAGGCCGTGAAGGGAAACGCGCTTCATGTGCCCACTGTGCTCGGTGCGGTGGTAGCCACCTATAACCTGCCCTCCATCGGCAAGACCGCCCTCAAGCTGGATGGTCCTACCCTCGCTGAGATCTTCCTGGGCCGGATCACCCGCTGGAGCGATCGCCGGATCACGGCACTCAATCCCGGGGTGAAGCTGCCGGACCTGAAGATCAACATCGTGCACCGCTCCGACGGCTCGGGCACCACGTTCATCTTCACCGACTATCTCTCCAAGGTCTCCCCGGCGTGGAAGGGCAAGGTCGGCAATGCCACCTCGGTGCAGTGGCCCATCGGGCTCGGCGGCAAGGGCAACGAAGGCGTGACCCAGCAGGTGAAGCAGACCGAGGGCGCACTGGGCTACGTCGAGCTGATCTACGCCATCTCCAATAGCCTGCCCTACGCCTGGGTCAAGAACGCCGAAGGAGTCTTCATCGAGCCGACGCTCAAGAGCGTGTCGGCCGCCGCCGCCGGCGCCAGCCTGGGGCCGGGCACCGATTTCCGAGTCAGCATTACCAATCCCAAGGGACGCGACTCCTATCCGGTCGCGTCGTTTACCTGGCTGCTGGTGCACCAGACGCCTACGGACTCCACCAAGGCAAGGCTGCTGCACAACTTTCTGGCTTGGATGCTCCGGCCTGCGGCGCAGCGGATGGCGGCCGACCTGCACTACGCCCCACTGCCGGTGCCGGTGATCGAGCTGGTTCAGAAACGATTGGGAGAGTCTTAAGTAAATGCGCCCGTGACCAATCCGTTACCCAGTCGTGACTGAGCACCCGAGGTCCCGCCGTACACTCCCTTGATGACCGCCGTGAAAGAACCGGAGATCGCGCCACCGCCGCCGACCTCGGTCATCTCGCTGGAGCGGGCCAACTACGGGGACCTGGTCTTCCGCCTGGTCCTCACCCTGGCGGCTGTCCTGATCCCGGTACTGCTCGGATTTCTGGTGTATGAGCTCTGGACCGGATCGCGGCTTGCCATCGACCGGTTCGGTCTCGACTTCGTTACGACCAGCACCTGGGACCCGGTCGCCGAGGAGTTCGGGGCCTATCCCCTGATCTTCGGGACCCTGCTTTCCTCGCTGATCGCGCTCCTGATCGCGGTCCCCCTCTCGCTCGGTGTCGCCATCTATCTCACCGAGTTCGCCCCCAAGCAGCTGCGCCAGCCGGTCGCCTTTCTCATCGGGCTGCTGGCGGCAATTCCCAGCGTGGTGTACGGCCTGTGGGGAATCTTCGTTCTGATCCCGGCGCTCCGGACCACCGCCTTTCCGTTCCTGCGGAACGTGCTCGGCTTCCTTCCGCTCTTCCAGGGGCCGATCTACGGGCCCAGCATGCTGGCTGCGGGGGTCATCCTCGCCATCATGATCATGCCGTATGTGATGTCGGTGTCGCGCGAGGTGTTGCTGGCGGTGCCCAACTCGCAGCGCGAAGCAGCGCTGGCGCTGGGTGCCACCCGTTGGGAGGCGGTCATCACGGCCGTGGTTCCCTACGCCCGCTCCGGCTTGATCGGAGCCGTCATTCTCGGTCTGGGGCGCGCGCTGGGTGAGACCATGGCGGTCACCATGGTGATCGGCAACCGGCACGAGATCGCGGCCTCGCTCTTCGCGCCCGGGTACACCATGGCAGCGGCCATCGCCAACGAGTTCTCCGAGGCGGTGGGCGATCTCCACCTGTCGGCGCTGGCCTACGTTGCCTTCCTGCTCTTCGTGGTGACCGTGCTGGTGAACGCCGGGGCCCGGCTCCTCATCTGGCGAGTGGCCCGGGGCTCGGGCGCCGGGAGCAGCGCCCTGTGAACCGGCGCGTCATCCGGCGGGCGATCAGTAATCTCATGGTCGGGCTCATGGTCGGCGCCGTGGTGGTGGCGCTGATCCCGCTGTTCTTCATCCTGCTGAACCTGGTGCTCAAGGGGGCCGGAAGCCTTTCGGTCGAGTTCTTCACCCGCACTCCGGCTCCGGCCGGAGAGAGCGGCGGCGGCGTGGTGCACGCCCTGGTGGGCACCCTCATCATAGTGGGGACGGCCAGCCTGATCGGGCTGCCGATCGGCGTCGCGGCCGGGGTCTACTGCGCCGAGTATCCCACCAGCCGGATCACCTGGATCACCCGGTTCGTGGCCGACGTGCTGAACGGCACGCCCTCCATTGTCGTCGGGGTCTTTGCCTGGGCCTGGATCGTGGCGACGCAGAAACATTTCTCCGCTCTGGCTGGAAGCGTTGCCCTGGCGCTGCTGATGACCCCAATGGTGCTCCGCACCACCGAGGAGATGATCAAGCTGGTACCCAACTCCCTGCGCGAGGCCGCGCTGGCTCTGGGTTACCCCCGCTGGCGCACCAGCCTCTCGGTGGTGATCCGAACGACACTGCCCGGCATCATGACCGGCGCGCTGCTGGCCATTGCCCGGATCGCCGGAGAGACCGCGCCGCTCCTCTTTACCGCCTTGGGCAGCCAGTACCTCAGCTTCGACCTGAATCAGCCGATGGCGGCGCTCCCGCTCACCGTGTTCAACTACGCCACCGGACCCTACGAGGAATGGCACCAGTATGCCTGGGCCGCGGCGCTGGTGCTGATCCTCGTGGTCTTCGTCCTCAGTCTCGGCGCCCGGCTTGCCATCGGGCGTCGCTACAGCATCAATGCCTGAGCTGACCCTGAGCGCTCCCCCGGAACCGGAGGCCCCGCCCACCGCGCCCACCGCCGTCCGCATCGTCACCGACCGACTCTCGGCGATGTACGGCAAGTTCGTCGCGGTGAAACAAGTTTCGCTCAGCTTTCCCGCCAACCGGGTGCACGCCCTCATCGGCCCCTCCGGCTGTGGCAAGTCGACCTTTCTCCGCACCCTCAACCGGATGCACGAGCTGTCGGAGCACGGGTGGATCAGCGGCCGGGTACTGCTCGACGGCACCGATATCTACGCGCCCAAGGTCAACGTGATGCAGCTGCGCCGGCGAGTAGGCATGGTGTTTCAGCGTCCGACTCCGTTTCCCAGCATGTCCATCTACGACAACGTGGCTGCCGGTCTTCGGGTGGATGGCCGGATGCCAAGAAGCCAGCTGAACGAGATGGTGGAGCGCGCCCTGCATCAGGCGGCATTGTGGGACGAGGTGAAGGACCGACTCAAGACCAGCGCGATGGCGCTCTCCGGGGGGCAACAACAACGGCTCTGTCTGGCCCGGACCATCGCGCCATCCCCCGACGTCGTGCTGCTGGACGAGCCCACGGCGTCGCTCGACCCCCAGGGAACCCAGCGGATCGAGGAGCTGCTGTTCGAGCTCAAGCGGGACTTCACCATCATCATCGTGACTCACAACATGCAGCAGGCCGCCCGGGTGTCCGACACGACGACGTTCTTCTATCTCGGCAGCATGATCGAGACCGGGCCGACCCGTCAGATATTTACCGCTCCGAAGCATGAGCAGACCGAAGCCTACATCACGGGACGGTTTGGATGACCATCGGCGGGACAGCGGAGACACGGGAAAGCGAGGATGCCTTGGAGGTGAGGACTGCGGTGGGAACACCACGACGTTCGGCCCCGCGGCTGCCGTCGCATCCCGCAGTGGAGGTCGAGAACTTCAGTTTTGCCTACGGCCCCCGGCCGGCGCTCCACAACCTGAACTTCACCATCGAGCGCAAGGCGGTGACGGCCATCATCGGCCCCTCGGGCTGCGGCAAGAGCACCTTTCTCCGGTCCCTAAACCGGCTCAACGACCTCATCCCCGGGATCCACCATCAGGGCGACATTCTGGTGGAGGGGACCTCGGTCTATCGGCCGGGCACCGACCTGGTGTCGCTGCGGCAACGGGTGGGCATGGTCTTCCAGCGGCCCAACCCATTTCCCAAGACGGTGTTCGAGAACGTGTCCTATGGTCCGGCGCTCAACGCGCTGGTGACCAAGCGGGACCTGCCTGATCTGGTGGAGCGCTGCCTCCGGCTGGCCGGCCTGTGGGACGAGGTGAAGGATCGCCTGGACGAGCCGGGCACCGGCCTGTCGGGTGGCCAGCAGCAGCGGCTCTGCATCGCCCGGGCGCTGGGCAACCAGCCTGAGGTACTATTGATGGACGAGCCCTGCTCCGCACTCGATCCCATCGCCACCCAGCGGATCGAGGAGCTGATCTTCGACCTCAAGCAGGACTACACCATCGTGATCGTCACCCATAACATGCAGCAGGCGGCGCGAGTGTCGGACTATACCGGGTTCTTCGACCGGGGCGAGCTGATCGAGTTCGATGAGACCGAGCGGCTCTTCACCAAGCCGGCGCACGAGCGCACCGAAGCCTATATCACCGGGAGGTTCGGATGAGCTTCGACGTTCACCGGCATTTCCACGACGAGCTGAGCCATGTGAAGGCTCGTCTGCTCACCATGTCCGGCGAGGCCGAGGCGGCGCTGGGGCTCGCCGTCGAGGCGCTGCTGGAGCGGGACAGCGAGAAGGCCCGCCGGGTGATTCAGGGCGACCGGGTGATCGACGCAATGGAGGTGGAGATCGAGGAGCAGTGTGTCAACCTGCTGGCGCTGCAGCAACCCATGGCGCGGGACCTGCGCATGCTCACCTCCGCCCTTAAGATCGCCAACGACCTCGAGCGGGTGGGCGACCACGCCGTCAACATCGCCCAGTCCACCGAGCGCCTGCTCCAGGCCCGGCCGATCGCGCCCGAGCCGGAGATCGTCGAGATGGCCCGCCTGGCGCGGGAGATGCTGTCCGACGCGTTGGAAGCATTCATTCGGGGTGACGCCGCCGGCGGACGGGAGGTCTGCCGCCGGGACGACAAGGTAGATGCGCTGCACGGGTCCGTGTTCCGGATCCTGCTCACCCACATGATGGAAGACCCGCACACTATCGGGGCCGGGATGGAGCTGTTCCTGGTGAGCCGCAACCTCGAGCGGGTAGCCGACCTCGCCACCAACATCGCCGAGGACGTGGTCTTCCTGGTCGAGGGCCGCTCCATCAAGCACCACGCGGAGGACCGGGGAGAGACCCGGGAGAGCGCCACGACCTTCGGAAAGTGAATCCTCCAGGGCGGCTCGCCGCCATCGATGTCGGATCCAATACCATCCTGCTGCTCATCGCGGAGCACGATCCCGCTTCGGGCCTCAAAGTCATCGAGCAAGCCGAGGACCAGCCGAGACTGGGGGCCGGACTGGGAAACACCGGCCGGCTCAGCGAGGAGTCCATGGAGCGCGCGCTACGGAGCCTGATTCGGATGCGGGATCTCTGCCGCTCGAGCGGCGTGACCCGGCTCCGTGCAGTAGCAACCGCCGCGGTGCGTGAAGCCGTGAACGGCCGGGAGTTCGTTCGCCGGGCGCGGGACCATGACATCCCACTCGAGGCGATCTCACCCGAGGCAGAGGCCGAGTTGGCCTACCGTTCAGCCACCCACCACTTTCCCGACGCGCCTCGAGTGGTGGTGGCCGACATCGGCGGGGGCAGCCTCGAGCTGATCGGCGGCGAGGATGGCCGAATCGAGTTGATCCGTTCCCTGCCGCTCGGGGCGGTCCGGCTGACCGAACTGGCTCTGCCTCTGGCCAAGCTTCGAGACCGGGTCCGCGCGGCATTGGGTGAGGCGGTGCTGGAGCAGCAGTGGGCGGGAGCTCAGGTTATCGGCTCCGGCGGGACGTTTGCGACGGCAGCGGCGATGACGCAAGCCCGGCGGGGTTCCCTGAACCAGCCGATTCAAGGGACCGAAGTCGGCCGGGAAGAATTGGAAGACTTGATCGCCACCCTGAGCGGAATGAGCCCCGAGCAGCGGCGGCAGGTTCCGGGCCTTCCGGCGGAGCGGGCGGACATCATTGTGGCGGGGCTGGTGGTGGCGGCGGGGCTGCTCGACATCCTCGAGTCGAGCAGCGTGCGCATTAATCAGTACGGCATACGGGAAGGGTTACTGCTGGATCTAGTCGCTAGCGCCTAGTCGCTAGTCTTTGCTCGCCAGTTCGGACTCCAAGTCCAAGTCCACTCTTCGGTCGGAACTCGTACAAAAGTTGCGAATGACAGGACTAGCGACTAGTGACTAGCGACTAACGACTACTCCCCATACGGAATCCAAATGTTCTTGACCTGCGTTGCCTGCTCCAGAAATTCTTCACCCTCTCCCACCTGAGCATCCGACCAGTCCCGCCGCTCTCCCAGATCCACCCAGGTGCGCTTCATGTTGCCGGCCGAGAGCCGCTCCACCTCGGCTGACGTTTCCTGGTTTCCGAAGTACCAGATCCCATCCACATCGTCGTGGGCCGCGAGCACCCGGGCCAGGTCGTCCCGACCCCCGGTCACGATGTTCAGCACCCCGCCGGGCAGGTCGGACGTGTCGAGCACCTGGTAGAGATCGGTGGCGAGAAGCGGCGCCAGGTCGGAAGGAACGGCGACAACGGTGTTCCCCATCGCGATGCCCGGCAGGACCGTGGAGACGAAGCCGAGCAGCGGCCATTCTGCAGGAGCAACCACGCCCATGAC
Organism: uncultured Gemmatimonadales bacterium; assembly: GCA_965652025.1. Taxonomy (GTDB): domain Bacteria; phylum Gemmatimonadota; class Gemmatimonadetes; order Gemmatimonadales; family GWC2-71-9; genus CAVVWJ01. The sequence continues at coordinate 24,569 of CBFGTM010000047.1, forward strand.
GCCGATCGGCTCCGGCATGGCAAGGGTGACATTCCGAAATGGCGTGTGGTGCACCGCACCGTCGTACTTGTCGGCCCAGGCGGCGTAGCTGAAGATGCGCTCCACCGTGAGCTCGACCTCCCGCTTCGCCTCCCTGTCAGAGGAGCCGAATCCGATCAGTCGGCGGGCGAACTCATCCGCCCGGGCGGCGAGGTTTTCCGCCAGGTAGTACAGCACCTGAGCCCGCTGATGCGCGCTGACTCGGGCCCAGCCGCTGGCCTTGTGCGCCGCTTCTACCGCATTCCGAATGTCTTTCCGGTTCCCCTGCCCTACTTCGCCCAGCAGCTGACCACGGACATCGAGTACCGCCATGCTGTACCCCGAGTCGGGGCGCGTCTGTTTGCCACCGATGTACAGCTTCGGGGTTCGATCGATTGGCGGTCGGTCGGACGGTCGGGCGGTCGGGCGGTCGGAGGACCTCGAAGCAGACCCTGCAGCGGCCGAGATGCGGCGTTTGGCCTGCTTGAGCTTGACCGACTGACCGCCTGACCGACCGACCGACCATTTAACGTATTCCCGAAGCCCCTCGCGTCCCCCCTCTCGCCCGAACCCGCTCTCGCGGTAGCCCCCGAAGCCGCTCGCCGCGTCGAAGACGTTGGTGCAGTTAATCCAGACGGTGCCGGCCTTGAGCTGTGGCGCAATGTCGAGCGCCAGGTTGATACTCTCGGTCCAGACGCTGGCGGCCAGACCGTACCTGGTGTTGTTGGCCAGCTGGACGGCCTCCTCCGGCGTGCGGAAGGTCATCAGCACTACCACGGGACCGAAGATCTCCACCTGCGCGATGGTGGCCGCGGGGGAGACCTCGGTAAACAGCGTGGGTGGAAAAAACCAGCCTTCGCGCGGGCAGCTCCAGGACGGCTGCCACAGCTTGGCTCCCTCATCCTCACCTTTCCGCACCAGCCCCTGAATCTTCTCCAGCTGGACCGGGGCAATGATGGCGCCCATGTCCACCGCCTTGTCGAGCGGGTCTCCCACCCGGAGGGTCTCCATCCGCTCCTTGAGCTTGGCGACCAGCCGGTCGGACACTCCCTCCTGGACCAGGATCCGGGAGCCGGCGCAGCAGACCTGGCCCTGGTTGAACCAGATGGCATCCACCACGCCCTCGACCACGCTGTCGAGGTCGGCATCGGAGAAGACCACGAAGGGCGACTTGCCACCCAGCTCGAGCGACAGCTTCTTGCCGCTGCCGGCGGTGGCGGTGCGGATGATCCGGCCCACCTCGGTGGATCCAGTGAACGCGATCTTGTCCACATCCGGGTGGGTCACCAGGGCCTCGCCGGTGCGGCCGTCACCGGTGATGATGTTGACGACGCCGGGCGGCAGCCCAATCTCCTGGCACAGCTCCGCAAAACGCAGCGCGGTGAGCGAGGTGAACTCGGCGGGCTTGAGCACCACTGTATTACCCATGGCGAGCGCGGGCGCGATTTTCCAGGACAGCATCAGCAGCGGAAAATTCCAGGGGATGATCTGCCCGATGACACCGACCGGTTCGCGCCCCGGCAGCTCCCGCTCCATGAGCTGGGCCCAGCCGGCGTGATGGTAGAAATGCCGGGCCACCAGCGGAATATCGATATCCCGCGATTCCCGGATCGGCTTGCCGTTATCGAGCGTCTCCAGCACCGCGAACAGCCGACTGTGCTTCTGCACCTGGCGGCCCAAGGCGTAGAGGTAGCGAGCCCGGGCATGTCCGCCGATGGCCCACCAGTTGGGCTGGGCCTTCCGGGCGGCTTTCACGGCGCGATCGACCTCGGCGGAGCTCGCCTGAGTCAGCGCAGCGAGCGGTTTGACACTGGCGGGATTGAGCGTCTCGAAGGTCTCAGTGCCCGGTTCGGTCCAGCGGCCGCCGATGAAGAGGCCGAAGCGCCGCCCGTGGCGCTGGAGCCACTCCAGTGCCGGCCCCGCCGCCTCCGGTGCCGGCCCGTACTCCATCGACTGAAAGATCTCGGGGATGGATGCCATGTTCGAGAATCAGTGAGAGTTGAGAGTGAAAAGTGAACAGTGAAAAGTGAAAAGCATTCGCTCTTCACTTTTTACTCTTTACCCTCACGTTGCCGGATGCCGATGGGCCGCCGAATACCGGCCGGTCACAAAGTGCTCCAACTGTCGCTCGATGTCGCCGAGGAGGGTGCTCGCACCCAGCCGGAAAAGATCAGGGCGCAGCCAGCGGTTGCCCAGCTCGTCCTTCACCAGGGCTAGCCAGTCGAGAGCCTCACGAGCAGTCCGGATTCCCCCCGCCGCCTTGAGTCCTACAAGGTGTCCGGTGCGTTCCTGGTACTCCCGGATCGCGCGACTCATGACCAGTCCCACCGGCAGGGTAGCATTCACGCTCTCCTTCCCGGTTGACGTCTTGACGAAGTCCGCGCCGGCCATCATGCACACCAGGCTGGCCCGGGCGACATTGCGGAAAGTGGCGAGCTCACCCGTCGCCAGGATGGTCTTGATGTGCGCATCGCCGCTCGCCTCCCGCATGGCCTGCACTTCGTCATACAGTGCCCGCCAGTTTTCGGTGAGTACATGCGAGCGGGTAATCACGACGTCGATCTCCTCCGCCCCGGCTGCCACCGAGGCGCGGATCTCATCCAGGCGCTGCTCGAAGGGCGAGAGCCCGGCGGGGAATCCGGTTGAGACGGCGGCGACCGGGATACCCGAGCCCTCCAGGGCCTCGAGGGCGGTGCTCACGAACTGGTGATAGACACACACGGCGGCCGCGCGGATCGGCAGCTTGCCGGCACCCATTGCCTCCAGCAGATCCAGCCGGACCGGACGGCGCGCCTTGGCGGAGAGCCGGCGCACCCGACCGGGGGTGTCGTCGCCTGACAGAGTGGTGAGGTCGATCAGGGTGATGGCGCGAAGCAGCCAGGCCGCCTGCCATTCCTTCTTGACCGTGCGCCGGGTACGCAGCGTGGCGGCCCGCCGCTCCACCGCGCTGCGGTTGACCCGGACCTGTTCCACCCAGTCCAGCTCGAAGGACGCACCCGGATTGCGGGGCCGCACCGCGAGCTCGAGCGGTCCCGGACCAGGCTGGGAGACCATGGAGTGGCGCGGCTGATCGGGCATGGAAAGAAGGTAGTTGATTGTCGGTCAGACGGTCAGACGGTCAGACGGT
>CBFGTM010000048.1:0-26987 GCA_965652025.1 uncultured Gemmatimonadales bacterium
TGAGCTCGAGGATTTCGCCCTTCACGTCGACCGTGATCTTCTTGGACAGGTCGCCATTGGCGACCGCGGTGGTGACCTGGGCGATGTTGCGGACCTGGGCGGTCAGGTTGCCGGCCATGCTGTTCACATTGTCCGTGAGGTCCTTCCAGGTGCCGCCGACACCCTTCACCCGAGCCTGCCCTCCCAGCTTGCCCTCAGTGCCGACCTCGCGGGCGACGCGGGTGACCTCCGAGGCGAACGAGCTCAGCTGGTCCACCATCGAGTTCACCGTCTTTCCGATCCGGAGGAACTCGCCCATAAGGGGACGTCCCTCGATGTCCAGGGACATCGATTGCGAGAGGTCGCCCTTGGCCACCGCCCCGATAACCCGGGCCACTTCGCTGGTGGGCTGGACCAGATCGCCGATCAGGGTATTGACCGAGCTGATCGATGCCGCCCACGCCCCCGCGGACCCGTGTAGATGAGCCCGCTGGGTGATCTTGCCCTCCTTGCCTACCGCTTTGCTGACCCGCTCCAATTCCTGGGCAGTTTCCCGGTTCAAGTCGATGATGTCGTTGAGCGCATCGGAGATCTTCCCCGCCACGCCGACCTGGGAGACCGGCATCTTGACCGAGAAATCTCCCTTGCGGACGGCGGTGAGCACCGCGAGCAGCCGATCGGTGTTGAGCACATCCGACCCGGGAACCCCGATAGTGCGAGCGGACCGGCGCTTCGACTTATTACCATTTCCGGTCGTGGACTTACCGCCATTACCTGTCGTGCGACCATTGGCCGTACGATCAGTGATGGTCGACTGTTCAGTCGGCATGGAAACTCCCGGGAGTGCAGCTGGTTCTAGGGTGGAGACCAGTCAACATGAATTAGCTTTGGAGAAAGCGGCTGTGAGGCAGATCACAGGCTCTGGATAAACCCAGTACCTGCCGTAAGGAGCTTGACTTACTGCTGGTATCGGTGACACTTCACGTTGATTTCAAGATAGACCAGTGGGCTGGTGACCGGCAGTGCGTTCCCCGCTCCTGCTCCCATTTTGCCGATGCCTCACGACCCTCTCCGGATCCTGATTCTCGAGGACGTCCCCATGGACGCGGAGCTCGTCGAGTACGAGCTCGAGCGCGCGGCACTTGCCTTTCAGTCGCGCCGGGTCGACAGCCGCGAGGCCTATCTCCAGGAACTGCAGCAGTTCAAGCCCGACGTCATCCTGTCGGACTACACCCTCCCTCGCTTTGATGGCATGACCGCGCTCTCGCTGGCACGCGAGCGCGTCCCCAGTGTTCCCTTCCTGATCGTCACCGGGTCGGTCAATGAAGAAACTGCGGTCGGGTGCCTCAAGGCCGGCGCCACGGACTACCTCTTGAAGAGCAATCTGGCCCGCATCGGCCCTGCTATTCAGGCTGCGCTGGAGCGGTCGCGGGCCCACACGGAGAAGCTCCGCGCCGAAGCTGCCCTGGCCGCCAGTGAGCGACGGTTTCGCTCCCTGGTGCAGAACTCCTCCGACCTGGTCATCATCGTCGACCGGGACGGCACCATTCGGTACGCGAGCGACTCCGCCCGGCGGGTAGTTGGACACGAACCAGACGCCCTGATCGGCACCTCGCTGCTCTCGTTCATCAGCGAACGGGACCATGACCCGGTCCAGGAGCTGCTGCTGCACATCGATGGCAAGCCGAGTGTCTCCAGCCCAATCGAGTTCACCCTGCGTCATCCCGACGGATCCTTTGTCTGGCTGGAGGCAGTTGGTTCCAACCTGCTCAGTGATGCGACCATCGGAGGCATCGTCCTCAACGCGCGAGACGTGAGCGAGCGAAAGCGCGCCGACCGCGCGCTGCGGGAAAGTGAGGAGCGCTATCGGGACCTTTTCGACAATGCCAGCGACCTGGTCTGCGTCACCGCACCGGATGGGTCCCTGTTGTACGTGAACCACGCCTGGCAGCAGGGAACCGGCTACGGCGAGAGCGACATCGGCCGCATGCAGCTCTCGGATATCGTGCATCCCGACAGCCGGCCTCACTACAGTGCCGTGCTGGAGCGGGTCCTGGCCGGCGAACGCTTGGACCACGTCGAGTTGGTTTTCCTGCCCAAGGACGGGTTCCCGATTACCGTCGAAGGGAACCTCAGTTGCACCTGTAAGGACGGCGAACCAGCGGTGGTTCGCGGCATCTATCGCGACATCACCGAGCGCAAACGGATGGAGGAGCACCTCCGCCGGGCGGAGCGGATGCAGGCGGCGGGTAAGCTCGCCGGCGGCGTGGCCCACGAAGTAAACAACATGATGACCGGCGTCATTGGCTTCAGCGAGTTCCTGCTCCGGACCCTCGATGCCGAAGACCCGCGCCGAGAGGACGTTGAGGAGGTCATCAAGGCCGGCACCCGGGCCGCCGATGTCACTCGCCAGCTGCTGGCGTTTACCCGGCAGCAGTTCCTGCGCCCCCAGATCATGGAGATCAACGCCGTGATCTCCGACCTGGAAAAGATGTTGCGCCGGTCGCTGGGCGAGGACCACTACCTCGAGCTTCGCCTGTCACCTGCCGCCGGCAAGCTGCGGGCGGACCGGGGACAGTTGGAGCAGGTGCTCATCAATCTGGTGCTCAACGCCCGTGATGCGATGACCGGTCACGGCAGAGTCACCATCGAAACCGCCTCAGCTACCTGGGACGAGGCCTACGCCGAGCGCCATGGCGGCGTCGATATCCCGCTGGGTCAATACGTCATGCTCGCGGTTGCCGACACCGGCTGCGGCATGGACCCCGAGGTGCAGGCCAGGATCTTCGAACCCTTCTTCACTACCAAAATGGTCGGACAGGGCACTGGACTCGGCCTGTCTACTGCCTACGGGATCGTCAAGCAGAGTGGGGGGTTCATCTGGGCCTACAGCGAGCCCGGCCAGGGCAGCGTCTTCAAAGTCTATCTCCCCGTAGCGGGGGCGGTCTTGCCATCGGAGGCGGGTGCCGACAGCGAACCTCAAACCCCCACGGGAGGATCAGAAACCATTCTCATTGTGGAGGATGAAGAGATCGTACGGAACCTGGCCATCCGGGGGCTCCGAGAGCACGGCTACACGGTGGTGGAAGCGACGAACGGGGCGGAAGCGCTGGACTACGTGCGGCAGCACCCGGGTACGGTAGACCTGATCATCTCCGATGTAGTCATGCCGGAACTGAGCGGCCGGGAGCTCGGTCAGAACCTCAGCCTATTCGATCCCGATCTTCCGATCCTTTACATGTCCGGCTATACCGGTGACGACGTGGTGCAGCGGGGACTGCTCGATCCCGGCGCTCCGTTCCAGCAGAAGCCGTTTACCCCCATTACTCTGGCAGCCAAGGTCAGGACCATGCTCGACCAGCGGTCCCGCCCCCGGGAGGCAGCCTCCAAATCTGAATCCGCCTAGGCCGAGGGTGTCTTTGCGCCGGGCTCAGCGGTTCGAAATTCCAGATGTTCCGCCCGCAAGGTCACAAAGCCGCGCGGCGTCGCGATCCTAGCCAACCGCTCCCCCGCCATATTCACCATGCGCTGGGTGACTCCCGGAAAGATGGGAACGACCTGGTACCAGGCCGTCGGATCCAGGTCGAGATACCTGCGCTTGTGCTCGGCCTTGAGCCGGGCCTGTACACTGGCCATGGGCTCCTCCGTCGAGGGAAAGTCAGGAAGGGATAAGGAAGATAGGTCAGGACCTATCAATACGCTGGTGGATCGCTGGCAGGGAATGACTCCTTCGATCCCTCGTCCACCCTCCTGGCGTTGGGTCGTGACTCCGGCGTGGTGGCGGGACCGGGTCCAATGGCCCGCGCTTTCTGCCGGCCCCCGAGCAGCTGTCGGAGCACGTACTGCAGGATGCCACCGTGCTGGTAGTACAGGACCTCCTGCGGCGTATCGATGCGGATGATGACCGGGAAGGTCAACTCCGAGCCATCCTCGCGCCGGGCACGCACCGTCAGCGTGCGTCCCTCGGCAAAGCCGCTCTCGATCGCGGCGCCGAGCCCTGCCAGATCGAAAATTTCCCGACCGGTCAGCCCCAGAGTGGCGGTGGATTCGCCGGAAACGAATTGCAACGGCAGAATTCCCATTCCCACCAGGTTGGACCGGTGAATTCGCTCGTAGCTCTCTGCAATTACCGCGCGGACACCTTGTAAAGCGGGCCCCTTGGCCGCCCAGTCGCGGCTGGACCCCGACCCGTACTCCTTCCCCGCTAGCACCAGAAGAGGCGTGCCTGTGGCCTGATAGCGCATAGCGGCGTCGTAGATGGACATGACCTCACCGGTTGGGAGGTAGGTGGTGACACCCCCCTCGGTGTTCGGTGCCAAGCGGTTGCGAATGCGGGTATTGGCAAAGGTGCCGCGGACCAGCACCTCGTGATTGCCTCGCCGCGAGCCATAGGAGTTGAAGTCGGCCAGGGTGACTCCCTGCTCCAGTAGATAGCGGCCCGCCGGTGAGTCCTTCTTGATGCTGCCGGCGGGCGAGATGTGGTCGGTGGTTACGCTGTCCCCCAAGACGGCAATGACCCGGGCGCCGGTAATTTCAGCCACGCCGACAGGGTTGTCTTTCGACATCCGGTCGAAGTACGGCGGGCGCCGGACATACGTCGAGGTCGGAGACCACTCGAAGCGATCGCCCTCGGGGACGTCGAGGCTGGTCCAGCGCTCGTCACCCGCGAACACGGCGCTGTAACTCTTGCGATACATCTCGGATTTGATGGAGGACTCGAGGGTCTCCTCAACCTCCGCCGAGCTGGGCCAGATATCGCGGAGATAGACCGGGTCGCCCTGCCGGTCGTGGCCCAAGGGGTCTCGACCCAGATCGATGTCGATTCTGCCGGCCAGGGCAAAGGCCACCACCAGCGGTGGCGACATCAGGTAATTGGCCCGGACATCGGAGTTGATCCGACCCTCGAAGTTCCGGTTTCCCGATAGAACCGCGCAGGCCACCAGCCGTCGCCGTTGAATGGCATCGGAGATCTCGATGGGCAGCGGCCCCGAGTTCCCGATGCAGGTAGTGCAGCCATACCCCACCAGGTTGAACCCTAGCTGCTCCAGATACGGCATCAGGCCGGCCCGCTCGTAGTAGTCCATGACCACCTTGGAGCCCGGCGCGAGTGAGGTCTTCACCCATGGCTTGCGCTCCAGTCCCCGTTCCACCGCCTTCCTGGCCAGCAGCCCGGCGGCTAGCATGACCGAGGGATTGGAGGTGTTGGTACAACTGGTGATGGCGGCAATGACCACCGAGCCATGATCCAGCACTGTGGCTGCGTCTTCGACCATGACGGCGCGGGCCGAAGGCGATTCGGATGAGCCTTCGCCCCAGACCCCGACGGCGGCCGGCCCCTGGCTGGGACCTTTGGCAGCTTCCTTTCCCGGGGGGCCAGAGCCGGCGGGAAGGAGACTGGGCAGGGCGTCCTGGAACGAACGCCTCGCTTCTGAGAGCCGGATCCGGTCCTGCGGCCGGCGAGGCCCGGCAATGCTGGGCTCGACGGTGGAGAGGTCGAGGGACAGCGTATCGGTGAAGACCGGGTCCGGGGACTTCGCCGTGTGAAAGAGGCCCTGTTCCTTCATATAGGCCTCGACCAGAGCTACCCGCTCCTCCGACCTACCGGTGAAGCGGAGGTACTGCAGGGTCACCTCATCCACCGGGAAAATGGCGCAGGTCGCGCCATACTCCGGGGACATATTGCCGATGGTAGCTCGGTCAGCCAGAGCCAGTGAGCCAAGACCGGGACCATAGAACTCGACGAACTTTCCGACCACGCCCTTCCGGCGAAGCAGCTCGGTCACTGTCAGCACCAAGTCAGTGGCGGTGGCGCCTTCGGGAAGCCGCCCCTCCAGCCGGAAGCCGATCACCTCCGGAATGAGCATGGAGACAGGTTGGCCCAGCATGGCGGCCTCGGCCTCGATCCCTCCAACGCCCCACCCCAGTACGCCCAGGCCGTTGACCATGGGAGTATGAGAGTCCGTCCCCACCAGCGTGTCGGGGTAGGCCTGGGGTAGCTCACCGGTCCGGGCGTGGGGGTTCTCGTCGGAGGTGAAGACGACTCGGGCCAGGTACTCCAGGTTGACCTGGTGCACGATGCCGGTATTAGGCGGCACCACCCGGAAGTTATCGAAGGCACGCTGACCCCAGCGCAGGAACTGGTAGCGTTCGCGATTGCGCTGGTAGTCCAGATCCACATTGGTGAGGAAGGCACGAGGAGTACCGAACGCATCCACCTGGACCGAGTGGTCAACCACGAGCTCCACCGGCTGTAGCGGATTGATCTTCCGGGGGTCGCCCCCGAGCTCGGCCATGGCATCCCGCATCGCTGCGAGATCGACCACGGCCGGCACGCCGGTGAAATCCTGGAGCAGCACTCTCGCCGGGGTGAACGCGATCTCCCGGGTAGCTGGGTTGCGCGGGGACCACCGGGCGAGCGCTTCGATGTCCTCGCGGGTCACCGTCACGCCGTCCTCAGTGCGGAGGAGATCTTCCAGCAGGATCCGAAGCGAGTAGGGAAGCCGACTGATGTCTATACCGGTTCGGGCCAGCGCCTCCAGCCGGAAAATCTCATAACTCCGCCCACCTACCTTGAGGGTGGATCGCGCTCCAAAGGAATCGTTCATGGCTGTAAAGTAAGCAGTTTAGCCTACCCAGGTATGCCCCCGGCCGCTGCCATAACACTGACAAAACCTCAGACAGTGGACATTCTGGCTCGATGCTTTTACAGTGTTGGTCCGATTGGATGTTCGTGGCATCCATCATCCCCACCAGGATCAACGACGCAATGCCACAGACCGAGGATGCGACGCCGGTCGTAGCCGGCAGCGCGAACTGTCTCATTGTGGACGACGAACCCAGCGTGCGTCGCTCACTGATCCGCATGCTCCGGGCCCAGGGCTTCCACTGTCTGGAGGCCTGCAGCGGGCGAGAGGGACTCAAGGTTCTGGACCAGACCGGCGAGATCCCTCTTATCATTTCCGATATGCGGATGCCCGAGTTGGATGGGATGGGCTTTCTCGAGGCGGTGCGCCAGAGATTCCCCGACAGCTCGGTGATCATGCTCAGCGGGATCAGTGAGACCACAACAGCGGTGGATTGTCTCCATCTGGGGGCCGCCGACTTCCTGCTCAAGCCGATCTCCCTGAGCGAGCTCCAGGCCCGGGTAGCGCGGGCCCTGGAAAAGCGGGCGCTGGTGCTGCAGAACCGGTTTTATCAGCAGCACCTCGAGCAGCAGGTCCAGGAGCAGGCCCAGCGGATTCAGGAGCTCTTCCTCCAGGGTGTCCAGATGCTGGCGCGCGCCCTGGAGGCAAAGGATGCCTACACGCGGGGGCACAGCATCCGAGTCAGCCAGTATGCCGTGGCCACCGCGGCCCGGCTCGGCTTTGCCGGTGCCGGTCTGGACGGGATCCGCCTGGGCGGAGAGCTCCACGATATTGGCAAGATCGGGACCCGCGAGGCGGTGCTCCACAAGCCGAGCTCGCTGACGCCGGATGAGTTTCGTCAGATCACGGAGCATCCGGCGCTGGGAGAGCGGATGCTGTCCCCCCTGGCTCACGAGTCACCCGACGTGCTGCGCATCGTGCGATCCCATCACGAGCGGCTGGATGGGAGCGGATTTCCCGACGGGCTTCGGGGTGAGCGGATCCCCATCGAGGCCCGTATCGTAGCGGTGGCAGACTCGTTCGACGCCATGACGACCCGGCGGCCATACCGGGAGGCCCGCCCCCCGGACGATGCCATGCGGGAACTCCGCCGGGTGGCCGGGACCCAGCTCGACCCCCAAGCGGTGGAAGCCTTCGTGGAGGCCTTTCCCGACCCCCGCGAGCTCCCGGTTTCAGCCTAGATTTCGCGCAGCATGGTTCGCATCCGGATGGCCAGCGCCTCGATCTCCCGGAGGCTGTTTAGGGTTTCCGGATCGATGTGATCTTGGTTCAGCAGGAGGAGTTGAGTCTCGGCAAGCAGCGCTGAGAGCGGATTGGACAGGTCGTGACGCAGTCGGCTCAGACGCTCGGAATCATCCATAATGAGTAGTACGGAACCTCCCCGTTGGATCCTCTGTTGATTCAAACATCATTGTACCATGGAGCTTCCGCAATAGAACCGGATCGGTCTGCCAGCGCCGCCTCTTGACTCGCCACCTTCCAGCGCCTACTTTCCGATGCTTCTTGTTGACAGGAAATTCCCCGTCTCCACACCGACTTGGTAGTTTGGCGCCCTCCGGGCGCTCGACATATACCGTCCAACCACGCTGGATCTTGCACTTTCACAGTCACCCCGTCCCAGCTCGCGTTGTCGCGAGCCCGTTCGCTCTGGAGTCCCTCCCGTGGATATCGCTGAGCTAAAGCAGAAGTCGGTCGCTGAGCTCCACACTCTGGCCGAACAACTGAACATCACCAACTACTCGGGTCTTCGAAAACAGGATCTGATCTTCCGAATCGAGCAGTCCCTCCTGGATTCGGATACGGTCATCCGGGGCGAAGGCGTGCTCGAGATCCTGCCCGAAGGCTACGGGTTCCTGCGGAGCCAGGACTGGAACTACCTGTACGGCCCCGACGACATCTACGTGTCGCCCAGCCAGATCAAGCGGTTCGATCTGCGCACCGGCGATACGGTCATGGGTCAGGTGCGGCCACCCAAGGAAGGCGAGCGCTATCTGGCGCTGCTCAAAGTAGAGCAGGTCAACTTCGAGGAGCCGGAGAAGACCAAGCATCGGATCGCCTTCGACAATCTGCGGCCCCGCTATCCCGATGCCCGGATCCGGCTGGAGCGGAAGAACGGGGATCTGTCCATGCGGGTAGTCGATCTCCTGAGCCCGCTGGGCAAAGGTCAGCGTGCCTTGATCGTGGCGCCCCCCAAGGCGGGCAAGACGATCTTGATGCAGAAGCTGGCCAATGCGATCAGCGAGAACCACCCGGAGATCGTGCTCATCGTGCTCCTGATCGACGAGCGGCCGGAAGAGGTCACCGACATGGAGGAGAACGTCAAGGCCGAGGTGATCTCCTCTACCTTCGATGAGCCCGCCGACCGGCACGTGCAGGTGGCGGACATGGTCATTGAGAAGTCCAAACGGCTGGTGGAGCATGGCCGAGACGTCGTCATTCTGTTGGACTCGATCACCCGCCTTGCCCGGGCTCACAACGTGGTAGTTCCGCACTCGGGCAAGATCCTCTCCGGCGGCGTGGATGCCAACGCGCTGCAGAAGCCCAAGCGGTTCTTCGGTGCGGCGCGGAACATCGACAAGGGGGGGAGCCTGAGCATCATTGCCACTGCCCTGATCGATACCGGCAGCCGGATGGACGAGGTGATCTTCGAAGAGTTCAAGGGCACCGGCAACTCCGAACTGGTGCTGGACCGCCGGCTGGCCGACCGCCGGATTTACCCCGCCATCGACATCCAGCGCACCTCGACCCGAAAAGAAGAGCTGCTGATGGACAAGGATGAGCTCAACCGAGTCTACCTGCTCCGCAATTTCTTGGCGGACATGCCGCCGGTCGAGTCGCTCGAGTTCCTGCTGGAGCGGATGAAGCGTACGAAGAACAACAAGGAATTCTTCGCGACCATGGCGCAATGAAGACAGTGAACGGGGAAGAGTGAACGGTGAACAGGGGCTCGGGGAACTAGAGGAGCCCCTGTTTACTGTTCACTGTTTACTGTTTACGCTCTTTTGGTGACCATTCCCGCCAGCGGCCGGATCTTGGGACTCGACTGGGGAGAGGTTCGCATCGGTCTCGCCCTGAGCGACGAGACCCAGACCCTGGCCAGTCCCCTCACCACCCTGACTCGGCGGCGGGGAAAGCGCCTGCCGATCGGCCGGCTGCTCGAGCTCACCGACCAGCACCAGCCCGCCGGTATCGTGGTCGGTCTCCCACTCGCGGCTGACGGGTCGGAAACCGAGAGCGCAGCATCCGCCCGGGAGCTGGCCACCCGCATGATCGAGCACACCCGCCTGCCACTGGAGCTGTGGGACGAGCGCATGAGTACGGCCCGGGTCCTGACCGCCATCCGGGAACAGGGGGGGTCGACCCGGGGCCGAAAGGGTGACGTGGATGCGCTTGCCGCAGCGGTGTTGCTGCAGCACTTCCTGGATGCCCGCCGCAACCGCGCGGAAGGAGTGGAACCGCCGGAAGGAGCGGAGAGCGAGTGAACCGTTCCTGGGTCTGGGGCTGGAGTCGGCGTATGACGGCCGTGTCCGCTCTTTGCGTTCTGTTCGCCTGTTCTGCTTCTCCTCAAAACGCGCGCGTCGTCCTTCCCCCAGGCGCATCGTTCTCAGCGGTGACCGACAGCCTCGCCGCCCACCGGGTCATCGCCAACCGCCGCTGGTTCAAGCTGCTGGCCCGGATTCGAGGGGTGGATCGCTCGGTCCACGCGGGTGTCTATGAGTTCCCCGCCGGCACCTCGGAGTGGAGGGTGCTCGGCATGTTGGCCAAGGGTAAGAAGGCCGCACTCCGATTTACCGTTCCCGAAGGCCTCACCATACAGGACGTCGCCGCGCTGGCTGCGCAGCGGCTGGGAATTCGTGAGGACTCGTTTGTGACCGCCGCGCGGGATGCCAGCGCCGCGAGCGCGATCCTGGGCATGCCCGTTCCATCATTCGAGGGCTTTCTCCGCCCGGAGACCTACGTCCTTCCCGCCGACATCAATGGGCGGGAGCTGGTCCGGATCATGGCCGAGGGGTTCAAGTCCGAATGGAAGCCGGCTTGGGATGCCCGGCTCGACAGCCTGGGCATGAACCGCTTGGAGCTGGTTACCCTGGCGAGCATCGTCGAGGGAGAGGCCCGGGCGGACGATGAGCGCGAGACGATCGCCGGGGTGTACCGCAACCGGCTCCGGATCGGCATGGCGCTCCAGGCCGATCCCACCGTGCAGTATGCCATCAGCCTGAAACGGGGCCGCCGGAAATCGCGACTGTTCGAGAAGGACTACCAGTTCAAATCGCCTTACAACACCTATCTCAACCCGGGCCTGCCTCCTGGTCCGGTGAACTCCCCCAGCCGGCGCAGCCTGGAAGCGTCGCTCTATCCTGCCAACGTGCAATTCCTCTACTTTGTGGCCCGGCCCGATGGCCGGCACGTCTTTTCCCGAACCTATCGCGAGCACCTGCGGGCAATTCGCCAGATCCGCCAGGGTGCCGCCAGCCGCTGACCGGCAGCCTACGAATTCGGCAGGAAAGTGCGATACCGGCGCGCCGCGGCTTCGGTGTCGTCGGCAGTCAGTATCCCTGAGATCGCGGCCACGCCTACGCCACCCCGGGACAATACGGTCGCCACGTCCTCCGGACCCACGGAGCCGATAGCGATACAGGGCCGCCCACCGGCGAGTCGACATAGTCGCTCGAAGCCATCCGGGCCCAGGGCGGTCCCTGCGTCGCTCTTGGTTGCAGTCGAGCGCCAGGGCCCAATGCCCCAGTAGTCGGCGCCGGCAGCGCGGCTTGCCTCCGCCTCACTCCCAACCGACGCCCCGATGAGGAAGCCGGCCGGGGCGATGCGGCGAGTGAGATCGACCGGCAGGTCCTCCGGCCCCAGGTGTACTCCGGCGGCTCCGGCGGCGATCGCAATGTCGGGCCGGTCATTGACCAAAACCGGAATCCGAAGGGCAGCAACCAACGCGCGGGTGAGTCCAACCAGCTCCCGCGCTGAAGCCTCCTTGAGCCTTACCTGGAGGGAGCTGGCGCCACCGCGCTCCGCCGCCAGGGCAACCTGGATCGGGTCTCGTCCCCGCAGCGATCGGTCATCGGTGACCAGCATCAGGCGGACCAGCGCCGCTACATTATGCTGCATGACGCCCTCAGTCCGGCTCCATGGCATCCGGGGAGCCACCACCGTCGACCACAATGATCCCGATGAAATTCTCGCCGCAACCGACGAGTTGCTGCGCGCGCTGATCGAGGCCAATGGGCTGCAGCCCGACGACATCGTCAGCGCCCTGTTCACCGTCACCCGGGACCTCGACGCGGCGTTCCCCGCCCGGGCGGCGGAGGAGTTTGGCTGGAACATTGTGGCCTTGCTCCATGCCACTGAGATCCCCGTTCCCGGCGCGCTGCCGCGCTGCATCCGTCTGCTGGTCCACGCCTACACCGCCCGTACCCGGTCGGAAATCAAGCATTGCTACTTGCGCGGAGCTACGGTGCTGCGACCCGATCGGGCGTGACCATCGTCCGGGTCACGCCCCGCGGCGCTGAGCGCTGGGTCCGGGGCCATCCCTGGATCTATCGCAGCGAGGTGCTCGATGCACCGGATGAAGCCGGCCTGGTGCGAGTCCAGGACGTTCGCGGCCGGTTCATCGGGCAGGCCCTGCATTCTCCCCGTTCCGAGATCCGGCTCCGGCTACTGGAACGCACCGAGCAGCCGATCGACGCGGCGTGGTGGCGGGAGCGACTCGGCAGCTGTGTAGTTCGCCGCCACGGGATCGACGCGACGGCATACCGACTGGTGCACGGCGAAGCCGATGCCCTTCCCTCACTGGTGGTGGATCGCTACGACCGGTGGCTCGTGGTGCAGCTCCTGTCGGCCGGTCTGGAGACCATGCGTCCAGTGATCCTCGAGTCTCTGGTAGACCTGTTTCAGCCCGAGGGTGTTCTGCTCCGCAACGATGCTCCGGTTCGCCGTCGAGAGGGTCTCGGTCAGGAGCCGGAACTGGTCCACGGTGCGGTTCCCCGGGAAATCGAGGTCAGGGAGGGTCCGGTGCGCTACCTGGCCGCACCCTGGACCGGGCAGAAGACCGGGGCATTTCTGGACCAGCGCGCCAATCGGCTGCTGGCGGGGCAGCTCACCGTTCCCGGCGGTCAGGCACTCGACTGTTTTACCTACCATGGCTCGTTTGCGCTGCACTTGGCGCAGCAGGCCGATCATGTCCTGGCCATCGATGCCAGCGCCGACGCCCTGGCGCGGGGGGCGGTCAATGCGGCCTTGAACAACCTGGACAACGTCGAGTGGCGCGAAGCGGACGTCTTCGAAGCCTTGCGGGACCTGGAACGGGGACGGCACCGCTTCGAGACGGTCGTGCTGGATCCTCCTGCCTTCGCCAAGTCCCGCGCGACGGTACCCTCGGCGCTGCGAGGCTATCGAGAAATCAACTTGAGAGCCATGCGGCTCCTCAGTCCGGGTGGGGTCCTGATGACCGCCTCGTGCTCCTTTCATGTCCGGCTTCCCCAGTTCCTGGCGATGCTGGGCGAAGCAGCCGGAGACAGCGGACGGCGGATCATCCTCGAACGTATGCTGGGCCAGGCCGAGGACCATCCCGAGGTGTTGACCATTCCGGAAACGGGATACTTGAAGGGTGCGGTGTTAAGAGCGTCGCTGGAGCCTTGACTCTAGACTTTAGACCCGACCCTTCCCAAGTTGCACCATGCCCAGCGGAGCAGCCTCTCGGGACAAGTCGAGCGGAGTACGCCGGGTCCTTGGCGGCATCCTGGTCGCCAATATCGTCGTCGTCATCGTGAAGTTCATGGTCGCCATCAGGACCAATTCGCTGGCGGTGTTCGGCGATGCCCTGCAGTCGTCAGTGGATTCGGCCAATAACCTGTTTGCCATCTTCGTCGTCCGGGTAGCCGCCAAGGGACCCGACGAGGAGCACCCCTATGGCCATGCCAAGTTTGAGACCCTCGGCGCTCTGCTCATCGCGCTGCTGCTGGCCCTCTCGATCTTCGAGTTGGTTCGGGGAGCTATCTCCCGGCTGATCACCGGGACTCCGGTGGTAAACGTCTCGAGTACCGCGCTCGCGCTCCTGGTGTTCACTCTGGTGATAAACATCGGAGTGGTCTGGTTCGAGACCAGAGCTGGCCGGAGGCTGCGCAGCGACCTCCTGCTCGCGGATGCCCTGCATACTCGGACCGACGTCTTCATCACGCTGGGTGTGCTCGCTGGCCTGGCGCTGGCCCGGTCGGGTCTGGCCTGGGCGGACCCGGCGCTCGCTCTCATGGTTGCCGTTCTGGTAGGACGCGCCGGTTATCAGATTCTACGCCGCTCGATCCCGAGTCTGGTAGACGAGCGGGCCTTCGACCAGTCCACCATCCAGCGTGAAGCCGAAGGGGTGAACGGGGTGATGTCGGCGTATGCCATCCGGTCGCGGCGTGCCGGCGACCGCCGATTCGCGGAGCTCACGATCTCGGTCGACGGAGGTTCCGACGTGGCCAGCGCCCACCGCATTGCCGACCAGGTCGAGGATCGTCTTCGGGATAATCTCCACCTGGATGAAGTGACGGTGCACGTCGAGCCATGCTGACGGCGATCCAGGTCCGTCAGATCAACCGGCGGCGGCGCTCGCCTTACTCTGACAAGCAGCACTACCAGGAGTACATCCTCCAGCGGATCGAAGGCTATAAGAACTCGATCGGCCGGGACGAGCTCCTCCGGCTGGGCGATGAGGCCGCCTCCGAGCTGCAGGCTACCTCGGAAGGCCAGTTCGTCCTTACCGAGGTGCTGATGCTCGAGTCGGTCGATCGGCTCATCATGAAGCGGTTATCGCTCCGGCCCTATCGCCGATGGCGGCAACAGTTCCTGCGGCTGCGCGCGGCGCAGCGCACTCCGACCCACTGGGGACTCGAGCCCCATTGCCCGCTCAGTCCCCTGCTGCCTCGCCTGGAGCCGGAGGACGCTGCCCTGCTCGTGGGTACCGCTGCGGCTCCCTACAGCTATCTGCTGGCGGCCCACGATGCCGTCGTGACCTTCCTGGCCGGCAATCTAGGCGCAGTGGAGCGAGTAGAGTCGCGTATGGCGGAGGAGGCTCTCTCCAGCCTGTTCGAAAGCTACGTGACCCAGTTCGATCCCATTCCCCCTTTCCTGAACCCGCTGGTGGACTTCGATATAGTCGTGCTGGATCCTGGTGTGCTGCTCGACCTTGCCGGGTCGGTTCGAAACGAGCTCATCCTCGATCTACAACGCCGCAGTCGCCCCGGCGGGATTCACGTCATCCTTCCCACCTGTCGGGCCATTGCGCCTGAGGCCTTGCGGTCGCTCTACGGGGGATGGATCCGGGAAGAGGAGCCCAAGCGTAAGCGTCGGGGGAACTACCCCAAGTCTGCCCCGGGGCTGATGCTCTCCAAACCGCTGTGTCCCGAGGACACGCTGTAACCTCTCTCGTCTGCGTCTGACCGACACGTCCCGCCCTCAGCCGGAGATGGAACCCGCAACGCTGCTTGGAGATGCAACCGCGCTCCAGGCGGCACGAACGGTGCACCTCTGAGCCGGGACCTCCTGGCTCCCTTTCGAGGAGAAATGCCGTGTCGAGTTTGCCACTCCTGATGCAGCGTCAGCCGTTGGGCATCGTAATCCGCAGCGGAGCGCCGAAACCAAAACCGGTGAAGTTTTGGGCCTATCTCTGGGCGGCGGACGATGTGGATGCGGTGGAACAGCACTGGCACCAGCGAGTCCCGGTCACCCGCGCGGCCTAGTCATCCTGTCACTGGCGGATTCAAGCCACCGGATCCGCGCCGGCTAATTTCAGCGGCGGAAACGCCCCCGGACTTCGGTTCGGGGGTGTTTGTACCTTATGTCCTGCGTCGCGGGTCGCCACGCGAACACCTTGCCCCACAGCAATTTCCCGCCTAGACTCGAACAGATCACCTACTCTTCCGATTGGTCACGCATGGCCACCCTGAGTATCAACGGTAAGTCCATTCCATTCGAGCCCGGCGTCACGATCCTCGAGGCCGCCCGGACCGTCGGCATTGAGATTCCCACGCTCTGCTGGTATCCCAAACTGCCGATCGTCGGCAACTGTCGGGTCTGCCTGGTCTCGGTGCAGGGCCAGAACAAGCTGCTCCCCGCCTGCGCCACGCCGGCCGCTGATGGCATGGTGGTGGAGACGGAGTCACCGGCCGCCATCCACAACCGCAAGGGTGTGCTCGAGTTCCTGCTGGAGCGATATCCCGGGGAGCACCTGGCGAATGGCGGGCGGGCTCATCCGCGCAACGAGTTCGAGCGCTACGTGGCCCAGTACGATGTGCCGGTACGGACCCATCGCGATCTCCCCCTGCGTACCGGCGACGAACGGCCGGGCGACGTGATGATTCAGCACGACATGAGCACCTGTATCCTGTGTACCCGCTGCGTGCGCGCGTGTGAGGACATCCAGGAGGTCGGGGTGCTCGATGTAGGGATGCGGGGCGAGCACGCCCAGATCATTGTCGGTGGCGATGGCGACCCCGATCACGCGGGGTGCACCTGGTGTGGCGAGTGCGTCCGGGTGTGCCCCACGGGGGCCATCTTCGAGTTCATCCCCAAGCAGCGGTTCGGAGCCGAGGCGTTGCGGGCCCCGGACAAGGTGGTCCGGTCGGTGTGCCCCTATTGCGCGGTGGGATGTCAGCTCGATCTGCATGTGAAGGATCGCACTGTGATGCGGGTGACCTCACCCTGGATCGAGGAGGCCACCCCGAACCAGGGCTCCACCTGCGTGAAAGGCCGGTTCGGGTACGACTTTCCGCAGCATCGCGACCGGTTGACCGTCCCTCTCATCCGGAAGGGCTGGATGTGCCAGGATGGCCGCTGGACCTGGGCCGGTGAGTGGCCCCGCTACCGGGAAGGGCCCTGGCTTACGATCGAGCAGATGGGCGAGCGCAAGAAGCCCCGGCCTCCTCTGCGTCAGGTGGGCAAGCCGCCGCTGACCGGATTGCAGCTGCAAAACGATGACGATGTGCGCGACCGTGTGGCCACGCCGGCCGGCTGGTACAGCGCCTTCCGCGAGGCCACCTGGGAGGAGGCTCTCAGTCTCACCGCCCAGCAGATTCTCCGGATCCGTGATCAGCACGGCCCCCGCGCCCTCGGCGCCCTCTCCTCCGCCAAATGCAGCAACGAGGACAACTACGCTTTCATGCGCATGATCCGAGGCGCCTTCCGGACCAACAACGTCGATCACTGTACCCGTCTTTGTCATTCGACTTCGGTCTCGGCGATGAACCGAGCGCTCAACACGGCCGCCGCCTCCGGGTCGATGCGGGAGATCGAAGAGGCGACCGACGTCATCTTCATCGCCGGGGCTAATACCACCGAGTCGCACCCGGTGTTCGGGGCGCTGATCAAACGGGCCGTGGCCCGCGGGGCCAAGCTGATTGTCGCGGATGTCCGCCGGGTTGAGTTGGCCGAGCTGGCCGACATCCATCTTCAAATGCTGCCGGGCAGCGATGTGGCGCTGTTCAACACCATGCTGCATCACATTATTGACGCCGGTCTCACTGACCCTGCGTTCATTGCCGAGCGCACCCGCGAGTTCGAGAAGGTCAAGGCAGCGGTACGGCCGTATACGCTGCAATTGGGTGAGAAGCTCACCGGCATTCCCCGAGACACCATCCGCCGGGCAGCCGAGATGTATGCCCGGGGACCCCGGACCAGCACCTTGTGGGCGATGGGTTTGACCCAGCACGCTACCGGTACCGACATCGTAGCCAGCCTACTGAACCTGCTCCTTGCCTGCGGCATGATCGGCAAGTGGGGGGCCCAGATGATGCCGATCCGGGGCCAGAACAATGTGCAGGGCGCGAGCGATGTAGGGGCCATTCCATTCGCCTATACCGACTATCGTCCGGTCACCGAGCCGGCCAATCGGGCGGAGTATGCCGCAGCCTGGGGAGTACCGCCTGATTCGCTGTCGCTGGAGAACGGCATGATGGTCACGGAGATGACCCGGGACGACAGCCCGATCCGCGGACTCTTCATCATGGGGGAGAACCCGGTCATCTCGGATCCCAATATCGCCCATGCCGAAGAATGGGTGCGGGGGCTCGAGTTCCTGGCGGTGCAGGACCTTTTCCTGACCGAGACCGCCCGCTGGGCGGATGTAGTGCTTCCCGGGTCCTCGTTTGCGGAAAAGCAGGGCACCTACGTCAACACCGAGCGGCGAATTCAGCTGGCCGAGCCGGCGCTGGATCCGCCGGGCGAGGCCCGGCGGGACCTCGATATTCTCATCGAGCTGAGCAACCGGCTGGGCCTCGAGACCAGCTGGAGCGGCCCCGAGGATGTGATGCGGGAGATTGCCGGGGTGACTCCTTCCTGGCGCGGAGTGACATATGGCGGCCTCCGGGGAGCCGGGCTCCAGTACCCGGTCCCGACATCGGACTCCAAAGGCACGGCATTCCTCTTTGCCGACTCGTTCCCCACCGCCGACGGCAGAGCGCTCTTTGTTCCGGTAGAGTACGTTCCGCCCGAGGAGCTTCCGGACGAGGAGTATCCCTACGTGATGAACACCGGACGCCAGATGTATCACTGGCACACCGGCACCATGACCCGCCGGTCAACCGGGCTGGACTCCCGGGAGCCGGTACCGGTAGTGGATATCAACCCAGCCGACGCCATGGAGCTGGGGATCGATGAGGGCGATACCGTTCGGGTGACCTCCCGTCGCGGCTCCATGTTGATCGGCGCCCGCCTCTCGGAGCGCCAGGCCCGAGGCCAGATTTTTATTCCGTTCCACTTCCGCGAAGCCGCGGCCAACCTTCTGACCAATCCCCGGCTGGATCCCTACGCCAAGATTGCCGAGTTCAAGATCAGCGCGGTGAGAGTCGAACCCGTTCGAGAACCGGTGTTTGCGGATTAGGACGGGAAGACCTTTCCCGTCCCCTATATTCCCGCCATGCGCGCCCTCGTGAAGGAGTCCGCAGGTCCTGGTATCGTCCTTCGAGACGTGCCGGTCCCCACCTGCGGGCCGAACGAAGCGCTAATCCAAGTCCATCACGCCGGCGTCTGCGGTACCGATCTTCACATTTGGGAGTGGGACAGCTGGGCTCGAAACCGGCTCAAGCCACCGGTCGTGATCGGCCATGAGTTCGCCGGCAGGATCGCGCAGTTAGGTCCGGGAGCGGGGAGCGATCTTCTCGCAGTAGGGGACCTGGTCACTGCCGAAGGCCACGTAGTCTGCGGCCACTGCCTCCAATGTCGCCTGGGAGCCGCTCATCTCTGTCGCCGCACTCAAATCATCGGCGTCGATCGAGACGGCGCCTTCGCTGATTACATCGTGATGCCGGCCTCCAACATCATGAAGCTGGATGGCATTTCGACCGAGATCGGAGCCATCATGGATCCCTTGGGCAATGCGGTGCACACCGTGCTCGAGGCGGACGTTCCCGGCAGCACGGTGTTGGTTCTGGGTTGTGGCCCCATTGGCTGCTTTGCCGTGGGGGTAGCTCGCGCCGCCGGAGCCTCCCTGGTGATTGCGAGCGACTACAACCCCAAGCGGCTCGAGCTGGCCCGAAAAATGGGCGCCCAGGTCACCCTCAATCCGGGTACCGATGACGTGGTGGCACGGGTCCGCGAGCTGACTGGAGGAGACGGGGTTGATCTGGTCTGCGAGATGAGTGGACATCCCAGTGGCCATGCTCAGGCCTTTGCCGCGGCCCGCCTGGGCGGACGGGTGAACCTTCTGGGAACACCCAACCGAACCACCGAGGTCGATTTTGCTGCCGACGTCATCTTCAAGGGCCTAACCTTGTACGGGGTGACCGGGCGCAAGATGTACCAGACATGGCACCAGATGCTGCGCTTTCTTCGGGCCAAGCAGTTGAATCCCGCCCCGGTAATCACCCACCGCTTTCCGCTGGAATGCATTGCGGAGGCGATTCAGGTGATCAAGGACGGCCAGGCCGGCAAGGTGATCCTGGAGATCGCGACGTGACCGACCCTCTCGCCCAGCGAATCGAGACCGAACTCGAGCAGTTCATCCAGAACGGTACCTACAAGCGGCTGAATTTCCTGGACAGTCCCCAGGATGCCCGGGTCAGAATGGAGGATCGGGGTGAGGTCATCATTCTTTCTTCCAACAATTATTTGGGGCTTTGCAATGAGCCGGCAGTGATCGCTGCCGGAAAGCAGGCCCTGGACCGGTATGGCGCCGGTACGGCATCGGTCCGATTCATCTGCGGCACCTTCACTATCCACCGGGCGCTGGAGGAGGCTTGTGCCCGTCTGGTTGGCACAGCAGCATCGCTCAGCTTCGTCAGTGCCTGGAATGCCAATGAGGCACTGCCGGCTACCATCCTCACTGACCAGGACCTGGTGATCAGCGATCAGCTCAACCACGCCTCGATCATCGATGCCATCCGGCTGGCCAAGGCAATTACCAAGTGCCAAAGCGCGGTGTATCAACACGGCGACCTGGCGGATCTCGAGGCCAAGCTGGCTGCGGCGAAGGACCGCAGGGTGAAGATGGTAATCACCGATGGTGTCTTTTCCATGGAAGGCGCCATCGCCAAGCTTCCCGATCTGGTCGAGATCTGCCGCAACCACGATGCAGTGCTGGTGGTAGACGACTCGCACGGAACCGGAGTATTGGGCGAACATGGACGCGGCACAGCCGAGCACTTCGACCTGATCGGTGAGGTCGACATCATCACCTCCACCCTGGGCAAGGCGCTGGGAGGGGCGGCGGGAGGATTCGTCGCCGGCTCCGCCGCGGTCTGCGACTACCTGACCCAACGCGCCCGGCCCCAGCTCTTTTCCAATGCCCTGCCTCCAACCGTAGCTGCCAGTGCCCTCGCCAGTATCGAATTTCTGGAGGCCCACCCCGAGCGTGTGGCAATGCTGCGGGACAACGCCCAATACTTCCGGGACCAGCTTCTCGGTCTCGGGTTTCGTCCCCTTCCCGGCGAAACCCCCATCATTCCTGTCATCCTGGGCGAAACCGCTGCCGCGATTCGGATGAGCGATCTGCTGCTCCAGGAAGGCGTATTCGTCACCGGTTTCGGGTATCCCGTGGTCCCCCAGGGCCAGGCCCGGGTACGCTGCCAAATCTCAGCAGTGCATACCCGGGACGACCTGGATCAGGCGCTCGCCGCGTTCCGGAAGATCGGGAAGCAGCTCAAACTGATCTGAACCACCCGGCCCGCTCCTTGCACCTGCGCCCCTCACGACGGGCACGAGGGCCTCGGCGGCTAGCGTCTAAGTAATTGGCATAAAGGAACATATCGGGGAGCCCGCCGGTCCCTGCCAGCCCTCCTCCCGCGCAGTCCAGCAGGAGTTCCCGCATTTTGACGTACCGCGCGAAATAGAGCCCGGTAGCATCAGGAAAGCCCTGGTGCGGACACTCTACGGAGGTAGTCTGATGCGCATGGTCACCCGGATCTTCCCACTTGCCGCGCTGGCCCTTGGTCTGGGCGCAGCCAAGCTCCCGGCTCAGCAGCCGGGCGGCGGCAACTTTCAGTGGTACATCGGCGGCCAGGGCGGCGTCCTGAATTTCAGAACCCCGGCTCAGGATCGCAGCAACATGCCGATGGCTGGTGGCCACCTGCTGGTCGTGGCACGGCGTACCGGGCTGCTACTCTCCGTGGAAGAGGGATTCGGATCGGATGAAGTGGCCACCTTCACCGACGGCGTCGGTGCCACCCACGCCGTCACGTTCGATGACATTCGGAAGTACTCCGCCGCGCTGATGGCGTTTCCGCTGCGGTTACCGATTCAGCCGTACTTTGGCTTGGGCGTTGGCATCCAGCAGGTGGTAAACCCCATCACTGACGGGCCCCAGCAGGCTGCCGAGGAAATCGGCTCGACCGGCTTCATGTTGTTTCTTGGCGGAGTTCAGTTCAAGCTGGCCCGCTTCGTTGGCTTCGGCCAGGCGCAGGTCACCTCCTCGTCCTCGGTCCAACGGTCGTCGGGATTCGGTGCCAATGTGGGAACCGGCAGGCTGGTGGAAGGCCCTACCTACACCTTGTCAGCCGGACTGCGGATCGGTCTCGGCAACGCTCGGGAGCGCGCCACCGGCGGCGGATACTGATCTGATCTAATTTCGACAGCTACTCGGGCGGGAGATTGCGAGATCTCCCGCCCGTTTCTTTGCGGGAAGTCCACGGTGAACCGGCCAAATGGAAGCGCAGCGGCCAATCCGCTGCCTTCGTGATTCCAATCCGGGGGGTGACCGCAACCGGGTTGTCCTCCCACCGATCTGCTGGCCGGACGATGACCGGACTTCGGCTCATTCTGCTCCCATCCAACTCCCGCGTGATCCCCAGAGCCTGACAGAGCTTCCCTGGTCCCGAACAAAGGTCGCGATCGGGCACGCGACCGCGTCGGCGCCGCATGGTTTCGAGACCCTCGATCGGCTCCAGCGCGCGCAGTAGCACTGCGCTGGCCAGACCCACCTTCTGGCACACCAGATTGGCGCACCAGTGCATTCCGTAGGACAGATACACGTACCACGAGCCGGGCGGCCCGAAGAGGGCGGCGTTCCGCGCATTCCGGCGATGGAGATAACCATGGGAAGCGGGGTCGTCGTATCCCAGGTAGGCCTCAGTCTCCACGATCCTGGCCTTGGTGATCTTCCCTCCCGTGGTACAGACGACCACTGTCCCAAGCAGTTCCGCAGCCACGATCTCCGCCGGCCGGCTGAAAAAACTAACGGGCAGCGTGGCTGCCCGTTTCGCCTGCCTCATTCCGGCTTTTTCCGGCTGCGGGTTCGCGGGCGCTTGGGCGGCGGAGCCTCGCTTCCAGCCTCCCCCGACTCGGCCGGGACGGCTTCGGCTACTGCCGGTTTGCGCGTTCGCCGGGCGCGTGGCTTCTTGGGAGCCTCGGCCGGTTCCGGAGCGGGCGGTAGTTCCGGCACCGGTCTTTCGCCGAGTTCGGCGGGGGCTTCGAATCGGACCACGCCGATTAGGGGTACCTCACCCCCGCGGCTGGGAGCCCGTGACCCGCGGCGGAAGCGGACCCCAAAGCGTTGGCCGTTCTCTCGTCCCGCTGCCGCGCTGGTCTCTGGACCGGGTTCAGCAGAGGCGGGTTGAGCAGGTTCCGCGGGGGCGGTAGGGGCTGGCTGGACCGGCTTGAACAGACCGGGGCGTTGAGCAGAGATCTCGTAGTCGTCGTCACCCACCTTTCGAACGTCGGCCACCTCGGCATCGTTTGCCTGTCGCAGGAGTCGGGGGAAACGGCCGGCGTCGAGCAAAGGATCCTCCCGCCCATGCATGGCAACCATCCGCAGCCGTAACGCCTCCTGACCGACGGCTGAGCGGAACTCAGAGAGGGCCTGACTCATCAGCTGGAACGCGCGGGCCAGCGTGAGCGCCCCATCGGCTCGCTCCTCCCGAACAGGGAGGTGTTGCCCGCCCTCGGACCGAGGAGTTCCATTGAGACGATCCCGGTGGGGAGCACCATCGCGGCCCCCCGAACGATCCCGGCCGCCCCGCCCCCGTCGGTTTCGCCCTCTGCGGCCGCCCTCCTCGCGGCTCCGGCCTCCGGCACCGAGCTCTTCCCGTCCGGCCTCTCCATGAGATCGCGACGGAGCGGCAGCGGATGGAGCAGTCGTCCTGGCATGGGGTCCCGGTGCGACTTCGTACTGACCATTGTCCAGCTTGTTCAGCAGGACGACTCCCTTCTGACCTGCCTCGATCACGAATTTGCTGAACCGGTTGAAGCCGGCGTTGCGCTCGTCGAAGTTGGGATCGATCTGCTGCATGACCTGTTTGAGCCGGTCGGAGCGCATCACATCTCCGTTGCGGGCCATTTGCGCCACGGCCTCACCCGCAAGCTCCCAGGGATCGCGCTGGGTGGAAGGGGTGTCCACTTCCTTGGTCAAACCCGCCAGATCGTTATACGAGTAGTACTCGTCGCAGTTCTGGATCAGGAGATCGCTGGCCGACTCCCGAATGCCGACTCCGATGACGTACTTCCCGTACTCCTTCAGCTTGATGACCATGGTCGAGAAATCGCTGTCGCCCGAGAGCAGGATAAACGTGCCGATTTCCGGCCGGGTAAATACCAACTCGATGGCATCGATGGCCAGACGGATATCGGTCGCGTTCTTCTTGCTCGAGCCAAACGCCGGCGCAAAGATGAGATCGATGGAGGACTCGGAGAGCGGAACGATGTACTGCGGGTAGCGGCGCCAATCGGCATAGGCCCGCTGGACGGCGACCTTGCCTTTGATGATATCGCTGTTGAGAAGGGTACGGAGCTCCTTGGTCAGGTCTTTCTGAATGCCCAGGGTGACATTGTCGAAGTCGATGAGCAGGGCGGCATGTGGGGCATGGACTGGGGGCTGACTGAGGTGTCGGCCCGGCCGAATCAGCGGTCGGTTCACGTAGCGCTCGGGTTCAGGCTCTCCTCCTGCGCGAGCCCTCTCGCACAGCCACGCGCGATCGGCGGACCGGGAGAAAGCTCACGAGGCCGGATGGCCATGTGGGGACTCGTGCCGGATCAATCTGGCCGCTGCACGAGTCGGTTGTCATGCTGGCCGTTCCGGCGGGGCCTGGCACTCCGGTACCGGATCAGGGCTAGCTGCAAGAATTTATCGGAGGCGGTGGTGGAGATCAACCGAACTGGGGATCGCCGGCCGGCGGTAGATCCAGGGCAAAGTAGAAGCGGGTGCCATAGCCGGGGGCGGTTTCCACCTGGAGCACCGAGCCCATGGCTTCGACCAGCTTACGGCAAATGGAAAGACCGAGACCGGATCCCGAGAAGGTGTATTCACCCGGCTTCTGCCGGCGGCGGAACGGTTCAAAGAGCGTCGCCATGGACTGCGGTGGGATACCGCGCCCGGTATCCCGAACCGAGAACTCGATGCAGCGGGTATTGCGGGCGACCGCTGTGAGCTCCACCGATCCCTCCGCGGTGAACTTGAGGGCGTTGGTCGTGAGGTTCAGCAAGACCCGACTCAGCGCCACCGGATGGCCGACCCGGAAGTCCGTGCCTGGCGATGTCACCTTTACCTGGAGGTTCTTCTCCTCGGCGATGGGCTGCACGATGTCCCGGACCGATTCAAGGATGTCAGCGACCGAAAACGGAACCGGGTCCAAGTCGACCAGGCGGTCTCCACCTCGAGCCAGCTCGATCACGTCACTGGCGACAGAGCTCAGACCAAAGGCCGCGCTGTAGATAAGGCCCAGTTGCCGCTCCTGCACCGGGGTCACCGGCCCACTGCGTCCCCGCTGGAGGGTCTCGGCAAGGAAGAGAATCGAGGTGAGCGGTGAGCGGAGGTCGTGACCCACCTCGACCACCAGCTCGAGCCCATCGGGAGCGGAGAGGCGGTCATTGAAGTGCTGAGACCAGTCGGCTTCCAGATGCTGGCCCACAATCTCGATGGCGTGAAGCACCCGCAGGAGCTGGCCCGAGTCCGGTGGAGGAAGGGTCCGGACCCGGTCGATAAAGGCGCCGCGGATGAGGCCGAGCAGGCGCCGGGACAGTGCGTTGCGGGGAACCGTGCCCAGATCGGAAGGCCCGCCGACCGCCTCCTGGCGGATGGCGGCGCTGAGCTGCGCCAGGTGGGCGGTTGCCTCTTCCGCGCCGGCGGCATGTTCGACCACCCGCTCCCACTCCGCTTCCGCCCAAAGCACCGAGTCTCGCAGGGCTTCCCACAGCGCCGGGGCCACCGGTCCTGCGCCGGGGCCATCCGGATCCCAGGCGCGAACCGGCGGCCGCGCCTCCAACGCAGCCCGGCGGCGCTCCCCGCTCGAGGAAGCAGGAATGAGCGTCTCTGAGGTCACGCCGTGGACCCGGTGTCGTCCCGCTGAAATTCGTGCTTGTCCATCAACCGGTACAGAGTCGTCCGGTCGATGCTCGCGAGACGCGCGGCCTTCGACATGTTCCCCCCCGCTCGGCTGATCAGGCGAGTCAGATACTCCTTCTCAAACTGGATGACCACCCGATCCTTGGCCGGGTGATACGCCTCGTCCATGACGCCGGGGGGAGCAACCGTCTCCGCCGGCCATTCGCTGCCGTCGTCATAGACCGGAATGTCGTTCGGCTGAATAGTCTGGTCCGGCTCCGCCAGCACCGCCACGTGCTCGATAACGTTCTGGAGCTCACGAACGTTGCCGCGCCAGGGGCGTGAGCGCAAGAATGCTACACTGGCCTCGCTGAGGCGCGGAAGACGGTCCCCCATCTGCCGGTGACGGTGCCAGTAGTAGGTCAGGAAGTGATTGGCCAGGAGAGGAATGTCCTCCGGCCGCTTGCGCAGAGGCGGCAGCTTGATGGGGACGACTCTCAGCCGGTAGAAGAGGTCTCCCCGCAGTACACCCTCGTCCACGGCCTCCTGCGGCTCGCGATTGGTAGCGGAAATAAACCGTACATCGACCACCGCGTCCTGCTGCTCGCTACCGACCCGTCGCACGACCCCGTCCTGAATGACCCGGAGCAGCTTGGCCTGGAGCGGCATGGACATCTCGGTCAGCTCATCGAGAAAAAGGGTACCCCCATTGGCGGTCTCCAGCAGGCCCGGCTTGTCCCGGTCAGCCCCAGTAAACGCACCCTTTCGGTGACCAAACATCTCGGACTCAAGCAGCGGTTCCGGCAGAGCAGCACAGTTGATCGGGACCAGCGCCCGGCTGGCCCGGCGGCTGTTTTGGTGAATGAACTGGGCAATCACTTCCTTGCCAGTCCCGCTCTCGCCGCTGATAAATACCGAGGCATCTGTGGCCGCGACCTTCCGGGCCAGGTCTACCGCCTTCCGGAAGAGCGGGGAGATTCCGATCAGGGCGATTTTGTCGCTGTGCCCGACCTGCTTCATCAGCTGGACCCGAAGGTCCTGGGCCTCACGCGACATCATGACCGCGTGGGACGCACGACCGATCAGCACCTGCAGGTGAGTGGCAGAGAAGGGCTTCGGCAGGTAGTCCCAGGCGCCGGCGCGCAGCGCCTCGATACTACTGGTTACACTGGGATTACCCGTCATGACCACGACGATCGTGTCCTTGTACGCCTCCAAGGTGGCTTGCAGGATCTCGAGACCCGAGACCTGGGACATGTAGAGGTCGACCAGAATGATGTCGAACTTGCGACGCCGCACCGTCTCCAGTGCCTCCTCGCCCCGGCCGATCAAGGTGACATTGTAGCCGTCCATCTGCAGCACGCTGGCACAGCTCTCCCGCAGAGTCCGTTCGTCATCGACGACCAGGACCCGAATGCTGGCCTTGACTTCGCTGGGGATGGAGAGCGGATCGCGTGCGGTTGTGTCAGAGGCGGAAGGGATCTTCCGCTCGGTTTGGGCGAGTGGACTGGCCATCCTTCGAGCTCCCGGGGGCAGACCGCTGTAAGGCGGTCGGTTTAACTCAAGTCCGGCGCGGGGGTCGAGCCGGAAGACTGTGAAGCACAGAAATCGGCATCCGGGCGGAACCGGCTACG
>CBFGTM010000049.1:0-26635 GCA_965652025.1 uncultured Gemmatimonadales bacterium
CGACCCAGGCGGTGACCACCGGCGCCTACCGCGCGGTGGAGTTCATCAAGGCCAATATCCGGCTGGAGGGAGTTACCAAGGCTTCGGTCGAAGACAGCCGCCGGGTGGTCGAGATCTGCACCCAGTACGCTCAGAAGGGCATGTTCAACATTTTCCTGGGGGTGTTCTTCTCCACGCTGGCCTTCGCGTTTATCGAGCCATTCTTTTTCATCGGCTACCTGATCTCGATCGCCATGTTCGGCCTGTTCCAGGCCATCTTCATGGCAAACGCCGGCGGTGCCTGGGACAACGCCAAGAAGATCGTGGAGACTGAGCTCAAGATGAAAGGCACCGAGTTGCACGCCGCGTCGGTGGTGGGAGATACCGTGGGGGATCCATTCAAGGACACCTCATCAGTGGCCATGAACCCGGTGATCAAGTTCACCACGCTGTTCGGGCTGCTCGCGGTGGAGCTGGGCGTGTATCTCAGTGCCGGGGGCTCCAGCACCCTAAGCCGGGTGCTGGCGATCGCGTTCTTCCTTGCGGCGCTGGTCTTCGTCCACCGGTCATTCTACGGGATGCGGATCGAAGCCGAGCCGCAACGGGCGGAGAGTCGCCGTCCCGTGGCGGTGAAGGCATAGGCTCCCCCCTCGACCGGCGCGCCTTCGTGGGTCGGGCAGCGCTGCTGAGCCTGACTGCAAGCGGCATTGCCCGGAAGTTGGCTGCCTCGGAATGGCTCCATTCTCGCACCGCAATTGCGAGGCTGGAGCCGTTCGATTTTGAGGAGGCAACTATCACGACAATTCAGGCCGAGATGCAGGCGGGCCGGCTCTCCTCCCGCGGGCTTACCCAGTATTACCTGCAACGCATCCCGGAGCTGGACCGAAAGGGGCCCACTCTCCGCAGCATCATCGAGACCAACCCTGAGGCTCTCGAGCTGGCGGACAGTCTGGACCGAGAGCGGCAGTCGAAGGGCTCCCGTGGTCCGCTGCATGGTATTCCGGTCATCCTGAAGGACAACATCGATACCGCCGATCGGATGACTACCACTGCCGGGTCGCTCGCGTTGGAAGGTTCGATAGCGCCACGGGACTCCGGAGTGGCAGCCCGCCTGCGCGCTGCTGGCGCGGTGCTGCTGGCCAAGGCCAACATGAGTGAATGGGCCAATATCCGTTCCACCCACTCGAGCAGCGGCTGGAGCGCCCGCGGGGGACAATGCCGGAACCCCTTTGTACTGGACCGAAACCCGTGCGGCTCGAGCTCGGGTTCTGCGGTGGCGGTTTCCGCCAACCTTGGGGCCGTGGCGGTGGGCACCGAGACGGACGGCTCGATCGTTTGTCCGGCCTCGGCCACGGGGATCGTCGGAATCAAGCCGACGGTTGGGCTGGTGAGCCGGGCCGGCATCATCCCGATCTCCCACACCCAGGACACGGCCGGCCCACTCTGCCGTACGGTAGGGGATGCCGCAATTCTGCTCGGCGCCATGGCCGGGGCGGATCCCCGCGACGACGCCACGGCGGTGTCGGCCGGACATGTCGAGCGGGATTACAGCAGGTTCCTGGACCCCAAGGGCCTCAGGAATGCCCGAATCGGCGTGGCTCGAGCCAAGTTCTTCGGATATAGCGATGCGACCGACCGGCTGGCGGAGGAGGCATTACGGCTGCTCCGGCAGGAAGGCGCCGTCCTGGTCGACCCCGCCGATATTCCGCATGCCGGCGAGTACGACGACGCCGAGCTCGAGGTGCTGCTCTACGAGTTCAAGGCCGATCTGGCAAGCTATCTGTCGGAGTTGGGGCCTCGCGCCCCGGTGAGGAGTCTGCAGGACGTCATCGAATTCAATCAGCAGCACGCCGATCGCGAGATGCCGTTCTTCGGCCAGGAGCTGTTCCTGGAGGCTCAACGGAAGGGACCCCTGAGCTCAGCCGGATATCGCAAGGCGCTCCGCCGTTGTCGGCGAATGTCCCGAGAAATCGGGGTTGACGCTGTCATGAAGCGACACCGGCTGGATGCGCTGGTGGCCCCTACGGGTAACCCTGCCTGGCCCACCGACCTGGTGAATGGAGATCATTTCACCGGCGGCAGCTCCACCCCGGCGGCCGTGGCGGGTTACCCCAGCGTCAGTGTGCCGATGGGCTTGGTGCAAGGCCTGCCGGTGAACCTGTCCTTCTTTGGACGAGCCTGGAGCGAGCCGGTCTTGATTAGAATCGCTTATGGCTTCGAGCAGGCGACGAAGCATCGGCGCGCACCCCGATTCCTCTCTACACTGCCGCTCTCCCCCGCTTGATTCTGTCATCTGGGCGGTCGATCTTCCTGCCCGGACCATTCGACCTCCTACAGGAACGACATGGCTGTCACCAGCCCTCCCGCATCCAACCCGGCGAAGCTCCCGGGTCTCACCCGCGAACAGCTGCTCGAGCTCTACTATTACATGCGGCTCACCCGGTCGCTCGAGGAGCGGCTGGTCAATCTGTATCGCCAGACCAAGGTGGTGGGAGGGCTGTTCCGCTCGCTGGGCCAGGAGGCGGACGCCGTCGGCTCGGCGTATGCGTTGGACCGCTCCAAGGGCGACGTACTCTCACCCCTGATCCGGAATCTGGGCTCGATGCTGGTGCAGGGGGCCACTCCGGTGGAGATCCTGCGGCAGTACATGGCCAAGGGTGATTCGCCAACCCGAGGACGCGAGCTCAATATCCACTTCGGCGACACGGTCCGCGGGTTCATCGGGCAAATCTCTCATCTGGGCGACATGGTGCCGGTAATGGCCGGCGTCACTCTCTCCTTCAAGCTCCGGGGGCAGTCCCGGGTCGGCCTGGTGTACGTCGGGGACGGTGCGACCTCGACCGGTGCCTTCCATGAGGGGATCAACTTCGCCGCGGTGCAGCGGTGTCCCCTGGTGGTCATCGTCGAGAACAACGGGTACGCGTACTCCACTCCGACCAGCAAACAGACGGCGTGTACCAGCTTCAAGGACAAGGCGATCGGGTACGGCGTGCCGGGAGTTCGGGCGGATGGAAATGACGTGGTGGCCACCTACCAGGTGACCAAGGAAGCCGTCGATCGCGCCCGGGCTGGGGGCGGCGTTACGCTCGTGGAGCTGGTGACGTACCGCCGGAAGGGCCACGCGGAGCACGACAACCAGTCCTATGTCCCCGCCGGTGAGATCGAGCGCTGGGCCCGGGAGAACGATCCGTTGGATCGGTACAGCCGCGAGCTGGCCTCCCGGTACGGCGTGAGCCAGGAGGAGCTGAGCCGGATCGATACCCGGGTACAGGAAGAAGTCGATCAGGCGACTGACCAGGCCGAAGCATCGCCGGCGCCGGCGCCGCGCGACTCACTCCGTGGTGTCTATGCCGATCCGGCCGAGATTGCCACGCTCTGGTTCCGGGAGGGCGTACGCTCCGCGGTGGATCGCCACGAGCGTCCTTCCAGCTGGGGGACCCACGATGGCTGAGACCACGTACCTCGAGGCCATTCGGCAGGGACTCTTCGAGGAGATGGAGCGGGACTCCGAGGTGATCTGCCTGGGCGAGGACATTGGCGCCTATGGCGGTGCGTTCAAGGTGACCGAGGGACTGCAGACGCGCTTCGGGGAGCAACGGGTGATCGACACGCCACTGTCTGAGGCGGCGATCGTCGGGGCGGCAGCCGGGGCGGCACACATGGGAATGCGGCCGGTGTGTGAGATGCAGTTCATCGACTTCATCTCCTGCGCCTACGACATGCTCACCAACTATGTGGCCACGGCCCGCTACCGCGCCTTTCTTCCCTGTCCGATGGTCGTGCGCGGCCCGAGTGGCGGCTATGTCCGCGGGGGGCCGTTCCACTCGCAGAACCCAGAAGCGGCCTTTCTGCACACACCCGGGCTCAAGATCGTCTATCCTGCCACGGCGAGTGATGCCAAAGGGCTGCTGAAGGCCGCCATCCGGGATGATGACTGCGTGCTCTTCTTCGAGCACAAGTACCTCTACCGGCGAATTAAGGAAGAGCTCCCGTCGGGGGACCACGTAGTGCCGATCGGGAAGGCGCGCTTGGCGCGTGAGGGGCGCGACCTCTCGATCATCACCTACGCGGCTACCGTCTGGAAGGCGCTGGAAGCCGCCGAGCAGCTGCAACAGGAGGACGGCCTCTCGGTGGAAGTGCTCGACCTCCGCTCGCTCCTTCCGATGGACGACGAGGCGATCGCGGAGACGGTGAAGAAGACCAACCGGGTGCTCATCGTTCACGAAGACACCGCGACCGGCGGGGTAGCAGGCGAGATTGTCGCTCGAATCAACGATCTGGCTTTCGAGTGGCTGGACGCGCCGATCAAGCGGGTCACAGCCCATGACGTGCCGCTGCCTTATGCACCTCAGCTGGAAGATTTCGTATTGCCGCAGACGGCGGATATCGTAAAGGCAGCGAGGTGGCTGGCGGGGTATTAGTGTTGGGTAGGTCGACTGAGAAAACGAGGACCTCCGATGGCCAAAATAGACGTCATCATGCCTCAGATGGGTGAGTCCATCGCGGAAGGCACTCTCTCCCGGTGGATCAAGAAGGTGGGCGACCCGGTGAAGCGGGACGAGCCCATTTTCGAGATTTCGACCGACAAAGTGGACGCCGAAATCCCCGCGCCCAGCGCTGGCGTGCTGGCCGAGATCCTGGTTCAGGAGGGTCAAACGGTAGCGGTGCAAACGGTCGTAGCCCGGATCGAGACCGACGCATCGGCCGCCGCCGAGAAATCCAAGCCACCGGCGGCGCCTTCTCCGGGTGCCCCGGCACCGAGCAAACCGGCGACCCCGGCCGGAGCACCTTCAGCACCCCTAGCTCCGGCTCCCTCAGCCCCGCCTCGCAGTGGCGCCTCGCCTGCCGAAACCCCGTCGGCACCCGCCTCTCGCAATGTCCCGGTCACAGCCAGCAGCTCCCCCGCGCCGGAATCCCGCTCGGTCGGCGACGCCACCGGTGGAAACGGAGCGGCGGAGTCCGCCGAGGAGCGCCTCCGGCGCAAGTCTACGCCCTTGGTCCGCAAGATGGCCGCTGAGCATAACGTGGACATCAGCACGATACCGGGGACCGGGGTCGCCGGTCGGGTCACCAAGAACGACATGCTGGCGTACATCGGCGGGGAAGCAGGGAAGCGGGGAGGGGGGGAAGCGCCGGTCGCACGGCCTGCAGCGGGGGTTCCGCCCACCTCCCAGCCTCCCCGCGTCCCAGCCTCCCCCGCTGTCGCCCCGACGGTAGACCCCTGGGATGGCGACCGGATCGAGCCGTGGTCCAGAATCAGGAAACTCACCGCCGATCACATGGTAGTGTCCCGGCGGGTCTCGCCCCATGTGAACA
Source organism: uncultured Gemmatimonadales bacterium (assembly GCA_965652025.1). Lineage (GTDB taxonomy): Bacteria > Gemmatimonadota > Gemmatimonadetes > Gemmatimonadales > GWC2-71-9 > CAVVWJ01. The sequence goes on from CBFGTM010000049.1 coordinate 5,296, forward strand.
CGATTTTCGAGGTGGACTACACCCGGATCGCGCAGATCCGGGCCCGAAAGAAGCAGGAGTACACCGAGCGGGGCGTGAGTCTCACCTATCTCGCGTTCATCACCAAGGTGGTGGCGGACAACCTGCGCAAGCATCCGGTCCTGAACGCGGCGGTGTCGGGAGAGAGCACGCTCTATCGGCGGGACATCAACATCGGTATTGCCGTGGCTTTGGATTGGGGATTGATCGTCCCGGTCATCAAGCATGCCGACGAGCTGTCCTTGCTCGGAGTAGCGCGTGCGATCAACGATCTGGGAGAGCGGGCCCGGACCAAGAAGCTGAGCCCGGATGAAGTTCAGAAAGGGACCTTTACCATCACCAACCCGGGAGTGTTCGGGTCCGCCATCGGAACTCCCATCATTAATCAGCCCCAGGTCGCGATCCTCTGTGTCGGGAGCATCGAGAAGCAGCCGGCGGTGTTGACCGTGGACGGCGCGGATACGATCGCGATCCGGATCAAGGGGATGCTATCGCTTGCCTTCGATCACCGGATCGTGGACGGTGCTGATGCGGACCGGTTCATGGCCGATGTCAAAGCCGGGCTGCAGGACTTTCCCGAGAGCGGAGCCTGAGGTGCCGCGACGAATTCTCGAGGTGGACGGCGATCAGTGGGAGGTCGAGGTGAGTGGCCGTCTCACCCAGTACGTGAAAGACGAATTCGGCCTGGTTTTTACGCGGGGGACCGGTCCCGACCGGGAGCGGCGCGTTGTCCGGTACTCGCCTCTCGGCAGCAAGAGCCGGGAGCTGTCGCTGGGGCAGTTGAGCGACCAGGAGCTGCGGGACTTGCTGAACTACTCGCAGCCGGCCTGGACCGCTCCGGAAACGGGGTACCGCCGCTGACTTCGGCAGATACTGCTTCCTCGCAGACCATCGATCTCCATGTGCACTCGACGGCCTCCGACGGAAGCATGACTCCGGAAGGAGTTGTGAAGCGAGCAGCCGCTGCCGGGCTCCACGCTGTCGGGCTCACCGATCACGATACTGTGGCCGGAATTCCCGAGGCGCTCGCAGCAGGGGAGCGCCTCGCGGTGCGGGTAGTGGCCGGATGCGAGTTCTCGGTAGCGGCGCCCTGGGGCGAGATGCACGTGCTAGGCTACTTCCTGCCACCGAACTCACCCGAGCTGGAAAATTTTCTGGAGCGCTGCCGGGCGGACCGTATGCGGCGAGCTCAGGAGATGGTCCAGCAGCTGCAGCGGCACGGTGTGGAGCTGCCCTTCGAGAGCGTGCTGGAGGAGTCTGCGGGCGGCGCGGTCGGCCGGCCGCACGTGGCCCGGGCGATCGTGCGCCACGGCGGCGCGATCGACCCCAACGATGCGTTCGACCGTTGGATCGGACGGGGCCGTCCCGCTTTCGTGGAAAAGACTCTTCCCTCGTTTGCTGCCGTGACCAGCGTGGTTCACGGCGCAGGAGGCGTAGTCTCCGTGGCCCATCTCAAGGAACGCGGGACCCGAGCTTTAATCGAGCGCCTCAAGGGCGAGGGGCTGGACGCTATCGAGACCCGGCACCCCAGTCACGATCCGGACCTGCGGGCACGGCTCACCGATATCGCCCTGCAGTTCGGACTGCTGCGCACCGGCGGCAGCGACTGGCACGGCGATCCTGAGCCCGGTGTATCTCACGCAACGATCGGATCGCAACAGGTTCCCCGGGAGTGGTTGGAGCGGCTGGATGAGCTCCGCGGGCGGGCTCTCAGATCGGTGGCCTCATGACCCTGCTCGAAGCGGGCACCCGAGCCCCCAACTTCTCTGCCTCCGCGTCCGATGGCCGGAGCTATCAGCTGAACGACCTGCTCCGGGAGAGTCGAGTCCTGCTGGTGTTCTACCCCGGCAATAACACCCCTGGCTGAAACCGCCAACTCTCCGCCGTGCGCGACGAGATCGAGAGCTACACCCAGAACGACATCCGGCCGTTTGGCGTGAATCCCGCCTCGGTCGAGAGCCACGCCGCATACGCCGCGAAACTGGGATTGCCCTTTCCGCTGCTGTCGGACCGAGGGCTGGAGATCAGCCATGCCTACGGGACACTCAAGCCGGACGGCAAGGGCATCGCTCGCTCAGTCTGCCTCATCGATCGCGATGGCCTGGTGCTCTACGCCCAGGCTGGTGCGCCAGGAGCTTCGATTGTGCTCGAAAGCTTGAATTCATGAACCCGAAGTTCGACTTCGGCGGCAAGGTGGTCCTGGTGACCGGGGTCGGTCGCGCCGGACAGATCGGCAACGCGGTGGCCCTGGCCTTTGGAAAGGCTGGAGCCAAGATCGTTGCTTGCGACGTGAATGCGGTCGGCGTGGCGGAACGGGTCCGTGAGTTCGCGGCCGAGGGTGTCGATGCGCGCCCCTGTGCCGGCGATCTGACCGAGCCCGACGTCGCGGCCCTGGCGGTCGAAGTAGCCCTCAAGCAGTTCGGTCGGCTGGACGTGGTGATCAATGTGGCCGGAGGGCTCACGACCTACGGGCCGATCGAGCAGGCAACGGTGGCCGACATCGATCGCGAGATCGCCATCAATCTCAAGACCACTATCCTGGTATCCCAGGCCGCCATCCCGGCACTCAGCCGCACCAAAGGCTGCATCGTCAATTTCACCTCGATTGCCTATTTCGAGCCCCAGGCCCCAATGGCCGTGTACAGCGCGGCCAAGGCTGCGGTAGCAGGATTCACCCAGAGCCTGGCGCTGGAGCTGCGGGACCGTCAGGTCCGGGTGAATGCCATAGCGCCGGCCATGGTACGCACGGTCGATAACCTTGCCGCGGTTGGTAACGGCGAAGTCCGGTATGTCGAGATGGAAGAGATCACCGACGGCGTAATGTCCCTCGCCAGCCCCACCTCCTCTCAGACCGGACACATCCTTCCCGTCGCTCCGGCGAGCTCCCGGGTTTAATGCAGCTGCACGACAGGGTCGCCCTGGTGACCGGTGCCGGGCGGCGGCTCGGGCGTGCCATGGCGGAGGCGCTAGCCGATCGGGGGATGACGCTTGCTATCCATCACCATGCCTCGGCCGAGGGGGCTCGGGAGCTGGAGGCCCAGGTTCGGCAACGCGGAGGAAAGGCGGCCTGCTTCGAGGCCGACCTGACCGATGCCGCAGCGGCGCGTGCCCTGCCAGAACGGGTTGCGGCGCAGTTCGGCCGGCTCGACGTGCTGGTCAACTCAGCAGCCGTGATGCATCGGTTGGACTTGGAGCAAACCACCCCCGCGCAATGGGACGCCATTCATGCCCTCAACCTGCGAGCCGTGTTCTTCTGCACCCAGGGCGCGGCACCGGCGCTCCGATCCGCCAAGGGGAAGGTGGTCAACCTCGCCGATCTCGCTGGACTGGAGCCGTGGCCCGGCTTTGTCGCCCACTCTATCAGTAAGGCCGGAGTGGTAATGCTCACCAAGGTGCTGGCTCTGAGTCTCGCCCCCGATGTAACCGTCAACGCCATAGCGCCGGGAGCGGTACTGGTTCCCGAAGACTACTCCGCGGACGAGCGCGAGCGGCTGGCCCGTTCTACGCCGCTCCGCCGCCTGGGCAGCCCCGCCGACGTGATCGCCGCCCTGTTATACCTTCTCGAGGGGGGAGATTTCGTCACAGGGGAGATCCTGGTGGTCGACGGTGGACGGTTCATCAAGTAGGGTTCTTTTTCGCGACATCGTCATCATTGGCGGGGGCTGCTACGGCACCTTCTACGCCGGCCAGTTGATACGTGCGGCCGAGCGGGGACGGGCCGAGTATCGCCGGCTGCTGGTGGTGGATCGGGATCCTGACTGTCGCTTTGCGCGGGAGATCGGGTCCGGTGACGACCGGGCTCTGCTCGTCAGTCAGTGGGACGACTTCTTCGACGAGTTCCTGGCCGGCGAGGTCACCAATTCCGGGGAGGGACCGGCCGACACCATCGTACCCTCACCCCTGATGCCCCATCTGATGTACCACTGGCTGCTGCGGCAGGCGCAAAGCCGCTGGCCGGGCCGGAAGGTGGAGACGAGGCCGGTACCGGTCGGCCCCGGAACTCCTTACGACGTGTCCGCCCTGGACGGCACCCGCTACGTCTCCTACGCCGATTGGATCTGTCCCACTCACTGCATCGAGCCTGCCATCTGTCCCATCACCCGGGCGCCCCGCACCTGGGAGATGGCAGATGCCATGCAGGGATTGACCCGGAGTTTGGGGCGGTCTCGTCCGACTGCCGGGCCAGTCCTGCTGGTGTGCGAGCACCGGGTGTTTGGGGTGGGCATGTTCGACGTGAGCGCCGTGGCGGAAGCCAATGCCACTGTGGCAACCGCCGGTGCGCCAGGGACTTCGGTTGACATCGTCGTGGGAACGATTTCCAGGTGCCACGGCGCGGTGAATCTCCTGCATCTGGGGGCAGCATAAGGCCCCTCCGGGAACCCTAGAACGTTCTATATTTTGGTACGGTAAGGGTTTCCTGAACGCTGGAGAAGGTATGGATCGCCGTGCGGAGCTGGACGTCATCATTGTGGGTGGGGGTCCCGCAGGGCTGTGCGCCGCTATGTATGCCGGACGCGGGCTCTTGCGCTCGGTGCTCATCGAACGGGGCATACCAGGCGGAGAGCTGCTCAATACCGAGTGGATCGACGACTACCCCGGGTTCGAGCACGTCCTGGGACGGCAGCTCGCCGACCTGATGACAGCGCATGCGGTGAAGTTCGGCGCCGACATCCGGCAGGACACGGTAGACGCCATCCGCCGCCGGGAAGACGGGATCTTCGAGGTGACTACGGGCTTGGGACACACCTATGAGGCACCCGCCGTCATTTTGACCGCCGGCGGCACGCCTACCAAGCTGGAGGTTCCCGGTGAGCTGGAGTATGCCGGTCGAGGGGTCTCCTATTGCGCCGTGTGTGATGGGGCCTTCTTCAAAGGCGAAATACTTGCTGTGATCGGCGGCGGTGACGCGGCAGTGGAAGAGGCGGATTACCTCACCCGGTATGGTCAGAAGGTATACGTCATCCACCGGCGGGATCAGTTTCGGGCCTCCAAGATTCTGCAGGAGCGCCTCTTTGCCAACCCGAAAATCGAGGTGATCTGGAACAAGCGGGTGCGTGAGTTCAAGGGAACTCCGGCCGGGCTTCAGACCGTCGAGCTGGTAGACACGGTTACCGGGGAGCCCTCATCGCTCGCGGCGACCGGTGCCTTCGTCTTCATCGGCTTCCGGCCGAACACCGGGCTGGTCAAGCAGCACGCGGAGCATGATCCGAGCGGTTACCTCATCACCGACGACCGGATGATGACGTCCATCCCCGGACTGTTCGCGGCCGGCGACGTACGCTCGCAGTTGACCCGTCAAATCACCACTGCGGTCGGCGATGCCACTACGGCGGCGATAGCAGTGGAGAAGTATCTCGCTGAGCGGAAGAGCCGTCTTGCGGCAAAGGCCCAGGTCGGTGTCTAGCCTGGAGGTCGTGGTCATTCCCAACGGGCAGTTCCTGGAGAACTGCTATCTCGTTGCTGACACCGATCTGGGACAGGCGGTCATCATCGATCCAGGCGAGGAGTCAGCCCGATTCCTCGCCGAGCTGGGCCGGCGCGGCTGGTCCCTCCAGGCTATCTGGCTCACCCACGCCCATCTCGACCACATCATGGGAGTCGGCGCGGTACACACTGCCACCGGTGCCCCGATCCATTTGCATCCGCTCGACCGTCCCTTGTACGACGCTCTGCCCGCCTACGGCGGCTGGGTAGGTATGCGTTTGGAGGCTCCTCCCGCGCCCCAGGTGGAGCTCACCGTCGGGCAGGTGCTTCGCATCGGCCAGCATGGTTTCGAGGTTCGCGGTACCCCCGGACACTCACCGGGGAGCGTCAGCTTTGTAGGTGCGGGGATGGTCTTCGGGGGCGATGTACTCTTCAACGGATCGGTGGGCCGCACGGACTTGCCTGGGGGCGATGCCGCCACTCTGATGGCCACCATTCAATCGGAGTTCCTCTCGTTGCCGGACTCGACCGTGGTACACAGCGGCCACGGACCAAAAACCACCATCGGGGTCGAACGGCTTACCAATCCGTTCCTCACCGGAGCATATCGAATTGGGTAAGCGGGTAAGGGGGTACGCGGGTACGCGTCCCCGTCCGGCGCCACTAGCCGGTGGCAGCCGATCCGGTCCACCCGCTTACCCGCTTACCCGCCTACCCACTGACCCCCTGACATGCATCCGTTGCGGTTTCCCGGTGAGCCCCAGCGTGCCCGGCTGCAAGAATCCGTGCAGCAACTGCGGCACGATCTATCCGCTCGGTGACTGCTCTGACTGACCCGGCGCTCCTCACCGCCCCCGATCGGGACCTCTTCTCCGAGACCGAGGGGCAGACTCCGCTGAACATTTCCCGGAGCTCTCTCCCGCCTCGACTTCGGGACCAGGCATTTGGCGTGCTCGATATTTCCGAGTTTTTCGGCGAGACGACCGGCGGAGTTCGCACCTATCTCCTGGAGAAGGCCCGCTATGTCGAACGCCGCCCCGATCTGAGGCAGGTGCTGGTAGTGCCGGGTGCCCGGGATTCCATTCACGAGAGTGCTGGAGTCCGCTGCTACCGGCTGCATGGACCATCAGTACCAACCCAGAAGCCGTACCGCTTCATGCTGGCGACGCAGTCCACCAGCCGCATCGTGGCCCACGAACGGCCCAACCTGATCGAGGTCGGCAGCGCCTGGTTTGCTCCCTGGCTGATCCATCTCGCAACCCGCCGCATCGACGTCCCCGCCGTCTGGTTCTACCACAGCAACTTCCCGAGCGTCATTGCGCCCCGACCGACCACCGCCGGCGGGCTGCGGCGTGGGGCGAGCCGGTTTGCCTGGCGCTACGTGCGCCGGTTGAGCCGCCTGGTCCGGGCCACGCTCGCGCCCTCCGACTTCGTGGCCGGCGAATTGGAGCGCGAGGGTGTCGAACGGGTGCACCGGGTGACGCTCGGCGTCGATCTGGACCGGTTTCATCCCCGCCGTCGCGAGTACGCAGCTGAGACTCGCCGGTCTTTTGGACTTCCCGATGGACCGCTGGGCCTCTACGTGGGGCGGATCGCACGGGAGAAGGAGCTGGACCTCCTGCTTTCGAGTTGGCCGCAGGTACAGCGCCGCACGGGTATGAAGCTGGTACTCGCAGGGCAGGGACCCTCGCAACGGCGGCTGCAGCGGCTGCCAGGAAGCGAGCGGTTCATCTGGCTTCCCTTCGAAGCCGATCGTGAGCGCCTGGCCGACCTCATGGCCGCAGCAGACCTCTACCTTGCACCCTGTTCACTCGAGACCTTTGGCCTCTCCGCCCTGGAGGCAATGGCCAGTGGCACGCCGGTGCTGTCGGCCGACCGCGGCGGTGTCGCCGAGACAGTGTCCCGATCGGGCGCGGGCAACACTTTCAGGTCGGGCTCCGGACAAGCGCTCTCGGAGGCCGCGATCCGGATGGTCACCGGCTCGATGGACGATCTTGGGATCCGAGGGCGCCGCTACGTCGGGGCCCATCACGGCTGGGATCAAGTGTTCGATCAACTCTTCGCGATGTATCGCAGCATCCTGCACCTGTAATGCTCCTGGCCTCCATCCACGACGTCACGCCGGCTCTGGCCGGGAATGTCCTTCGGCTGTGGGAGCTGTGCGCGGACCACGGCGTCACGCCCGCCCTCTTGATCGTGCCCAACTGGCATGGCCAGTGGCCACTGGAAGATCATCCGGGGTTTCTGGCCTGGATCCGCGAGCGCGTAAGGGAAGGTGCGGAGGTGGTCTTGCACGGCGAGCGCCACGACGAGGAAGGACTCTCCCGAACGCTCCGGGACAACTGGCGGGCCTGGGGCAAAACCGCTCGCGAAGGCGAGTTTCTCACCCTGGACACGGCGGCAGCGGGTGAGCGGGTTCAGCGCGGGGTCGACCGGCTTCGCGCGCTCGGACTCGAGCCTACCGGCTTCGTTGCGCCTGCCTGGCTTGCCGGTGAAGCAACCAGTCGGGCAGCCGCCGCCGCAGGTCTCAGCTTCATCGAGGATGTCCGCTCGATCCATTTGCTCGCCGAGCGGCGCCGGGTGGAGTCCCCGGTGGTCCGGTGGAGCGCTCGAACTTCGATCCGTGCCTGGGGCTCCGTCCTGGTAGCCGCGGGTCGGTGGCGGATCCAGGGCGGCAGCGAATGGCCTCGCATCGCGCTTCATCCAGGCGACCTGGACCATCCCGCCACGGCCGCGTCTATTGGCCGGACTCTCCGGCAATGGCTCCAACGGCACCGCCCCGGCCGTTATGCCGACCTCGGTGCGAGCCCGCAGCTCGTATGACTCCACTGCAAGCTCATCTGATCTGCATCGGTCTGGTGGCTGCTGATCTGGTTGCGCGGGCCTGGCGCATTCAGTGGATCGTACAGGGACTCGGATACCGAATGACGTTCAAGGACACCTTTGTCCTCAACGCCTTCGGGGATGCCGCCTGCGCGCTGACGCCACTGCGCATCGGCGGTGAGCCGGCGCGACTCGCCGGGATGCTGCGCAGCGGTGTCCCCGCACCCGCAGCCTTCGTAGGAATCAGTCTGGAGGTGCTGGCGGCCTGGCCGGTCATCATCTTGGCGACCGGCTGGCTGGCCTGGCAGTACGCGCCGGCCTGGTGGCTCAGTGCCAGTCCCCGCCTGGCCTCGGCAGCGCGCGACGCCTGGCCCTGGGTAGTCCTGGTCCTGGTAGTCAGCCTGATTGCGTGGGTCTATGCCCGCCGAGTCACCTCACCCCTTGCGCGGCACCTTCGGCGACCGGTCCGCCGCGCGCTGGTCTACTGGCGAAGGATGCCGCGGTGGCCATTGGTGGCAAGCGTTCCGATGAGCCTGATCAACCTGGTTACCCGGGTGGCTATCCTGCCGGTCCTGGCGCTCACCCTGCCAAACCCGCCATCAGTGGGCCCGATGATGGTGGGCTCGTTTGCGCTCCTCTACAGCCAGCTGGTGTTGCCCACGCCGTCCGGGGCGGGGGCAGTGGAGCTTGGCTTTCTGGGCGGCGCGGCCGGTGACCTGGGGAGTGATCAGGGTTGGCTGCTGCTGGCCTGGCGTTTTTACACCAACGGCCTCGGAGTGTTGCTTGGGGTCTGGCTGGCAGCGCGGATCTACGGTTGGCCCGCTCTCAGGAAACTGGTACGACGGACCTCGGCCGAGATTACGGAGCCGGCCGGCGGCTGACGCCCGGTGGGGGAGCCATCGCCACCAGCATGACGGTTCGCTCCAGGGCCTCGACCACACCGTGCGGCAGATCGGCGGGAGCCCACACCACAGTTCCCGCGGTGGCAACCCGGATTTCGTCGCCCACGATCATCCTCGCCTTTCCAGAGAGGACGACGTAAAATTTGTCCGAGCCCGCGTGCACGTGGGTCTTCTGCGACTGCCCCGGCTCGAAACAGTTGAGACCAACGAAAAGATGCTGTCCCCGAAGGACATCGACCTTCGTGGCCTGCTCACTGCTGAAGCCGGACAGGGGGTCAAGTGATCTGAAGTATTCGGTCATTGGCATCCTGAACGATTCGGCCATTCCCTGAATCCATGGCCAAACAACCCGAGCAAACAGCCGGCATGCGGATCGAGCGCGACCCCCTGGGGGAAAAGCAGGTGCCCGCGGCCGCGCTATATGGCATCCAGACCCTGCGTGCGGTGGAAAACTTTCCCGTCTCGGGTCTTCGGCCGCTCCCGCCGCTGGTGGACGCGGTCATATGGGTCAAGCGTTCCGCGGCCGTGGTGCACAAGCAGACCGGCCGTCTGGAAAGCCGACTCGCGGACGCCATCATACAGGCTGCGGACGAGGTGCTGGGTGGCCGCCACCGGGACCAGTTCATCGTCGATATCTACCAGGCAGGAGCCGGTACCAGTCAGAACATGAACTGTAACGAAGTGCTGGCCAACCGGGCCAACGAAATCCTGGGAGGCTCCCGCGGCACCTACCAGCCGGTCCATCCAAACGATCACGTCAACATGGCGCAGAGCACCAATGACGTGATCCCCACGGCGATGCGACTGGGCATCCTGGCCACCCTTCCGGCAACACTCCGATCGCTCGACCGTCTGGCGGAATCGCTTCTCAGGAAGGGCGAGCAATTCGACCACATCGTTAAATCGGGGCGGACCCATCTCCAGGATGCAACCCCGATCCGCCTGGGGCAGGAGTTCACCGCGTACGGGGGGACTGTTCAGCGCCACCGCCAAAAACTCGAAGCCGCCGCGGACTGGCTGCGGGAGCTGAACATCGGCGGCACCGCGGTGGGGACCGGGCTGAATGCGGAGCCGGAATACGCCGGACTTATGGTTCAGGAGCTCAGCCGGATCAGCAGGCTGGAGCTGCGGCCAGGCCGGGATCTGGTGCAGCTCATGCAATCGATGGGGGACGTGGCCACGCTGAGCGGCGCCCTCCGGGCCTACGTGCTCGACCTCAGCAAGATCGCCAACGACATCCGCCTCCTTGCATCCGGGCCCCGCACCGGTCTGGCCGAGATCGTACTTCCCGCAGTGCAACCGGGCTCGAGCATCATGCCCGGTAAGGTCAATCCATCTATTGCCGAGATGGTAAACCAGGTCTGCTACCAGGTCCTGGGTTTCGACACGACGGTGGCAATGGCCGCCGAAGCGGGCCAGCTCGAGCTCAACGTGATGATGCCGGTCATCACCCACAACGTAGTCTTCTCGCTCATCCTCATCGGCAATGCGAGCAGGATACTGGCGGAGCGCTGTGTCGACGGGATCGAAGCGGACGAAGCGCAGTGCGCCTACTGGCTGGAACGAAGCCCGGCCCTGGTGACCGCCTTGGCTCCCCGCATCGGATACGCCGAGGCGGCCAAGCTCGCCAAGGAGGCGGTGGCGAGCGGTTTAACGGTGAAAGAGCTGGTGCTCAAGAAGGGCATTCTGGATGAGCAGGAGCTGGACGAGGTTCTCGATCTCCGGGCCATGACCGAGCCAGGCGTTCCCGGCGAGAGCCAGGCCCAGCCCGTCAGGCGCCGGGACGGTCGGTGACTCGGCGGAGGGGAGTCACTCCAGGCATGTCGGGTTCGACGCGACGGACCCCGGCCGGCAGCTCGACCACCCGAAAAGCCGGCCGATCAGGATAGCTGCGCTGCAGGAGCATCATGGAGACGTTGTAAACCGGCACATCCCCCCGGGTGAAGCCCTGCAGTGATCCGTGGTGCGCATGGCCGTGAAACACCACGTCGACGGGATAGCGGGTGAGTGGCTCCTCCAGGCGGCTAGAGCCCAGGTAGGGATAGATCTCGGGAGGCTCCCCTTCGACTGTGGCCACAATCGGAGAGTAGTGCAGCAGGGCCACTTTGCGCTCGGTACGCAGCCGGCTCAAGGCCGTTTCCAGTTTCAGCGCCTCATCCAGTGCTTCCCTGACGAACTGCTTGATCAGCGGCTCGCCCCAGGGGCCTAAAGCGCCTCGACCAAACCCGCCGGCAAAGCCTTTCACTCCCGCGAACCCAATACCGAGCACCTCATCCGCATCTCCGTCGAGCACCCGGACGCCGGCATCGGCCAGGATCCTGGACACCTCGCTGACCTTGCCGCACTCGTAGTCGTGATTCCCCAGTACTGCGACGATAGGGACTGAGACGGTGGCGAGAGCCTTGGCCACGAGCCTCGCCTCGTCGGGATCTCCTCGATCGGTCAGATCGCCACAGAGCGCCAGAATGTCGGCGAGATCCCCCACCTGGGACAGCAGGACCTGCAGGGGCGGCTCGAGTCCCTTCCCGCCCAGGTGGATGTCGCCTACTGCGGCTATACGGACAGTCCCGCTTGTTCTTGTCATTGGGGTCAATTCCAGCGTCCAGCCCCCTTGTCTGCGGTGACGCGCGCCACACCCGGCCGGCCCGAGGCTCAGTTATGATAGGCGTCCCACTGTTAGGAGCTCCCCACCCGATGGCCCTCGCCCCCACCCAGTCCCTGGTCGAGACGCCGTCCCGTCTGTTCTATCGGGATGCCATGGAGGTGCTCAACCGGGCCAAGGTTCCGTTCCTGGTCGGGGGCGCGTTCGCATTCATCCACCAGGCCGGAATCGACAAGTCGACCAAGGACCTCGACATCTTTGCCCGGCCGACGGATGTGCAGCGACTCCTGGAGGCCTGCGCGTCTGCCGGCTATGAGACGGAGCTGGTCTACTCCCACTGGTTGGCCAAGATCCGGTCCCCGGAAGGTTTCATCGACGTGATCTTCAATTCCGGGAATGGAATTGCCACGGTGGACGATGGCTGGTTCGAACATGCCACCGACGGCGAGGTGCTCACCGTGCCGGTCAAAATCGCGCCGCCGGAGGAGACGATCTGGTCCAAGGCCTTTGTCATGGAACGGGAAAGGTATGACGGCGCTGACGTATCTCATCTAATCCTGGCACTGGGTGAGCGGCTCGACTGGAAACGCCTGATCGCCCGGTTCGACGCGCACTGGCGGGTGCTCCTGTCGCACCTGGTCCTGTTTGGCTTCATCTTCCCATCGGCCCGCTCCAAGGTTCCGCAGTGGGTCACCCAGGAACTCATCGGACGGCTGCAGTCGGAGACCGACGCCACGGAAACCGCAGAGCCGGTCTGCTATGGAACCCTGCTTTCGTGGTCTCAATATCTGGGCGACGTGCTCGGAGGCACCTTCCGAGATGCCCGGATCCGTCCCTATGGCAACATGAGCGCGGAAGAGGTTGCCCGCTGGACGTCGGCAGAGAAAAGCTAGGTCCGTTGCCTCCCTCTGGTCCCGCAGGCATATTCAGATCATGCGGGTCACCACCTGGACCGAATACAGCTTGATCATCTCGATCCATCTGGCCAAGCGGGGCCGTCGAGGCGGCGGACCGGTGGCTGCGCGCGAGCTGGCCGATACCGAGCGGCTTCCGGCGGACTACGTGGAGCAGATCCTGCTGCGGCTTAGGCGGGCAGGACTAGTAGAAAGCGTGCGGGGGGCCAAGGGCGGTTACTACCTGGCCAAGGACCCGGGCGCTATCTCGGTCCGCGATGTCATGGCTGCCTCCGAGCACCAGACCTTCGAGATCAACTGCGCCACCCACCCGGTCGACGCCGATCGATGTAACCCGGGACACACTTGTAGCATTCGGCCGGTCTGGTACGCGCTCCAGCAGCGGGTTGACGAGCTGCTTGCGAGCATTTCCCTGGCCGACCTCATGAAGCAGGAGTCGGAGGTGCAGGAACTGGTCGGGATCTCATCGGCAAGCTAGAGCAGAGTCTCTTGATCCGAGAGAGCCCGACCCAATCGGTCGGGCTTTTTGTTTCGGAGAGCAGATGGACACACGGCAGCGGCCAATTCAACAGGAACCAGCGCTGTGGGGGGCAGTGGGGAATACCCCACTATTTCCAGTGAAGCTCGGGAGGGCGCCAGGCCTGTACTTGAAGGCTGAGTGGCTCAACCCGGGCGGCAGCGTGAAGGACCGGACGGCACGGGCCATTCTGCGTGACGCTCTTTGTCGGGGGGAGCTCCGCGGCCGACGCCTGCTGGATGCATCCAGCGGGAATACCGGCATTGCCTACGCAATGTTGGGCGCGGCCGCTGGAATCGAGGTCACTATCTGTCTGCCCGGCAACGCGAGCCCCGAGCGGCGTGCCTTACTGGAGATCTACGGGGCCGAGGTTGTGGTCACCGATCGCCTAGAGGGAACGGAGGGCGCAAGCCGGCGGGCCATCGAGTTGGCGGCCGACCATGCCGACCGCTACTACTTCGCTGACCAGTACAGCAATCTGGCAAACATCCGGGCTCACCGGGAGACTACCGGTCCGGAAATCTGGGCTCAGACCAAAGGGAAGATCACCCACTTCGTCGCGGCCATGGGAACCACCGGAACCATGATGGGTACTGGTGGGTTCCTGAAGGAGATGAATCCCCACATCCGGCTGGTTGGCGTGCAGCCTGATTCTCCTTTTCATGGCCTCGAGGGACTCAAGCATCTGGCCACGACGACGCATCCGCCTGCCATCTACGATCCGCGGGTGCCTGACCTGGTGGCCGAGGTAGCCACCGAGCGGGCCGATCGCACTGCCCGGCAGCTGGCGAAGGAGGCCGGCTATCTGGTCGGCTGGTCAGCCGGAGCGGCAGTCGCAGCGGCCCTCGACATCCTCGAGCAAGAGCCAGATGCCTATGTCGTAGCGGTGGGCTGCGACAGCGGGGTCAGGTATTTGAGTGAGCCACACCGCTGGCGGCAGCCATGACACTTCGTCTCAGTGGTGGTCTACTCGAGGAGCTTCGACGGGAGGCCGAGCAGGCCTATCCCGCCGAATGCTGTGGTGTCCTCGCCGGCTGGGGCCACGTGACCAAAGAGGTGACCAGGCTGGTTCCGGTGACCAACCGGCGGACTGATGACCCACATCGCTACTTGATCTCGCCCGATGACTTGCGGCGAATCACCGCCGACCTGCGTGAGGAGGAGCTCGAGATCCTGGGATTTTATCATTCACATCCCGATCATCCCGCGGCTCCGTCTGCGTTCGATACCGAACATGCCTGGCCCTGGTACAGTTACCTGATCGTGAGAGTGAGCGGCGGGCGCGCAGCCGAGTTGGCAAGCTGGCAGCTGAACGATGACCGGGCCGCGATGCGGCCCGAGCCACTCGATGTCTTCAGTGAGGTATGATCCTATGTCCGTAACTGTCTCCATTCCCACTCCGCTTCGGAGCTTCACCGGCGGCCAGGACACGGTGGAGCTTTCCGGTAATACCGTAGGGCAGGTCCTCGATGGTCTGCTGACGGCACATACCGGGCTCAGGCGCCATTTGGTCCAGGACGATGGCCGGCTTCGCAACTTCGTGAACCTCTATCTCAACGAAACGGACATCCGGCATCTCTCCTCCACCGCTACTCCGGTCCACCCAGGAGACGTCCTCACCATCGTTCCCAGTATCGCCGGAGGCGCACCCGGCACGACCACCGAGGCATCGCTCTCCCATGCTGAGATACTTCGGTACTCCCGGCACCTCCTGCTTCCGGAAGTGGGCATCGCCGGACAACGCAAGCTCAAGGCGGCACGGGTGCTCACGGTGGGTGCCGGAGGACTGGGCTCGCCGCTGTCGCTCTACCTCGCGGCCGCCGGGGTTGGCACCATCGGTATCGTGGACTTCGACGTGGTAGACCTCACCAACCTGCAGCGGCAGATCGTGCACGGCACGTCCACCCTGGGCCGGCCCAAGCTGGAATCCGCCGAAGCCAGACTGACCGACGTCAACCCCAATGTCCGCATCGAAAAGCACGAGACCAGGCTTACCTCCCAGAATGCGCTGGAGATCCTGGCCGACTACGACATCGTGGTGGATGGCACCGACAACTTTCCCACCCGCTACCTGGTGAACGACGCGTGTGTCCTGCTGGGAAAGCCCAACGTGTACGGAAGCATTTTCCGGTTCGAGGGCCAGGCCTCGTTGTTCTACGCCAAGGAAGGCCCGTGCTACCGCTGCCTCTACTCGGAGCCACCTCCGCCGGGACTGGTTCCGAGCTGCGCTGAAGGCGGCGTGCTGGGCGTCCTGCCGGGCATCATCGGCAGCATCCAGGCGCTCGAGACCATCAAGTGGATCATCGGCGCCGGGGATTCGCTGATCGGCCGCTTGCTCCTCTTCGATGCACTCAAGCTGCGGTTCCGGGAGCTCCAGCTGCGGAAGGACCCGTCCTGCCCGATCTGTGGGGAGCGTCCGACCATTCGTGAGCTCATCGACTATGAGGCGTTCTGCGGAATCGGAGCCGAGCCCACCTATGCGGGCCCGGAAATCACCGCCGAGGAGCTGCGCCGGGAGATGCAGGAGAAAGGCTCCGAGCTGGTGTTGATTGACGTACGGGAGCCGCACGAGTGGGACATCGCCCACATTGAAGGTGCTCGGCTGATCCCGCTGGGGCAGTTGCCGGAGCGGTTGGGGGAGCTGGACGGGCACACCGAAATCGTCACCCACTGCCACCATGGGGCGCGCTCCATGAAGGCGCTCCAGCTACTCAAGGGAGCAGGCTTCAGCCGAGTGCGGAGCCTGGCCGGCGGGATTGACGCCTGGGCCGATCGAGTGGAAATCGGGATGGCGCGCTACTGAAGAGGATGGGAAGACGTCCTAAAAAACATTGACCCCTCTCTTCCAGCCCGCTACTTTCACGGGCTCGCCGAAGTGGTGGAACTGGTAGACGCGCTGCGTTCAGGGCGCAGTGGGCGCAAGCCCGTGCGGGTTCGAGTCCCGCCTTCGGCACTTCTCCTCCGCTCTGTCTTCTCAGCCGTTGACCCGCCCGAAGTGCTGGCCTATCCTTCGGTTAGGATACCCTCAGTGAGTCGTGATTCCACTCCATCCACCGACCGGAAACAGTCGGTTGCCCGGAACCCCAAGGCAACCCACGACTACCATATCCTCGAGACCTGGGAGACTGGGATTGTGCTGACTGGTACCGAGGTGAAGTCACTGCGGAACGGAAAGGCTTCGATTCGGGAGGCGTACGCCCGGGTGCGGAACGGTGAAGTGTTCCTCGAGGGAATGAACATTACTCCCTACGAGCAGGGCAACCGCTACAATCACGATCCGGTGCGGACCCGCAAGCTGCTGCTCCACCGGCGGGAGATCGAGAAGCTGATCGGCGCAGCGGAACAGCGGGGCCTGACCCTCGTACCCCTGGAGCTGTACTTCAAGAATGGCCGGGCGAAGGTGGCCCTGGCGCTTGGCAAAGGCAAGAAACAGCACGACAAGCGAGAGACGCTCAAGCGGAAGATCCAGGAGCGGGAGGTGGCGCGCGCCATCTCGCTGCGAAACCGCCGATGATGGGATTGCTTGCGCTGGTTGTGGTCCTGTCGACCGGCTTCTCGGATTCAGTGCCTCAGGTCGTCACGGTTGCGGGATCTCGCGGCGAATCCCGGATCCCGGTGCGCACCGACGAGACCGGAGCGCCGGTGATGCCGGCCGCAATTCTGATGGCGGCGCTGGACGGTTCGGCCAAGGTCATGGAGGGATGGGCCGAAGTCACTCTCGCGCGCCAGACGTTCCGCTTCCTAGTAGGCGCCCCACTCTGTGTCTGTGGCGCCCGGCTGCAGCCGCTCGCGGCGGCGGCTTCGATCACCCGGGACACGCTCTATCTTCCTTTCCAATTCGTGGCCGAGGTCCTGCCGACCCAGCTGGGCAACCGCTATCGCTACGATCAGCGGAGGGCTCGCCTCACTGTGGCGGGTGCACCGGACCGCGAGGTAGCCGCGCGCGCAACGCCTCCACCCCCGCCGCGGGAAAATCCGCTGCCCAATGGGCTTCGACGGGGACACAGCGTGACCATCGACCCGGGCCATGGCGGGGTAGACCCGGGGAACCCTGGTGTGTTCTTCCCCCGCGGTACCCGGGAGAAGGACGTGACTCTACAGATCGGCCTCCTGCTGCGCAACGAGCTCAAGAGCCGAGGAGTTGGCGTCCAGATGACCCGGACCTCGGACACGCTCATTGCATTGGGGGACCGGGGAAGCTACTGCACCGAGGCCTGTGACCTCTTTGTGAGCCTGCATGTCAACTCGCTGGCTCGCCGAGCGGGCTATACCGACATCCGCGGGTTCGAGACATTTTTCCTGGCGGAGGCCCGAACCGAGGATGCGGCTCGAGTGGCCCAGATGGAGAACGAGGCCGTCCGGTTCGAGACCGGTTCACAGGCAGCGGAGTCCGGAGTGGGGCTCGATTTCATTCTCAAAGATCTTCAGTTGAATGAGCATCTCCGGGAGTCCGCTCGGGCCGCCGAGCTGGTGCAGCGGCAGCTCCAGACAGTCCACACCGGCGAGAGCCGTGGGGTCAAGCAGGCCGGGTTCATGGTGCTGACAACCGCGCGGCGACCCGCCATCCTGGTGGAGCTGGGCTACAGCACCAACCCCGAAGACGGTCGCTTTCTGACCTCGCATGCCAGTCAAAAGGCCCTCGCCAGTGCCCTGGCTGATGCTATCGTGGAGTACCTGCTCGAGTATCAGCGAAAGACTAGTCCCGCTGTGGGGGCTGGAGGATAGGATGCGCTTTCGAGCACTGGGGCTAAGCCTGCTGGGTACCGGAGCATTGAGCGGACTGCTCGGCGGCTGCGTGTATTACAACGGGATGTACAACGCTAACCGGCTGGCCCGCTCGGCTCGACAGGCGGAGCGGGAGGGGAGAACGCTGGAGGCGAGCAGTCTTTGGGGCCAAGTGGCCACCAAGGCCGAATCAGTCGTGGTCCGTCACCCAACCAGCAAGTACGCTGAGCAGGCCAGCCTGCTCCGGGGGATTGCGCTCGCAAAACTGGGGCAGTGCGATCAGGCGTTGGCGCCACTGAGCCGTCCGGCCGCCACTTCGAAATCGGATCTCATCGAGGAGGCGACCCTCGCCACCGGTCGCTGCCAGATGGCACTGGGGAACTACGCCGCTGCAGAAGCGTCGTTCAGCCTTTTGGTGCAGAGCAGAGACCCCAGCCGGCGTCAGGAAGCCCGCTTCCAGCACGCCCGCATTCTGCGCCAGGCGGGCCATGATCGGGAGGCGTTGACCGAGCTCCAGGGTCTTAATGATCCCCGCGCCCGGTCGGAGCGGATGCTCGCGCTCGCCGGCGCCGGGCGTTTGCCCCAGGCGTTAGCGGTGATGGATTCCCTGTTGACCCCGACCGACACCAGTGTTCGGTGGGACTCGCTCGTCGTGCTCCTGGGCGAGGAGAATCCCCGGGCGGCGTCCAGTCTGGTAGAACGACTTCGCCGGGGGCCGCTCCAACGGCCTGACCTCCAGGCCCGCATGCTGCTGGATGATGGCGCCCGGCTCGCAAAGGTCGACACTGCCGCAGCCGCCCGCCGCTTCCGCCAAGTCATCGCCCTCGGCGTCACGGGAGACGCCCCGGCGCGAGCCGCCCTGGCGCTGCTTCAGCTGGATCTGGGCCGGGTCAGCAACCCCGCTCAGCTTGCTGTGGTCGGGGACAGCCTGAAAAAACTGACGGCGCGATTCAAACTTCTCGACCAGGAGATCGAGCGATTACAGGCCACGGTAGCCCAGGTCCACATCGGCAGTACGATACCGCCCGATTCCGCCCGGAGCGATCTGCGTCTCTTTCTGGCAGCCGAGACGGCGAGAGACCAGCTGGATGCACCTCGCCTGGCAGAAGCCCTGTTCCGCCGGATCCCGGAGCAGTGGCCGTCGTCACCCTATGCTCCCAAAGCCATTCTTGCAGCCCAGAACCTGAACCCTGCCTGGCTCGATAGCGCCCGGACGCTGCTCGATGAGCGGTACTGGGACAGCCCCTATCTCGCCACGGTCCGGGGAGAGGTCACTCCCGAATACCGCCAGTTGGAAGATTCGCTGGGCGCCTACGCCGCCTTACTAGTTATCCCGCAGACCGTCGGCCCGAGGCGCAGGCCGCCGGCGGTTCCTCTCCCGGGCCAGCAGCCCAAGCCGGCCGCGGGTGGGTCGAGGGTTCCAGAGCTCCAGTGAGCCGCCCGGCGCTCTCACGCGAGCTCTTCGGCCGACAGTTCCAAAACCCGCTTCTCCTCGCCTCCGGTACAGCCGGCTTCGGTCGGGAGATGGATGGAGTGCTTGACCTCGATCGCCTGGGCGGTCTGGTCACCAAGGCGGTGTCTCTCGACCCCCGGCCGGGAAACCCGTCCCCGCGGGTCGCCGAGTTTCCCGGGGGAATGTTGAACTCGGTCGGACTGGCCAATCCAGGAGCCCACCGGGTCCGTGCCGAGTATCTCCCCTGGCTGGCCGGGCGTCTCAACCGGGCGCAGGTTCTGGTCAATGTGGTCGGCTTTACGATTGAGGAATACGCCGAAGTCGTACGTCGCCTGGACGGACTGCCGGCCATTGCGGCGTTCGAGCTCAATCTGTCGTGCCCCAATACATCAGCCGGAGGAATAGAGTTCGGGGCCGATGCGTCTTGTGTGGCCCGCATCGTGGCCGCCTGCCGCAGTCGTACCCGCCTTGCCCTGATCGCCAAACTTTCTCCCGTGCTTCCGGACATTGCTGCGGTGGCGGTGGCTGCCCAGGAGGCCGGAGCCGATGGGATCACTGCCGTCAACACGCTTCCCGGCCTGCTATTCGGGGACAATGGCCGGACTCGCCTGGGCCAAGGCAATGGCGGAATAAGCGGACCCGCGCTCCTGCCGGCGGGCCTCCTGGCCGTCGCCCGGCTTCGGGATCGCCTGAGTGACGTGCCCATCATCGGTGCGGGCGGGGTGCGTTCCGCGGCCGATGTGAGACACTACTTGCGAGCGGGAGCGTCGCTGGTAGCTATGGGCACCGGAGTCCTGGCCGATCCCCGGCTCCCGGAGAGGATAATTGCCGACCTGGAGCGAGCTGGTGTCTGAGCTTATCCTGGCTTTGGACCTGCCTCGGGCTACCGATGCGCTGTCGCTCCTGGACCGGATACCGGCTCTCCGCTGGGTCAAAGTCGGCTCCATCCTCATGACCCGGGAAGGGTCGCCTTTGCTGCGCGCGTTGGTCGATCGCGGGCTCAAAGTGTTTCTCGATCTCAAGTGGCATGACATTCCCAATACGGTAGCGGGGGCCGTCACCGCGGCTCGGGAGCTCGGCGTCGCCATGGCCACCGTGCATATCCTGGGAGGATCAGCGATGCTGGAGGCCGCAGCGGTAGCAGCCGGAGCGGATCTGGCACTGGTCGGGGTGACGGTGCTGACTTCGCACGATCCCTCCGGGTACGCCCGCGCGGTGGGCCGGAGCGAGGTCGATCTGCTGGAGGAGGCGAACCGTCAGGCCCTGGCTGGAATGCAGGCCGGACTCCGGGGAGTGGTGTGTTCCCCTCAAGAGGTATCGCTCTTGCGTCGGCGACTGGGGCCTGACCCCTATATCGTGGTGCCGGGGATCAGGCGCCGCTCGGATCCCCCCGGGGATCAGGTGCGAGTGGCCACTGCAAAGGACGCTGCGGACAACGGAGCGACCCATCTTGTGGTCGGTCGTCCCATACTGCAGGCACCAGATCCGGCCTTGGCGTTGGAGGAATTCATGAAGGAGGCGCGGTGCGCCGTTTCCTGATGGTGGTTTCGCTGGCCGCGAGTCCGATCGCCGCTTGGGCGCAGGATGGCGACCTGGACGAGGCTGCCCAGCAGGCTCGTGCGGCGTGCTTTGCCCACAACGCTGCGGCGCTGGTTGCCCACAGCCCGAGCTTGCTGGTCCAGCTCCCCGGGGCTGAGCCTTCGGTGGCCCTAGCTCGGGAACAGGCAGCGGCTCTGCTCGCCGACTTTCTGGCCTCGGGACAGGAAGTCGAAACCCTGGTGCGAGCCGCCCGCGAGGTCGGCCCCGATCGGGGCTATGTGGAGCTGCAGCGCAAATACCGGACTGCGGGGACCCAGAACGTACGGACCCAGATGCTCCTGCTGAGCTACCGCCGCATTCAGGGGGTCTGGACTTTGGTGGAGTTCCGCGTAGTGGGGTAAGGCCCCCTTTCTCAGTGCCTCC
>CBFGTM010000050.1:0-26234 GCA_965652025.1 uncultured Gemmatimonadales bacterium
TAGGACGGGGCCCTCTCAAGGCCCAAACACGGGTTCGAATCCCGTTAGCGCTATGGAAAGGCGAGAGGGCCCCATCGTCTATCGGTTAGGACGCGACCCTTTCAAGGTCGAGAGAGGGGTTCGACTCCCCTTGGGGCTATTCGGCGCCGCTAGCTCAATTGGCAGAGCAAGTGACTCTTAATCACTAGGTTGTAGGTTCGATTCCTACGCGGCGCATTACCAGAACAATCGTCCACTAATCAAGAGGGGTTACCGCAAGGTGACCCCTCTTTCTGTGCTCCTGCTTAGAGTATCAGTGTAGTGTTAGCAGTGTACTGCTATCGGTGTGGCTTAGGGAGGGTATTCGGTGACTACACATTCACGCGAAGTGTTGCTCAAGGGATTCGGCTCTCCACCGGCTCAGGCAACCGTGGTGGTGGAGACGCTCGCCGTCCGCGATCGCCTGCGCCGGGCCGCCATCGCGTTCACCATCGGGGTGGCCGCGGCCGTAATCGCGCTGCCAATCCCGCTGGTGCACCTGGTGCTCGTCCCTGCGGCATTGCTTCTGGGCATCGTGATCGCGGCTGTGCGGCTGGGCCAGCGGGAGATCATCCGTTCCGCAGAGGGCGCCTGTCCCTACTGCGGCACCCAGCAGCGGCTGGGCTTGGCAGGCCGAGTCTTCAAGCTGCCCCGCAGGGTACACTGCCAGCAGTGCCAACGAGCCCTGGACCTGGGCCGAGACTGAATGCCGCCGCCCCTCCCCCGACCGGGGGTGATCGATATATAAGTACATATGGCAGTGATGCTTGACTCGTGCTTGAGTAGCCGGGTTAGAATGGGCTGTACTCGTCCAGGAGGACAGCCATGAACGGCCGGCCCGGTTTAGTGGTTCCCCTCGCGCTTTTGGCAGCCGCCTTCGGGTGCAGCAGCGATGTTCCATCTCCGACCGAGCCGGATCCTGCGGCGGAGCTCGCCACTGCGGCGCAAGTCCTTTCCTTCCGCCAGATCAGCGCCGGCGGGCGTCACAGCTGTGGTGTGACGACCGATGACCGAGCCTACTGCTGGGGCGACGGCGGCGGCGTACTCGGGGATGGCACGATCAACTCGAGGCCGTCGCCGGTGGCGGTTTCGGGCGGTCTCCGGTTCATCCAGGTGAGCGTGGCTAGCAGCCACACTTGCGGCTTGACCGGAGACAATCGTGCCTACTGCTGGGGCAACAACTCCTACGGACAGATCGGAGACGGCACCAATCAGGGTGACCCTGAGCCCATTTTCGGTCGGAGTCGCCTGACCCCAGTGGCGGTTGTCGGCGGTCTCCGATTTCGCCAGTTGCGGGCCGGCGGCTTCCACACCTGCGGCGTGACGACTACCAACGTGGCCTACTGCTGGGGTCTCAACTCTTCCGGACAGCTCGGTGACGGCACCATGACTCAACGGCTAGCGCCAAGTCGTGTCGGCGGCGGACTCAGCTTCCGCCAGGTGGTCCCCGGCGTCTTTCACACTTGCGGGACCACGACTGGTAACAGGGCGTATTGCTGGGGTCAGAATACCGAGGCCCAGCTCGGGATCGGTATCTTCGGCCGGCGCCAGTACCGTCTTACCCCGGTCCCGGTCTCGGGGTCTATCAGTTTCCAGCAGGTGCTGGGCGGCGGCAGCCACAGCTGCGGCGTGACTACCGACAGCCGGGTGTACTGCTGGGGCAACAACTTTTTCGGCCAGCTGGGAGATGGAACCACCTCCCGCCGTTCCACTCCGGTAGCCGTGGTAGGCGGACGGTTGTTCCGCTGGGTGAGCCCGGGCGGAGATCACACCTGCGGCACCACGCTGGACAACCGGCCCTTCTGCTGGGGCCGCAATGATCTGGGCAATCTGGGAGATGGAACCACGACCACTCGCATCAGGCCCACGCGAGTGGTTGGGGGACTCCTGTTCAGCATGATCAGTTCCGCGAGCTGGTGGAGTACCTGCGGGGTGACCACGGGTGGTCGGGGCTACTGCTGGGGAACCAACACCTGGAGTCAACTCGGTGATGGAACCTCAACCCAGCGGCTGCGCCCGACCCCCGTGGCCAGCCCTATGTGAGTCTCGCGGGATCGTTTGCCAAAGAGCCACCGGATCCGGTGGCTCTTTGGTTTATCTCCTACTGCCGGCAGGATGTCTTGGCGTGATTGCGAGCCTTGGTCGAAAGCTCAGCCATGGCGCTCTTGATGTCCGACTTGCCGTAGTATGTCGAACTGTAGCGCCACATCGAGAAGCCGCAGATATAGCTCTGCGCCAGGACAGCCGAGCCGTAGGTGCGAAGCTCGGATGCGGTCATGTTCCAGCCCCGGGGTACCGTTCCGCGCACTCCGCTGGACCCATTCCCGCCGTCTAGCACGTTCAGCCCACCGAAGAGTCCCAGGCCCTTCTTCTTGGCCAGCGTGACCTGAGTTGCTGCCCAGCGCACCGGGTCGGAGCTCTTCTCCCTCAGATACATCGCCCAGGCGGCATCGAGATAGGTATAGGTCAGGGTGGTACTGGCGAACCACGCGGGCGGCGCGCTCACGATGGTGGCCATGGTGGGCCAGAGCTGCTTGCTGTACTTGGCCATCGCCTCGACGGTCGCCTGGGGGATCATCTTTCCTCCCCACCGGCTGGGATAGTTCGGCTCATCGATGAAGTAATGGCCCACGACGGTACCATCGGTGATATAGGGCGTAAAGTTTACGCTCCGGTACCGCGACACCATCGACTTCCACTTATCGAAGTTGAAGGTTCCATCGGCGTTCTCGATCGCCTGCTCGCTGCCATGCAGCTTGAGCAGCACCCGACCCCCGCGAGCCTTCACCTGAGAGAGATAGCTCAGTATCGCGGACGGACTGGTCGGCAGAATCGTGCCGCTGTATACCGAGCTCAGCTGATTCACCGGCAGCTGTGAGGATGCAAACACGATTCCGGCCGGGGCAGCGCTGACCGCAAGCTCAGCGCCCGCCTGGCTCGACGCCTCCTCTGATGGGCCAACCTGGTTGGCACCGTTGCAGGCGCCGAGTGTCAGGCTCAGCAGCGCAAAGGCATATCCTATCCCGCGCCAGGGGCGGCGCGACGTCAACATCGAGATCATAGTCCTGCGGTCCCTCAAAGAGTGATGCGATTCAGCCCTGCGCAGAAGCGGATGGCGCCGGAAGGGGCCCTAGGCTGGCGAATGCGATGGATGCGGTGGCCAACGTGCTCTGCCACTGCGGCGGGTATAGAATCGGCAGCTAGCCTGCCGTTGTCAACCAGCCCGGGGCCTGGCGTCGGCCAGATTCTCACCCTGATCCGCAAGAGCCTCGGGCATCTCGAGATAGGCTATCTTGGTTCGATCGCATCGGGAGGACCATGAAGCGACCTGTCATTGAAGTCTTGACGGCAGCAGCAGTCCTGGCGGCGCTCCCGCTCCAGGCTCAGGCGCCATCGGTCCGGCCGAATATGGTCGTTCTCGTCGCCGATGACCTCGGCTGGCGAGATACCGGCGTGTACGGCAATCGCTTCATTCGAACGCCCAACATCGATCAATTGGCCCAGTCGGGACTGGTCGTGCGATTCGCCTTCGGCACCTCCCCTCAATGCAGCCCCTCCCGGATCAGCATGCTGACCGGTAAGTACGGCCACGCCAGCAGGACCGAGGACCTGCATACACCCCTGCCGGACGGTGTACGCATCCTGCCATCCTATCTCCATGATCGAGGCTACTTCACCGGCAGCATGCTGAAGACGCACTATGGGCCGAACGGTGAGCGGCAGTTCGATTGGTACTCCCCCAAGACTGCGGATGTATTGCCGGAGTTTCTGGACTCTGCTGGAACCCGACCCTTTTTCCTCTGGGTGGGATTCCACGAGCACCGGCCCTTCGAAAAGGGAGCTGTCAGCCAGCCGCACTCGCCGGCTCGGGTGGCTCTGACTCCTTACCTGGCCGATACGCCTGAGACCCGGGCCGACCTCGCTCTCTACTACGATGCCAACGCGCGTATGGATGGGGAGATCGGCCGGATGTTGGCCGAGCTGGACCGGAGAAAATTGCGGCAGAACACCATTGTCATCTTCCTGAGCGACGACGGAGCCCCCTTTGCCCGGGAGAAGGGCACTCTGTACGACGGCGGTACCCGCACCCCGCTCATCATTTCGTGGCCTTCAGTGGTGAGGCCCGGGACGATGTACGAACGGGGACTCATCAGCCTGGTGGACCTGAGCCCGACGCTGATCGAGCTGGCCGGGGGCAACCCCCCGAAGGACATGCAGGGCGCGAGCTTTCGGGAGCTGCTCACCGAGCCCCAGTCCTACGGCGAACGAGCATACGTATTCAGCGAGCGCAACTGGCACGACTGCGATGAGCACCAACGTGCGGTTCGGAGCAAGCGCTTCAAGCTGATCCGGACCGACGCCTACACCGAGCTGCCGCTATGCATTACGGCCGACATCGCGGCGAGCCCATCCTTTCGCTCTCTGCGCGCCCGCGCCGAGGCGCACCGCTTGACTGCCGCGCAGCAGCGGCTCTTCGAGTCACCTCGGGCCCGACTCGAGCTGTACGATCTGGAGCGGGATCCCTGGGAGCTGCACAACGTGGCGGCTGATCCCCGCTACGCCAAAGAGGTGGCCCAGCTGGCGGGCGTACTCCAGGACTGGCTGGAGCGCTCGGATGATTTCCCGCCCGCATACCGGGTTCGCGACGACAACACCGACCGCATTACCGGCATCCCGTTCAGTAACAAGATCCCGCCACTTCGAAACGCCGAGCTGCCGCCCCCCGATCTGCGCTGGGGCAAGCGACAGTCCGACCTCGGCATGTAACACGGTGCCGAGAGCAGCGAGCATTGACAGGGTCGGCGGCAACTCTTTCGTTTCATCGTTCTGTCCATCCCGATCACCCGAGGAAGCATCGCATGGCGCACGCCGAGCTCCCGGTACTACCCCAGCCACGCCGTTTCGGCGAAACGATGCGGAAGGATTGGTGGTGGTTGCAGCCGGCCGTCGTCCTGCTGCTGCTCTCGTCGTTCCTCGTCTACTCCACCTGGGCCGCCTTCCAGAACGAGCACTATGCCTGGGGGCCGTACCTGTCGCCATTCTACTCCCCCGAGCTGTTCGGCAGTTCGCCCCACGCATGGTTCGGCCCCAAACCGGGCTGGTGGCCCAGCTGGCTGGTCTTCTCGCCCGCGCTGCTGATTCTTCCATTCCCCGGCCTCTTCCGACTCACCTGTTACTACTACCGGGGGGCGTACTACAAGGCGTTCTGGGCCGATCCGCCTGCCTGCGCCGTGGGGGAGCCGCGGAAAGAGTACTGTGGTGAGGCTTCCTTCCCCCTGATCGTGCAGAATATTCACCGGTACTTTCTCTACGTGGCATTGCTTTTTCTGCTGGTGCTCGCGTCCGACGTCTATAAGGCCCTGTGGTTTGCCGATCCCGTCACCGGCCGGGAATCCTTCGGCATCGGGGTGGGAACCCTGGTGCTTACTCTCAACGTGGTTCTGCTCACCGGTTATACCCTGGGCTGCCATTCCCTGCGCCACGTCATCGGCGGCTATCTCGACCGACTCGCCGGCCGACCCATCCGCCGGCGGCTGTACCAGTGTTCCAGCCGCTTCAACCAGGCGCACATGCGCTGGGCCTGGACCAGTCTCTTCTCCGTGGCGTTCGCGGATCTGTACGTGCGACTCTGTTCGATGGGCGTCTGGCACGATATGAGGATTCTGTGAGGGAGCCGACCAGGGACCCGCGACACGCGACTCGCGACTAATGGCCGAATACCAGACCTTCGAGCACGACGTGCTGGTCATCGGCGCTGGGGGCGCGGGACTCCGGGCAGCGGTTGCCGCATCGGCCGCAGGTGCCAAGGTCGGCCTGGTGTGCAAGTCGCTGCTGGGCAAGGCGCACACCGTCATGGCGGAGGGCGGAGTCGCGGCCGCGTTGGCCAACGTGGATGACCGGGACAACTGGAAAGTTCACTTCGCCGACACCATGCGCGGGGGCCAGTACGTGAACAATTGGCGGATGGCGGAGCTGCATGCGAAGGAAGCACCAGACCGGGTGCGTGAGCTTGAGGCCTGGGGCGCTCTGTTCGACCGGACCGATGACGGCCGCATTCTCCAGCGGAACTTCGGGGGACACAAGTATCCCCGGCTGGCACATGTGGGAGACCGGACCGGCCTGGAAATGATCCGCACCCTCCAGGACCACAGCGTCCATCACGGTATCGATGTGCACATGGAATGCACGGTTCTTCAGCTCTTTACTGACGGGGGCCGGGTGACCGCCGCGCTGGGCTACGACCGGGAGCGGGGCCGCTTTCGCCTGTTCCGTGCCAAGGCCGTGGTGCTCGCGACCGGAGGGATCGGGCGGGCATACTCGATCACCAGCAACAGTTGGGAATACACCGGTGACGGCCATGCCCTCGCCTACCACGCCGGCGCCGCGCTCCAGGACATGGAGTTCGTGCAGTTCCACCCTACCGGCATGATCTGGCCCCCCAGCGTGCGAGGCATCCTGGTCACCGAAGGGGTGCGGGGCGAGGGCGGGGTCCTGCTGAATCGGCAGGGCAAGCGCTTCATGTTCGACGACATTCCTGACAACTACCGGACCCAGACCGCGGATAGCGAGGAAGAGGGGTGGCGCTACACTCAGGGTGACAAGAGCGCGCGGCGGCCGCCCGAGCTGCTGACCCGGGATCACGTTGCCCGGTGCATCCTGCGCGAGGTCCGGGAGGGCAGGGGCAGTCCCCATGGCGGGGTGTTTCTCGATATTTCCTGGATCAAGCGCAAGCTGCCTGATGCACGGAAGCACATCATCCGAAAGCTTCCCAGCATGTATCACCAGTTCAAACAGCTCGCCGACATCGATATCACTACCACTCCGATGGAGGTGGGCCCGACCACGCACTACATCATGGGCGGTATCCGGGTGGACGGCGATAGCCAGAGTTCCACCCTGCCCGGGCTCTTTGCCGCCGGGGAGTGCGCAGCAGGGCTCCACGGGGCCAACCGTCTGGGGGGGAATTCCCTCTCCGACCTGCTCGTCTTCGGCAAACGGGCGGGTGACTTTGCGGCAGAGTTTGCAGCCGGTCACCGGATCGGCGAGGTAGATCTGGCCGAAGTGGACGAGGCTATCGGATCCGCTCTTGCTCCCTTTGAGCGGGGCGCCGCAACCGATGGCAGCGGGCCGTATCAGGTGCAGCAGGAGCTCCAGAGCGTGATGCAGACCTTGGTCGGCATCGTGCGGACCGAGTCGGAGATGAACCGGGCACTGCAGCGCATCGATACCTTGAAGGAACAGGCTCGGCAGGTGGGAGTCACCGGGAATCGGGAGTACAATCCCGGATGGCACACGGGATTGGACCTCCCCAACCTGCTCACCGTCTCGGAGGCGATTACCCGAGCGGCGATCGAGCGGCGGGAAAGCCGGGGCGGGCACTTTCGCGAAGATCATCCCGACAAGGATCCGGCGGGAGCAACCTTCAACATCGTGATTCGCAAAGGAGAGGATGCGCGCATGCGCCTCACTCGTGAGCCGGTGACTGAGATGCCGCCCGAGCTCAAGCGGGTTATCCAGGAACAGAAATGACCGGCGCCGGCGTGGTTACCAGTGAAACGATGCAGCCCGACCTGGCCGAGACTGGTGCGGTTCAGGCGCAGCAGCCACCCGAGTCGAAGCCTGAGCCAGCCGGCAGCGCCACCTTCCGGGTGTGGCGAGGCGGCCGCCAGGGCGGGAGCCTGGTCGACTACACCACTCCGGTTTCTCCGGGCATGGTCGTGCTCGACGCCATTCATCAGATCCAGGCGGAACAGGCCAACGATCTCGCGGTTCGCTGGAACTGCAAGGCGGGCAAGTGCGGGTCCTGTTCCGCCGAGGTGAATGGATCGCCCAAGCTCATGTGCATGACTCGGCTGAGCGAGCTGCCGCTGGAGAAGCCGGTGACAGTAGAGCCGATGCGGGCATTTCCCCCGATCAAGGATCTAGTCACCGATGTCTCCTGGAATTTCGAGGTCAAACGTCGCATCAAGCCCTTCAAGGCGCGGGCGCCGGATGCACCGGATGGAACCTGGCGGATGGCTCAGTCAGATGTCGACCGGGTGCAGGAGTTCCGGAAGTGCATCGAGTGCTTTCTCTGCCAGGATGTCTGCCACGTGCTCCGCGATCATCACTTGCATCAGGAGTTTATCGGTCCCCGCTTCCTGGTTCACGTGGCGGCGCTGGAAATGCATCCGCTGGATGTGGAAGATCGGGTCGAGGACCTTCGGCGGACCCAGGGCATCGGCTACTGCAACATCACCAAGTGCTGCACCAAGGTCTGTCCCGAGCACATTACCATTACTGACAACGCGATCATTCCGCTCAAGGAGCGGGTGGTGGACCAGTTCTTCGATCCTCTGGGTAAGCTGGTGAAAATCTTTAGTAGGAAGTCCTGACACATGGACTTTCATCTCAAGCCAATAACCAAAGAAGGCATCCCCGCCGCGCTCCAGAAGGCGGAGCGGTACCGGGTCATCAACGATCCTACCTCGGCTGAAAGCATCTGCCTGGACGTCCTGGCGATAAGTCCGGACAACCAGCAGGCCCTGGTCGGCCTGCTTCTGGCGATCACCGACCAGTTCGATGCGGCCCCGACCGAGGGCGTTCGCCGAGCCCGTCAGGTTCTGCCCCGCCTTCAGGACGATTACCGGCGAGCGTATTACGCCGGCATCATCTGCGAGCGATGTGCCAAGGCTCAGCTGCGGTCCGGTTCGCTCCGCTCGGGGGAAATGGCATACCACTGGCTGCGCGAGGCCATGACGTGGTATGAGCGAGCGGAGGCGCAGCGGCCACCGGGAAACGACGAAGCTATTCTGCGCTGGAATACCTGCGGGCGTCTCCTCGAGCGGTATCCCCAACTCCAGCCCGGCAGTGATGAGCCCGTCACGCTGACCCTTGAATGACGCCCCCTTGACATCCGTAAGACAGTTCGATAACCATTGAACTGTGAAGCCATCCAATCCCCGCTCGCCCCTGAGCGAGAAACAGTTTGCCCTGATTGCCAAGGCGCTGGCTGACCCCCGCCGGATGGCAGTGCTGGAAGTCATCGCCGGCGAGCGGGAGTGCCCCTGCCAGAAACTTCGGGAGGAGTTTCCCGTATCGAAGGCTACGATCTCGCACCACATCAAGGAGCTGGTGCGGGCGGGCCTGGTGGAGGCACACCGCGATGGGCAGTTTCTCCATTGCGAGGTCCGGCGCGACGTGCTCGAGGCGTATACCGCCGAGCTGCTGCGCCGGGCGGGTGGTCGGATCAAAGCTTCCGTGGCCTAGTTGTCTGTGGATAAGGTCGGGAAGTTTTTTGTTTGCTTAGAGTTCGATGGTTATCGAACTATCGTACCAATTGTGTAACAGGGCCTGGGGTCGGACGGACGGCAGTCGAAACCGGCTCGGCTCAAACGACGAAGTAAGCAGACACGGTTGAACGACGGTGAATTCTCTCGGAGGTAACATGCGGACCCGGCGACTAGCAATTCCTGCTCTGTCAGTGGCCATTCTTGCCCTCGGGGCCCTGACCCTTCGCGGCAAGGATGAACCGCCCGCCGCGCCCCCCTTGCAGCAGGTGACCGTAGCCCAGGTGCCCGAGCGGGAAATCGCTGAATGGGACGAGTTTACCGGCCGGCTCGAGGCAGTTGACCAGGTCGAGATCCGGCCCCGGGTCTCTGGCTACATCGCCCGGGTGACCTTTGACGAAGGCAAGGAAGTGAAGAAAGGGGAGGTCCTGTTCGAGATCGACCCGCGGCCCTATCAGGCCGAGCTGGCTCGGGCGGAAGCCGAGCTGGAGCGAGCCCGGTCCGCGGCGGCCCTGGCGGCGAGTGATGTCCAGCGGGCCGGCAAGCTGGTGAAGGCCCAGGCCATCTCCCGGGAGGAGTACGACAGCCGCACCAGCGCCGAGGCGCAAGGCGGTGCCACGGTGCGCGCGGCGGAGGCAGCGGTCGAGACGGCTCGGCTCAACCTGAATTGGACCCGGGTCCGGTCTCCGATCAGCGGCCGGGTCAGCAACGCAATGGTGACTCCGGGCAACCTGGTTGAGGCTGGGCCGCCGGCCACCCTGCTGACCACGGTGGTGTCGCTCGACCCGATGTACCTCTACTTCGACAGCGACGAGCAGACCTACCTGCGGTACGCCGGCCTGGCGAAGAGCACCGGGACCAACTGGCGCAACGTGCGGCTCCCGGTCTACCTCGGCTTGGCCAACGAGGACGGCTATCCTCACGAGGGACGGCTCGATTTCGTCGACAACCAGGTGGATCCCAACACCGGGACCATTCGTACCCGTGCGGTTTTCTCCAACCGGTCACGCGCGCTGACACCGGGGCTCTTCGCCCGTGTCAAGCTGGTGGGCAACCATAAGATGCGGGCGCTCTTGGTGCGCGACGCCGCCATCGGCACCGACCAGGATCGCAAGTTCGTCCTGGTGGTCGGTCCGGGGGATACGCTGGCCTATCGGCCAATCCAGCCGGGACGGCTGAGTGACGGGCTTCGCATCGTCACCTCGGGCCTCAAGGCCGGAGATCGTGTGGTGGTGAACGGTCTCATGCGGGTACGGCCGGGTATGAAAGTGGTGCCGACGCTCACAGCCATGGTGCCGGACTCCTCAACGGCCCCGGATTCCTCCACGCAGGTCTCGGAGCGTTAAACGATGCGGTTCTCTCGGTTCTTCATCGACCGGCCGATCTTCGCGGCCGTAGTGTCGATCGTGATCTTCATCTCCGGCCTCATCGCCATGTTCGGGCTGCCGATCAGCGAGTATCCCGAGGTGGTGCCGCCGTCAGTCGTGGTCCGGGCTGTGTATCCCGGGGCGAACCCCCGGGTGATCTCGGAGGCGGTAGCAACACCGCTGGAAGAGCAGATCAACGGTGTCGAGAACATGCTGTACATGAACTCGCAGGCGACCTCGGACGGCGTCCTCACGCTCACCGTGACGTTCCGGGTCGGCACTGATCCCGACTTGGCACAAGTGCAGGTGCAGAACCGGGTGAGCCAGGCCCTTCCTCGTCTGCCAGAAGAGGTGCGCCAGCTCGGGGTCACCACGGTGAAGAGCTCTCCCAACTTCATCATGGTGGTGCACCTGCTCTCGCCCGATAACCGCTATGACGTGACCTATCTCCGGAACTACGGACTGCTCCAGGTGAAAGACGTGCTGGCGCGGATCCCCGGCATCGGGCAGGTCGAAGTCTTCGGCGGTGGCGACTATTCCATGCGGGTATGGCTGGATCCCGGCAAGGTGGCTGCCCGCGGACTGGCGGCAACCGATGTCATCAGCGCCATCCGGGAGCAGAACGTCCAGGTGGCAGCCGGCGTAGTGGGCGCCCCGCCGATGCCGGTGCCGGTGGACTACCAGCTCAGCATCAACGCGCGAGGCCGCCTGGCCACCGAGGAGGAGTTCGGCGACATCATCCTCAAGACGGGTGACGATGGTGAGATCACTCGGCTTCGCGATGTGGCTCGCCTGGAGCTGGCGGCAGGGGACTACGCGCTACGCTCGATGTTGGACGGGAGAGAAGCGGTCGGCATCGGCATCTTCCAGGCGCCGGGCTCCAACGCGCTGGAGCTCTCCAGCACCGTTCGGGCCACCATGGAGCAGCTGAAACAGAATTTCCCCCAGGGCGTCGAGTACCGGATCGTCTACGACCCCACGGTCAACGTGCGGGACGGCATCAGGGAAGTGGTCAAGACTCTGTTCGAGGCCATCCTCCTCGTGGTGCTGGTGGTGGTCTTGTTCCTCCAGACCTGGCGCGCTTCGGTCATTCCACTGGTGGCAGTGCCGGTCTCCATCGTCGGCACCTTTGCCATTCTCCTGATGTTCGGGTTCTCGATCAACACGCTATCACTCTTCGGACTGGTGCTGGCCATCGGCATTGTGGTGGACGACGCCATCGTGGTAGTGGAGAACGTCGAACGGAACATCGAAGCCGGCCTCTCCCCTCGTGACGCCGCCCACAAGGCCATGGACGAGGTGAGCCGGCCGATCATTGCCATCGGGCTGGTGCTCTGCGCGGTCTTCGTCCCGGTAGCGTTCCTGAGCGGGCTGACCGGCGAGTTCTACCGCCAGTTCGCACTCACGATCGCGTTTTCGACGGTAATTTCCGCGATCAACTCGCTGACGCTCTCGCCGGCGCTGAGTGCCATCCTGCTCAAGCCGCATGGTGCGCCGCCTGACCGGCTCACCCGGTGGCTGGACCGTGGTCTTGGCTGGCTCTTCCGGCCCTTCAACCGCGCCTTCAGGCAGGGCTCCTCTCGCTACGGCTCCGGGCTCACTGGCGTTTTCCGGCGGAAGGGCCTGGTGCTCGCGCTCTACGCCGGCCTTCTGGCTCTCACGGCCATCGGGTTCTCCAAGACGCCGAAAGGATTTGTCCCAACCCAGGACAAGCAGTACCTGGTTGCCTTTGCCCAGCTGCCGGACGCTGCCACGCTCGACCGCACCGAGCAGGTTATCCGGCGGATGTCGGAGATCGGGAGCAAGCAGCCCGGGGTCGAGAACGCCGTGGCGTTTCCCGGCCTCTCGATCAACGGTTTCGTCAACGCTCCCAATGCCGGGATTGTCTTCTTCACCCTCAAGCCGTTCGATGAGCGGCACGGCAAGGATGAGTACGGCCTCAACATCGCAGGGGCGCTGAACGCCAAGTTCTCGGGTATCCAGGACGCGTTCGTGGCCGTTTTCCCGCCTCCGCCAGTGAACGGGCTGGGACAGGTGGGTGGCTTCAAGCTGGAGCTGGAGGACCGGGGCGGACTGGGTGAGGCCGCGCTGAACGAGGCCACCCAGGCACTGCTCGGCCGCGCCTGGCAAACCCCGTCTCTCGCGGGGGTCTTCAGCGGCTATCGGGTAAACGTGCCCCAGCTCGACGTCGACGTGGATCGGGAAAAGGTGAAGCGCGAGGGCATCGTGCTGACCGACCTGTTCCAGACCATGCAGACCTATCTGGGGTCGGTGTACGTGAATGACTTCAACAAGTTCGGCCGCACCTACCAGGTGAAGGTCCAGGCAGACGCACAGTTCCGGGCCACCGCCGACGACATCGCGCAGCTCAAGGTGCGGAACGCCACGGGTGCCATGGTGCCGCTGGGCTCGGTGGTGCAGGTGAAGGAGTCGCACGGCCCCGACCAGGCCACGCGCTATAACGGATATCCCGCAGCCGACATCAACGGCGGCCCGGCCCCGGGTTACAGCTCCGGCCAGGCGGAAGCGGCGATCGAGGGCTTGATGCACGAGGTATTGCCCAACGGCATCGGCTACGAGTGGACCGATCTGACGTATCAGCAGAAGCTCGCGGGCAACACCGCCATTTTCATCTTCCCGCTCTGTGTGTTGCTGGTGCTGCTCGTGCTTGCGGCACAGTACGAGAGCTGGACCCTGCCCCTGGCGGTGATCCTGATCGTGCCCATGTCGCTGCTGTGTGCTATCGGCGGCGTGTGGCTCACCAAAGGCGACAATAACATCTTCACCCAGATCGGCTTCCTGGTGCTCATCGGGCTGGCCTGCAAGAACGCCATCCTGATTGTGGAATTCGCGCGGGAGCTGCACCTCCAGGGTCGCTCGGTGGTGGATTCAGCGCTGGAAGCGGCCCGAATCCGGCTGCGCCCCATCCTCATGACCTCCTTCGCTTTCATCATGGGTGTGCTGCCACTGGTGTTTTCCAGTGGAGCCGGGGCCGAGATGCGGCATGCGATGGGCGTCGCAGTGTTCTCCGGAATGCTGGGGGTCACGTTCTTCGGCCTGGTTCTGACGCCGGTGTTCTACGTTGTGCTCCAGGGCCTGGTCGAGCGGCGTACCCGGTTGGCCCGTCAGTTCGTGGTGCAGCCGGCTCACGATGAGGAATCAAAACATGCATAAGGCTGCGTGGCTCTTCTCGCTTGCATTGACTGCCGCCGGATGTGCGTCGGCGCCGGGGTACCGGGCGCCCGAGGTGCAGGCTCCTACGGCGTTCCGGGAAACTCGGGATACGGCCCTGGCGATCGGGGGAACACCCTCCGACACCGCGCACCTGGTCGAGTGGCCCGATCTCGGTGACACCACGCTGGCCCGGCTGGTAAGTCAACTGGGCAAGGCCAACCTGGATGTCCGAGCAGCAGAGGAACGGGTACGGGGAGCGCGCGCAGCCCGTACAGAAGCCGCTCTCGACTTCGCCCCGACAATTACTTTCGCCGGAGGCTTTACCCGGCAGCGACTTTCGGCGGCCACATTTCCGGTCGCGGCGGAGAACTTTCCGGACCAGAACATCTGGGATGCAGGCTTCGACGCATTCTGGGAGCTGGACGTCTTCGGCAGGATCCGCCACAACGTGCAGGCACAGGGTGCCTTCGTTGGGGTGGCCCAGCAAGACCTGCGAGACATCCGGATTTCGCTCACTGCCGAGCTGGCGCGGGCATACTTCGATCTGCGGGGAGCTCAAGAGCAGCTCGCAGTAGCGGTGAGGAATGCGGAGAACCAGCGCCGTACCTTCGATCTCACCCGAGAGCGACTTCAAGCGGGGCGGGGGACTGCATTCGACACTGAGCGGGCCCAGGCGCAGCTGAGCACTACTTTGGCTACGATCCCGAATCTCGAAGCGCGGGTTCGCCAGGCGCAGTATCAAGTCGGGGTCCTGGTGGGGCAACCGCCGGCCGTGGTCGCGGCCGAGCTGGAGAGACCGGCCCCGCTGCCAGATTTCCCTGATTTGCCGGCGTTTGCGGCGCCGGATTCCGTAATCCGCCAGCGTCCAGATGTGGCGGCTGCCGAGCGGCAGCTCGCGGTCGAGCGGGCACTGGTCGGCGCGGCCAAGGCCGACTATCTCCCTCGGCTGACGGTGGGGGGAAGCGCTGGATATACCGCGCCGGAATTCAATGCTCTGACTGATGATGGAACGTTTCGGTATGCGGTCGGGCCGGTAATCTCCTGGCCGGCACTCAATCTCGGGCGGATTAAGTCGAGAGTGGATCAGTCCACCGCGCGACAACGCGAGGCTGAGGCGCAGTACAACGTCACAGTCCTGCGCGCACTCCAGGATATCGAGAGTTCGCTGGTGCGTTATCGGACCGCTCGCGGGCGATTGGGACAGCTACGGGACGCGGCCGACGCGAGCGAGCGAGCGGCCGGGTTGGCTCGGCTGCGGTTTACCGGTGGCGTTGCCGACTTTCTCCAGGTACTCGATGCGGAGCGGACCCAGCTCGAGGCGCAGGACCAGCTGGCGCAGAGCCGAACCGAAGTGGCTACCGCCTACGCCGCGCTATTTAAGGCATTGGGTGGCTCCTGGCCGACGCCAAACTCGCAATAATAGACCCATAAAAAACTTCACCACAGAGACACGGAGAGCTCACCAGCCCTCCGTGCCTCTATGGTGAATGAGTTGTGGTCAACCAGGCTAGTTGGTCCGGTTGAGCTCGACCCGCCGGTTCTTCGCCCTTCCGGCTGCGGTTTTGTTCGATGTGACCGGAACGTCGGGACCGAATCCCTTTGCGCTTACCTGGGCGTACGGAACGCCGTTGGCAATCAGGAACGTCTCCACCGTACGCGCCCTCGCCAGCGACAGGCGCAAATTCTTCGCCCGCGTGCCGGTGTTATCGGTGTGGCCGGAGATCTGCACCTTGAACTGCGGGTTTTCCACCAGCTGGCTCGCCACGTCGCGCAGAATTTGGCGCGCGGCAGGAGTCAACATCGCCTTGCCGGACTGGAAGGTCACCCCCCGGAGAATGACGGTGCGGGCCCCCTTGTGGAACAGGATAGTGCAGCCCTTCGCGTCCGCCGCCTCGTTCTTCGGTGTATCGGGGCAGATATCCCGGACGTTCGGCACGCCGTCTCCGTCCGAGTCGCGCTCATCCACGACCGCAATGGTGCAGCCGTTCGCGTCCGCGGCGGCGCTCTTCGGGGTGTCGGGGCAGCGGTCGCGCCGGTCGGGCACGCCATCGCCGTCGGTGTCCTTCTCATCGGCAATGGCGATGGTGCAGCCATTGGAGTCGGCGGTCACACCGTGCGGGGTGTTGGGGCACCGGTCCCGAAGGTCTGGCACATTGTCGCCGTCCGAGTCACGCTCCGCAAAGCAGCCTCGCGCGTTCACCGCATCGCCGATCGGCGTATTGGGGCACTGATCGCTGGCGTCAGTGACGCCATCCTGGTCCTCATCCCGCTGGCTCGGTGCACAGCCGCTGCCGTTGGCAATCTCACCTGCCGGCGTGTTGGGACACTGATCCACCGAGTTGAACACTCCATCCTTGTCGTCGTCCTTCTGACTGGCGGAACAGCCTTCGGCATCCACCCCCTCGCCCGCCCCGGTGTCGGGGCAGCGGTCCAGCTGGTCGTTTACCGCATCACGATCCCCATCCTTCTGATCGGCCGAGCACCCGTAGGGATCGACCATCTTCCCCGCGGCGGTCTTGGGACAGCTGTCATTCGCGTCTGGAACGTGGTCGCCATCCCGGTCCCGTACTCCTCCGGCAGGTGCGCCCACTCGGATGCTGAGGCCCACCTGGGCGCCCCAGTTGATGTACTCGTCCGCGCGGTCGCCTTCCGGACTCATTATGTAGTCGGCCGTGCCATCAACCCTGAAGCCGAAGTTCGGGGTCAGTCCCCAGCGAACGCCGACGACGCCGGTGACCCCGGGGTCTTCGAACTCGACGCCATCCCGGTAGAGGTTGTGGACGTAGCCTGCCCCAATTCGAAGGGCGGAGGCATAGCCGCCCAGTGGTACGTGATAGGTCAGCCGGCCCCGAAGCGGAATGTTGGTGATGCTGGACCCGCTGAGATTGCTGTGGGTCTTGGCGTAGGCCGCCTCGGCCTCGACTGCCAGGTTGCGAAGGAGATAGAAGCCCAGCGAGGCGCCGCCACTGGTTCCCTCCTGGATGGCAAGGGTGTCAGCGAATCGGGTGTACCGGCCGAAGCCGGTGAGCTCGATGTTGCCTGCTTTCTGGGCGCTGACCGCAGTGGCGGTGGTGAGCAACAGCGCCAGGGTGAGTCCACGAACTCGCATACCGCACTCTGGGTTCAAGGCCTTGGCCGTAGGGGGCGGGACTACTCGTTCCCAGTATCGGCCTGCCAGCCTGAAACCATGAGTCAGTCGTCATCCCGGTCCTTGATTGCTTCTGCGGCCTTGTGGCGCACGATCTGATCCCGGTCCCTGCTCGCCGCCTCGAGCACCGGGTCACCCCGGGGATCTTCCAGCTCGGCCAAAGCGGACACCACGGAATACCGCAGGCGCGGGTTCTCGCTCCGGTAGGCGGTAGCGAGCGCCGGCACCACCACCGTATCGCCGATCTCTCCCAAGGCTTGGGCCGCGATGATGGCCAGCTCGGAATCCCCGTCGCTCAGGGCCGTGACCAGCCGAGCCGGCGCCCGCTTGAGGCCATCGAGCTCGCCCAGTGACTGCGCCGCCAGCCGGCGCACGACCGGGTCCTTGTCCTCCAGAGCTTTCTCCAGAGGCCCGGCTGCCTTGTGGTCCTCCACCTCACCCAGCGCCTCCGCGGCAGCCCGGCGGACTCGCACATCCTTGTCCTTGAGGGCATCGGCCAGCGAGCCGGTGGCGCGGTAGTCCTCGATTTCCCCCAGTGCCTCGACCGCAGCCAGTCGGACAGCTACGTCATCGTCGTGAACCAGCGGCTTGAGCCGTTCGACTCCCCGGATGTCCTCGATCTCTCCGGTGGCCCAGGCCGCCGTCGCCCTGGTTCCCGCGTCGCGCGCGTCCAGCAGGTCCGCCAGGGGCTTGATTGCACGGGCATCCTCCAGCTCGCCCAGGGCGTATGCCGCCATCCGGACAACCGACGGGT
Source organism: uncultured Gemmatimonadales bacterium (assembly GCA_965652025.1). Classification (GTDB taxonomy): domain Bacteria; phylum Gemmatimonadota; class Gemmatimonadetes; order Gemmatimonadales; family GWC2-71-9; genus CAVVWJ01. The sequence continues at coordinate 17,731 of CBFGTM010000050.1, forward strand.
CCCGATCTTTAAGTGCCGCAGTGAGGTCGCGAAGCGTCGCCGGGTCTTCAGCGTGAGCCAGACCCAGGGCAGCGGCCTCGCGGATCTTGGGGTCTGGCTTTCGTAAGGCAGTCCGCAGGTACTGGCTGGTTTCCCGGCCTCTGCTTTCGCCCAGCATTCGGGCCGCCGCGCGACGCACGCAGGGATGCGGGTCACCCAGGGCGGCGACGAGTTGGGAAATGGCTGCGGGGTTGGTGATCGGCCGGCTGAGGCCCTGTCGGGCCGCTTCCTCGGTCGCTTCGCCCGCCAGGATTCCAATCCGGTTGTCGGTATCCCCGCGGCCCCAATGGTTGCCGATCGAGTTTACGGCGAGCTGGCACAGCACCGGATCAGCCGCCGCCAGTGACCGCAGAAAACTCGCTACGGTGGAAGAGTCTGCACCCGGAGCGGGAGACTGGAAACCGAGCCACGGATCGACCTCATCGTAGTCGTCTTCGTGCCTCTGGGCCTGCAGGCCCATGGGCATCGTGCTCAGCAGTATGGTGAGCTGCACGAGTACTGCGGGATACCAGCGTCCAATCATCAGCCGTAGCCCCTGAAAGAGGGTTCAGGCGGCGGGAATGCCCCCACCTGGGAGTGCTCCGTTGGACGGCTTGAAGGGGCGAAGGGTTGCCAACCCTGGAGGCGGTACCTTCATTAGACAGGGAGGACGAGATGCAGCCGCAACTTCGGGCCATCGTAGACGACTTCGAGTCGGCGCGGGCGCGACTACATGAGCTGGTTCGTCGCACGCCAGAGACGCAGTGGCTTAGGCGAGCGGATCCAAACCGGTGGTCCATGGCCGAATGTGTCGCCCACCTCAATCTCACAAGCGAGGCCTACGTACCACTCATACAGGCGGCGCTCGAGGAGGGGAGGCAGAGGCGTCGCTCGGCTCCACGCCGGTACCGGAGAGATCCGATTGGTTGGCTGCTGTGGCGAATGGCGGGACCGCCGGTTCGCCATCGGGTAAAGACTACAGCGCCGTTCATTCCTCGGGCCCAGCTCCCGCCGGCCCAGCTGCTGGCGGAGTTCGATCGCCTGCAACAGGTACAGATCGCGTATGTTGGGGCAGCAGACGGGCTGGACCTGGGCCGGCTCTGGATTCGCTCGCCTTTCAATCCGCGCATCCGTTACAACATGTTTTCCTGTCTTTCGATCCTGCCGAGACATCAGCATCGGCATCTGTGGCAGGCAGAACAGGTGTGGTCGAGCTAGCGGAAGGTGCCGGGACTTACCTGATACACAATGTGGTGAGTACCGACGTCATCTTCCGGCGCCCAGAAGCCGAGCTGCTCACTCCAGCGCTCCGTCTGCAACCGCCGACCCCGGAGCAGGAGAAAGCCGGCGGCCCGCGCGGTGATCACTCCAAGCGGCCGGAGGTCCGCCAGACCTCGCAGGACCAGCGTGGGGCGTTGAGCGACGATGCGGCGGGCGGCAATCGGACCAATGCCGGGCACCCGCACCAGCTCGTCGTATGACGCACTGGTGATCTCCACTGGAAACCGCTCCGGATGATTAAGGGCCCAGGCGGTCTTGGGATCCTGCCCCAAGGGGAGATTACCGCCAGGGCCGAAGACCACCTCCTCCGGCGAGAAGCCATAGCTCTCCAGCAGATACGCCGCTTGGTAGAGCCGGTGCTCCCGTAGCGCTGGAGCGGCCGGTGCTTCCTCCAGAGGTGTGTTGCTGATGGGGCGAAAGGCGCTGAAGTGAGGATGGTGCACCCCACCTCCGGCTTTGAGCTGAGAGATGGTGTGCAACAGGGAATGGTCGGTGTCAGGGGTGGCGCCGACGACGAACTGTACGGTCATGCCGCTGGTGCCGCCGGGATGGAGCGGATCTTTTGGCTTGCCCTGTAACTGGTTCTGCCGCTCCGCCACGACCAGCCGTCGAACCCGCTCGAAATTCTGCAGGGTGACCGAAAAGCTCTTCTCCGGAGCGATGCGAGCCAGACTGGCCCCGCAGGGAGCCTCGAAGTTGAGCGAGACTCGGCTGGCCAGGCTGGTAAGCCGATCTATCTGTCCGTTGTCGCCGCCGGGAACCAGCTTTACATGAATGTATCCCGCAAAGCGGTGCCGCTCCCGCAGAAGCTCGAGCACCTGAATCAGATCGTCCATCACTTTGACCGGCCGCCCGGGAATCCCGGTGGTGATGAACAGACCCTGGCACCATCCCCGCTGGTGGGCTGCCAGGAATATTCGCACCAGCTCCTCGGGCTTGAGCAGCGTGCGGGGCATGGGCCGGTCGCGACGCATGGGACAGTAGTGACAGTTGTAGCTGCAGGCGTTAGTCATGAGAATGCGCAGCAGCGACATCCGGGTGCCAGGGGCAGGGCGCAGGCTCCTGATGTTCAGCGGTCGAAGGGCGCCGACATCCCTGGTATGTTGCAGCCGGGGTGGCAGCCCTTCCCGATCGTCGGCCGCCAGCGACATGAGAATTTCGAGCTTCTGCTCCAGGTCTGGTGCTTTCATTAGAAGAGGCACCTCTTCGAGAAGGCGAGCTTGGGGAGACCTCCCCACGGTACCCGAATAAATACCGAAAGTCAAGCCCGATGACTTCTACCGTTAGTCCTCCAGCTCAGCTCCCAACGAAGTACGCTGCGGTTCGCAACTTCATCGGCGGCAGATTTACTCCGTCATCAGCCCGGCAGCTGGACGTGGTCAATCCCAGCGATGGAAGCTTGCTTTCGCGAGTGCCGCTCTCCGAAGCGGCTGAGGTGGATTCGGCCGTTCGCTCAGCCGCAAGTGCATTCACGGGCTGGGCAGCGACACCGATCAAGGAACGGGTCCAGGTGCTGTACCGCTATCGAGCGCTGCTCGAACGGAATGCGGCAGAACTGGCCGCATTGATCACTGAAGAGCATGGCAAGGTGCGGAGCGAGGCCGAAGCCGAAGTAGCCAAGGCCATCGAGCTGACCGAGTTTGCCTGCTCCTTGCCTCAGCTGGTTACTGGCCAGGTCCTGGAGGTGAGCCGGGGGATCGAGTGCCGGGTGGATTCCTGTCCCCTTGGAGTCGTCGCCTCGATTGTACCCTTCAACTTCCCCAGCATGGTGCCGCACTGGACCGTTCCCAATGCCATCGTCCTGGGCAACTGCATGCTGCTGAAGCCCTCGGAATTGGTTCCGTTGAGCGCCGGACGGATGGCTGAGCTGCTTGCCGAGGCCGGTCTACCCGCCGGTGTGTTCAACGTGATCAACGGGACCCGACAGGTGGTCGAGCGGATTTGTGATCATCCTGGCATTGCGGCGGTCACTTTCGTGGGATCGACCCGGGTTGCCAAGCTGGTCTACCGGCGCGCTACGGGGAATCTGAAGCGGGCTCTCGCATTAGGCGGTGCGAAGAACCACATGTTCGTGTTGCCGGACGCTGAGCCGGAGCTGACCGCGACCAACCTGGTGGCCTCGATGTCAGGCTGCGCCGGCCAGCGTTGCATGGCCGGATCGGTCATGCTTGCAGTGTCGGACACCGATCACATCGTGCGCCGGATGGTGGAGCACGCCCACACGATCGTCCCGGGTGAAACCTTGGGACCGGTAATTTCCCGGGAGGCAAAGGAGCGGATTGAGGGGGCCATCACCGAGGCAGTGACGGCCGGGGCGACTCTCCTGCTCGATGGACGGGATGCAACTGTACCGGGACGCGAGCGAGGCTTCTGGGTCGGCCCTACCATACTCGATCACGTCCGGCCCGAGATGAGGATTGCCCAGGAGGAGATCTTCGGCCCGGTGCTGGCGATCATTCGAACCGAGAACGTGAGCCAGGCGCTCAGTATCGAGAATGCCTCGCCTTACGGCAATGCTGCGTCGGTGTTCACCGAGAGCGGCGGCGCGGCTCGCTACATCGCTGAACGGGCCAGTGCCGGCATGATCGGGGTCAATGTCGGTGTGCCAGTGCCGCGAGAACCTTTTTCCTTCGGTGGATGGAACGAGTCCAAGTTTGGTGCCGGCGACATCACCGGACACGGCTCGATCGAGTTCTGGACTCAGGCTAAGAAGACCACCGTGAAATGGAATCAGCCATGACCGAAGTCATGCGGCCGCCCCTCACGATGCCGGCGTTCGATTACACGCCCGCCCCTTATCTCGGCCCGGCACGAGAGGAGGTCCTGAGACTTCGGCGGGAGTACGTCAACCCGGCGGTGTTCACCCTCTACCGTGACCCGCTGATGATTGTCGAAGGCAAGATGCAATATGTCTTCGACGAGACCGGGCGTCGGTATCTCGATCTGTTCGCCGGCATCGTGACCATCTCCTGTGGCCACTGCCATCCGAAAGTGCTCCGCCGCATCCAGGAACAGGCGGCCACGCTCCAGCACACCACGACTATATACCTCCACCCCAACCTCCCACTGTTGGCCGAGAAGCTGGCCTCCAAGATGCCCGAAGGGCTCGACGTCACCTATTTCGTGAACAGTGGGAGTGAAGCCAACGATCTTGCGGTCACCCTGGCGCGGCTCTATACCGGCAACCTGGACGTAATCGCGGTACGCAATGCGTATCACGGCGGTTCCCCCAGCTCGCTGGGCCTGACCTCACACCACACCTGGAAGTATCCGCTCCCTGGCCCTCTGGCGGTGCACCACGCGCTCTCCCCAGATCCGTCCGGTAATCTGGGAGGCACGCCGGAGGAGGCCGCCACCCGCGCTGCTGCCGACATTCGCGAGCTGATCCGTTACTCCACACCGGGCGTCATCGCCGGATTCATAGCCGAGCCGATCCAGGGCGTCGGCGGCGTGACCCGGGGCGCGCCGAATTATTTCCGCGAGGCCTACGCCATCGCGCGGGAGCACGGCGGACTCTGCATCGCCGACGAGGTACAGACCGGGTTCGGCCGCACCGGTGAGCACTATTGGGGCTTTCAGAATTACGGCGTCGTGCCGGATATCGTCACGATGGCAAAGGGCATCGGCAATGGTGTTCCCCTGGCGGCAGTGACGACCCGGCGCGAGATAGCGGAAGCGCTGACCCGGCGGACCCACTTCAACACCTTCGGCGGCAACCCGGTCTCCATGGCAGCCGGCCTCGCCGTGCTGGACGTGATCGAGGAAGAAGGCCTGCAGGAGAACGCGCGGCGGGTCGGAAACCATTTTCTCCGAGGGCTCCGCCGGCTGCAGGAGCGTCACGGCCTCATCGGCGACGTCCGTGGCATGGGCTTGATGCTGGGAGTTGAGCTGGTGGCCGACCGGGCTACTCGGGAGCCGGCCACCGCCGCAACGCTGGAGGTTCTGGAACTGGCCCGGGAGATGGGGGTCTTGCTGGGGAAGGGCGGTCTCAGCGGCAATGTGCTTCGGATCAAGCCGCCTCTCTGCATCACGGTGGAGGACGTGGACTTCGCGCTGGAAGTGCTGGAGCGGGCGCTGGAAAGGACGGGCTAGGGACGGCTCCTTCGGCGAGCCTCGGCCAGGGCGATCGAGATCGACTCGCGGGAGGCGAGAAGGTCCTGAAGTGCTTCCGCTGCGCCGCCGTGCCGAGCTGCCGGGACTTCGCCCCCTTCCAGCAATGGCGCCAGTCGGTGCCAGACCATGTCCGGCAGGACAGTCTCCAGATATTCGAGGGCGGTGCCCCGCAAGTACGGATCAGTGGTGTGCAGCGCGTGAAACGCGAGCCGTAGCGTTTCCCGGGGGAGCAGCAGCGACAAGAGGGTGAAGACGTGCTCCAGGCTGCGGCTCACCCGGTCGCGCAGGACTTCGGCCTCCATGGGTGAGGTCTCTTCCTCAGCCTCGTCGATGAGCTGGCGGCTCTCCCACACTCCACGCTCCACCTCGAGCTCCTTCAAGATCACAGCCTGCAGCCGGGCCCGATCGATCTCGAGCCCGCGGATCTCGCCAGCCATCTGGGAAAGCGCGCGACCGGCCCGGTAGCGGACCTCGAACCGCCGGTCGCCCAGCGCTTGGAGCAGCCCTTCGAACACCGGGATAGTGCGGCAGGCCGCCAGCACGTTCACCAGCCGGCGCCGAACGGCGAAATCTTCGTCCGGATCGAGAAGATGCCGCAGCATCACATCGGTGTTTGTCGGAGCGACCGCCGCCAGCGAGCGAATGGCCGCAGGAGCGACGGCGTCCCAAGCCAGGAGCTCGATTGCTGTCTCCAGCTCCTCGCCCTTAATCGGGTTGGTCGCAAGGATGTGGCGAACCTCGTCAGCGTGTCCGGCCCGAGCCGCCTCCTCCAGCGGGGTGTCCGGTACGGTGATCGGCGCCTCGGGGGTGCGAACCTCGACGGGCACGGCAGAGCCGGTGGAGAGAGCCAGGCGAGACCGGATCCCGCTGAGATCGAAGCCACCGACGGTCTGCATCCAGGCCGCGGCATCATCCTCGGTGGGATCGGGGAGATCGCCGGCCTGTCGATGGATACTTCCGGCCAGTGCCGAGACATAGCCCAGATGCAGTCGGCGGGCCACCAGGAGCGCCGCGCCCGAAAGGACGCAGGTGAGCGTCAGGAGGATCAGACCGGCGCCGCCCTGGGTCAGCGCGAGGGTGATCAGGATCAGCCCGCCCCCCAGCACGTCGCCGACCCGGGCCGCACCCACGTCCAGCAGCAACTTGGTGGCGCGCTTCTCCAGCGGAGCTACCGGGGTAAACAGGAGCTCGTAGGCGGCTCGGAACATGGAGCTGCGAAGCACCACTTCCACGCCGCGGGCCAGCAGAACCGGTGTGAGCCCGGGAAAGATGAGAGCGCCGACTGCTCCAACCGATACTCCCGCCGGCAGCAGCGACGCGCTCCGGGCAATTCCCAGTCGCCCGAGCAGCGACCGCAGTACCGTCACCTGAATCAGGATTCCAATGAGCGCCGTCGCGGTGTAGAACGCGGCAAAGAAGCGGAGCAGCACTTCCCCGCTTGGGGCGGATGCCGAGGCCCGCGCCTTGAACACGAAGTCGAGTACTCCCTCGGCCGATGAGGTCAGGGCAACCAACAGTGCCAGACTGGTCAGATAACTGGATTTCCGTAGCACCTCGCCGGCCGCCAAAATGGTCCCCTCGGATTCTTCCCGTTCCAGCAGCAGCCTCGGCTGCGACCCGTACTCCACCCCCAGCACAAACCCGGCAGCCAGCAGGGTGAGAACTGCCAGAATCGGAAGCATGGCCGTGAGCGGCAGGGCGGCCCCCACCCGCTCCGGCAGGATCCCGCCCAGCAGTCCGCCGAGCGATCCTCCGGCAGTGATCTGTGCGATCGTCCGTCGCGCGGTGCGCGGGTCAAACCGCTCGTTCACCATGGCCCAGAATCCCGAGACCAGGATCGCGCCGAACGCGGTGAAGTGCAGGTACACCAGCACCGCCGCGATCCGCCGCGCGCTGCCTACCAGAGCCCACTCAGCCAGAATCAGGAACGCGCTGAGGACAAAGAGACGAGGGACCAACCATGCCGGCCGGTTGCGGGCCATGATCCGTGCCAGGTAGACGGCCAGGGCAGCGGAGATGACCGCGGAAACGATGACTATCGGAGGGAGTGCACCAACGCCGAAGCTGGAGAGGAAAAGCGCGTCGCGGGTGGCCTTACCCGCTAGCTGAAGCGTGATGATGGCGGTGGCGGCGGCGGCGGCCGCCGCTGCGGCACGCGCGTCAGTTCCGGGGCCAAGCAGCTTCATGCTGGGGAAGAGCGCAACGGGCCCGGCTCAGAATCCAAATCCCGCTTGCACGTATACCCCCGCGCGCTCTTCACCCGAAGCGACGGCAACCGAAAAGGTATACGCTCGCTCTACGTAGGAGAGCGAGACGCCGCCGCCGAAGGCGGAGTGCCAGCTGTCGGACGATTCTCCCTCCAGATAGACCCGGCCCACGTCGGCCAGCCCGAACACGCCCAGGTGGCTGGGCAGGAGCAGCTGAATGCGAGCCAGCTCCAGCCGCAGCTCGGCGGACCCGTAGGCGGATGCATCGCCGGCATAGCGGTTCACCTTTCCCAGCCGAACGGTCGAAGCTCCGCCGATGAAGGCCGACTCGAAGAAAGGATAATGGCCCCAGATCTTCTTGCCTCCGGCCCGAAGCGCGAGGGTGGGATTCAACGGGGCCGGCATGCTGAGATACGTCCTCGCCTCGCCTTGCAGGTAACCGAAGACACTGTCCACGTCCCACACCGAAGGAAAGACTCTCCCGATCAGCTCCAGGAACAGTCCCTTCGTCGCCGCGGTGGGATAGTTTCTGCTGTCATGCCGCACGGCGAGCATTCCACCGATCTCGCCGAACTTTCCGGTGCCGTAGATGTTTCCCAGCGTTGCCAGGAAACGGTCCGGCCGGTTGTCGATGGAGGAGTACTTGAGAAAGGCTCCGACCTGAATGCTGGTGCTGTCCCAGACGCCGAAGACCAGCGAGGGCTGAACCCCATAGGCATCCTGGGTGACCCGGTAGAATTCGTTGTCGCCCGGGGCCGCGATTTCATTGCCGAAGCCGTGGAAGCTGATGGCTTCAATGCCTGAGGCTCCTGCCACCAGCTCGGGGTAGGTCCGGGAGTTTTCCCTTCGGTAGTCCCCCCGGTAGTCGAACCGAAAGGTCTTGGG
>CBFGTM010000051.1:0-26004 GCA_965652025.1 uncultured Gemmatimonadales bacterium
CAGCCGGCCCAGCTCGCGCTCCCGCTCAGCCTCGGGAAGCGCACTCAGGTCGGTGACCGGCAAGGGTATGCTGGCGCTGGCGAGGACTACCTGCACCGGCGTGTCGTCCAACTGCGCGAAGGTGGTTCGGAGAGACTCGTGCCGGTCAACGATCGTCTGCAATGCCGATCCCATCGCCGCGACATCAAGGACTCCGGTTATCCGGGCGGCAAACGGAATGTTGTAGGCGGCGCTGCCTGGTTCCAGTCGCTGGAGGAACCACAGGCGCTGCTGAGCAAACGAGAGCGGAGCCGGCACGGACGGCGGTCGGCGGGGAATGCACTGTTCGTCGGGCGCCCCAAGACCGGCGTCCCTCAGTCGTGCCTGGAGTAGGGTACGCTGCTCCGGCGAAAGCGCCGCGAGTGCCTGAGCAACGTTAGCGCTCGCGCCACCATCTCGATTCATGCGGATCTTTCTCCGGTCTGCCGGGGGTCTATCAGCGCCGGCTCATGGGCGGACAGCTCAACGTGAGTCTCATCGGGGCTGAGGGACGCTACTTCCTGGAGGAGGCGATTGATTGCCTCGACCCGCTCAGCGAGCCCGGCGATGGTCGGCGCCTCAAAGAGTGCTCGAAGCGGCAAGGCGACGCCGAAAGCGGTGCGCATCCGGGCGACCACCTGCGTGGCCAGCAACGAATGTCCGCCAAGCTCGAAGAAATTGTCGTGGACCCCAGCCCGTTCCACGTTCAACACAGCGCTCCAGATGTCGGCAATCGTCTTTTCAACTGGAGATCGGGGGACTTGGTATGCCTGGGTCAGCTCGGGCCGTTTGGCCTCGGGCGCCGGCAGAGACTTCTGGTCGATCTTGCCGTTCGGGGTCAGCGGCAGCGCCTCGAGGAGCACAAATGCCTCCGGCACCATCTGCTCGGGCAACCGCCTCCGGGCAAGACGGCTCAGCTCCTCAACGATGCCCGGCGCGCTTCCAACCGGAACGACGTACGCCACCAAGCGTGCCCCACCAGGGAGATCCTCCCGGGCGGTCACCAGGAGGCTGCGGACGGCAGAATGTTGCCCGAGCACCGCCTCAATCTCTCCCAGCTCGACACGAAAGCCGCGAATCTTCACTTGGCGATCGCTTCGGCCCACGAACTCCAGCGTCCCGTCCGTCCGGTAGCGGACCAAGTCACCGGTACGGAAAAGCCGGCCGCCCGGGTCCGTTGCAAATGGGTCGGGAATGAACTTCGTTGCCGTGAGTGCCGGCTGGTTCAGGTATCCCCGGGTTACCCCACTGCCGCCAATAAGGAGTTCGCCAGCCACTCCTACCGGCACCGGCTCCTGACGCCGATCCAGGACATAGGCGCGAACATTCGCTATTGGGCGTCCGATCGGGAGATCCGCGGCTGCATCCTGGCCCACGAACTGTGGAGGCGGCTCGTACAAGGTCGCCTCGACTGTGGTTTCAGTCGGACCGTACGTGTTGAGCCACCGGATAGGGCCGCTGCCCCTGACCTCCAGCCACTTCGCGAACACCGCAGGCTGAACCCGTTCGCCGCCGACAACCACCAATCGAAGACTCTGGGGTACGGGCTGTTTGGTTTGGTGAAGCTCCTGGACCCAGGCATGCCAGAAAGCAGTAGGTAGCGACAGAACCGTTACCTGATGTCGCTCGACGTCTTGCTCGAGCTCGGCACCGGCGTATGGTCCGGGATCGCGAAGCACAACGCAGGCGCCGCTCCGCCAGGTTGGGAACAACTCGTCGACCGAGATATCCGAGCTGAGGGAGGAGAACTGGAGAACACGATCATCCTCGGTAAGGCCATAATCGGCAGCGGCGGCGACACAGAAATTCACCACTGCCCGATGGGGCACGACCACGCCTTTGGGTTCGCCGGTACTTCCGGAGGTGTACATCACATACGCCGCGTTCTCCGGAACGACAGCGCTGGCTGCATTGTGATCGAGCCCCTGAGTTTCCCATTCCTCGTCGGCACCCAGCTGGACCAGCTCGCGGACTGACGACGGTAGCCGCCGTCGCAGGTCTCCGCGAAGCAGCTCCGCCGGACCCACCACCAGGTGTATGTCGGCGTCGCGCAGCATGAAGGCGAGCCGCTCAGCCGGATAGCTCGGGTCGAGCGGTACATAGGAACCGCCCGCCTTCAGTATTCCCAGCAGCCCGACGATGAACTCCACGGAATGCTCGGTGCAGAGTCCCACCCGAGACTCCGGCCCCACCCCCAAGGCTCGGAGTCGATGTGCCAAGCGATTCGCACGACGGTTCAACCCGTCGTATGTCAGCTGGCACTCCCTGGAGACCACTGCGGGTGTGGAAGGGACCCTGGCGGCTTGCTCCTCAAAGAGCTCGTGCAAGCAGCGGTCTCGGGGGAAGTCGCGGCTCGTGGCATTCCTTTCCACCAGCAGCTGGCTCCGCTCGCCGTCCGTCAAGAGGGGGAGCATCGAGATCGGCTGGTCGGGGTCGGCTGCGGCCGCCTCTACGAGCGTCTGGTAATGTTTCGCCAGGCGAGCAATGGTCCCGGCCTCAAAAAGGTCCGTGTTGTACCTGAGCAAGCCTCGAAGTGTTCCCCCATCCTCCTTGAGGATGAGGCCCAAATCGAACTTTGCCAGCCCCTTCTCCGCCCGAATCTGCCGGAGAGAGAGTCCCGCCAGCCGTCGCTCGGAGTGCGGCACGTTCTGCAGGGCGAACATCACCTGAACCAAGGGGTTGCGGCCGAGGCCTCGTTCGGGCTGCAGCTCCTCGACCAGTCGCTCGAAGGGAAGGTCCTGATGAGCCAGCCCTCCGAGGGTAACCTCCTTTACCCTGCGCAGGAGCACCCGGAAGCTGGGATCCCCGGAGAGGTTGGTTCGAAGTGCAAGCAGGTTCACGAAAAACCCGATGAGCCCCTCGACTTCCGGGCGGGTTCGACCCGCTATCGGCGACGCCACGACGACGTTGTCCTGTCCGGTATAGCGCCACAGCAGCGCCTTGAAGGCGGCGAGCAGTGTCATGAAGAGGGTCGCGCCTTCTTGCCGGCTCAGTTGCCCGAGCCTGCCGGACAATTCGGCCGACAGGAAGAACGAGAGCTGGGCCCCCTCGTGAGTATCTCGCAGCGAGGACGGTCGATTGCTCGGCAGCTGCAGTGGCACGAGCTCGGTCCGGAACTGATTTCTCCAGTAGGACAACTGTGCTTCCAGCACCTGCCCCTGGAGCTGGTCTCGCTGCCATGCCGCGTAGTCCGCGTATTGAATCGGTAGCTCGGGGAGCGACGCGTCCGTGCCGGTCGAGAACGCCTCATACAGCACGCCCAGCTCTCTGAACAGCACGTCCATCGACCACCCGTCGCTGACGATGTGGTGGAGGGTGAGCAACAGCACGTGCTCCTCGGCCTCGAGCCGCAGCAGCCTAGCCCGAAAGAGCGGCCCACGCGCCAGGTCAAAGGGTCGATGGGCCTCCTGGAGCGCATAACGTCGAGCCTCGCTCTCCCGCTGAGGCACAGGGATTTCCTGGAGGTCAACTAGCGGAAGCCGGATCGGTGTGGGTGGTGCGACCAGCTGAACCGGTTGACCATCCACCGTCGGAAAAGTGGTACGGAGGGATTCGTGCCGGGCTACCAGGGCGCTGAGCGCCTGCTCCAGAGCCGAATCGTCCAGCGCACCGGTTGTCCGGATCTGGCGCGGCATGTTGTACAATGCGCTGCCGGGATCCAGTTGATCCAGAAACCAGAGCCGCTGCTGGGCAAAGGAAAGCGGTGCCGACTCCCGATTGGCCCGCAGGGGTATTGGTGGCAGCGGCCCCGCTATCTCCGACGCCACGCCAGCGCGCTTCTGCTTCAGCCTCATCTCAAGCAGCGCACGTTTGGCCGGCGAGAGACCGGCAATCCGATCGGCCAGCAGATCGGGTCCTTCGGGCTGGTCGCTCATTCGCCGCCCTCTTTCGGCTCACCCAGCAGAAGCCGCTGGGCCTCGTCCTCCGAGAGGCCCTCTAACTCCTGCAGCAGCAGCGCCTGATCCGTCTGAGCTTTCTCCTCCCGGCGGGCTATTTCGGCTGCCAGACCCGCTATTGTGGGCGCCTCGAACAGGGCCCGCAGCGGGAGCTCCACTCGGAGCTCGGACCGCACTCTCGAGATGAGCCGCGTGGCCATCAACGAGTGGCCGCCGAGGTCGAAGAAGTTGGCGTGTACCCCCACCCGGTCCAGCTGAAGGACCTGTCCCCAGATCCGGGCGATGGCGGCTTCCGTGGGGGTGCGAGGATCCACGGCGATTTCGTCGATGGCCGGAGAGGTGTAGTCGGGGCGGGGCAGGGCCCCGCGATACACCTTGCCACTGGCCGAGCGGGGCAGCTCGGTCAGCAGAACGAAGTTGGCTGGCGTCATGTACGTCGGTAGCGTCCGACGCAGAAAGTCACGCAGTTCGCTGACGCTGGGGACACTGTCGCCGCCCGGAACGACGTAGGCCACCAGCCGCTTGTCGCCGGGACTATCCTCCCGCACAATGGCCAGGCTCTCGCGTACCGAGGGATGGCGGTTGAGGGCGCTTTCGATCTCGCCCAGCTCGATCCGTAACCCGCGGAGCTTCACCTGGCGGTCCATCCGGCCAAGGAATTCCAGATTGCCGTCCGGGCGGTAGCGCACCCGATCTCCGGTCCGGTAGAGCTTGCCGCGTCCGAGCTCAGGGCATTCGGAGTCGACGAAGCTTGCCCGGGTTTTTTCTGCGTCGTTGAGATAGCCCAGCCCGACGCAGGTCCCTCCCAGATACAGCTCCCCGGCGACTCCCACGGGAACCGGATTCCGGTTCTGATCCAACACCAGCACCTGCACATTCGCGATCGGTCGGCCGATGGGGATGCTGTCGCCCTCGGTCCCCATAACCTCGTAGCAGATGCAGCCGATGGATGCCTCTGTCGGGCCATAGAGGTTGATGACCCGCACGCCCGGAAACGCCGCCATGAATCGGTAGGTCGTAGCCGGGGTGATCTCCTCTCCGCCCACGATGATCGACCGGAGCGACCGAAGCTGGTGCCGCAGCGGGGCCGCGGCTACTACCTGGGGCACCAGCGCATTGAAGACCGAGGGTACGAAGTCGGTGATCGTGACTTGGTGCCGCTCGATCAGCTGGGCCACTGCCTCAGCGGTCGCTTCCGCAGCCGGGCCGGGCATCACCGTCTTTCCCCCATTGATCAGCGGCCAAAACAGCTGCCACACCGCGCTGTCGTACATATGCCGCGTGGTCTGCAAGGCGGCCGCAGCAGTCGCGGGCCCGAAGAAATCATTCATCCAGAGCAGCCGGTTGGTGATTCCCCGGTGCGGCACAACGGCTGCCTTCGGAACACCGGTCGAGCCGGAAGTGAAGATCGCGTAAATGGGAGCCTCGGCCGGGGCCGCGATTTCGGGGGGCGCTTGGAAATGGAGTTCCGCCACGTCCCCATCCGCGGCGGGATCCACTACCAGCACCGGCCGCTCCAGCAGTCCTGCGCTGAAGGGCAGGTGAGGGCCCACGAGTGCCACTCCGGTCGGGAGCTGGCTGAGCGCTGCGCGGATCCGCTCCACCGGCCAGTCCAAGTCCAACGGTACAAACGCTGCCCCCGCCTTCATCACGGCCAACATCCCGATCGCCACCTCGATGCCGCCCGGCATCAGCAAGGGGACGTAGGCGCCTGGGCCCACTCCCCGCGCCCGAAGTGCTGCGGCCACCTGATTGGCCCGGGCGTTCAGCTCGGCATAAGTCAGTTCCACCTCACCGCAGACCACTGCCGACGCGTTCGGGGTGCGGGCTACCTGTGCCTCCACCAGTTGATGCACCCCACCGTCGAGCGGATACTCGCGAGCCGTGGCATTCCACTCCACCAGCTGCTGCCGCCGCTCGCCGGGAGTAAGCAGCGGCAGACTGGACACTTTCTGATCGGGATCTGACGTCATGCTCTGGAGCACGAGTCGGTAGTGCTCCACCAGGCGCTCGGCGGCGGCGGCATCGAAGAACCGGGGGTGGCAGACCACCTGCGCCGAAAGCCCCGACTCCCGCCGCTCAATGCGCAAGGCGAGATGGACGAGGGCCTGATTGCGCGGCACCTCGACCTCTTCGATCCGAAGCCCATCGCTCTCGCTGGCCCCGCCCGGAAAGTCCCGGAAGTTGAACATGACCTGAAACAGCGGGTGATGGTGTATGGTTCGCTCCGGCCGGAGCTCCTCCACCAGTCGCTCGAACGGGAAATCCTGATGCGCGTATCCACCTACTGTTACCGCCCGCACCCGGCGGAGCACTTCCCGGAAGCTCGGCTCTCCCGAGAGCTCGGTTCTGAGGACCAGCGTATTGGTGAAGCAGCCCAGGGCGTCCTCGAACTCGACCCGAGTCCGCCCAGCGACCGGTACTCCCACCACTAAATCGGTCTGACCCGTGTACCGCCACAGCAAGACCTTGAAGGCCGCCAGCAGGCTCATGAAGAGCGTCGCCCGTTCCTGGCGTCCAAACGCGGCAAGTGCGGCGGCCGAATCGGTCGATAATTCAAAGGACAGCCGGTGGACCTGTTGGTCATCTGTCTCCGGGCGAGCGCGGAGTGTCGGGAGCTCCAATACCGGGGGCATGTCCTTCAGTCGGCCCTTCCAGAAGGCGAGGTCGCGTCCGAACGCTTCGCCGCGGGCTTGCTCGTGCTGCCACCGGGAGTAGTCCTGGTATTGGATCGATGGATCTCGCAGCGACGAGGGTTCGCCGGCAAGGTATGCCCGATACAGGGTGGCCAGCTCACGGAGCAGTAAGCGCGATGACCATGCGTCGGTCGCAATGTGGTGAATCACCACCATCAGCTGGTGTTCGACCGGCGCGAGCCTCAAAAGCAACACCCGAAACAGCGGACCGGTTGCCAAATCGAAAGGTCGCTGGGATTCAGCCACCACTCTCCGCTGGCTCTCGGCCTCTCGTTCAGCGGGTGGCAGCTCCGTCAGGTCTACTAGGGGAAGGCGAAAGGGCTCCGCAGCCATCACTTCCTGAACAACACCGCCCCTGGTCGCGCGGAACCGGGTGCGCAGGATCTCATGGCGTTGCACCACCTCGGCAAGACTCCGCTCCAACACGCCTGCATCCAGCGGCCCATGCCACCGATAAACACGGGTTGAGTTGTAGAGCGGGCTCCCCGGCTCCAGTTGGGCAAAAAACCACATCCGTAGCTGCGCGAACGACAGGGGGGCAGGGGCCGCTCGGTTGTGCGCGGCCCCGGAGACCGGGAACGGAGCGGCGCTCAAGATGCCCCGCCCTGGGCTGCGAAGTGATCGATCGCAACTCCCAGCTCTGCCACCGTAGGCGAGTCGAACACCATTTCGACCGGGACCTCGACGGCCAGGGCTCGGCGGATTCGGGAGACCGCCTGGGTAACAATTAAAGAGTGGCCGCCTAACGCGAACACGTCGTCATGAATGCCTACTCGCTCGAGACCCAGCACCTCGGCCCAGATCCCCGCAAGCACCTCCTCGGTCGGAGTACGGGGAGCGATGGATGGCTCAGGGCGGTGGGAGACGCCGGAGCCGGGTGGCGGTAATGCCCTGCGGTCTACTTTGCCCGTCGGGGTCAGAGGCAGGGCGTCTAACAGGACGAACGCCGCCGGGACCATGTACCCAGGAAGGCGGTCCTTCACCAGCTGGCTCAGCTCGGCAACGTCGGGGGCCGGGGCCCGAGGCACGACGTAGGCCACGATCCGCCGCTCAGCCTGCTCGACCTCCTGGCCCACCACCACGGCCGCCGCCACGCCCGGATGTCCTCGGAGAACTGATTCGATCTCTGCCGGCTCCACCCGAAATCCCCGGATTTTCAGCTGCTGGTCCATCCGGGCGACGATTTCGATGCCGCCGTCCGGCAAGTAGCGCCCCCGGTCGCCGGTTCGGCACATGCGCGACCCGGGCTGGTCCCCGAACGGGTAGGGGAGAAATGCGGCTGCGGTGAGGGCAGGCCGATTCAGGTAGCCTCGACTCACCCCTGCGCCGGCAACGTAGATCTCGCCGATCGCGCCGATGGGCACCGGTCGAAGCCTCGAGTCCAGAATGTGGATCCGGGTGTGGTCGATTGGTTGCCCGATCGGAACGACCTTGGCTGTCGCCTCGTCGTTTGGCCGAATCCGATGAAACGCGACGATTCCGGTGGTCTCGGTCAGGCCGAACATGTTGATCATCTCAGCCTTGTTCCCGAGCGAACCTCTCCACTTGCTCGGCAGGTCACCAGGCAGCGGCTCACTGGCGGAGAGAATGAGTCGGAGCCGGTTGGCCAACAGTGCCTGCCGCGTGTCAGGAGCCAGCCGTCCCAGTGCGTCGGCACAAGCGCGCCAGTATGACGGAACGAGATCGATGATCGTCACGCCCTCGGATTGGACCGTCTGGAACAGCTTCACCGGCTCGCGAATGTCGTCACTGGTTGCAATGACGACCCTCGCGCCGTGTGTCAGCGGGACCAGGAGCTGGCGCACGGCTGAGGAGAACCCAAAGCTCGCAGTGTGCAGATAGACGTCATCGGGAGTAAGACGAAGCGGCCTACCGATGGCCTGGACATACTCGCACAGGTTGGCATGGGTCACCATCACACCCTTTGGAACCCCAGTGGAGCCCGAGGTGTAGACCACGTAGGCCAGGTTGGATCGCTCTGGTCCTGCGGGTATGTCACCGGTGTCAGGCAACGAGCTCGAGGACCAGTCGGCGTCCAGGGTGATAACTGGTGCACTCTGCTGCGGAAGATTCCGAGCCAGTGCTTCACGCGTCACCAGCACCGGCACCTTCGCGTCGGATAGCAGAAGCGCGAGGCGGTCTTTGGGGTAGCTGGGGTCGAGCGGCAGCCAGGCCCCGCCGGCTTTGAGCACGCCCAGGACGCCTACGGCCAGGTCCAGAGAACGCGGCAGAAAGAGTCCCACCGGCACATCGGGGCCAAGGCCGTAACCACGGAGCTGGTGCGCGAGCTGATTGGCGCGGGCGTTGAGCTCCGCATACGTCAGGCGGCGGCCCGCGCACACCACCGCGATTCGGTCGGGGGTCTGAGCGGCCTGCTGCTCGAACAGGCGATGGACGGTACCGCGCGAGAACTCCTGCGCGCTGGCCGGGTTGAAATCGAACAGCACCTTGCGGCGTTCGGCGTGACCCATGACATCGAGCTGCCCGACTGTGGCATCCGGGCAGGTAACCGCGGCTGACGCCACTGTTGCGAAGCGTTCACTCAGACGCTCGATCTCGTCCTGAGAGAACAGCTCAGTGTCATAGTGCAGCTCTACCCTGAGTCCGCCGCTCCCCCGCTGCACACCCCGCAGTTTTACCTCGAACCGATCGATGCACGACTGATGATGGATGAGCGAGAAGCTCACGCCGCCGATCGCTTCTGGGTCCGCCTGTTCCTCGAACTCGAAGCAGACCGGTATGAAGGCCGGCTGAGATCCCCCACCCGGTTGCCCGGGGAGGTGCTCCCAAGAGAAGGCATCCTGCCACTGGCGGGCTTCATGGTACGACTTCCCGACTTGCTCGAGCAGGTCTCGGAAGGAGAGGTGTTCGGGAAGATCGCACCGTAGCGGAACATGTCTGGCGAATAACCCGAGAGCACTCTGCAACTCGTCCTGTACTCGCCCGTCGTGGACGCAGCCGACCACGAGTTGGATCTGTCCGCTCAGGCGCGCAAGAAGTACTTGCCAGCAGGCTAGCAGAAACATCGAGACCGAGCTTCCACACTCCGCGGCACGTTTTGCCACCGAGTCCAGCAGATCGGCAGGTAGGTCGAGGGTCAAGCGACCTACGCTGAAACTCCTCTCGCGCGACGGATCCTCGCGCGAGCCCAGCCGGGAGACGGGAATCGGCTGGAGGTCCTGAACCTTCCAGTAGGCTCTGCCGTCGGCCACAGGGCCGTCCGTGGCTTCATGCAGCTCATTGAGCCACTCTGCGCAATCAGCATACTGAAGTGGCTCATCCCGATGCTCGCCACCAGTGGTCCGGGCCGAATAGCAGCGGCTGATCTCCCTCGCCAGAGTCGGAAGCGTGGCCGCATCGGCGCAAAGGGATGACAGGTGCATCAGCAGGACGTGCCGCTGGGGCGAGAGCCGTGCGAGGGCGAGGTGGAACAGCGGACCCTCCTCGAGGTCGAACGGAATCCTGCTCGCTGCCGTGCGGATCTGGTCGAGCTCGGCTTGCTGCTGCTCGGCATCGGCAGCACTCAGGTCGTATCGATGAAGCTCCTGCACCCCGGGCGGAGAGATCACTTGGAGGGGAAAACGCATTCCCGGTAACCGCCGGAACGCAGTCCGGAGGATCTCATGCCTCCGCAGGACATCCGTCACTGCGAGCGCCAGTACCTCGCTGTCGAGATCTCCCTCGATGGTGATCACACCGTCGGCTCGATAGGCAGCATGGGAATCGGCGTGCAGCATTAGCCACAGCCGGGCCTGCTGCGGAGAGAGCCGAAATCCCTCGATCAGTTGCGGCATGGTTTCCAGCTCCGACGTCAGGTGGCCTGGGCGGTAAACGCCTCGGCCATGCCCACGACGACCTTCCGGGCTCCTACGAACGAGGTGCGTCCGTGGGCGGCTAGCATATTGTCGAGCATCAAGACGTCGCCTTCCCGCCAGGGGAAGGTGATGGTTTCCTGCCGGTAAGCTTCCCGGATCGCGTCCAGTACCGGCAACTCGATTGGGATGCCGTCCCCGTAATAGGCGTTGCGAGGGAGGTTCTCCTCGCCATACGAGGAAAGGAGAGAATCCCGGACTGCTGGGGGCAGGCTCGACACGTGGAAAAGGTGAGCTTGATTGAACCACACGACATCGCCGGTATGCGGATGCGTCGCGACTGCCTGGCACACCTGGCTGGTCCGCAGGCCGTGTTCTCCAACCCAGTCAAACTTTATGCCTGCGGTGCGGCAGTAGTCTTCCACGGCGCTCTTGTCGGATGTCTGGAAGACTTCCTGCCATGACAGGTCTAACCCACTGCCGTAGGTTCGGACGTACATCACCTGCTTCTCTGCGAAGCGCTCCCGGAGGTGGGGGTCGAGCCGCTGATAGACCCGCCGACTGTCGGCGATCGGAGTCTCACCGCCCTCCTGAGCCGCCTTCAAACAGAGGAACCAGATTTTCATCGGCCAGTTGCGAGTGTAGGACATCTCGTTGTGCAACGGGATGAACTGATCGGCCGGGTATTCGGTGGAGGTGTAGACCTTCCCGGCCACCCGCTTTCTCGGAGTAGACCGGTAGGTGTACTCCAAGGGCTCCCCGGACAGGGCCTGGATGAATCGCTCGAGCTCCGCTTCCGACGTCAGGCGGAAGTTCCGGAACAGGATGCCCCCGACCGCCAGGAGCTGACGGTTAAGCTGATCCCGATGGGCCGCCGCCCAGCGTTCGAGATCGAGGCCTTCCCCTCGGGACTCGACCACCAGGGGCAAGGGGTTTTCGGCCCCCAGAGAGGCAGTGGTTATCAGCGCCTCCTCTGAGACGCTGATTCCCTTGCGAGTTCCCAATGCCGGCTTCTTCAGGGCGGGGCCCTGGTCCTCCGCGCTTCTCATGGATGCCTCGTGTTTGACAGGTAATTGCACGTCATCATTCCGACCCTCGGTCCGGAGGTGCCTTGGCGGTCTGAGCCGATGCCTCGCCGAGGGCGCGTTCCGCTTCTTCTTCCGACATCTGCTCGAGCTCGGACAGGAGGTCCTCCGGCCCGGCCCCCTCGATTGGATTACCGCGCGGCATCAATGTCGAAAGCGGGCGTTCTGGATAGGATACTGCAGCCTGGAGCAAGGCCTCGTAGTCTTTCACCCAATCGGCGATCCTGGCACGATCGAACAGATCGACGCTGTAGCTGAAATAACATGTCGTGCCTACCTCAGTCCGCTCCACATCCACAGACAGGTCCACCAGGGCTGTGCCGAGACTGACATCAAAGTCTTCGATCCGTACTCCCGGAATCTCCGCCGTCCGGCGGGGAACCTCCAAGTAGTTGAACAGCACTTGAAAGAACGGGTGATAGCCGGGATTTCGCCTCGGTCGGAGCTCTTCGACCAGCTTTTCGAAGGGGACCTCCTGATGGGCATACGCCCCTAGGGTCTCTGTTCGTACCCGGCGCAGGAGATCACCGAAGGTGAGATCCCCCGAAAGATCCGTGCAGAGAACCAGGGTGTTGGTGCAGCAGCCGACGACGTCCTCGAGCTCTAGTCGAGTACGGCCAGCGACAACGATGCCAACGGACACATCCGTCTGGCCGCTATATGCGGAGAGCTGAGCTTGGAGGCCGGCGACAAGCACCATCATTAGGCTCGCTCGCTCGGAGCGGGCGAGAAGCTCAAGTCGCTGTACCAATTCGCCCGAAAGTGGGAGCACCCAGCAATCGCCGCGGTGGCTCGGCAAAGTCGGACGCGGACGATCGCTCGGCAGTTCCAGCAGGTTTGGTGCGCTGCGCAGCCGCTGCCGCCAATAGGCAAGCTGGGGTTTTAGTGCCTCCCCTTCTAGTTGTTCCCACTGCCAATAGGCGTAGTCCCGGTACTGCAACGCAGGCTCGCCCAGAGGTGACACTTCCCCTGCGACATACGCTGAATAGAGAACTGCCAGCTCCCGAAGCAGGATTCCACGAGACCAACGGTCATAGGCAATGTGGTGGATGACCGCCACCAAGACGTACTCGTCCGCAGCAAGCTGAAGGAGAATGGCGCGAAACGGCGGCTCCTCTGTCAGATTGAACGGGCGATGGGTCTCCGCGAGGACTCGTTCGCTGGCCGAGCGTTGGCGATCATCCGCCGCAAGCCCGGTAAGGTCCTCGACTCGAAGATGGAACTGGGTGGCCGGCAGAATCTCTTGTACCACGCCAGCACTGGTATAGGGAAAGCGTGTGCGAAGCACTTCGTGCCGCCGCACGATCTCCCCCAGGCTGAGCTCGAGAGCACCGAGCTTAAGCGGCCCGATCCATCGACTGGCACACGGTCGTGATGACATCCCCAGAGGACCAAACGGCAGATTGTAGAGCGGGCTGTCCGGCTCGAGTTGGTTGAAGAACCACATTCGCAGCTGCGCATAGGAAAGTGGCCCAGGCCGGTCCGAGGCCACGCGCACTATTGGCGCGGTGCGGCTCTCGCTCTGTGCTGACTGCTGACCGATTTCCACACGGCTCGCGAACGCGGCAAGAGAAGGCTCTTCGAATAGCGTACGCTGGGGCAGGGCTACCCCGAGGGTCGATCGCAGTCGCGCCATCACCTGCGTAGCCTTCAACGAGTTTCCACCAAGCTCGAGGAAGTGGTCCTCGACGCCCACGGTTTCCACTCCGAGCACCTCGGCCCAAATAGCTGCCACTCTTGCCTCAATGGACGTGCGCGGGGCGAGGAAGGCACGATCTCGTCCCGGAGTGGTCCAGTCTGGCTGAGGCAGAGCCCGACGATCTATCTTCCCGTGGGGGAGGAGAGGCAGGCCGTCCAGCCACGCGAAGACCCCAGGCACCATGTAGGCAGGTAGCCTCTCTTGCAAGAGTTTCCGCAGTTCGGCGATGGATGGAGTCTGGCCCTTATCGGCGACAAGGTAGGCGACCAATCGCACCTCCCCCGCGGGATCCTCCATCCCGATCACAGCACAGGCTGCAATCTTGCCGCTCTCAAGCAATATCCTCTCGACCTCCGCGGTCTCAACGCGGTAACCCCGAATCTGAACTTGAAAGTCCTTGCGTCCGAGGTACAGCAAGCAGCCATCCGGCAAGAACCGGCCTAGGTCGCCGGTCCGGTATAGCCGTTCGCCCAATGGACCGGGCAGGGTGCTGAATCCTGTGGTCGTTATGCCGCGTTCTCCCCAGTACCCCAGGGCCATGTACCGGCTCTTAACCGCGATCTGACCCTCTTCACCCGCGGGCACCTCCTTCCCGGCTTCATCCAGCAGCAGCACCTCGGTGTCCTCGACTGGGTAGCCTACCGGGACCGCATCGAGAGGAAAGACCGTTTCGTGATCAATCAGGTACTGCCGGAAACTCGAGACTTCTGTGCAGCCGAGGTTGTTGAGCAGTACACAAGAAGCCGGAAAGTGCTGCCGATATAACTCGACGTCGTGCGGGGAGGCCGGTTCACCACCAAGGTGGATGAGGCGGAGATGGGGATAACACCTTTCGCCGGCGACCTCAGCGGTCAGGTGTCGGAAAAGCGTCGGCACCAGATGACAGATCGTAATCTCTTCACGGCTGAGCCACCTAGCCAGTTCGGCTGGCCCGCACTCTCTGGGATCGAGAGGGAGAACAGCCGCGCCGTTGAGCAGCCCTCTTAATACGTCGCTCAGCCCGGCGATGTGGCCGCACGACGACAACTGTGACAGACGGTCCTCCGAGCAGACACCCAAGGCGTTGGTGTATCGCCTGATGAAATGCAACAGCGTGCGGTGGTCGTGGACAACACCCAGAGGACGGCCTGTCGAACCGGAGGTGTACAGGATGCATGCGACGCTATCGGGTGCTACTGAGAGTTCAATGTTCCCGTCCGGAACACGTGAGCTGAACTCATCAACGTTGAGGACGAGAGTTTCGTCACCAAGGAGGTCGCGCGCGAGCGGGGCGCACTGATCGTTGGTGACCAGAAGGGCAGCCCGCGATTGCCTCAGGATGTAACTGTTGCGTGCCTGCGGGTATGACGCGTCCAGCGGGACCAGAGCTTTCCCTGCCTTTAATACACCGAGAGCGGCGGCGATCATTCCCGCATCGCGCTCGAACAGGACGGCCACTTGTTCCGGCCTCGCGCCACGGGTCGACAAGAGTGCCGAGGCGAGGCGATTAGCGGCTCGGTTCAGATCGTCGTATGTGAGCTCTGACCGTTGCGTCCTGACAGCGACGCGATCGGCATGCTGGTCCACTTGTCGCTCAAAGCGGGCCGGGATCGATCCCTCGACCTCCGCCCTACTGAATTCGACGAAGGGGCCTGATCGGTGTATGCGTGCAGCCATGGCTGAGTTCTGGGTAGCGCCAGCTTTTGCTGAACTTGAGACTAGGTCGTGCTTAACGTAGGAAAGCGACAGCCATGGTCCCACTAACGTTCCCTATTGCGGAGCTTGAGATTCCGCAGGAAGCGTTAAAGACTCGTCACCCGGTGTCGGACAGTGCCACTGGATGCGGGCCGTAGCCATGAGGGCCGGTCCCCGAAACCGCTGATACGGTATCGGAACTCACCGGCAATCTCATTCATTATCTGGTGGTGCACCTGTAAGGAATCCGCGAGAAGCCAGAGGCTCCGCGTTCCCCAAGGGGCCGCGTTCAACCCGCAGGAGTTCTTTTACTGGGACTTCCCTTCGCCAATGTACAGTCAAAAATCGATCCCCGGGAGGAGTCCGCCTGGGGGCCGGCTGCCCGGAACTGGCTACTCGATCGGAAGGACCTGGAGCTGAGGAAGAACCCGGAACTGGCAGGTGGTCGGCCCTTTCTGTCCCCGCAAGGACTGGCGTTCCACCACCTGGAGGGCAAAGGCCGACTCGATCCGGTCAAAGACCCTCCGGCCCCGCGCTCCGCTGACCCAGATAGTTGCGTAATAGACCCCCGGGTTGAGGTGCAAAGCCTCGATCCGAAGCCTGAACCGGTGGCGCCCCTCGGTGAGCTCCGTCACAATCCCCAGGGACATCGAATCAGCGCTAACCAGGCGGGTTCCTTGCTGATCGTGGAGGCTGACGCCCAGACTGCCTATTGTCTGGGGGCGGTTGGTGACGAGCTCAAGGGTGATCTCGAGCGGGCCATCCGGGTAAGGATGGAACTCTGCCGCAGGGTCATCGCTGGTAAACTCGGCCGCCTGAACCCGGACCTCATGGGTGCCGCTGCGCTGGGCCCGGGAGAGGTCGAGCCGCTTGCGCGGCGTTGGAGCGTCGGGCGAGTGGGCCAGGTAGGTCCGTAAAACCTCCTCAGTCGGCCCGTCCGCCAGAAGGTGGCCTGCCTTCAGGAGAAGCGACCGAGGGCACATTCGTTGGACGGCGCTGAGGTTATGGCTCACGAAGAGTACCGTGCGGCCCTCGCCGGCAACCTCACTCATCTTGGCCAGGCACTTCTTTTGGAATTCGGCATCCCCAACTGCAAGCACCTCGTCTACGACCAGGATCTCGGCTGGCAGGTGGGCAGCGACCGCAAATGCGAGTCGGAGGTACATGCCGGTGGAGTAATGCTTTACGGTGGTATCGAGGAACTGATCCACTCCGGCAAACTCAACGATTTCATCGAACCGGCTTCGGATGAAGCCTCGATTCATCCCCAGAATGGCGCCATTCAGGTAAATGTTGTCGCGGCCGGTCAGCTCAGGATGGAAACCGGTTCCCACTTCCAGCAGCGAGCCCATCCGGCCCTGAACCCATGCCCGGCCGGTCGTTGGTGCGGTAATCCGGGAGAGGATCTTCAACAGAGTGCTCTTGCCGGCTCCATTGCTGCCCACGATCCCGAGAACCTCACCCACCCTGAGCTCAAATGAGATCTGCTCCAGGGCCCAGATCGTGTCTGCCCGATGCTTCCCGTCCAGTCCGCCGGGTGTCCGCAGGTGACGGAAATTGTGCACTGGTGCCGTCATTACTCGGGCGACGGCTTCCCGCATGGTCCGGGGGCGGGTTTGGCGAGCGCCAATCCGATATTGCTTCCCTATGTCATCCACCCGGATGGCGACGGACATCAGCGGATTCCTGTCAGGCTACGTCGGCGAAGACGCGTTCGGTGCGGCGGAAGTAGAGGACGCCACCGATGAAGATGATGAGAGCGCCCAAAAGGGAGAGTGCAACTTGCCCTGAGGTGGGTCCGGGCGTCCCCAGTAACGCTGCCCGGAACCCGGCAAGGATGCTGGAGAGGGGGTTCAAGGCATAAATCCACCGGTATGCTTCGGGTACCAGTGACAGGGGATAGACTATGGGAGAGCTATACATCCAGACCTGGACCACGAACGGCGTCAGGTGCCTCACGTCGTGGTATTGGACGTTGAGCGCTGCCAGCCAGCTCCCCGCACCCATCGCCGTCAGGGACAGAGTAAGCAGGGCCACCGGGACCATCCAAAGCGAGTCGGCGCCGGGGGTTATGCCGAAGCCCAGCATCACCAGGATCAGGACCACAAAAGCGATTGCGAAGTCCACCAGCGTCGCCAGAACTGCGGCGGCGGGTATCATCAGCCGGGGAAAGTACACCTTGGTGACCAGGCTTCGGTTGATGACGAGGCTGTTGCTGCTTCCGGTAAGGGCTGAGGAGAAGTAGCTCCAGGGCACCAATGCCGCCAGAGAAAACACCGCGTACGGCATCCCATCGGAAGGCATTCGGGCGAGACGCCCGAAAATCACGGTAAACACCACCATGGTCAGCACCGGCTGGAGGATTGCCCAGCCGGCACCTAATACCGTTTGCGAATACCGGGATTTGACATCGCGCCAGACCAGAAGGAGAAGCAGCTCGCGATAGGCCCAAACCTCACCGAAGTCGATTCCCAGCCATCCCGTGCTGGGAGCAATCTCGACGACACGGACCTGGGTTCGGCGGGGACCCGTAGCAGACTGCAGCTCCACCGGAGGGTGGGCCCATTCGGCCGAATCTTGTAGGGCAGGGGAGGAAGCTGGATCTAATCCGCCGGCGGAGATAACTACCTCGGATCGGTTACTGCGCAGCTCCTAGGAGCGCGCGCACGAGTCGGAGGATCTAGGACCTGAGACCCTGGGGAGAGGAGCGGAACCGGCCGTTGGCCGGCGTTTCTGAGAAGGTAGCGCAGCGCTGCCGACCCGCAAGAGTGCGCCGGAAAACGTCAGGCCAGAGCCCCGGCCTCGAGGAGATCCGACCGTACCATGATACAGTCCATCTCCACCAGGAGTGGGAAGCTCCCTGCATTGTTCGGAACCAGCGCGCTCATCTCGAAGCCGAGCTCCTGGTACAAGCTGATCGCCTCCCGGAAATCCACTGAATCTTTATAGATGCGCCGGAAGGACAGCTCGCTTTGAAGACCGACGAAGTCCCGGATAATGTCCCGACCGCTCTTGACGATCTCGACGTCCAATCCCTGAGTGTCGAGCTTCAGAAATGGCCTCTCGAATCTGAGGTCGTCCTTGAGCCTGCGGTACACATTGGAAAGAGTGTCGGTTCGGACTGAGATCTGCCGGACCGGAACGTTGTGCTCTTGAAAAATGGCAACATCTCGATGATTGGGGGTGCTCAACGAGCTGAATGCATTGGCTTTCATCACATTGAAGGGCTGTTGTCCGGAGCTCGAGGCGAGCGCGACTTCCTCGACCTTCCACCGTTCGTCCTTGGCTGATTGCTGCCGGAGAAGCGTTGCTAATTCGGGAATCGGCTCGAATGACACGATGTGATTGCGATACCCCACCTCTTTGCGCAACCGCTTGGCATACTGTCCCGCGTTGGCTCCGATGTCGAACACGCAGTCTACCCTCAACAACCGCAACAACTTGGCTAGGTGTACCTTTTCCGGAATGGCGTGCAGCTGACTGGTGTCCACCAGTCGAGTCGCCCAAATGGACCGGAGCGACGGGCCGACCCCCAGCCATCGGACCAAGCGTCTGATTGGGTTGCCCGACGGCATAGGACCTCCCGCCGCCCTGGTGCGGCTTGTCTCTCACCTCAGGTGAACGCCACGGCTGCTGGACAAATTACCGAACGGCGGGGTGCCTGCTGGCACAAGGTTCATTATAGGCCGGCGGCTGAGGGTATCAACCCTATGTTCAGGGGAGTCACGGCCTGGGGGCCTGCTGGACCCCCAGGCTGCGGACGCCCGGGGCCTATTACGCCCCTCGGTTTTTAGCGTATCTTGTTGTAAAGATCCCTTATTGCGACCGTAAAGGTCCCTTATTGCGGGTGGTGCCTTCCCAGAAGCACCCCAATCTCGTCGGATTTCGAACTCATGTATCTACGTGTGCTCCTGTTGGCAATAGTTCTGCCCATGGCTACTGCTCAGTGTGCCCGCTCGCCGGCGCCGTTACCGGTTAGTCCCTCGGCGCACTCGTCCGGCACGGTCCCGGACTCGTCCGGCGCGCTCCGGCCTGGGGATGTCATTCGTCTTCGTATCTGGCGAGAGCCGGACCTTTCCGGTGAATTTCCGGTCGACGAGAAGGGTACGGCGGTGTTCCCCAAGATCGGCCCGATGCAGGTCTCGGCCCTGCAGCCTGACACCCTCCGGGCGCAGTTGGTTCGCTCGTATTCGGTCTATTTGCGCAATCCAGCGATCGAGGTGACGCTCCTGCGGCGGATCACGATCCTTGGCGGTGTCCGCAATCCAGGCCTCCATCCGGTTGATCCCACGATGACTTTGTCAGACGCTTTTGCCCTGGCCGGCGGCGTTACTCCCGAGGCCAAACCCGATCAGGTGGAGCTGGTGCGGGATGGCAAGCGTTACCTCTACAAGATCTCGAAGGAGACTCGCGTTACCGACACTCCGGTTCGGTCGGGCGACCAGCTCTACGTACCAACGAAAGGCTGGCTGGCTCGAAATACCTGGCTGATGAGTGCGGTGATCGGGGCCAGCGTCAGCATCCTCCTCGCGACGACTCGATAGGAGTCCGGTCATGAGCTATTTGCCAGTTCATCAGGAACCCGAGGACGGCAGGTTGCCGGCTCGACTCGAGCTGGCGGCAGCGGCCAACCGGGAACCGACCGTGAGCGAGATTTGGGGGATGTTCCGGCGCAACTGGTGGATCGTCCTCGGCTGCATTGCCCTAGGTGCCGCAGGCGCGGTGTGGATGACGATGCGGACGATACCGGTTTACCGAAGCTCTACTGCGATCCGGATCAATGACAAACAGTCTCCCATCCCGGAGACGCTACTGCTCAGCGGAGGTAGCGAGGTAGCTACCGAGCTCGAGGTACTGGGAAGCCGGACCCTGGTGGAGGACGCTGTCCGTGCCTTGGGACTTCAGCTCCGGATTCTCGAGCCCAATCGGGTGGCCCGCTCCGATGTACTGACCGATGTCCAGGTTTCACCAGACGCGGCCCGGGGTGTGTACGTACTCACTCGGGACCAGAACAACTACGTCCTGACGAAGGATGACAGCACTGGCTGGACCACGAAGTTCGCTGCCGGCGAGAAGGTCGTGTTCCACGGGATCACCTTCAAGCTTCTCCCCGACGCGGAGGAATATGACCGCATTCGCTTCGTCGTGCGCAATTTTCCGGACGCAGTTGCCGGCGTGATGCACGGAGTGAAGGTGAGCCGGTCGGGACGAGACGCGAAGATCATTACCCTGAGCTATGAGAGCTCCGATCCCGAGCTTACGGCGGCGGTGCCGAATCTGATTACCCAGCAGTTCGTCGCCCGGCGGTCGGAGGCGCAGAAGTCGGTTGCGGGCAGCACTATCACGTTTCTCAAGCGGCAGCTCGATACGCTGGCACAGCAGCTCCAGGCGGCCGAGGCGGCGCTGCTGAACTACCGGGAACGTGAGCGGGTGGTCAACCCGACCGTCGAGGGTAGCACTCAAGTGACCCGCATGATTCAGCTGCAGAGCGAACGGAGCACGGTTGAGACCGAGCGTGCCGCTCTAGCCAAGATCGTCGGGGAGGTGGAGCGCGCCGCGGCGGTGAAAGGACCCGACGACCCATCGCCGTACCGGAATCTCTTGTCATTCCCGACGCTGCTCCGGAACCAGTCTACTTCTCGCCTGCTCGATGCCCTGGTCACGGTTGAGGGGCAACGAACCGAGTTGCTCGCCCGGCGTACGCCCGCCGACCCCGATGTGCAGACCCTCACGGCCAGGGTCAAGAGCATCGAAGGGGAGCTGCACTCGGTGGCCACAACCTACTTGGAAGGCCTTACCCACCAGGTCACAGGCCTCGATTCGGCGCTCGATGATTTCGGCCGCCAGTTGGAGCGGGTGCCGCAGCGCGAGCTTCATTTTGCGCGGCTAGAGCGCCAGCCGAAGCTCCTGGAGGAAATGTACGGACTGCTGCAAACGCGGCTCAAGGAAGCCGAAATTGCCCAGGCGGCCAACGATCTTAGCGTACAAGTTGTTGATCCTGCCATCCGACCTCGCCGGCCGGTTCGTCCCCGGCCGATGCTGAATCTGCTTCTGGGGATGATGCTGGGTGGGCTGGTCGGGACTGGCGCGGGCTTTCTGCGCGAAGTCCTCGACAAGACCGTGCATACCCGGGCCGACATAATGACTGCTACCGGTCTGTCCGTCATTGGACTGATCCCGCGGATTCCCCGCGGGCGCTCCCGCCTGGCACTCATCTCCAAGAAGCAGCTTCCCCGCGCCGCGGCGGGTCGGGCGGCTCCAGCATCACGGACCAGGACCCATACTGCACCCGCAAGCCCGTCGGCAGGCTACACCTTTCTGAATGCAGAGCAGCCGGACGAGGCCCGCCGGGTTGAGCCATCACCGAGCCAGAGCGAGACCTTGGGACGTACCCCCCCGGTCGCTGCGGTGCCCCATGTGGTCGTTTCGGAGAGAGGCACGGCGGGAATGGAGGCCTACGCCAGCCTGCTCACAAATCTGTCGTTCTCCCTGGCCGAGAATCCGCCTCGGGTGCTGGCGTTCACCAGTGGCCTCCCGGGAGAGGGGAAGACCACCAATGCGGTGAACCTCTCCTTGGCTCTGGCTCACCGCGGGTCGAAGGTATTGCTGGTGGACTGCGATCTGCGGCGGGGGCTGTTGCACAGCGTGTTCGAAGGACCTCGCGAGCCGGGACTTTCCAACCTGCTATGGGGACAAGTGAGCTTTGAGGACGCCCGCCGACGAATAGCAGTCGATCCCGACGGGGTCCTGGACTACCTCACGACCGGCACGCTCCCGCCAAACCCGACGAGTCTGGTGGAATCGCCTACCATGCGGAATCTGCTCACGTGGTGGAGAGACCAGTACGATCATATCATCCTCGATACACCTCCGGTGAACGTGATCACCGATGCCGCACTCCTTGGTGCCCACGCCGACGGGGTCGTGCTGATCGCCCGCGCGGGGGTCACTCACGCTGCCTCCCTAGGGTACGCAATGGAGCAACTGCGGCGGGTGCGAGCCCAGGTTCTCGGCGTGGTTCTCAGCGATATCGATTTCAGCCGGGATGCCGCGTACGATCCGACATACCGCTATCACCAATACAGCTACGGTAACGGCAAGAGCTAGATCGGTGTCAGTCACTTCCAAGCTAGAGCGGGCGACTTCCTCGGACCCGTCAGCCAGCGTGTCGTTGCTGCCATTTGCCCGACCTCGGGCCAGCGAGCGACATGAGCCCACCTGGGCTGGCTACGTGCGTCTGGCTCGTATCGGGGACACCACCTTGGCGGTGGCGGCCTTGCTGGGTGCCTTTCTGTTTGCCAATCTCGGAAGAATGCCGGCGGGGATGCAGGAGTTTCTCGAGATCCGGTTAACGCTACGTAATCTTCTGCTGCTGGGCGGCTTTGCCCTCTCCTGGCGCATCCTCTGCGAGCTGGTCGGCCTCTATGACCCGAGGAAGATCCGGCGTCTCTCTGCGGAGGTCCGCCGAGTCGTGTTGGTATGCCTGGCAGGTACGGCTACGGCCTTGACCTTCCCCGTCATCAGCCGCACCGGCGCCTTTACTCTGAGCGCGGTGCTGAGTTTTGGAGCCGCAGCGTGTGCCGGGCTGCTCCTACTGCGGCTGATTCTCCGTACGGTCACTGCCACCGGCGCCCCCGCTGTCCGCGACATTCTGATTGTTGGCAGTGGCCCGCGGGCATGGCGAGCATACCTGGACCTGCAAGGAGATCCGCACGGGCCGCATCAATTCCTGGGATTTGTCGACCTGGACGACGGGTCCTCGACCGATGAGGTCCGAGCCCTTTGGGCCGGATCGCTCGCGAACCTCGAGAGAATTCTCATGCACCGGCCGGTCGATGAGGTCGTAATCGCCCTCCCGATCCGCTCTCGCTACGCCGAGATCCAGGAGACCATCGAGACCTGCTGGCGGGTCGGCGTCCGGTGCAAGTACTTGGCGGACGTCTTCGATCATGGACGTGCCCGACCCCGGTTCGAACAAGGTGAACAGTTCAGTGCCGTTGCGATTGGCGTGGCGCCCGAGGATGGACGTCTGATCATCAAGCGAGCCGTCGATATACTGGGCACAGCGATAGCGGGTGTTCTGCTGCTGCCGGTGCTTCTGGGTGCCGCCGTACTGGTCAAGCTCACCAGCGCGGGTCCCGTCTTCTACAGTCAGGAGCGCCATGGATTGCACAAGCGGCGTTTCCGAATGTACAAGCTGCGGACCATGGTCGTGGACGCCGAGGCACGGCAGCTGGAGCTCGAGGCTCGGAATGAGGCCGCTGGACCAATCTTCAAGATCCGTGATGATCCCCGCATCACGCCGGTCGGGCGCTTCCTCCGGCGGACGTCCATTGATGAGCTGCCGCAGCTGTGGAATGTCCTTCGCGGAGACATGAGCCTGGTAGGCCCCCGTCCGCTGCCGGTCCGGGATGTCCAGCGCTTTACTGAGGGCGCTCTGATGCGGCGCTTCAGCGTGAGGCCCGGAGTCACGGGTCTGTGGCAGATCAGTAAGCGAGGCACGATGGATTTCGACGACTGGATCAGTCTGGACATGCGCTACATCGATGAGTGGTCGCTGGCGCTGGACTTTCGAATTCTAGCCGTGACCCTGCCGGCAGTGCTGCGGGGAAGCGGCGCAACCTGATGTGTCTCTGAGAGTCATCGCCTGGCCTGCGGGCGGCGTTAATCCTTATACCAACCGTCTCTACGCACAGCTCAGAGCCCTGGGTGCTGAGGTCGTAGACTTCTCGCCCCTCAGGGTGTTGCGAACATCCCGGGCGATCTGGCACCTGCACTGGCCGGAACGGATGTTAAACCGACGGAGCAGCACCGCTGCCGCTCTCCGTGCGGCCGCCCTGCTGGCGCTGGCATTCGTCGCCCGCCTCCGTCACACGAAACTGGTCTGGACCGTTCATAACCTCTCTTCTCATGAATACAATCATCCGTGGGTCGAGAGGTGGTTCTGGCCCCGCTTCATCCGCCAGTTGAGCGGCTTCATTGCCCTGAGTCCCGCTGGGAAGGATCTTGTGATCGGCCGCCACCCCGGGCTCAGGCAAACTCCGGGTTTCGTTATTTCTCATGGCCACTATCGAGGAGCCTACCCGGATACGGTGTCTCGGGCCGAGGCACGGACCCAGCTCCGCCTTCCGGCCGATAGCCGAATAGCAGCTTTTGTGGGCCATATTCGCCCATACAAGAACGTTCCCCATTTGATCCAAGTCTTTCGTCAGATCCCAGAGGACCGGGCGCGACTGCTGATTGCGGGCGAACCCAACGATTCCCCGGTACGCGAGGAGCTGCTCAAGACGGCGGGGACGGATACTCGGGTGTTGATGGTCCTCAGATTGATTCGCGATGAGGAGCTGCAGATCTACCTCCGTGCTGCCGACCTGGTCGTGCTTCCTTTCACCGACATTCTCAACTCCGGCAGCGCCCTGCTCGCCCTCTCGTTCGACCGACCAATCCTGGTGCCCCGGATGGGGGCAGTGGCTGACCTCGAAAGGCAGCTCGGTCCCCAGTGGGTCCGAGCATACTCGGGGGCGCTCACGCCGGGCCACTTGGCACGAACTCTGGAGGATGCCCACGATTGCCCCCTCGGTCGGTGCGAAGGAATCAACCGTTTCGGCTGGGAGTCATTAGGCCAAGAGACCTGGGACGCCTTTCGCGCCCTGGCGCAGGAAAAGCCCGGTGGGGCACCCACAAGGGAGCCAATCAGTGCTTGAGGCTCCAGTAACTTTTCGGGTTCCGATGATCGCTCGATTCGGGGCTCTCCAACGAGTCTTGGCCCTGGCCGAGCGAGTGCTCATAGTGATGGTGTTGTCCGTGACCTCGGGAGCGTATCTCCCCCTCATGGAAAGGACATTGGGTTTGGGGGGCAACGACCCGGAGGCTTCCCCGCTGACCCATGTGTTCCTGTTGCCGCTGTATGCCATGGTGGGCTGCGTCATCGTCACCCATCCTCGCGGCTTCACCCGGGTGGCTCGGCGCGCTGCCCCTGCACTCGCCCTGGTGGCCTTGGCTTGCATCTCCACGTTCTGGTCCGTCGAGCCTGACCTCTCGCTTCGCCGCGGCATTTCGCTTCTGGCCCCGACTGCAGTCGGCATCGTCGTCACACTCAGATTCGGGACCAGGGAGCTGGTCCGGCTTCTCGCGATCGCGCTCGGGTTGGCGGCGATCCTCAGCCTCATCGTTGCCTTCCTGCTCCCGGCTGAGGGCATCATGAACTTCGGGGCGTGGAATGGGGTGTACGACAACAAGAATTCCTTCGGAAGAGCCATGGCACTCCTGGTAGCCGTGATGGTGCTCGTGGCCCTTGACGCCAAGCGTTACCGTGTATCGACCTGGCTGGCCGTCGCGGGCACGATGGGTCTGGTCGTTCTCTCCAAATCCGTTGGTGCCTTAATGACCGCTGTCGCGGTGCTGATTCTGATTCCCTTGTTTCGTTCCTTGCGACTCCGAATGACCGCCGTCGTTGCGGTGGGGATCCTCAGCGTTCTGGTTGGCGCGATCGTGTTGACGGTCAGCCTGACTAATACTGAGGAAGTGTTCGCACTTCTGGGGCGGGATCCAACGCTTACAGGAAGGACCGACATATGGGCTGCTGCCCTCGTCAGCATCGCTGAACGTCCGTGGTTAGGCTACGGACATAACGCTTTTTGGCAGGGTTGGGGAGGGCCGTCAGCGGCGTTGGTGGGCTCGATCGGGTGGGAATCCCCAAACAGTCACAATGGGCTAATTGATCTCTGGCTGGAATTGGGCCTGGTCGGCGTTCTTACCTTTCTGCTGGGATTGGGGGTGGCGGCCCGGCGTGCCATCCTGCAGGCTAGGCATAGCATCACAGCTGCGGGTTTGTGGCCTTTGGTATTCCTCGCCTGGTTGGTCGTCATGAATGTTTCCACGTCGACCATCATGCTACAGCACAGCCTGTACTGGCTCCTGTACGTCGCAGTGATGAGTTCGAGCGCTATCACGGAGCCGAGCGAACGGCGCTCACCGACGGTGGTATCAGACCCTGGTGCAGAACGCCTCCCGAAGGATTCCTGGACAAGGATGCCGCTAGGCAGTGGACACGTTTCGCCGGGTGTGCGCCGGCAGTACCGAGGTGTGGACCATACCTAGGAGCCCCAGCAAGAGTGCCCGATG
>CBFGTM010000052.1:0-24937 GCA_965652025.1 uncultured Gemmatimonadales bacterium
CGAGCCCGCTCCGGACGCCAGGCCCAAAGCTGCGGCGCGATATAGTACAGCACCTTGGTACCGACTCGGTGCGCGGCTTCGGCCACCCGAAGATGAAAACCAGGATAGTCCACCAGAATGACCAAATCGTACCGGCTGTTGCGGAAGTCGCGCTGAAGGGAGCGCAGCAACCGGTAGTGTGCCCGAACCTTGGTGACGATCTCGACTACGCCAAATGCCGCCAGGCCTTCCATGGGGTACCGGATAGTCGCTCCCGCGTCAGCCATGCGCTGGCCCCCCAGGGCCTCGATGGTGGCGTCGGGGTAGCGCTCAGCCAGTGCTCGCACGATCGCCGCGGCGTGAAGGTCGCCCGAAGGCTCGCCGGCAGAGATAAGTATGCGAGGCGGGCCCCGCCGAATCATCAGAGAGTCGAGATGGCCAGGGGCTGGGTTCGAACCGCGTCGGCAACGCGAAGGGCGAGGGCGAGGGCTGCGCGGCCTTCCTCCCCGCGTACGACGACCTCCCGCTGGCCTCGAACCGCGTGGACGAAACTCTGCAGCTCGAGCGCCAGGGCGTCGGCCTCGGGGGCCTCCAGCAGGATACGCTCGACTACATCGGCAAGCTCCCGTCCCGTTCCTGGTTGCCAGCCTGAGCGAACCCTCATGAACTCGCCGCCGCCACTGGCCAGGTCCAGTGAGAAATAGCCGTTCGGCTGGAACAAACGGAGCCGACGAATCCGTTCCCGGGCCACTCGCGATGCGGTTGCCTGAGCCACGGCACCGTTGGCAAATTCGACCCTCGCATTGGCCAAATCCAAATGAGATGACAGCACCGAAATGCCCGAGGCTCGTACCTCGGTGGCCGTGCTCCCGCCGGTCAAATGCAGAACCAGGTCGAGGTCGTGGATCATGAGATCCAGCACGACGGCCACAT
The DNA here is from genome assembly GCA_965652025.1 of uncultured Gemmatimonadales bacterium. Lineage (GTDB taxonomy): Bacteria > Gemmatimonadota > Gemmatimonadetes > Gemmatimonadales > GWC2-71-9 > CAVVWJ01. The sequence goes on from CBFGTM010000052.1 coordinate 913, forward strand.
CAGTGCCCCGGGGCTGGAATGGGGCCCGGCGCTGGCTTTCGAAGTAGCGAGGACCGTTCAGGTACGGCTCCGCCGCGCGGAGCGCGCGGGTGTAGCGTTCGATGTGGCCCACTTGCAGCTGGACCCGCCTCCGTCGCGCCGCGGCGATGAGAGCATCGGCCTGGCCCAGAGTGGCGGCGAGCGGCTTTTCCATCAGCACCGGCACGCTCAACTCCAGGGCACGCATTCCCACTTCGGCGTGCTCCGGCGTCGGCACGGCGATCGTGACCGCCTCCACTCTGGCGAGGAGGTCCTCCACTTCGACGAAGGCCGCGGTGCCCAGCTCGGCCGCCACCTTCTCCGACCGTGCAGCGTCGATGTCGCACACCCCGACGAGGTGGACTTCATCCAGCCGAGCGAGATGCCGGGCGTGGTGCTGGCCCAGGGCGCCGACGCCGATGACCCCGACCGGAAGGCGGGAGGTCACGCCGGGACACCTCGTTCACTGGATTCGACAAAGGCCAGGAACCGTTCCACCTCGGCGAACGGCGGGAGCTCGGTCCGGGCTCGCTCCATGGCCTGGGAGAGATTCAGATCGGAGTTGAAGAAGAGACGATACGCCCGCTTGAGCGCCGCTACCGTCTCTCCCGGGAAGCCGGCGCGCTGCAGCCCGATACTGTTCAGCCCATACAGCTCCATCGGGTTCCCAACTGCCTTGACGTAGGGCGGAATGTCCTGGTTCACCCGCGACCCGCCCCCGACAAACGCGTAGGTGCCGATGGTCACGAACTGATGTACCGCATTCAGGCCACTGAGGACCGCGCGATCGTGAATGGTGACGTGGCCGGCGCACTGGGTAGCGTTGGCGATGACCACATCGTCCCCCACCTGACAGTCGTGCGCCAGGTGGACGTACGTCATGATGAAGCACCGGGCTCCCACGGTGGTTTTGAAGGTGGCCGTGGTTCCCCGGTTGATGGTGGTGTACTCCCGGATAATCGTGTCTTCCCCGATCTCGACCCAGGTCTCCTCACCGGCATACTTGAGGTCCTGCGGGTCGCCGCCCAGGATCGAGCCGTCGCCCACACTGACCCGCTCCCCCAGACGCACATTGCGAGTAAGCGTCACCCGGGGGCCCAGGCGACACCCGGCCGCCACCACCACGTTCGGCCCGATGATGCAGTACGGCCCGACCGCAACACCCCGGCCCAGCTCCGCCGTGGGATCGATGAGCGCTGTGGAGTGAACGAGCGCGGTCACCGGTCCACCACCCGAGCCATCATCTCCGCCTCGGCAACCACCTGTCCCTCGACATAGGCCATCCCCTTCATCCGGCAGGTTCGCCCCCGGTTCTGCAGCATCTCCAACTCACAGCGAAGCTGATCGCCCGGGAGCACCGGTCGGCGGAATTTCACGTTGTCGAGCGACATGAAATACACCACCTTCTGGTCCGGATCTTCGATGGTGCCCAGAAGCAGCATGCCGCCCACCTGTGCCATGGCTTCGATGATCAGGACCCCGGGCATGATCGGGTGTCCCGGGAAGTGTCCCTGGAAGAAGGGCTCGTTAATGGTCACGTTCTTGATGCCGACGATGCGCCTGGTCCCTTCGACCTCGATAATCCGATCCACCAGCAGGAAGGGATATCGGTGCGGGATGACGTCCAGGATCCGGCCGATGTCCATCACAACTCCTCCCGCGCGTTGTCCGGTCCGGGTGAGCCGGCGGGCCAGGGCGATATTGCCCTGGTGGCTCGGCTTGGTGGCGACCACATGAGCCTGAACCCGCCCGCCGATGAGCGCCAGGTCGCCCAATATGTCACCGGTCTTGTGGCGCACAAACTCATCCGGCCACCGGAGCGACCCACCTACCAGGCCGTCCTCGGACAACACCAGAGTCGACTCCAGGGCCGCCCCCAGCGCCAGCCCCCGAGCACGCAAGGCCTCCGCTTCCCGGAGGAATCCGAAGGTGCGGGCCTCCGAGATCTGCTCGGCAAAGGCGGCCGGCGTGACGTCGTAGGAGCCGGTCTGCCGCCCAATCAACGGGTGGGCCCACTCGATGGTGGTGGTGAGCCGGAGAGCCTTGGCGGGAGCCACCACATAGGATGAATCACCTTCGGCGAGCTCGAAGGGCTCGGTGACGCTGTAGACGACGGCGTCGCCCGGCTGCTCCTTGATGCCGGCCTCCTGCATGGCACGGAGATAGGGCGCGAAGGAACCGTCACCGATGGGCGGCTCCGGCCCATCGACCTCGATGGTCAGGTCGTCGATCTGAAGCGCCGCGGTGACGGCGAGCAGATGCTCGACGGTCTGGACGATGGTCTCACCCTGCCCCAACGCCGTCCGGCGCTCGGTGGACTGCACTTCGCCCAACCGTGCAGGGATGATCGGGGCGCCGGGAAGATCGGTGCGCCGAAAGACGATGCCCTGCCCCGACGGCGCCGCCTGGCAAATGGCCGTCACCGAAGAGCCGCTATGCAGGCCGACTCCCCGGACACAGGCGCTGCGGGCCAGGGTTCGCCTAGGCACGGTGACCGCGCTCCGGCACCAAGGATTCCAGTTCGTCCACTATCGGGGCCAGCCGGTACATGGCGGCTTGGGCGCGAAGGAATTGGCGGTGCGGCCGAGCTGGATGACCGCTGAATGAGGCGCCAGGCGGCACGTCACCGAAGATCGCGCTCTTGGCCGCGACCCGTGCGCGCTCGCCGATCACCAGATGATCGGTGACCCCAACGTGCCCGGCCAGGATCGCCTCGTTCCCGATTCGGGTACTGCCGGCGATTCCGACGCCGGCCATGATCAGGCAACGCTCACCGATCCTGACGTTGTGACCCACCTGCACCAGGTTGTCGAGCTTGGTACCCCGGCCCACGAGCGTGTCATCGATGCTCCCCCGGTCGATGCAGGTGTGCGAGCCTACCTCCACCTCGTCCTCGAGGATGCACCCGCCGACATGAGGAATTCGGGAGTGTCCTGTGCGATCCGATAGATAGCCGAAACCATCGCCCCCGATGATGGCGCCCGCCTTCAGCACGACTCTGCTGCCCAGTCGGCTGCCGGAGTAGCACACCACGCCCGGCCCGAGCACCGCGTCCTCACCCACGATGACCTCGTCGCCCAGGAAGACGCCGGGCGCCAGGCTGGTCCGCGCGCCGACCCGGACGTTGCGGCCCAACACGACATGGGCCCCGATCGAGACGTCCGCGCCAAGGAGAGTGCCGGCACCGATCCTGGCAGTGGGGTCCACCCCTGGCTCCGGATTGTGATCGGGGAAGAGCGTTCGAAGAACCCGGACCAGTGCCCCGTAGGGATCCCGCACCACAATTCGGGTTTGGGGGCCACTGGCCGCAGTGGCGAGCTCCTCCGGGACGAGAACCGCGCCGGCGCGGGAGCTGCCGAGGTCGCCGGCGTAGCGGCTGGAGATGGCAAATGACAGAGCTTCGGGGCCGGCTCGATCGAGGGCCCGAACCGCCTCGATTCGCACTGCTCCGTCGCCAAGCAGGCGGCCACCGACCAAGTCGGCGACCGCCTGCGCGGTAAGGCTGGCAGCCGTCACGCGACTAGCTGCCCGCTTTGAGCTGCTGGATGACGCGCTGGGTCAGGTCCAGCGTCTTGTCCGCGGTGACGATCCCGTTGTTCGGTGCACTCACATCAAAGATGATGGCGTAGTTCCCGGCTGCCCGGACGCCTTCGATGACACTGTTCACCTTGGTTTGGATCGGATCGAGCAGCTCGCGTTCCCGGGTTGCCGCCTGCTGCTGCAGCTCCTGGGTTCGCTGCTCCAGCTTCTGCTGCTGCGCCTGGAGGTCCTTCCGCTTGGCCGCTCGCTGTGTCGGGCTCAGCATGACCGACTGCTGATCGAAGTCGGACGCCGCCGAATCCAGGCTGGCCTGGAGCTTCTGCACCTCGACCCGGTAAGTGGCGAGCTCTTTGGTAAAGGTCGACTCGGCTTTGACGTATCCGGGCGTCTGCTTGAGGATCGCCTGGGTGTTGACGTAGGCAATCTTGGGTCCTCCGGCCTGCTGCGCGGCGAGCGACCCGGTTCCCGCAACCGACGCAGCGGCCAACCCCACCCAGACTCCCACGACGACAAGCTTCATGCTTCACTCCCGATGAAAGGTGCGTGCCTGCTTAGAAGAAATTCCCCAACTTAAAATGCAGCTGCCAGCCTGGATCCGGCTGGCCGGCGGCGTCCACTTTGTCGAAGCCATAGCCGAGATCCACCCCGATCGGCCCCAGCGGCGAGACCACGGCCGCCCCGAATCCGGCACCGCGGAAGAGCCGGGTGGGATCCCACTGGCGAGCGGTCCGGTACACGTTGCCGGCGTCGAAGAAGGCGCTGAAATAAAGCGACTGGCTGATCCGAGCGCCTGCCTCCACGGTAAACGCCGCATAGGACTTACCGAACGATTCCGGGTTGGCTGAACTGCCGCCGGCAGAGGGATCAAAGCCGTCGGGGGTAATGGCAAACTCCTCGTAGCCCCTGAGGGGAATGCCGTACTGGACGCCACCCAAGGCGTACAGCTCAGTGTAGAAGGGGCCGGCGTCGCCGAAGATAAACCCGGATTTGGCCGTCAGGCCCAGCACGAACTGCACGCCAGCGCCCAGCTGACCACCCCCACCCAGCGTCCCCAAGGGGGCATACCACCGGCCTTCCATATCCAGCTTCCGGTAATCTCCCGTCCCACCCAGGAAACCGCCACTCAGCTCCCCACCGACATTCGTCATTGCGCCGCCGGTAGCGAAAGGCAATCCGAACCGGGTGTCCCGCACCAGATTGGCACCCAGAGATGACCGGGTGCAGCTACTGCACTGGAACCGTGCCCTGATGTCCGCCGACCCCTCGCTGTACTTGTAGCGCTGGAGGGAATACGAGGTGAAGAGGCGAGTGTAGCGGGAGCCCAGAAAAGGAAAGCCGAGCTGCAAGCTGCCACCGGTTTGCCGGCGGCGTCCCAGGTCTTCGATCTGATATCGGGCCCGGGAGTCGAACAGGGAAATCGTTCCCGAGATCCGGCTTTCGCGGATGGCGGGATCGGTGTACGTCAGAGTGAAATCGTTGATGTTCTTGCCGAACTGCCACTGCAGCTTGCCGCGCTTTCCCCGGCCGAACAGGTTTGGTTCCTCCAGGCCCAGGAAGCCACCCACCCCGGTCCCCTGGCCGAGCGACGCGCCGAAATTGATGTTTCCGGTCCGTCGCTCTTCGACCCGAAAGATGATATCGACATCCACCCCATTGGCCGCGGGCTTGACGTCCGGCGGGGGGAGTGGCTGTTGGAAAAATCCCAAATTCGCGACGTTCTGATAGGAGCGAACCAGCCGATCCTGGCTGAACAGATCGCCCGGCAGCATCACAACCGCTTCCCGGATCACCCGTTCGTGGGTGACATCGTTTCCCACGATCTCGATCTTGTTGATCGTGGCGGGCGAGCCCTCCCGAATATTCCACCGTAGATCCACCACCGGGGTGCGGCCGGGCGCGGTCCGCCGCACTTCTTCCGGCTGCACCTGCGCGTAGATGTATCCGTTGTTGGCGTAGAGCTTCTGGACCTTGTCAGTGGCGTCGGTCCACTCGGAGCGGCTGAACGGGCGAGCCTTCCCGGCCGGCCTTCCATTGCGATCAATCGGCCCGAAAGGATAGAGAGCTCGGAGTTCCTCGGTCGAGAACCGCCGGTTGCCCTGGATGTCGAAGGTGCCGACATGATACACCTGGCCTTCATCGACCGTGAGCTGCAGCACCGCCTTGCCGCCGGTCGAGTCGGAGATCAGCGAGTCATGTGTCACCTGGAAATCGACGAAACCCCGATCGGCGTACCAGCTGGGCAGCCGCTCGCGGACGTCCTGTTCTACCGTGCGCTCGTCGTATTCGCCCTTCTGGAACCACCAGAACCCCTCCGGCCGGGTACCCATGTGCTTCACCACCGACTGATCGGAGAAGTGCTTGTTTCCGTCGATGGCCACCTGGCTGATGGCAACCCGCTCACCTTCCTCCACGTCGAAAACGATCCTGGTCCGGCCCGGCTGCGGCGTGAGCTGCCGGACCTGGACGTTGGAGGCGTAGTAACCCTGAGTCTTGTATAGAGAGTCGATGGCCGCCCTGGCCTGCTCCACTCCATTGCGATCCAGGGGACGTCCTTCGGTGAGATGAACCCGCCCCTTTACTTCCCCCTCACTCAGGCGGTTAACCCCGCGGACCGCCCATTTGTCGAGGATGGGACGCTCCTTCACCCGGATGACCAGCACCAGCCGCGGCCCCACGTTCCGCTGCTCGACCAGGACGTCGTCGAACTGTCCGGTGCGGAACAGCGCCGTGATCGCCCGCTGGATGTCTCGGTAATTGATGGGTTGATGGACGATGATCCCCGAACTGCCGATGATTTGCGATGGAGTGAGGCGCTGGTTGCCCTGCACTACGATGCTATCAACCGACGGAGGGGTGGTTTCCTGCGCGGAGAGGACCGGCGAGCCCGCCAAAAGGGCACCGGCGCCAAAGCTCAGAAGAATTCGATGCATCGACAAGGGGCGAGGGTAAACGCACCGGGCTTCCAGAGGAAGCCCGGTGCGTGTGTCAGGCCTGGGTTCCGGTCAGCGCCCGGAAGACCAGCCGTTCCCCGTCGGGAGCAACATCGACCTCGATCTCGTCCCCACGGCCGAACTCGCCCATCAGAATCTTCTCGCTGAGCGGGTCCTCGATGTAGCGCTGGATCGAGCGCTTGAGTGGACGGGCCCCGTAGTTCTGGTCGTACCCGTGCTCCACCAGGAACTCGGTCGCCGCGGGCGTGAGCTTCACTTCGTCGCCCAGACGGCGCTGGACCTCGCGCAGGAGAATGCTCACGATCTGCGCAATATGATCCTTGTCCAGCGGATGGAACACGATCACGTCGTCGAGCCGGTTGAGGAACTCCGGGTTGAAGGTCTTGTTCATCTCGTCCTTGACCGTCTCCTGCATCTTCTCGAAGCTGGCTCGGGCATCGCCGCCGTGGAACCCCAGCGCCTTACCCTTCATGAGGTCTCGGGCGCCTACGTTGGAGGTCATGATCACGACTGTGTTCTTGAAGTCGATGACCCGGCCGTAGTTGTCGGTCAGATGTCCCTCGTCCAGCACCTGCAGCAGGATGTTGAACACGTCGGGGTGCGCCTTCTCGATTTCATCCAGCAGGACCACCGAGTAGGGCTTCCGCCGCACTGCCTTGGTCAGGGTGCCGGAGTCCTCGTACCCCACGTAGCCGGGAGGCGCTCCGATCAGCCGGGACACGGAGAACTTCTCCATATACTCCGACATGTCGACCCGGATCAGGGCGGAGGCATCGGCAAACAGGAACTTGGCCAGCGCCCGGGCCAGCTCGGTCTTTCCTACTCCGGTCGGGCCGGAGAAGATGAAGGAGCCGATCGGCCGGTTGGGGTCCTTGAGCCCTGCCCGGCTCCGCCGGATGGCCCGCGAAACCGCCTTGATGGCCTCGTCCTGTCCCACGACGGAGCCGTGCAGCTCGTCCTCCATCCGCATCAGCCGCGCGGTCTCGGCCTCCTGCAGCCGGGTCACCGGTATCCCCGTCCAGCGGGACACGATAAAGGCTATGGCCTCCTCGTCGATGACCGGCCGCCGGGTCTGCCGCTCACGCTCCCACTCCTCGTTCTTGAGCCGGATCTGGTTTTGCAGGTCCCGCTCCTGATCGCGCAGGGAAGCCGCCCGCTCGAAGTTCTGATCGCGAACAGCGTCCTCCTTCTGCACGTTGACCTTCTCGAGGGCGGTCTTCAGCTCCGCCACCTCGGCCGGGGGCACCTGGGACGCCAGCCGCGCCCGGGCGCCGGCCTCGTCGATAACGTCGATGGCCTTGTCCGGCAGGAACCGGTCGGTGATATAGCGCTCCGAGAGCTCCGCCGCTGCGCTCAGGGTTGCATCGGGAATGCTGATCCGGTGGTGGTCCTCGTACTTCTTCCGCAAGCCCTTGAGGATCTCCACCGTCTCGCCCACGGTCGGCGGCTCCACCACGACCGTCTGGAACCGGCGTTCGAGTGCGCCATCCTTCTCGATGTACTTGCGGTACTCGTTCAAGGTCGAGGCGCCGACGCACTGCAGCTCGCCCCGGGCCAGTGCCGGCTTCAGCATGTTGGACGCGTCAATGGCGCCCTCCGCCGCCCCAGCACCCACCAGAGTGTGCAGCTCGTCAATGAACAGGATGATCTGCTTGTTCTGGGCGATCTCGTTCATGACCGCCTTCAAGCGCTCCTCGAACTGGCCCCGGTACTTGGTGCCGGCGATGACCGCAGCCATGTCGAGCGACAGGACCCGGTGATCCCGCAGCACATCGGGGCAGAGACCGTTGGCAATGAGCAGCGCCAATCCTTCCACGATGGCGGTCTTGCCCACGCCCGGCTCTCCGATCAGGACCGGGTTGTTCTTCTTCCGGCGGGCAAGGATCTCCATGACCCGCTCGATTTCCTTGGCCCGACCGATGGTCGGGTCCAGCTGGCCTTCGGCGGCAAGCTGGGTGAGATCACGGCAGAAGTGGTCCAGCGCCGGCGTCTTGGACTTCTTCTCCGACTTGGGCGTGGCGCTCGGTTGGCTGCTGCTGCCGCCGGCCGAGGCCTGGGGCATGTCGCTGCCGAGCAACCGCAGGGTCTCGGCCCGGGACTGCTCCAGATTCACGCCGGCGTCGGTCAGCACCTGGGCCGCGATACCCTTCTCTTCCCGGAGGAGCCCAAGCAGGAGGTGCTCGGTACCCACGTAGGAGTGATTCAGCTCGCGGGCCTCGGTCATGGCCAGTTCCAGCACCTTCTTGGCCCGAGAGGTGTAGGGGAGGTCGGGACCCGCCGCAGCCGCCGCTTTGCCCTTCTTCACGGTCTCTTCGATCTTCTGCTGGATGTCTTCGAGATCGACGTTGAGGTTGGTGAGGACTGCCGCCGCCACCCCTTCGCCCTCGCGGATCAGGCCGAGGAGGATGTGCTCCGTCCCCACGTATTCGTGATGCAGGCGGGCCGCCTCTTCGCGGGCCATTTGCAGGACTTTGCGGACACGATCAGTAAAGTTGTAGCCGTTCATCTCGGTAACCCTACGTAGCTCCGAAGGCTGCCGTTGCGGCTCATCCGCGACGTCCCACTTCGGATTCCAACACCTTGCGCACGAACTGTGCCCGCCGGACCGGAAGCTCCGGATCGTTCGGCGCTACCCCCTCCGCCACCGCGAGATGGGCTGGCTGGGTGTACACCAACAACTTATTGAGCGTATACATGCCAACATCCGGGATCAGGCTCACGCCCGCCCCCAGCCGGACGCCGCTCAACAGATTCATGGCCTCTTCGAACGACAGGGCTCGTGCATAACGAAGCAACCCGTACGCCCGCCACACCTTGTCTTCGATGATGGCCGGAGCATCGCGCAGCAGCACCTGCCGAGCTTGCTCCTCGTAATCCATGACCTGCCGGACCATCTTGCCGAGGTGGTCGAGCAGCTCATACTCGGAACTACCGAGCGTGGTCTGGTTGGACAGTTGGAAGAAGTTGCCGACGACCTCGCTGCCCTCGCCGTAGAGGCCGCGGAAGGTCAGTCCAACCTGGGCCAAGCCCTGCAACACCTTGGAAATTTCCTTGGTCAACACCAAGCCGGGCAGGTGTATCAGAACCGAGGCCCGTAGCCCGGTGCCAACGTTGGTCGGACAAGAGGTAAGGTAACCAAACTCAGTATGGAATGCGAATGCAAGTCGTTGTCCCAGTTCGGCGTCCAGTCGATCCACCTCGGCGTACGCCGCGTCCAGCGCAAACCCGGAGTGCAGCCCCTGCAGCCGAAGATGGTCTTCCTCGTTTAGCATGACCCCCAGCCGGTCCTGCACCAGCACCGAGGCTCCCGACCGCACTCGGCCGTCGGCATCCAAACCGGCCAACTCCTTGCTCACCAGATGCCGCTCGTGGAGCAGCTGCCGGTCAGTCCGCTCCATCCGGTCCAGCCGGAACTTGATGGCCCGGCGCAGGAGCACCGTCTCCCGGGCTGCCGTCTCGACCGTGTCGAGGATGTCCTCTCGCTCGGTCTCTGAGTTCCGTCCCTGGTACACCCGGCCGGCCAGATTTCGAGCCAGCCGGATCCGGGTCGAGAGGACCAGGTGGCTGGACGGCCCGCTGGCATCCAGCCAGCCCACCCCGCCGTCGGTCAACAAGCTGAGATCGATCATTCCAACACCCGGAGCCGGTCTCTGAGCTCCGCTGCGAGCTCAAAGTTCTCCGTCTCCACTGCGAGCCGCAGCTGCTCCCGTAACTCCGCCGCGTGTCCTCGAGGGGTCGGAGCCGGAGCAGCGGACTCGCGATCGGCATACCGCTCGCCCATGTGGTGGGTCGAGCCATGCAGCCGTCGAAGCAAGTCACGCAACGGCACTTCGAAGGTCCGGTAGCAGTCCGAGCAGCCCAACCGACCGCTCTCGCGAAAGTCCTGGAGCGAGCCGCCGCAGCGGGGGCAGTTCTCACTTGATCGCGGGGTCGGAGTCTGTTCCGGCAACTCCTGCCCCATCGCCGCCAGGAAGGTTCCCAACGGAGTCTTGGGCATGGAGCCAGGACTCTCCACTCCCTTCTCAGCGGCACAGCGCTCACACAGGTGCAGCGTCGTGACCTGTTCGTTCACGATCTGGGTGAGATGGATAACCGCTTCCCGCTCGTGGCACTGTTCGCAGGACATCAGGGCATTGACTCCACGCCAGAGAGTGGGATCAGATGCCCACCTTCGAGGGAGAGCACCCGGTCGGCCCGCGCCGCCAGCGAACGGTTGTGAGTCACCACCACGAGGGCAGTCTCGAATTCCCGAGACAGATGGGCGAAGAGCTGATGGAGTCGCTCGCTGTTGGCATTGTCCAGGTTACCGGACGGCTCGTCCGCCAAAACGACCAGCGGGTCGGCCACCAGAGCCCGGGCCACCGCCGCCCGCTGCTGCTCGCCGCCGGAGAGCTGGGAGGGTCGGTGCGACATGCGTCCCGCCAGCCCCACTGTGGCCAGCAGCTCCTCCGCCCGGGAGCGGGCCCGGGCATCGTCCTCACCGGCAATCAAGAGGGGCATCATGACATTCTCGAGCGCGGTAAACTCTCGCAGTAGATGGTGAAACTGGAAAACGAATCCCAGTTTCCGATTCCGCACCGCAGCCAGATCCTCCTGGGTCTCCTCGTCATACGAGCGGCCTGCCAGGCGCACGGTTCCCCCTGAGGGCGCATCCAGTGCTCCCAGGAGATGCAGCAGAGTGCTCTTCCCCGATCCGCTGGCTCCCACGATGGCGACGAACTCCCCCCGGTCCACCGTCAGGTCGATCCCCGCCAGGACCTCGATCGGGTTCCCGTCTCCGCCGCGATAAACCTTCCGCAGCGCCTGAGCCTCAAGTACCGCAGTCATTCGTGGCGAATGGCTTCGACGGGAGTGAGTGCGGCGGCGGACCGCGAAGGATAGACGGTAGCGAAGAGCGCGATGGCCAGGCTGGCGAGCACCACCACGCCCACGTCCTGCCATTCGATGTGCACCGGCAGATGATCGATGAAATATATTGCCGGGTTGATGCGAACCCATCCCGACCGATCCACCACGTAGGCCACTGACAGCCCCAGCACCAGCCCGATTGCGGTGCCAATCACGCCGATAACGGCTCCCTGTACGAGGAACACTCGGCCGATGGCGGGCGAAGTGAGGCCCATCGCCCGGAGAATCCCGATCTCTCGAGTCTTGTCGGTAACGACCATGGTGAGGGTGCCCACGATGTTGAAGGCAGCGACAACCATGATAAAAAAGATAATCAGCCCCATCGCCAGCTTTTCCAGCTGGAGGGCACTGAAGAGACTCGAGTTCTGGTCTTGCCATGCGAGAGATCGATAGGGATAGCCCAGCTCGGTCTCCAAAGCATCGCCGATAGCTGGCGCGAGGTCGGGATCGCTCACCCGTACGGCAATCCCGGAGACAGCGTCTCCCAGCCCGGTAAAGCGCTGAGCGATTTGCCGGGGCATGACCACGAACTGGTTGTCGTACTGAAACATTCCCGTGTCGAAGATTCCCGTCACCTCGAACTTCCAGAAGCGGGGTACGGCCACACCGAGCGCCGGATTCATCTTGGCCTGGGTGACCGGGACCAGGGTGACGATGTCGCCGGGATAGACCGACAGCCGGGACGCCAGCCGAGAGCCGAGCAGCACACCCCCATCTACCCCCGGCTTGTTGGGCTTGAACGACAGGTCACCCTTGGTGATGGACTGGGGCAGCGAGGTTACCGGTCTTGCCCCGGTGTCGGGGTCGAATCCCAGCAGATTCACCCCCTCGCCGTAGTCCTGGCCGGCGGTGATCCCCGCCTGACTGATGACCTCCGGCGAGGCCGCCACGACACCGGGATGCTTGCGGATCTTCTGCAGCACCCTGCGCCAGTCGTCCATTCGGAGGCCCGAGCCATAGGTGAGAACTCGGAGATGCGGATTGGCCACCAATATCCGCTCCCGCAAGTCGTCGCGCAGCCCGTTCATGACCCCGAGCACTACGATCAGGGCAGTGACCCCAACGGCCACGCCTCCGGTCGAGATCACCGTATTGAGCGAGGCGGTTCTCGAATTGCGGCGGCTGCGCAGGTATCGCCGGGCAATTCTCCACTCCAGCTTGGAAGGCCAGCGGATGCTGGCCCGAAGCTCGCGCCAGCCAGCCTGCAGCCGCTCGCCCACCCGCAACCGGGTAGCTGTCCCGCCGCTTGCCTGCCCCGCTGTCGTCACGATCCCTCCGGCCGCAGAGCGGGAAAGATGATCACGTCGCGAATCGATGGTCGGTCGGCAATCAGCATCATGAGCCGGTCGATTCCCAGCCCCATTCCCCCCGCGGGCGGCATGCCGTATTCAAGCGCGCGGATATAGTCGGCATCGTAGCTGTGCGCTTCGGCGTCGCCTTCGGCACGCTGACGGACCTGTTCCTCAAAGCGCCGTCGCTGATCGTCGGGATCGTTGAGCTCGCTGAATGCGTTGGCTAGCTCCCGTCCACCTACGAAGAGCTCGAAGCGCTCGGTGAGGCTGGGATCGCTCCGGTGCTCCTTGGCCAGGGGCGACAGAGCCTTGGGATAATCAATGACGAACGTGGGCTGGACCAGCTGCGGCTCGACATAGGTCTTGAACACCTCGTCTTGCAGTCGACCGCCGGCCAGCGGCTGAACCGCTTCGGGGTCCGTCCCGGCCCGCAGCAGGGACCGCTTCAACTCGTCTTCCGACGCGGTGCCAAGATCCAGTCCGGCGCGGTTCCGCACCGCATCGAGGAACCGGACCCGAGGGAACGGTGGGGTAAAATCGAGGCTGGTGCCGGACCGCTCCAGCACTCGGGTACCCAGGCAGTGTTCCACCACGCCGGCCACCATGCCTTCGGTCAAGGTCATCATGTCGCCATAATCGGCATAGGCCTGGTACACCTCGAGCATGGTGAACTCGGGATTGTGAGTCCGATCCATTCCCTCATTCCGGAAGTCGTGCCCGATCTCGTACACCCGTTCGAAGCCGCCAACCAGCAGCCGCTTCAGGTAGAGCTCGTCGGCAATACGCAGGTAAAGCGGCATATCGAGGGCGTGGTGGTGGGTTACAAACGGACGCGCGGCCGCCCCTCCGTAGAGAGGCTGAAGCACCGGCGTCTCCACCTCCAGAAACCCCCGCTCGTCGAGATACCGCCTGAGGTACGCGGTGGCCTGGGCCCGAAGAAGAAAGATCTGACGCACCTCGGGATGGACCGCGAGATCGGCGTAGCGCTGCCGGTATCGAACCTCAGGGTCGGAAAGCCCGCCGAATGTGAGGGTCCCCTCCTCGGTGGTCTGAGTCTTTCCTCGCGGCAGAGGCCGCAGGGACTTGGCGAGGAGGGTCACATCCGAAGCCTTAACCGTGATCTCGCCCGCCTTGGTACGGAACACAGTCCCGGTGACGCCCACGTGATCGTCGAGATCGAGCAGCTTGACCATCTCGTATGACTCGGCGAGCTCATCCTGCCGGAAGTACACCTGAATGCGGCCGCTCTGATCTTCGAGGTGACCGAACACTACCTTGCCCTTGGGGCGCCATGACACGATACGCCCCGCAATCGTCACAGCAGGCCCGTTTTCTCCCATGCTGTCCTTGAATGACTCGACCGCTTCCTGAGAGGTGTGCGAGCGCTCGAACCGGTAGGCAAAGGGTCTGACACCCAGCGCTTCTAAGGCAGCCCGCTTCTCCCGCCGCGCGGCTTCAACGTAGGAGCGCTCCTCGACGGTGCTCACGCCGCCTTGCCCCCGAACCGCTTGAGGTATGCCTGAATGAAGGCATCCAAATCTCCATCCATGACCCGCTGCACATCGCCGACCTTCACCTCGGTCCGGTGGTCGTTCACCATGGTATAAGGCTGGAACACATACGACCGGATCTGGTTGCCCCACGAGTTATCGGTCTTGGTGGCTTCGATCGCCGCCCGCGCCGCCTCCTGCTCTTCCAATTTTTTCTGATACAGCGCCGCGCGCAGCATCTTCATGGCCGTAGCGCGGTTCTTGGTTTGACTGCGCTCCTGCTGGCAGGACACCACCGTACCCGTTGGGATATGGGTCAGCCGCACCGCCGACGAGGTCTTATTGACGTGTTGTCCGCCTGCGCCCGAGGCGCGAAACACGTCCATCCTGATGTCCTCGTCGCGAAGATCGATTTCGATGCTGTCGTCGATATCGGGATACACGAACACAGAGGCGAACGAGGTATGCCGGCGGGCCTGGGAGTCGTAGGGCGAGATGCGCACCAGGCGATGGACCCCCTTTTCCGCCTTCAGGTACCCGTAGGCGTACTGCCCTCGGATCTCGATCGAAACCGACTTGATTCCGGCCTCTTCCCCGGGAAGCAGATCCAACACCGACACCTCGAAGCCGTGCCGCTCGGCCCAGCGGACGTACATCCGCATGAGCATTTCGGCCCAGTCCTGAGATTCGGTCCCGCCGGCGCCTGGATGGATCGTGAGGAGTGCGTCGCGCGCGTCCTCCGGACCCTGCAGCATGGCCTGGAGCTCATAGGCCTCGGTGGCCGATTCCACCTCTTCGGCTTCGCGAACCAGCTCGGTTTGCAGCGGGTCGTCTGGCTCGGCTTCGAGCAGCTCGGCCATCTCGAGGGCTCCCCGCAGCCTATGCTCCAAATTTTCGTAGGGAGTGAGCCAGTTCTTGAGAGTCTTGATCTCCTGAACCGAGACCCGCGCCGCCTCGGGGTCGGCCCAGAAGCCGGGCGAGGCCTGCTGGGCCTCCAGGGTATTCAACCGCTCGGATTTGCCGGGCAAGTCAAAGAAAGTCTCGGAGTTCAGCGACTCGGCGTTGCAGATCGGTGAGGCGATCTACCAGCTCGGACATGGACATGGCTCCTGGAATGAGGAGCTGAAATCTAACGGGGGTACGAAGCAGGAAGAGAGAAACCGCTCAGAAGATCTGCCGCCCCCCGGCCAGGATCTCGTTCAGCGCTTCGCGAAAGTACGGTGTTGACTCCGCCACTTCCCGACTCACCTGCTCCGCATACTCCTCCCAGCTCTTCTTGATCTCTTCCTCGAACAACTCCTTCAGGTTTCCGTCCCGCAGCCCTTCCTGACGCTTGCCGGGATGGTACACCACCATGTCGGAGATGAGCGCCCGCGCGAGCCGCCGGGCCTTGAGGGAAGGATCCTGGGACAGAAACGGATTGGTCGGGCGGCTCCCTGAGGGTGGGGGTGGGGCCGGCTTCGGGGCCGCGGGACCGGCGGCGGCCGGCCTTTCCCGCCGCCGGGCCGCTGGCGCCCCACGCGCGGATGGCGGTGGCGGGGCGGCGACGGGGCGCGCCCCAGGGGCGGCTGGCGGGAGCGAAGCAGGCCCCGGGGTCGGCCGTGCCACCGGCCCCGCAGCCGGCGCGGCGGGACGGGGAGGAGCTACGGGCCGAGGTGGGGCTGGCGTCGGGTTCGCCGGAGTGGCTAGCGGTGCAGCCGGGCGGGGAGCGGCTCGGGGTGGCTCGGGGCGCAGCGGCTCCGGCACCGGCTGGGGCTTGGGCGGCTCGGCCCGCGGCGGTGCGGCGGCGGCGGCGACCGGCTCCCGCAGGGCTGGAGCCGGAGATTGACTTGGAGCCGCCGGAGCTTCGCCCTCCCGGCGCACGGCAAACACGGCACTGCAGACGTTACACCGGGCTCGGACGCCCCCGACGGGCACCTTGGCCGGATCTACGCGGTACACGGTGGCACAGTTGGGACAGGAAACGTTCATCTCACGCTCCTCTGGGCTTCTCGCGGGAGGTCGAGCCGGACCGATCCTCACCGTCGGAGCCATGACGGCGATCTACCACGAACACCGAGCCGGGAAGCGTTTTCGCGTAACTCTTCATTTCCGTGGCAAGCTCGCTGACCTGGGCTGGATGCGCAAACCGGCGGTGCCGGTTGGTGACAATTCCGATCGACAATGTCATCAGAGGGACCCTATGGAGCTGTCCCCGGCGATCCTTGCCGAAGAAGTACCCTGCCCGTCGATCCTGATCATTGTACTGAAGCGGGATCAGGGAATCGAACACTCCCAGCACTTCGGTGCAGACCGGGCTGATATCCCCAGCCGGGATGATGAAAATGAAATCGTCTCCCCCAATGTGGCCGACGAAGCCGCGGGGTCCGAGCAGCCCCTTCACCACATCGTGCAGGATGCGGCTCAGAATGTAGATGACCCGGTCGCCTTCGTAATAGCTGTAGCGGTCGTTGAACTCCTTGAAATGATCCAGATCGGCGTAGCAGACCGCGAATTCCTGATTCGACTCCAGCCGGCGGCGGATCTCCCGCTCGATCTCGGTGGTGCCGGGCAGCCGGGTGGAGGGATGAACCGACACGTCCCGCTCCGTCCGCACCAGCATGGCATCCAGCCGTGACCGCTGCTCCGCTGGAGCAAACAGTCCGGTAATCACCTCGTCCGCGCCGGATGCAAACCAGGCCTGCACCCGATCAGGGTGGTGAGTGGCGACCAGGGTGGTAACCGGGACGATGGCGGTAAAAGCGTCGCTCTTGAGCCGCCGCACGAGTACCAACCCCTCCTCCGATTCGGAATTGTCGCCGTCTACAAACAACAGGCAGGGATGGCCCCGGAGGACAATGGCCTCGACCTCGTCAGGCTCGCTGAAGACCAGGAGCGGAAAGGCGTGAATGGCTGCCCACTGACGGACCAGCGCCGGAACCGGACATCCGTCCGGCGAAAAGAAGAGAATCGTCGGGCGAGTCCGCACCCATGGCCTCTCGTAAGAAGTTACGTCTAGCTAACTTACAAGTGTTACCCTGCAAGTCAAACCAGGAAAAATGCCCCCACGGCCACCATACCATAGACTGCAAGGAGTTGCACTCCCTCGAACCAGTGGGATTCGCCATCCAGGGTGATCACCGCCGTAACGATGGTGCTGAGACCGAGCGCCATGACCTCGAACGGAGTGAACACCAGGTCCATGTCCCGCCCCAGCAGCAAACCCGCAAAGACTAGTATCGGCGCAACCAGCAGGGCGACCTGAGTGCTCGAGCCCAGGGCGATCTGAAGAGCCAGGTCCATCTTGCCCTTCCGGGCCACCACGACAGCGGTGGCGTGCTCGGCCGCATTCCCGATGATCGGGATCACGATCAGCCCTAGAAATGTCTCAGTCAGCCCGACGGTGCGGGTCGCCTCGGTGGCGGCATGGACCAGCAGCTCCGACTCGACCGCGACTCCCACTGTGGCGAACGCCAGGATCAGGGTGGCTTTACCAGTTCCCCAGGCCGGCCCCTCCAGCGGATGCGTCTCGCAGGAAAAGAGGCGCCTATGAGTCCGGAGGGTGAAGAGCAGCGAGAAGCCGTAGGTCGCCAGCAGAATCACTGCCACTGCTTCGGACATCCGGAGCTCCGACAGCCGAGCCGCGCTCTCCGGATGCAGGGCATGGAATAAGGCCGGAAAGACCAGGGCCACAACTGCGAGGGAGAGCATCCCGGCACTGATCCCGGCGTTGATCCGATTGAACCGGAGCTCATTTTGCCGAATCCCTCCGGCGACGAGTGCCAGTCCCATGATCAGGAGCAGATTTCCCAGGATGCTCCCGGTGATGGATGCCTTGACCAGGGTGACCAGGCCGGCCCGGAGCGCCACGATGGAGATGATCAGCTCCGCAGCGTTGCCGAACGTGGCATTGAGCAACCCGCCGATGGTAGGGCCGGTGCGATGAGCCAGATGCTCGGTCGCCTCACCCATGTACCCGGCAAGCGGGAGGACTGCCAAGCAGGCGGTGATGAACACGGCAAGCGCCGGCGCGTGAAACACCCGATCGAGGACAATGCTGAGGGGGACCGCCAGAAGCAGCAGCGCCCGCCAGGAGATCCGGCGAGGCCCGGATCTAGGAGGAGAATTACTCAGAGCGGCTTGGCTTCGTCGATCAACATGATGGGAATGCCGTCTTCGACCGGATACACTAGCCGGCACGAATGGCAAACCAGGCTCTCGGGGGAGGTGCGATACTCCAGATCGCCCTTGCATTTGGGGCAGACCAGAATCTGGAGCAGCTCAGGGGCGAGTGTCATGCTGATTCCTCGGGGAGATGGCACCGGCAGAGGCCGGCGGCGAAGGACTGGGAAAACCGAAGCGCGTCAGGGCCGCGGCACTCTTGCGCCAATTGGGCAGTGCCTTGACCCAAGCGTCCAGATAGACCGGGGCGCCGAGTAGCTGTTCCAACCGAGCCCTGGCGTGGGCCCCAATTGCCTTGATGGTGGCGCCGCCCTGGCCGATCACGATGCCCTTCTGCGACTCACGCTCGACGAACAGGGTGACCCGAATGTATATGGGTCGTTCGGCTTCGCGAAACTCCTCGACTTCGGCGGTGAAAGAGTAGGGGACCTCGTCGCCCAGCTGTTCAAACGCCGCCTCCCGAAGGTACTCGACCACAAAAAACCGGAGGGGCTGAGTTCCGATGTCTTCTGGGTCGAACTCGAACTCTCGCTCCGGCAAGTATTCGCGAATTTGGTCCAAGAGCTGCTCGATTCCCCACTCTTCACCGGCCGATATCACTAGCGCTTCCCGCTCGAGCGGCGCCCGGTGTGGGGGAGGCAGAAGATCGCCCATGGTATACACGGTCAGGAGAGGGACCGGCAGCGGCTCGGGCAAGCCCGCCAGGCGCTGGAAGGCCGGAGCGGGAGCCTGAGGAGCCGGATGGAGATGGAGAATCAGGTCCATTTTCCGAGCGGTGGCCACGGCGACCTCACGCATCCGCTGCTGAAGCAGGTAGGATGGGTCCAGCAGCCCAGGCAGATCGTGAAAGATGTACTGGGTCTCTCCGTCGGTGCGGATGCCGGTGACGGGGAGACGGGTCGCCTGGGGCTTCGGGCTCACGATGGCGAGGTGCTCGCCCACGAGAGTGTTGAGCAGGGTGGATTTTCCGACGTTGGGAGCGCCGGCGAGGGCGATATGGCCGGTCCTGGCAGGCATTCCTCAACTTAGAAGGCTATTGTGCCCTAGGCCAAACTCCTCGCCTGTCCGCCGCACATCGGCAGTGACCCGATCCCAGTTGAAGTAATTTTCTACTGCCCTGCGGCCAGCCTCGCCCAACCGGCGGGCCACCTCCGGGGCCTGCAGCAGTCGCTGCACCACCTGAATGACGGCAGGCAAGTCGGTTGAATCGACCAGCAGTCCGGTCTCCCCATCCCGTACCGCATCCGGAATCCCCCCCTGGCGCGCCCCGACCACAGGAATGCCGCAGGCGGAGGCCTCCGACAGGGAAATCCCGAATCCTTCCATAAGCAGCCCTTCGGGTCGGGAGAGGCCGAGGTAGATCTCCGCACAGTTGTAGAGGGCCGGCAGATCCTCGTCCGGCACGCTGGTGAGAAATCGCACCGACTCCAGAATTCCCAAATTGCGGGCGAGGGTCTCCAGCTGAGGCTGGGTGGGGCCCGATCCCACAATGGCGTACCGGAGATCGGGATAGGCGCCTCGCAGGGCGGCCACGACCCGGAGTCCGCTGTCTATTCCCTTATGGCCCACCAGTCGGGCTACGGTGATGAGCCAGCGCCCATTCTCCAGTCCGTACCGGGCCCGGACCGAGGTGGTGTCCAAGCCCGGTCGGAAGTGCATCGGGTCAGATCCCAGGGGGATGGTCCGGACCTCGATTTCATCCGCGTTCCATTCCATTTCGCCAAGGACCTCCAGGCAGAGACGGCGGGTCCAGTCACTGATCGCGACGAGAACCGCGGCATTGCGGAGCGTCAGCTGGGCGGCGGCGCGCTTCAGTCGAGAACTGCGGATCCGCTGCTGCAGCAGGAGCAGCTCGGATCCATAGAACATGATCCCGTAGGGAATCCCCTCCCGCCGGCGGAGCCACAAGGCCGGAAACCCCGCAGGCTTGAGGTTGCCGCACCAGACGAACCCGGGCTCGAACGCACGGGCCAGCTGCCTGGCTCGGCGGGACCAGAGTACCAGCCCCTGCAGGGTACGCAGGCGCGTGCTCCGGATTCCGAGCCGGTCCACGCGATTGGGCAGCTGGGAGTCCACCGCTGCACTCTCCGGGGAGCGGCCGGTGGAAATCAGCAAACTTCCCGGTGGGTAGCGCCGGGCTAACTCGCCGGTGACCCGTGCGATTCCGCCTCCGATCGGCGGGAAGTCGTAGCTGAGGAGGAGCTGTCGCTGATTGTGGTAGGCCCGCATGCCTACGGAATGTGGCTCTTGCCTGGGGGCACGCCAGTGAGGGCGACGTAGCCTATGCAAGGTGTCATGTTGGAAAGTCTAGGGTCTAAGATCCAGAGTCTAGGGTTGAGAGTGACGCGAGATTGACTCCAGACTAGGCGAACGCCCCGCCAAGGAACACTTGGCGGGGCGTTCTTAGACCCAAGTCAATAGGCTATTCAATCACGATATCCACCCGCCGATTTTTCTCCCGGTTGGCCCTGGTGTCATTGGGCGCGATGGGGCGGGTACGGCCGAATCCCTGAGTAGAGGGAATTCGCTCTGCTGGAATGCCCTGCACTACCAGAAAGCTGCGCACCGATTCTGCCCGAGCCTGGGACAGCTGCTGGTTATAGGCATCCGACCCGGTGGAGTCGGTGTGCCCTTCGATTTGAAGCTTGTACTCACCCGGGAAGCCAAGCAGGACACCGCTCAGCTTGCTCAGTTTCTCCCGCGCGATCGGCTTTAGAGTTGCCTTGTTGGTTTCGAAGTTGACTCCGGACAAGGCGGCGACCAGTCCTCGGGCTTCCTTGCGGGTCTCCATGATCGCGGAGATGGACGCGTAGAGCCGGGCTTGCAGTTCGGAAGCCTTGCGCTCGGCCTCGGAGCGAAGCTGGGCTTCCCGCTCGGCCGCGGCGCGAGCCCGGGCGGCAGACTGGGTAGAGCTGTCGAGCGCCGCCTGCTGAGCGGCGGCCTCTCGCTGGCGTTCCTCCTCCAGGCGTTGCCGCTCCTCCTCAGCGCGCTGCCGCTCCTCTTCCTGCCGAGCCTCTTCGCTCCGGGTCATTGCCAGCTCGCGGGCCACGTCGGCGCGGCGCGCGGTCTCCCGGGCCAGCTCGGCGTATTTCTTGTGGTCCTTGGGCTTCTTGATCCAGATCCGCTCCAGCGAGTCGAGTAAGCTGATCGCGGCGCTGAACTCCGGGCGGGCGTGCTGCCCGGCATCGACCTTTCGGGCGATTGCCACCGAGCGGCGAGCAGCCAGCACCGGCAGCGGGGTCACCGAGTCCGGTGAAGGCGCCGAGGGCTCGACCAGCCCCGACTCATACAGATCCACCGGCACGGCCTCGTAAGTGACGGTGGAGGACTGGAGCCGAGGGTCGGCGGATTCCGGGAGGGTCAGCTCGGCCACCACTACGGGTGAGGGGAGTCGCACCGCGCCATACGGCTCGGCGGTGATGATCAGACCGAAGGTTCGAGCTGCCGTGGTCCCGGATACGGTTTGCTTCTTCAGCGGGACCTCGGCCAGACTCTCGACTTCCTTATCCCCTCGCACTACCCAGGCTACGTAGGTGGTGCTGAACCCACCCATGTGCCGCGGGTCCGGCAGTCGGTCGAGCGTGAGCTTGATACGCGACTGTCCTCCGCGGTACTCGATTTCGGCGGTGCCCTTCACTCCGGGTGCGGCCGGCGTGCCCGCAATCGGAAGCTTGGTCTTTTTCCCGTCAGGGAACTGCACCACCAACGTCATTGCGGATCGCGGGGACGCTGGTGGTAGCGGCTGAGAGCCTGTTCCCAGCGTGAGCACAGCTAGACCGATGCGTAATACTCCCCACATTGGCATTGAGCCTCCTAGCGGCATGGGACTGAGCAGGGGGTGGAAGGGCTCGCTACCGGGGGAGCTTCGGTGGCTGGCTCCGGGTTCTTAACTGGGAGTTTGTAACGATTCAGGGTCCGGGGCAGCAAAAAGCCCCGTTCAGGGATGCTGGACGGGGCTACTCCCGCAACCTACTGCCAATTCATCAGTGCCCCTTATCTGCAAACGAAGGAATCGTCCACGGAACGAAGCCGCCGCTGCCGTCGCGCACCCAGACCTTTCCCCCTTTGGCATATTTCTTCTTCATGGCGTTCCGGACGTCTTGTTCGTGAAACGTGCCCTCCTGCAAGCGGGTCTCCGTGGCGCGGATCTCCGTCTCAGCGGAGGTTGCCAACTCGTCCTCGCTGCGCTGCACCAGTTTTTCGATGCGTTTGGCGGGGTCGTCCCTGAGTAGTTCGCGACGCATCAGCTCGCCATGCAGATATTCGTGATCGTGTGAGGCGGCGACTAGCCGGGCGAATGGTTCGGCGCTTCCACTGTCCTTATTGACCTGGAACAACACCGATCCCTTCATGAGATCGGGGTTAAACAGCGCTTGGCGCCTCACGATCAGGGACTGCTTGGTCACATACCAGTATCCGTCGAACGGTCGTCCGGGATCATCGATGCCGGAGACGAGATAGCCCGCGCTCGCATCGTCTTTCCACCTCCCGGGATGGGTTGCATGCAATCCGTGACCTGCATTCTCGCCTTCGAATGCGCAGGCGTGCTGGCCGAACATGCTTTCCCGGATGACCAGTTTCTGTCCCTCCAGAATTCCGTCCTTCGGCTCCTGGATGAAAGTTGTTTTCCATTGACGCGGGATGACTTTGGCATTGCCGGACGTGGACGATTTCCTTTTCCCATCGCTCACTTCCAGCTCAACCTGCACGTCTTCCAGCAACACCAGATCCACCTTGCGTTCACTGGTCTCGAAGGTCAGGGGAGGCGCGCCGGACGAACCGAGCGGCTTCAACGTCCATTTGAAGCTCTTGATGCGGCCCTTGGACCGGGACGCGTCGAGCGTTGCCTTGCTGCCGCGCTGGGCGGAGCCTGCGGTCAGTACGGCTCGGAGAGGTACTTCATTGGGTACGAGCGTCATCGCGCTTTTCATGGAGACGCCCGTGTTGGCGCTCGCTTGAGTGAACACCAAGCTCTCGGCGCCTTCGGCGATCTGGAGCTCAACACTCCCGTCCTGCGCCGGCTGCTCAATATCCATGGACTGCATCGTCCGGCCCATGACTTTCATTTTCATCTTGTGCTTGCTTGCATCGCTGTGACTGACGAGCTTGGCCACATCGCCGTTCATATCCAGGATCAATTTCAGGTCGGCGGTCTTGCCGCCGACCAGCGTACCGCTGAACACGCCCGCCCGATCTTCATCGGACTCCTTGCTCTTGATCTTCCCTTCCCAGATTTCCGTGGATCCTTCGACCCGATGCTTGTCCAGGGTGAACTTGGTTTCGCCCGACTTACGTTTGCGGGTACCTGCAAGTGTGATGTCGATATCGTAGGTGTAGGTACCCTGCCACCGTTCCACCCCTTGGAACTGGGCGGCGGTTCCCTGGGCGCTGGCTCGCGGGGACGACGCGAGAGTGCCAAGCACGACCACGAGAGCGGCTGACCGATAACGGTCAAAGGGGTGCATGTGGGGAGGTTTACTGGGTCTTCAAATATCCGGTCCGGTTCTGCGTCGGTCAACTGAGGAAAAGCAACGAAGCCCGGCATCCTGGAGGACACCGGGCTTCAAAGGAAAGGCTGGCGACGGCCTACTCTCCCGCAACCTCTCGATTGCAGTACCATCGGCGCTGCAGGGCTTAACTGCCGTGTTCGGAATGGGAACGGGTG
>CBFGTM010000053.1:0-24927 GCA_965652025.1 uncultured Gemmatimonadales bacterium
CATACGTATAGCCTTCGGCGATGTTGAGCTGCACGCTCAGTGACGACTTTTGAAGTTGAGTGAATAGGGCGGCAGCATACGTCTTCCATGACGACTTACACAACCTGATGACTTCCAGAGCTACTGTGTGGGACTGCTGCCACGCTCGGAGTGACCTGTGATTGCGCATGCATATGAGTGGACCTTGGTTGGCATCGGCTCAACCCATGAACGCGCCAGCAGTGCCAATCTTCTACGCCAATTCACCTTTCACATTCACCTTTCACTCTTCACCCTTCACTCTTCACCCTCCACGACTCAATCCCCCAGACTTATTCCCAACTCCCTCGCGGTCACGATCGTGTCCGAATCGAGAGGGACGTTCTTGGGACGGCCCACAATCTCGTCCAGGGGGACCTGCGCGATGTCGGAGCCTCTCAGCGCCACCATCTTCCCGAACGCGCCCTCGGCAATCGCCCGCACCGCGGCGGCGCCGAACCGCAACGAAAGCAGCCGGTCGTACGTGGTGGGAGATCCTCCGCGCTGGAGATGTCCCAGCACCAGGGTGCGGGTCTCCTTCCCGGTATACACCTCGATCGCCCGCGCGACCTTGCTGCCGATGCCGCCGAGGCGGTCCACGGTCCCCACCCCTCGGCGTTCCACCAGCTCGACGTTGCCATCGATCGAGCGAGCCCCCTCCGCTACCACGACGATGCTGAACCGGCGCCCGGCGGCTTCGCGGTTACGGATCTTCTCGCAAACCTTCTCGATGTTGAAGGGAATTTCCGGGAGAAGAATGACGTCGGCGCTTCCGGACACCCCGCTGTAGAGCGCGATCCAGCCGGCATACCGACCCATCAGCTCGACCACTATCACTCGATCATGACTTTCAGCCGTCGAGTGCAGCCGGTCGAGTGCCTCGGTGGCAGTACTGACCGCGGTGTCGAATCCGAAGGAGCGCTGGGTGCCACTCACATCGTTGTCGATGGTCTTGGGAACACACACCACCGGCAGTCCCTTTTTCCAGAGCTCGTACGAGATCTGGAGACTGCCGTCTCCGCCGATCGAAACCAGGGCGTCGAACCCACTCGCGTGGAACGCGGAGACGAGATCCTCGGAGCGGTCGATCTCCCGCTCCTTGCCATCCTCATCCCGGCTGATGTAGTGGAAGGGATTGCCCCGATTGGTGGTGCCCAGAATGGTGCCACCCAGATGGGTGATCCCCCGTACCTGGGCAGGACCCAACGGGACGACGCCGTTGAAGCTGAGCAGGCCTTCGTAGCCGCGCTGAATGCCGTAGGACCGCCATCCGCGGTGATGCGCCGACAGGACCACGGCGCGAATGACCGCGTTCAGCCCGGGAGCGTCACCGCCCCCAGTCGAGATGGCAATGCGCATCGGTCACTTTCCGCTCTTCAGCCGCTCGATGGCCTGGCGGACTTCGCCGGGCGCAGCGTGGCGATGGGTAGCCTTCTTGGAAAAGACCAGCTTTCCGTCCACCGTGACTTCGAAGAGCCCGCCCGAGGCCTCCACCAGGCGAACGTTCACCTCGGGAAAAGCTTGCTTCAGCTCAGCCGCCAGACTGGCGGCTCGGGGCTGATAGTTTCAAACCACACAGTACTGAATGGTGACCTGCATTTTCCGCGTGCCTTCACCTAAAGGAGAGTCAGACCGCCGCGAATCGTAGCGGTGCGATGGCGGGATGCCAAGGGGACTCATCCCTGTGATGCCGCTCCTTGTCTGTCAACACGGATGACTCTATCTATTTGAGCCATGCGAACCTACCAGAGCCCTTCGAGCGGCTTGGCCCGGGTGCTGCCGCTCCTGGGTCTCCTTGTGCTGGCGGCAGGCCATGCTGCTACTGCCACAGCGCAGGAGCGCCGTTACCTGTTCGAAGTTGGCGGCGCGGCGGGGTACCAGTCCTTCGATGACAAAGCCGAGCTGAAGTCCGCAGCCGGGTTGATCCTGAGAGCTGGACTCTGGCTGCCGCTCAATTTTTCGATCGAGGGCGAAGGCCTGTTTTCCAGTCCCCAGGACGAGACCGCCGATGCTGGCGCCAGTGTCAAATCCTTCTCCGCCTCCGCTCTTTACAACCTGCTCCTGGGACGCTCCAGTTCGGCCTACCTGAAGCTGGGCTTTGGCCGAACGAACTACGGCGACTGTCCGGGCACCTCACCGCCCGATCCCATCATCTGTGGCGGCAGCGGGGCACTGGTCGCGGGTATAGGCGGCCGGCTCGGAGTTACTCCCACAGTTCTCATTCGAGCCGAGGGGGCCTTTAACCACAATACCAGCAAGGATCCAACGGGCGACGAAATTGGGCTCTCCAACCTGGGCGTGAATCTGGGCGTCAGTGTGATGCTGGGCAGCAGGCCGATTCCGGACAGCGACGGGGATGGGATCCTCAACAATCGCGACCGCTGCGCCAATACCCCGTCGGGCGCGCAGGTGGACGATGTGGGCTGTCCGGCCGACAGCGATGGAGATGGTGTCGCCAACGGCATTGACCGCTGTGCCAACACGGCGGTCGGCGCCATCGTGGACGCGGTCGGCTGCACCCGCGACAGCGATGACGACAACATCCCTGATGGCATCGATAAGTGCCCCGATAGTCCCGCCGGCGTGCTGGTGGATGCCACGGGATGTCCCCGCGACAGTGACGCAGACGGCATTGCGGACGGGCTCGACCGCTGCTCCGCCACTCCGCGCGGAGCCACGGTGGACGCACTGGGCTGTCCGGGGGACGAGGACGCTGACGGCATACTCGATGGGCTGGACCGGTGCCCGCGCACTTCCATCGGGGCCACCGTCAACTCGCGGGGCTGCGCCAGCGGCCAGCAGGGGAGACAGCCAACCACTCCCCCGCGTGACACCACTTCCCCGCGGGACACAGCCCGGGCGACGCCCCCTCCGGCGCCGGCTGCTCCTCCGACGCTGGGCCCCGCGGCACCTGCTGTCGGAGCGGCCATGGTATTGGAAGGGGTCAGCTTCGAATCCGGCAGCGCGCGATTGCAGCCGGGTTCCTACGTTCAGCTGGACTCGGTCGCTAAGGTGCTTCTGGCGAGCCCCCGGCAGCGGGTAGAAATCGGCGGGCACACCGACAATTCCGGCACCCCAGCCGACAACCAGCACCTCTCGACCTTGCGGGCTGAGGCCGTCCGCAACTACCTGGTGGCCAAGGGAGTTCCCTACCAGCAGATGGTTGCGCGTGGCTATGGCGCGACGATGCCCCGCACTCCTGACACCACCCCCCAGGGCAAAGCGGCAAACCGGCGGGTGGAGGTCCGACCACTGCCTCCCGAGCCCTGAGCCTCGGGGCTGCTTGACCAACCCCTATCGAGGCGTATCCTAAGGAAACCCTCCTCCCCTCAGGAGTTCAGAATGAAGTCGCAGGCCTGTATTGGTCTCGTCGTGGCTTTGACTCTGGCTGGAGCTCGGCTGCAGGCACAGGACACGACAGAGAAATCCTCCAAACCCGCAAGCGGCTCCGACAGGAATGCCCCGGCGCCGGCACCAGCCGGCATTACTCCGGAACTGATCGCGCAGGGCGATAAAGTCTTCCACGGGCCGGGCAATTGCTACGCCTGCCACGGCACCAACGCCCAAGGGGCGGTGGGACCCAACCTGACCGATGCCGAGTGGCTTCATAGCAAAGGAAGCTTCGAGGACATCGTGGCCCAGGTAACCAAAGGGGTGCCCAAAGAGGAGTCCAAAAGCGGTATACCCATGCCTGCTAAAGGCGGGAGCAGTATCAGCGACGATGATGTGAAGGCCGTCGCCGCCTACGTCTACTCCCTCAGTCACAAGTAGCGGCGCGTAGTCCGCGCGAGAGGGCCGAAAGTCACGGACATCGTTCCGGCATCCCGGATAGATTCCGCCTATGACTGGCAATCGTCTCGCCGCGTCCGCCTCTGCCTATCTTCAGTCCGCCGCCCATCAGCCGATTCACTGGTATCCCTGGGGAGAAGAGGCTTTCGCCGCAGCAGCCGCCGAGGATAAACCGGTCCTACTCGACATCGGTGCCGTCTGGTGCCACTGGTGCCATGTCATGGACGGTGAGTCGTACGAGAATCCCGAGCTGGCAGCCTTTCTCAACCAGAACTTCGTCTGCGTCAAGGTAGACCGGGATGAGCGTCCCGATGTGGATGCCCGCTACCAGCGGGCCGTCCAAACGCTCACTCAACAGGGTGGATGGCCCCTGACCGCATTCCTCACTCCATCGGGCGAAGTGTTCTTTGGCGGTACCTATTTCCCCCCCGACGGGAAGTACGGACGGCCGGGGTTTCGGACGGTTCTGGCCAGCGTGCTCGACGCCTATCGGGCACGTCGGGAACAGATTCAGGTGCAGGCCCAAGCCATCCGGCGGGTCCTGGATCAGCATCTGGATGAGACCGCTCCGGGAGAAGCATCGCCATCCCTTCTGGAGAATGCCGTGTCGCAGATGGGGCAGGCCTTCGACCCGGTCCATGGAGGGTTCGGAACCCAACCCAAATTCCCCCATCCCGGCGCCGTAGCCCTGCTGTTGCACCGCTGGTACGACCAGCCATCCGATCAACTTCGGACCATGGTCGACCGGACCCTCCAGGGCATGGCTCGAGGCGGCATGCATGACCAGTTGGGAGGCGGGTTCCATCGCTACAGCGTCGACGCCGGATGGATCGTCCCCCACTTCGAGAAGATGTCCTACGACAACTCCGAGCTGCTGAAGGTCTATCTGGATGCCTACGCCCTCTTTGGAACCGAAGAGTATGCCGACGTGGCGCGTGGCGTCGTCCACTGGGTCCGGGAGGTAGCCTCAGATCCCGAAGGTGGGTATGCAGCCAGCCAGGATGCCGACGTTGGACTGGACGACGATGGCGACTATTTCACCTGGACCCGGGATGAGGCCGCCGCAGTTCTCACCGCCGATGAGCTCGATATAGCCGCCGCATACTATGACATCGGGACCGCGGGGGAGATGCACCACAACCCGGGCAAGAACGTGCTTTTCATCGCAGCGGGCGTGCCCAAGCTGGCGCTGCGCACCGGCCGCTCCGAAGATGAGGTTACCCTCCTGCTGAGATCGGCGCAGGCCAAGCTCCGGCTGGCGCGAGAGCGGCGCCCGTCACCCTTTGTGGACCGTACTCGCTATACCAACTGGAATGCAATGATGGCCTCGGCGATGCTTCGCGCCGGAGCCGTATTGAATGACGAATGGGCCCGAGGCCACGCCCTTCTGACTCTGCGTCGCCTCCAGGCGGATAATTCCGAGCCGGATGCCGTGGCCCATACGCCGAGCGGCATCACCGGACTGCTCGACGATCAGGTGCAGGTCGCCGCCGCAGCACTCGACGCATACGAGGCCACCGGCGATCGCGCTTGGCTCGAGTGGTCTGAGCGGCTGATGGAACGGGTCTGGCGGGATTACTGGGACAGCAGCTCCGGCGGCCTGTTCGATACTGCGCGGGAGCGCGGTGGCGAGCAGGGCCTCCTGCCGGCCCGAGCCAAGTCGATCCAGGATACGCCCACTCCCTCTGCCAACGGGGTGGCTGCCGCCGTCGCATTTCGGCTGCATGAGTTCACCGGCAAGACCCAGTGGCGCGATCGCGGCGGCGCCTTGATCCAGGCATTCGCCGGCCGGGCCGAGGAGCTTGGTCTGCACGCCGCCACCTACCTGCTCGCGGTGGACTGGGCGCTCAACCCCGCCACTCACCTGGTGGTAGTCGGCCAGCAGCCCAACGAAACGGCCCAGTCGATGCACCGCGCGGCGCTCGCGGGATTCATGCCTCGGCGGCTGGTGCAGTTAGTGAGCGCTGACCGGCTGTCGGATCAGCCGCTGCCGCCCGCGGTCACCGGCATGCTGGCCGCAGGCCAGGCCCCACGCGGGTATGCCTGCACCGGCACCAGCTGCAGCGCACCCGTGGCCGACCTGGCGTCGTGGCAGGGGGTGTTGGAGTCGCTGCGGGCGGTGGTCGCCTAAAGCCGGAACCGGTTCATTACATTTCCAGCCCCCATCTCCAGGACTACGACGTGCCCAAAACCGCCACGATCGACACCAGTAAAGGCACCATCAAAGCCGATCTGTTCGACCAGGAAGTCCCCAACACGGTTCAGAACTTCGAGAAGCTGGCCAACAGCCAGTTCTACGATGGAACCCGGTTTCACCGAGTGATTGCCAACTTCATGATTCAGGGCGGAGACCCGCTTTCCAAGGATCCCAACAACCCCCGGGTCGGCACCGGCGGGCCCGGCTATAAGATCAAATGCGAAACCCACCTCAACACCCATAAACACACCACCGGCACGCTCTCCATGGCCCATGCCGGCAAGGATACTGGCGGCAGCCAGTTCTTCATCACTCACTCGCCGCAGCCCCACCTCGATAAGGTCCATACGGTGTTCGGCCAGATCACGGAAGGCATGGACGTGGTTAACAAGATCAAGCAGAACGACGTCATTACATCCATCCGGGTCAACTGAGCTGCATCTCGATTTCGCAGTGGTCGCCGACTACGCTCTGATAGACCAACAGGGGAAGCTCAGCGTCCTGGGCATGTTTCAGCATGTCTGGCTCTCCAATTTTCCCGCGGTGTATCCCCGGACCCACCTAGTGCTTCGGGTGCGGGGACGCCGTACCGAGATCGGGGTCCATACTATCCGGATCCGCTTCGTCGACGACGGTGGCAACGAGCTGCTGGGAGGCGAGGGAACGGTTCAGTTCGGTGAGCCACCCGCAGGCGTGGTGGACGTGGAGGCCGGCGCCGTGCTGGTCTTCGATGTACCGCTGCCCCGCCCCGGCCAGTACGCCTTCGAGATCAGTCTGGACGGGGAGCTGGCCAATCGGGTGGCGCTATCGGCCGGCTACCCCCAGCCATCACAGTAGGGTGAAGAGTGAAGGGTGAAGAGTGAACACCATTCACTGTTTACTCTTCACTCTTCACTACCCTTTCGGAGTCGTCATCATGTGGACGCGTGAGCGGGCGCTGGCTCTGATGCACCAATACACGGCGTCCGACGCCCTCCGAAAGCATATGTATGCCGTCGAGATCGCCATGCGAGCGATGGCCGATCGGGCCGGAGAAGATCCGGATACCTGGGGACTGGTCGGCCTGCTACACGACTTCGACTACGAGCGCTATCCCAATCAGGAGCACTCACCGACCGAGGGGCATCCGGCGGAAGGGGTGCGATTGCTCGCCAGCCAGGGTTTCCCCGAGCCCTTACAGCGCGCCATCCTGGGCCATGCCACTTACAGCGGTGTTCCCCGGGACACCCCGATGGCGCGAGCCCTTTTCGCGGTGGACGAGCTTGCCGGTTTCCTCGTGGCTTGTGCCCTCGTGCGCCCGTCCCGAAGTCTCGGGGACCTCGAAGTCTCCAGCGTCAAGAAGAAGCTCAAGGACAAGGCGTTTGCCCGGGGGGTGAGTCGGGAAGACGTGATCCGCGGGGCCGAAGAGCTGGGAGTTCCCCTGGACGAGCACATCGCCTTCATTCTCGATGCCTTGCGCCCGCATGAACGCACCTTCGGCCTCGGATCGTGACCGGCCCGAGACTGGTTCCGGCGGAACAATCGGTTGCCTGTGCCATCAACCGGGCAGCGGGCGGCCGCCCCGTGCCCGGAAACCAGGTCGATCTCCTGATCGATGGGCCCGAGACCTACCAGGCGATGCTGTCAGCCATTGCCGAGGCGAAGGCATGGATTCATTTCGAGAACTACATCATCCGCAGCGACTCCGCGGGCTGGCGCTTCGCCGAGCTTCTGGCCCGGCGAGCCCGGGAAGGAATCCATGTCCGGGTGCTGTACGACTGGTTCGGATCCGTGGGCACCCGCCGCGGCTACTGGCGCTACCTGCGGGATGCGGGCGTAGAAGTACGCTCCTTCCATCGGCCTCAGGTGGTGGACGCCATCAGCAATCTGTCCCGCAATCATCGTAAGCTGGTGGTGGCGGACGGCGCCCGTGCCATTCTGGGTGGGCTGTGCATCGGATGTGAATGGACCGGCGAGAGCCACAAAGGTGGCCAGCCCTGGCGGGACACGGCGGTGGATATCCGGGGTCCCGCCGCCGCCGCGCTGGATCAGACCTTTGCCAGTATCTGGAAACTGACCGGCCCCGAGGTGCCTGCCGACCAGGTAGCGGGTAACGTCGCGCCGCAGGGAGAGGGCGAAGTCCGGATCATCAGTGGAGAGCCGGGGCGAGAGCGAGCCTACCGGGTCATCGAGCTCCTGGCAGTCGGCAGCGTGGAGCGTCTCTGGATTACCGATGCCTACCTGGTGGCGCCGCCTCGGCTCTTTCAGGCACTTCGGGACAGCGCCCGGGATGGGGTGGATGTGCGGCTTCTAGTACCGGGATCTAGCGATGTCCCGCTGGTGCGGAATCTTTCCCGAATCGGCTACCGCGACCTGCTGCGCAGTGGAGTGCGGATTTACGAGTGGGACGGCCCCATGCTCCACGCCAAAACCATCATGTGCGACCACCGCTGGGTCCGGGTCGGCTCCAGCAACTTGAACCCGTCGAGCCTGCTGGGGAACTACGAGCTGGACGTACTGATCGAGGACCCCACCCTGGGGCAGGCCATGGAAGACCAGTTCCGGCTGGACATCGCCCGGAGTCGCGAGGTGGCCAGCCGACCCGTCCGGGGACCGCGTCGGATCAGCCAGGCCCTCCCCACTGCCCTGACCCACCAACACGCGGTGACACCTACCGTATATCATAGGAGCAGGCGGGAGGCGCGCCGGCGGGCCGTGCTGGTGCTGCGCGCCGTCGCCAGTCATGCTCGCCGGTCGGTCTTCATTCCGATCAGCGGCATCTTTCTGGCCCTGGGTCTGCTTCTCATCGCCCTCCCCAAGATTTCGGCCTACGTTCTTGCCGTGCTCTGTGCCTGGTTTGCGCTCGGGGCGGGACGGGAGGCCTTCCGGCGCCGGGCCGACCGCTGAGCCCGCGCGTTTCTACTTGAAACCTGGAGCGGGAATAACCCGTTGGGATCACCTGCCATGACTCATCGTCTGATTCTCAGCGGATGCCTGCTGCTGTGTCCCGCGGCATGGGCATCGGCCCAGCAGCAGGTCGTGACCCTGGCCGAGGCGCTTCGCCTCTCCGAGCGGGTCCAGCCCGACGTGGTGCGAGCGTCGGCAGCAATCAGAACCGCCGGGGCTCAGTGGCGGAGCGCCTGGGGGTCCTTCCTCCCCAACCTGTCGGTGAGCTCGTCAGCCAACGAGTTCTACACTGAGGGAGAACCTCGACTCGATCCGGTAACGGGCCAAATCACCGGAGGTAACACCAGCAACCGCAGCCTCAGCACCGGGCTCTCGGCCAGCCTGGATCTCTTCACCGGCTTCCGCCGCGGGGCGGACATGCGGGCGGCTCGGGCCGGAGAGCACGCCGCGGAGGCCTCCTTCATCGATGCCCGGTTTCAGCAGGCCCTGGCAACAACCAACCAGTTCCTCGACGCCCTGTCCTCGGCCCAGCTGGTCCGAGTCCGGGAGACCAGTGTCCGCCGGGCCGAGGAGCAGCTCAAGGTGTCGGTGGCCAAGCTTCGAACCGGATCGGCCACCCGTTCCGATTCGCTGCGGTCGCTGGTGACCCTGGGGAGTGCCCGGTTGGATCTGCTCACGACTCAAACCGACCTGGCCGCCGCGGAGGCCAACCTGGCTCGCCTCATCGGGCAGAGCGGACGGGTGGGGGCGGCGGACGACTCTGCGTTCTACGCGGTGCTCCCGGCGCTGGATACTCAGGCGCTCCGCCTCGAGGCGGAACAGAAATCTCCCCGGGTTCAGAGCGCTGCGGCGGAGGCCTCTGCCGCACGGGCGACGGTGAGCGCCGCGAAATCGGCCTACTGGCCCACGCTGGCGCTGTCCGGCAACACCAACTGGAGTGGCAGCCAGTCGAATGACTACAACTTCCTGAACCAGAGTCAGCTGAGCCTTGGGCTGCGCTGGGAGCTGTTCGACCGCTTCGACCGGGAGCTCGGCATCGCGCAGCGAGAGGCGGACCGGGACGTGGCAGAGGCCACCGCGGCGGACGTTCGGCGCGGGGTGCAGGCCGACCTGGAGTTGCGACTGGCCGAACTGGACGCGGCACGATCCCGCATCGAGATAACCCGCACCAGCGTGGTCGCCGCGGGGGAGGACCTGCGGGTGCAGCAGGAACGGTACCGGCTGGGCGCTTCGACCATCGTCGACGTGCTCACTTCACAAGAGGCCCTCAACCAGGCGGAGGTCGATGTGGTCAATGCCCGCTTCGACTATCTCCGCGCCAAGGCGCAGCTGGAAGCGCTGATCGGACGGAAGCTGTGACCAGCGCCATGTTGAATACCGAGGAACGCATGGCCATGTTGCCGGCCGACGTTCCCCGGGATGCGGTCATCGTCACCCGAAATCTGCAGCGCGAGTACGACATGGGTGGCGAGATCGTGCGGGCGCTGCGCGGGGTGGACATCACTATCCGCAAGAACGAGTTCGTCGCCGTCATGGGGCCATCGGGCTCGGGCAAATCGACGCTGATGAATCTCGTCGGCTGCCTGGACAGCCCAACCGCCGGCGAATACTGGCTCAATGGCTACCGGGTATCCGAGCTGGAAGACGACGAGCTGGCCCGAATCCGCAACAAGGAGATCGGGTTCGTATTTCAGACCTTCAATTTGCTTCCTCGCGCCACCAGCCTGCACAACGTGGAGCTGCCACTCATCTATGCCGGTATCGGTGGCCAGCAACGGCGCGAGCTGGCCAGCCAGGCACTTACCAAAGTGGGCCTGGCCGATCGCATGAATCACCGTCCCAACGAGCTGTCCGGTGGCCAGCGGCAGCGTGTTGCCATCGCCCGCGCGCTGGTGAACCAGCCCAGCATCCTGCTGGCGGACGAGCCTACCGGGAACCTCGACAGCACGACCAGCGAAGAGATCATGGTGCTGTTCGAATCGCTGCACACGGCGGGGCAGACCATCGTGTTGGTCACCCACGAGCACGATATCGCCGAGCACGCCCGCCGGCAGGTCCACCTGAAGGACGGCAAGGTAGAGCGGGATTTCGGGACGAGCGCGGGAAAGCACGCGTGACCTGGAGTAGATCCCGCGCTTGGCTCGGGATGAGGTATACAGTTGGAGCCTCTCTCCTCTTCACAGCCTGCAAGAAGGAAACACCTCCTCCTACTTACCAGGCCGTGCCGGTCGAGCGGCGCGACATTGTCGTCTCCGCCCAGGCGTCCGGAGCGGTACAGCCCGACACCACTGTAGAGGTGAAATCCAAGGCCTCCGGGGAGGTGCTTCAGGTCAACGTTGAGACTGGACAGGTGGTGCAGCGGGGAGCACCCCTGGTGCGAATCGATCCCCGGAACGCGCGGAACGCACTGGCTCAGGCCCAGGCAGACCTGGACGTGGCCAAGGCCAAGCTGACCAACTCCACCAGCCAGAAGCGAAGGGCCGACGAGCTCTTCAAGTCCCAGTCCATCACCGAGACTGAGCACGAGCAGGCACTCCTCGACTACGCGGACGCGAAGGCCGAAGTCGTCAGGGCGCAGGTGGCGGTCGACAACGCCAGAATCCAGCTGGAGGATACCGACGTCCGGGCGCCGATCACCGGCACCATCCTGGAAAAGGCGGTCGAGCGCGGCCAGGTGATCGCCTCGGCCACCTCCAACGTGAGCGGTGGAACAGTCCTCCTGAAGATGGCAAATCTGAACCAGGTGCAGGTCCGTACCCTGGTGGACGAGACCGATATCGGGAAGGTGCAGCCGGGACTGCCCGCGACGGTGACCGTGGACGCGTATCCGCAGCGGCCCTTCACCGGTAAGGTCCTCAAGATCGAGCCGCAAGCGCTCACTGAGCAGAATGTCACCATGTTCCCGGTGCTGGTCCGGATCGACAACCGCGAGGGCCTGCTTCGGCCGGGCATGAACGCGGAAGTGGATGTCCATGTCGGCCGGCGAGAGGACGTGCTGACCGTGCCCAACGCCGCGCTTCGCACCCAGCGCGACGTGGGCTCGGCTGCCCAAGTTCTGGGACTCTCGCCGGAACAGGTCCAACAGACCCTGGCGGGGCAGCGAGACAGCCGGATAGATAGCGGTACATCTGTGGCCACTCGTGACAGCGTCCGCGGTTCAGGCGGCACGGATGGCAGAGATAGCGCGCTCACCACCAGAGCAATGGGTGGTTCCAATGGCCGCCACTCTGGGCGGCAACCTCGTGGCGTCGCTAATCGCTACATCGTCTTCGTTACCCGGAACGGCAAGCCGACACCGGTGTGGGTCCGGACCGGCCTCACCGACATGGATTACAGTGAGGTACTCGAAGGTCTGAATGCGGGTGACTCGGTGCTGGTGCTGCCCAGCGCCAGCCTGGTCCAGTCGCAACAGGAAAGCCGGGAACGGATCAACCGGATCACCGGCGGAGGCGCTGTGCCCGGGATGCAGCAGCAGCAGACGTCCCCACCTTCGGGCGGCGCGAGACCCTAGTCATGCTGCTGGGGGAGACCGTCGCCGTCGCACTGCAATCGATTCGAGCCAACATGCTTCGGTCTGTGCTCACGATGCTGGGCATCATCATCGGCGTCGGAGCGGTCATCACCATGGTGGCCCTGGGCAGCGGCGCGCAGAAGGCAGTGCAGGACCGCATCGCTGCGCTCGGGGCCAACGTCTTCACCGTTTTTGCAGGACAAGCCCGGCAGGGCGGCATCCGCATCACCGACCGCACCATCCTGAGCACCGATGACTACAAGGCTCTGAAGCGAGATGCCAAGCTGCTCAAGGCCGTGGTGCCGGAGATGCAGCAGCCATTGCAGGTCAAGTACGGCAATCAGAACAGCAGTGTGAACGTGGTCGGCACCACCTCGCAGTACACCGAGGTCCGGAACTATACCATCCCCTATGGCCGGATGTTCACTGCAGGAGAGGACGAGGCGCGGCAGCGGTATGCCGTGCTCGGAGCCGCAGTGCCCCGCATGCTGGGCGGCAACCCGGCAGGGATGGTCAATCAGACCATTCTCATCCGGGGCATTCCGTTCGAGATCATCGGGATCCTGGGAGAGAAGGGCTCGGCCGGCGGGTTCGGTAATCCGGACGAGCAGATCCTGATCCCGCTCAACACCGCGCAGTACCGGGTATTCGGCAGCAACCGGCTGCGCTCGTTCTCTATTGAGGTGGCGGATTCGGTGCCGATCGAGCAGGGCATGGTGGACTTGGAGCGAGTGCTTCGGCGAGAGCACAGGATCCGGCCCGGGGGCGAAAA
The DNA here is from genome assembly GCA_965652025.1 of uncultured Gemmatimonadales bacterium. Lineage (GTDB taxonomy): Bacteria > Gemmatimonadota > Gemmatimonadetes > Gemmatimonadales > GWC2-71-9 > CAVVWJ01. The sequence continues at coordinate 13,174 of CBFGTM010000053.1, forward strand.
CGATTTCACCATCCGAAACCAGCAGGATGTGCTCGCCACTCAGCAACAAGCTACCCAAGTGTTCACCAGTCTACTCGCCAGCATTGCCGCGGTGAGCCTGCTGGTCGGCGGCATCGGCATTATGAACATCATGCTGGTGTCCGTCACCGAGCGAACCCGGGAGATCGGCGTGCGCAAGGCACTGGGCGCCACCCGGCTGAACATCCTGATGCAGTTCCTGATCGAGGCGCTGACGCTCTGCCTGCTGGGCGGGGTCCTGGGCATCCTGCTCGGAATCACCACTGCAATCCTGCTCTCCAGGGTCATGCAGTGGAACACCCTGATCTCACCCACCGCGGTCATCATCGCCTTTGGATTCAGCGCCGCGGTGGGTCTCTTCTTCGGTCTGTGGCCGGCCCGACGAGCCTCCCGGCTGGATCCTATCGTCGCGCTCCGGTACGAGTAGGCGTGGTTTCCGCCGATGTAGTGGTCGTGGGCGGCGGCGTGGCCGGTCTGGCCGCGGCCGACCAACTCGCCCGGGCCGGCAGGAAAATCCTCCTGCTCGAGGCCCGCTCCCGCCTCGGCGGCAGGGTCCATACCATCCTCGACCCTGGGTCAGGCCATCCGGTCGAGCTCGGCGCCGAGTTCCTGGAGGGAGATGCGGAAGACCTCCGGCATCTCGCCCATCAGGCCGGCCTCCAGTTTCACCAGATCAGCGAACGACACGAGCAGACCGACGAGGGCCGCAGGCATGCCGTTCCCGATGCGGAAGAACTGATCGATCGCCTGCTGGCTGGCAATCCGTCGCCTGCCAGCGACGTGCCGGTTGCTGAACTGCTGAAGGAGCAGACCCACCGCTTCGCGCGCTACGAGCTGGACATGATGAGCAGGTACCTGGAGGGCTTTCACGCCGCCGATCTGAAGCGCTACGGAAGCAGGGCCCTGGCCGAAAATCACCAGGCCGAGAAGACCGACCGGGAGCAGATGCGCCGAGTGGTTGGAGGGTACGGCCAGCTGGTGCGCTTTCTCCAGCGCCGGCTCGAAGCCGCAGGTGTCGAGATCCGCACCGAGTCGCCGGTGACCCATCTGCGTTGGGACCCGGGAACGGTGCAGCTGACCGTGAGATCCCCGTCCGGCAGCGAGCGGATTACGGCAGCTCAGGTGATCCTTGCCGTTCCGGTTGCCGTCCTGCGCGCCGGCCAGCCCGAGATCGACCCGATGCCGCCCAGGTGGGAAGGGGCACTCAGTGCGCTGGAGACCGGGCTGGCGCAACGGATCGATCTGCGGTTCGAGCGGACGTGGTGGCTCGAGCCGGGCCGGCAGCCCCCGGTGTTCGTTCATGGCGGGAGCGAGCCATTCCCGGTCTGGTGGACCACCTCCCCGCCCAGCGTGCCCTTTCTGACTGGCTGGATCGGGGGGCCCCGGGCCGGTTCAATGGCCAACCTCAGTCTGAAGGAGCTGGCGGGTCAGGCCCTTCTATCGCTCTCCAGCATCTTTGGCTTCAACTCGGCGACATTGGCCCGGTGGCTACGAGCCGCGCACGCCTACGACTGGTCCAGCGATCCCTATGCCCTGGGGGCTTACAGCTATGGTGGGGTTGGCGCGGCGGCAGCCAGAGAGACTCTGCGTCAGCCGGTTGGCGGCACCCTGTTTCTGGCCGGCGAAGCACTAGCCGTCCAAGGAAGAAACGCGACGGTGGCGGGAGCACTCAGCAACGGACTGCATACCGCCGCCGCCCTGCTCGACACCGTCCCCACTACCTAGACAGAATCTTCCGGGTGGGCGAATACTTCTGCGCCACCCTGCCGGTCGTAGCGAACGCTGACCTGCCAAGGCCGGCAACATACCTGGCAGTCTTCGGTGTAACGCTGTTCCGAGCCGCTACCCGGGTCTAGGGCGATGAAGTTGAGCTCGCCACAGTACGGGCAATACACCTCGGCGCTGGTTGCGGCCGTACCGTCTCCCAGAGGAAACTCTGCGTCTAAATCATCATCCGAAACAATCATGGCACCTCCGCCTGCTGCATTACTGGTGGAGCATTCCACTCCTGCTCAGTGGGCTGCTGATCGGTGCCGGTCTGGCTGGGGTCCCGCCACTCTTCGATCCGGTGACCGGGACCAGTCCAGCATCGCTGCACCTGAGAACCCCTGAACTTTACCTGATCCTGGCTCCGCTGTTCAGTCTCTGGGATGGTGTCTCCATGCTGAGCATGAGCCGGCTGGGAGGATTCCTGACTGGCTTGGCGGTGCTGTATCTGGCCTGGCGAGTCTCGGCTCAGTTCCCAGAGAGATTCTTCGGTGCGCTCAGGATGACAGGCGGGGCAGTTCCGTTGGTGCGTCGCCGGCTCCGTTGGCGGCGCGAACTGGCCCTTCTGCTGCTGTCGCTGGCTGCGCTGCTGGGGTTCATTCTGCTGGGTGCTCTCTGGCATCGGCCGATGCTGTCCCTCGCCGGCGTCTCGCCAGGCGACTTGGTGGTTGATTTTCATAGCCACACTAACCGGTCCCACGATGTGGCCGACACCTGGATGCGCGGCTTCGATATCCAGGCCAACCTGCGGTGGCATACGCAGGCAGGGTTTGATCTGGCATTTATCACGGATCACAATGTGGTGAGTCGCGAGTCGCGAGTCGCGAGTCAAGCGACTGTTCCGTGCCCCGGCATTGAGGTGAGTGCCTGGCGCGCCCACATCGTGCTTCTGGGGGATACGCTTCCGGTCGACCGGAGCCGGTACAACGGCTCGCTGGAGGAGCTGCTCCAGCTGCTCGACACCTCCGAGTCCGCCTATGGGTCATTGACCCTGGCCTCCCTGCCGGAATATCGGCGCAATCACTGGAGCCGATTGGACACTCTCATCGCGGCCGGGCTCGACGGCTTCGAGATCGTCAACGCCTCGCCCAAAGCCAACCAGCTGACTCGCGCCGAACGGGACCGGGTCATTGCGCTGGCCCAGGCGCACAACCGGTTTGTTGCCGGGGTGAGCGACAGCCACGGGTGGGGAGCGACCAGCATGGTCTGGAACCTGGTGAAGGTGCCGCCCGGATCGAATGGCGCGAGCCTCTGCAGCTTGGTGCTCCAGCGCCTCCGGTCGGGTTTTCCCGCCGTGCGCGTGGTCGAGCGACATCGCCTGCGGGCCGACGCCGGGTGGCCGATGTGGCTTACCCCGGTCGGGGTCCTGTGGGAGACCTGGCGGAGCATGGGGTGGGCTCAGATCGCCAGCTGGATTGCCTGGGTCTGGCTGGGCGGTTTTCTCTTGCGTCGCCGTCCAATGCGGGGCAACATAACCTGATGCTGCGATCGAAATTTCTTGGAACCGGTCTCGCCGTCCCCGACCGGGTCGTCACCAACGACGAGCTCTCCCAGCTCATGGACACCACCGATGACTGGATCCGGACCAGAACCGGCATTCAGGAGCGTCGCTGGGTCCGCGAAGGCGAGAGCGGCGTGGAGATGGGCCGCAAGGCGACCGATCAGGCCCTCGACATGGCGGGCCTGTCCCCGGCCGATCTGGATGCCATCGTCTATGCCACCTCCAGTCCGGATCACTTCGCTCCCGGCAATGGGGTCTATCTCCAGCGGATGTTGGGGATCTCCACCATACCGGCCCTCGACGTCAGGGCTCAATGCAGCGGATTCATCTACGCACTATCGGTCGCCGACGCCTGGATCCGGGCGGGACAGTATCGGAACATTCTTGTTGTAGGCAGTGAGATCCAGTCCACCGGACTGGAGCTGTCCACAGCCGGCCGCCCCGGGGCGGTGATCTTTTCGGATGGCGCCGGCGCCGCCGTTCTGGGGCGCAGTGAGGATGGCAACGGCGGCATTCTGGGATTCGATTTGCACTCGGAAGGGGTACATGCGGAAAAGCTCTGGGTCGACGCACCGGGCTCGATGTATCACCCGCGGGTCTCCCCGGAGCAGATCGAAGCGGGCCGGCAGTACCTCGAGATGGATGGAAAGGAAGTCTTCCGTCACGCGGTGGTCCGGATGCCCGAATCAGTGCGGGCGGTGCTGGCCTCGGCAGGGCAGTCTCTGAATGACATGAAACTCCTGCTGGCGCACCAGGCCAACCTGCGGATCTCGGAGATGATGCAGAAGAGTCTGGGACTGCGGGACGATCAGGTCTACAACAATATCCAGTGGTACGGCAATACGACGGCTGCCACCATCCCGATCGCGCTGGACGAATGTGTGCGCAGTGGCCGCCTTTCTCGCGGCGACCTGGTGGTGATGACGGCCTTCGGGTCGGGATTCATGTGGGGGAGTGCGGCGGTTCGGTGGTAGGGCCTGAAACAGCAAAGCCAGCCAATGTCACGGCTGGCCTTCTGGGTTCCGAGACTCAGGATTTTTCCAGCGGATACTTGCGACGGTAGTACTCCTGATCCCGGGTTGCTCGGGCGCGGTACAGCTGCTCCTCATCATCGTCGGCGTCGTGCACGAAGAGATGCAGCGACCCCGGCCACAACGTTGCTTGCAGCGACCAGTTGGTGGATGGCGCGTGCAGCACCCACTGAAGGGCCCCGCCGCCCGCATCCGTCAAATGGATCTCACTCGCCCGCTCGAGCGGAACACTCGAGGGAATTCCCGCAATTGCCGCTTCGATCGGATCGAGCTCCAGCTCGGCGTCGGTCCAGGACCGAAACGTGACCTTCCCGTGTACCGGCGATTCGGTTTCCGGCAGCTCGAACTCGGCTTGCCACTCGCCCAACAGGTCCCAGGCGTGGTCCATAGGACCGATGTTCGGCACCTGAACGGTCGGATGTCTAGGCATTGTTAGGCTCCTTCCGGGTGAAAGAGCTTAGCCAAGAACACGAATTTACCCGCGATTCGCATACCACAATGGAAATCGACGGTTTAACACCGCTTTCCAGCTGAATCTTTCAGCCAATGTGTTTCGTACTGCAACAAGATGCGAAGCCTTAACTAGGAATCTAGCTATGCTACCCCTGTTGATCACCCTCACCGCCGGTGCCATTAGCTTCATCCTGACGCGCAACTTTGTGCGCCGCCGGCTCCGGTTCGTCGATGCCGTCCACTCACCCTTTGCCCCTCTGATAACCGGGATACTGGCAGCCCTGGTGGCCTGGCCGGCGGTCCTGCTTCCCATGGTAAGTCTCACTACCGCCATCGTTTTCGGGATCGGCGCCGGTTTGGGCACCGCCAGCGGGGCCCGGGCATTACGGCGCCATGAGGTGGCTCGTCGCCGACTCACTCCCTGACATACTACTCTCCGGCGAGAAATCCCCCAATAGACTGGATCACATCGCCCAATAGACTGGATCACATTCTTTTAGAGGTCTATTTTCCGCCCATGGCGACAGTCCAGTGTAGCCGGTGCGGCCAGGTCCGGGACCAGATGGCGTTCCAGCCCTTCCAGAACCCGTTGGGGAAGCGCGCCTTCGACGAGATATGTGGGGTGTGTTGGGGAGAGTGGCTAAAGACCCAGCAGCAACTCATTAATCACTACGGTCTCAATCTCCGGGAGCCCAAGGCTAAGGAGTTTCTGTTCAACAACATGGAACAGTTTCTCTTCCCGGTGGGGAAGTAGCTCAGAAGGTCCGCCCAAAGCGAAGCACCAAGTCCACCCCCGGGCCGCCCGGCTCCAAATCCTCGGTCATACCCACCCGCCATTCGGTACCCCGATGGCTCTGCAGGATCCATCCGAAATCCAGCGAAAGCTCCCGTGAATCGAGCGCAGGCAGCGTGGTGTTGCTGTAGTAGGGAGAATGGTAGAAGAGGTTAGCATAGAGGAACTGCCGTCCCCACGCTCGCAGACGAAGTCCCGAGGTGGCCGCGACGAACAACTCGCGCTCTTCCGCCAGCAGGTCCCCCTGGATAGGGGTGAATCCGAAGTTCACGCTTCCTTCATAGAGTAATCCCGGCCGGAGCTGGTGCCGTAGCGTGTTCAGCAGGGAGACGGAGGGCACTCCTCGTCCGAAGCCGGCGGGACCGGTAGAGGTCGGAAGGGTGAGCGACAGCAGGCTCTGCGCCGAAGAGCTATGGCGAAGTCCGAGGCCTACCCGCGCATCACCCAGAAACAGATTGCTCCGCGATCGGCTGACGCTGCTTCCGTCGGGCAGAGTGACGGTGTAGAGAAAGCGATCCCGGGGCCGGCGCTCTCGTTCCATCATCTCGATCCCGAGGGCACCGTGGTACCAGTCGAGAAATCCGTCCAGGAATCCGCCGTAGGCTCCGCCGAGCGAGGCGCTCAGCAACAGGAAGGCCCGCGAATCCAGGTCATGAGTGAGCCCCAAGCTGATCCGTAGCAGCTCCGAATCGAGAACGTAGTCGGCCTGCGGCAGCCGGTTGTACTCGATGACGCTGGCGTAGTCCACGGCCAGCTTTGCTACCCAGCGGCCGGGCGCAGGGTCCTGGTACGGCTGAAAGTAGAGCCCGCTGCGGGAGCTACCCATGGGATTGAGCGGAGCCAGCTCGGGCAGTCCCTGGCCCTCGGCCGGGCCTGCAGCCAGCAGCGAAACCGCCAGGGTCAACAGAATCGGGCGCATGAAATTGGGCACACGATAAGATAACTCAGGCTTGACAAGGCTCCGCATGGCGCCATACGTTCGTCCCATGGTCCCCGTCAATAATTACTGGTTTGACTTTACCGAGGCCGGCGAGGCACGATGCCCGTCGGGTGCTGGGACCGCGCAGTAGCGCTTCACCGCCCGAAGTCATCGCCGCCCCGCCAAGTCTCGGCGGGTTTTTCTTTTTCCTTCATCGGAGCACACCATGCGGGTAGCCATTCAGGGCTCTCACGGATCCTTCAGCGAGGCCGCGTCCCGGCGGCGCTGGCCCGACCTTCAGGCCCTGCCCTGCCGCGAGGTCAAGGACGTGGTGGCCGCAGTCCGAGAAGGACGGGCCGAGGCTGGATGCCTGCCGATCGAGAACTCACTGATCGGTTCGGTGACCACCACCTACGACCTGCTGCAGGAGGCGTTCGGTGATGGGGTCCTGCGCCTGACCCATGAGATTCTGCACCCGGTGCACCACACGATCATGGCCGTACCCGGCGCTACGCTGAGCAGCATCCGGCGGGTCCTGTCTCATCCGGTGGCACTGGGACAGTGCCGGAACTGGCTCTCGGAACATCTGCCCGAAGCCGAACTGGTGAGCGCATGGGACACCGCGGGAAGCGCCGAGATCGTGGCCCAGGAAGGCAGTCCGATGCTCGCGGCAATTGCCGCCCGACCCGCGGCCGATGCGCACGGATTGGTCCCACTGGCCGAGCGGATCGAGGACGATCCCACCAATCAGACGCGCTTTCTGACCTTCACCCGCTCCGAGTCAGCCGCCGGTCTCCAGTCGCCAGGCGCCAGCCGCTACAAGACGTCGCTGATTGTGCTGGTAGACCACAAGCCCGGCATGCTCGCGCTGACCTTGCAGGCATTCGGGGCGCGGGGGGTAAACCTTATGGCGCTCCAATCGCGCCCGGAGCGCTCGGCCCCGTGGACCTACCGCTTCTACGTGGATGTCGAAGGATCCGCCAGCGATCCCCGAGTGGCCGAGGCCCTGGAGGAGATCGAGGCGCTGGCGGTCAAGCTGATTGTCCTGGGGAGCTACGAGGCCTGGGTCGAGGGTTCTCGACTGTCGCCGCCGGTACCAACGCCGGCGCACCGGGTGGAGAAGCCTTCGATTCCGCTGGTCGATCGCCGCCGGCAGCCGGAAGGGAGTGTAGTCCAGGTCCGGCATCTCAACTTCGGGGGTGAATCGCCGGTTCTGATCGCGGGCCCGTGCTCGGTCGAAAGCGAAGCCATGTTGCTGGAAACCGCGTCCGCAGTTGCAGCCGCTGGAGGCGACATGCTTCGGGGCGGCGCCTACAAGCCCCGGACCTCACCCTACGACTTTCAGGGCCTGGGAGTAAAGGGGCTGCGCTATCTGGCCGACGCGAGGGAGCGGACCGGGCTTCCGGTGGTTACCGAGGTGCTGAGCTGGGAAGAAGTGCCGGTAGTGGCTCACTTCGCCGACATGCTTCAGATCGGCGCCCGCAACATGCAGAATTTCAGCCTGCTCCGGGCCGCCAGCCGGAGCGGAAAGCCGATTCTGCTGAAGCGCGGCGCCGGTGCTACGATCGAAGAGTGGCTCATGGCAGCCGAGTACGTGCTCGCCGAAGGCAACTCGAATGTGGTTTTGTGTGAGCGAGGGATCCGTACATTCGAGCGCGCCACCCGGCACACGCTCGACCTCAACGCCGTGGCTCTGGTGCGAGAGCGGACCCACTTGCCGGTCATCGTGGATCCGAGTCATGCCGCCGGCGTACGGTCGCTGATCATTCCGCTCAGCCTGGGATCACTCGCCGCCGGAGCCTGCGGCCTGATCGTGGAGGTCCACCCCGACCCGGCGCACGCAATGAGCGACGGCGCGCAGAGTCTGGACTTTGGGATGTTCGAGGAGCTGGCCCGCCAGGTTCACCCGGAGCCGGCACTGCGGTCCCGGGTTCAGATGGCTTGACTGCTGCGCGCAGGCATAAGCGGTATGCAGTCAGCGCGTGAGACGAAACCCCGTCCACGCGCTCACTGCATACCGCTTACGTTGTGGTAAACTGCGGACTACGTAGCCCTATGGGACTGTCGTGCCCCGACGCCCGGTGAATACGCGATACAGGAACAGCAGGACCAGGGCGCCGATGATCGACGCGATAATGCCCGGGCCTTCACCCGGATCAGTATACCAGCCGAGTGCCCGGCCCAGGAACCCAGCCAGCAGGGCGCCGGCCACACCGATCAGCATGGTTACGATGATGCCGCCCGGATCACGCCCGGGCATGATAAGCTTGGCAATAGCGCCTACTACCAACCCGATGATCAAGGTCCACAGGAATCCCATAATCCCCTCCAAGGTGGATCGAAGATATACGAATCCCGGGTCTTGGCATCTGTGAGCGGGCGCACAGGGGACAGCCCGTGGGCCTTAGCCTTCTGCTCTGTCCCCCACCCGGCCGGGCACGGTCTCCCGCTTCCCGTTCCGGAGGATGTCGAGCTTGAAGGTTTCGCCCTGATCGTAACTCCGCAAGATCCGAAGCAGGTGGGAGGGGCTGGCCGGCTTACGACCATCCACCGATAACACGACATCCCCGCCCTTGAGCTTCAGCTCCGAATCCGCCGGAACGCTGACCACCAGGACCCCTTCGGTAGCCCCGAAGTAGCGGCCCAGATCGGGGTTGAGCGGCGCCAGCTCGAGGTCGGCCAGGGGAGAGCCGTACAGGAAGGGGGGGCCGGCCAGCTCCAGGTCGTCCTCCAGGGGCATCACCATGCGCCGGGGACCACCGGGCCGGAACTGGAAAGCGAAGGCGCGTCCGCCCGGCTCACCCCGCAGCAGGATATCGGGCTCATCGGCGGTCACCACCGAGACGGTCTTCCGGTCCTTGCCCCGGCGGAACTCGATGGCAACGGTATCATGGGGCTCCAGCTTGGCCGCCAGCTCAATCAGTCGAAGCCCGGGGATGGACTCGCGATTGCCGGCGGCCTCGGCCTGGCCACCGGCCAGTACCGACTTTCCGTCCACCTTGGTGATGATATCCCCAGTCTGGATGCCGGCCTTGGCCGCGGGACCGTTCGGGGTCACGGCATCCACGTAGGCGCCTACCGAGTCGGTGTTGCGAGCTCGGAGGTTGACCTTGAGTCCCAGCCGGGCTCGCCGATTCATCACGAACTGCATGATCCGGTCGGGGCCACGCTCGACCCGAACCTCGAAGGGTCCGGAGACAGGCTCTCGGACTGGCTCCTGGGCCCGGGCCGGCGTGTTGGTGCCAAGCAGTGCTGCGGAAGCGGCAAGGTGGGTGAGCCGAAACATAGTGCTACTCCTTCGGGCTAGAGCCCGGCATTACTAGCCCGGGTGACGTGCACATCGACCAGCGCATCCAGCAGCCCCACCCGTTCCCGCCAGAGGCGAAGCAGCTCCTGGTCGCGGGCCTGCTGGCGCAACAACTCGGTGGCCTCGAGCTCCCGATCCACTCGGGCAATCCGGTCCTCCAGCTCCTGGGCCATGCGCGCGGTCCGGCCGTCGAGCACCCGCCCGTCCGGATTGTAGGCGCCGAGGGCTGTCTCCAGGGCCTGGGACCGGACCATGGCCTCCTGCAGCTGCTCAGTGGTAGGGTCGGTGGAAGGGCTCGGGCGGTCGATGCTGAGGATCAGGGCAACCGAGGCGGCAGCGGCCAGACCACCCAGCCCGGTAAAGCCGGCCAGGCGGGCCCTTCGCCGGGCCCGCTCGGCCCGGTAGCGAGCGGCGGTCTCGGGCCAGCGATCCCGGCCCGGCCGGAGCGGCGGCAAAGCCTTGAGCCGGGCAACCCGCTGGTGCAGTCGCTCCAGCTCGGCCTGGCACTGGGGACACTGGTGCAGGTGCTCCTGTGCCGTGGCGGTTCCCGGCTCGCGTCCGGGCTCCCGGAGGCTCAGCAGTGATTCCATCGAGAGATGATTCATGGCGCCACCTCCTCGCCCAGCCACACTCGGAGCCGGGAGTGGGCCCGCGCCAGCTGCGACTTGGAGAAGCTGGCGGTCTTGCCCATCATGGCGCCGATTTCGTCGTGGGTGTAGCCCTCCACGTCGTGCAGCCAGACCACGGCTCGCGAAGTCTCGGATAGCCGCTCCAGGGCCGCCTCCAGATCCATCCGGAGGTGGCTGTCCTCCTGCCGCTTCCCCATGACCTGATCATTCAGCTCGTCGGTGTCGCGATACTTGTTTCGGCGGATCCGCATGAGCGCCTTGCTGGCCGCGATGGTGCGGATCCATCCCCAGAGACTTCCCTCTTCCCGGTAGCGCCCGATGCTGCGGCAGACCTCGAAGAAGGTCTCCTGCAGGACGTCTTCGGCATCTTCGCTGGTGCGGCAGATCCGGCGCGCCAGGTTGTATACCGGGGACTCGAAAGCCCGGTACAACGCGCCGAGCGCTTCCGGGTCTCCGGTGCGGGCTCGGGCGACGACCGTTTCGGCTTGCGCGAGGAGAAAAGACTCCATGAGGTAGGTCCCAGTCATGGCGATTCTAGGATGCCGGGGCCGGCTAAAGCGTTGCAGCGGCCAGGGTCAGTCTACTCTGAACGATAAACCCTGAAGGGTGCGTCTGGGAAAACCATGGGGGTTGAGGACCGACTGGTGGGCACTCCTCGGGGGGCGCTGCAGCACTCGACGGTCGGAGCCCGGGCGGCTCCCTGCCTGCCATCGGGCGCGAACACGCAGTTCGCCCGGTCTCCTCCCCTCGTGCTGACGCGCCCCGTCGGAGTTCCCCACCAGTCGGTCCGCGAAGTTCAGTCCATACGAAACTGGGCCCGATCCCGCACTGGGGGCGGCGCCGGAGGGCACGTCAGCACGAGGCGAGGAGACCGGCACGTCGTGAGCGAACGCCGGTGTGCAAACGCAGCGCCCGGGCTCCGAGCATCGAGTGCTGCAGTGCCCAAGGAGCCGGCCCCAGTGCGGGATCAGAACACCGCTCTGCGCAGATTCGAGCTCAACGTTATTCTCCCACCATGACGTCAACGACCACACCGCCGCATACCTGGCTCCATCACCTCAAGGACGAGGCCGACGCGGCCTTCCTGTATCGGGAACTGGCCGACGCCGAGCGGGACCCCGCCCGAGCCAACATCTACCGGCAGCTGGCGGGGGTCGAAGACCGACATGTCGAGATGTGGCGCAAGCTGCTCGCCGAGAACGGCCACGCCGTGGGCGTTCCCTCGCCTTCTCACGGCGCGCGGTTCCGGGCCTGGCTGGCTCGGAGACTGGGTACCGGGTTGCTCCTTCCGATGCTGCTGGAGGAAGAAGGCCGCGAGGTCAAAGGCTACCTGAGT
>CBFGTM010000054.1:0-24108 GCA_965652025.1 uncultured Gemmatimonadales bacterium
GGGCTCCGACCGACGAGTGCTGCAGCGTCCTGAAGGAGTAGCACCAGCGCCGTCAAACACCCAGTGCCCCGAAGGAGCAGCACCAGCGCCGGACCTCTCAGGCATGGGCTTCGTTGACCGCTCCCGAGCACGCAATGATATTTCGCCGGTTCAGCTCGAATCTATCTGGTGATGTCTTCAGCGAGGAGCAGTCATGGCTTTTACCCTTCCCCCTCTGCCCTACGACTACAAGGCGCTCGAGCCCCACATCGATGAGCAGACGATGCGGTTGCATCACGACAAGCATCACGCGGCCTACGTCAACAACCTGAACGCTGCGCTCGAGGGCCAGGCCGATCTGCAGTCGAAATCGATCGAAGACCTGTTGGCCAACATCGAGCGAGTCCCGGAAGCCGTGCGTGCCAAGGTTCGCAACAACGGTGGTGGCCACGCCAATCACACCATGTTCTGGGAGCTGATGGCGCCGGGCGGCGCCAAGGAGCCCGGTGGGGAGCTGGCCAACGCGATCACCAGCAGCTTCGGCGGTCTGACCCAGTTCAAGGAACAGTTTGCCAAGGCCTGCGTCGACCGCTTCGGCAGTGGCTGGGGATGGCTGATCGCGGACCGCAGCGGCAAGCTCAGCATCGAGAGCACGCCCAACCAGGACACCCCGATCATGACCGGGAAAATCCCGGTGCTCGGCTGTGATGTCTGGGAGCACGCCTACTATCTCAAGTACCAGAACCGCCGGCCCGACTACGTCTCGGCCTGGTGGAATGTGGTCAACTGGACCGACGTCAGCCGCCGGTTCGAAAAGGCACGGGGTCGTGAGAAGGCGATGAGGTAGCGGCCTTCCGATGGGGACACTTCCCGCTCCCGGAACTCCGGCTCCCGATTTCACGCTGCCCTCCACCGCGGGAACCGATGTGACGCTCTCGAAGCTCCGGGGGCGGAACGTGCTCCTGGCCTTCTTTCCGCTTGCCTTTACCCGGGTATGTACCCAGGAGATGTGCTCCTTCACCGAGGACGATGGGCGATTCCGCGACGCCAACACCATCGTGCTGCCCATCAGCGTCGATTCGGTTCCGACGCTGCGCGAGTTCAAGGCCAAGGAGCGCATCAGCGTTGACCTGCTCAGCGATTTCAAGCGCGAAGTGAGCCGGCTCTACGGCACCCTGCTGGAGGACAAGTTCTTTTCCAATCGGGCCTACGTGCTCGTCGATTCCAATGGGATCGTGCAGTGGTCGCATTCGGAGGACACCCCCAGCACTCGGCGGGAGAACGAGGAGCTCCTGGCCTACCTGGAGGCGCACCGACGATCCGCTTGAGCGGCCGACAGCTCGCGGCACTCGGACTCGGCTTCCTGCTGATGGCGGGGTGCCACATCGAGGACCGTACCCCCACCGGTACCCGCCGCGACGAGGACACCATTCAACGCCTGATCAACCGGTATGCCCGGGGCCTCACTCGTCGCGACTGGGGCGGCGTGCGTTCTCTATTCTGGCAGGACGGGACCTACGCCGGCCCGATCGGTCCGGGAGGGAGTTCGGGGTCGAGTCCCGACCGTCATCAGGCCGTTCCCATCGACATGGCGCTGCAAACCCTCGACCGCTGGCTCCGCGGCGTTGAGCCGCAGAACTTCGAGGTCCGAGTGCTCCGGACCGATCTCCGTCAGGAGGGAGACCTGGCGGCAGCGTGGGTCATTACCCGGCGGGTAACGCCCTCCGGACCTACTCGAACCGAAGTCGAGTGGCAGGAGCATATGGTATTCCGGCAGATCGATGGCGACTGGCGGATCCTCAGCGTAGCCGTGGCTTCTCCCCGAGGGAGCATCCGCTGACACTCACCGGAGCGCTCGGATTGGTGGGGCAGATTGCCAAGCTGCTCAACTCCGGCCGGGACGCCGAGCTGACCCTGGTGGAGGTGGCAGACCGGCTGGGCCGCTGCCTGCCTGCCGAGCGGGTGGTCATCTGGTTCCGCGACGCCCAGACCAGCTTTCGCGCCGTGACGGCGCCTCGCACGGAGCAGATGCAGCTGCCGGTGCCCTCGCTGGAGAGCATTCCGCGCGATGAACCGGGGGTCCGGCTCTCGTTGGAGCACGAAGAAGCAGTCATGGGCCTGCTCGAGGTGCAGCCCGATCCCGGCGAATCTCAGCGTGCCGTCCTGCCGGTGGTGGCCGATCTGCTGGCCCCCTATCTCGCCTCGATGGCCCTGTCCGCCGATCTAGCGGTGGAAGTGGCGGCCCAGTCGCGGGAGATCGATGAACAGCGCCGCTTCATCAGCCTGATCATCGATAGCCTGCCGATTGGCCTCTACGTGGTGGACCGGGACTATCGGATTCAGATCTGGAATCGGCAGCGGGAGATCGGCGCACCCGGCCTCCGGCGGGACGAAGTGGTGGGCCGGCAGGTCTTCGAGGTGCTGACTCGGCAGCCGGCGGAAGAGTTTCGCGCCGACTTCGACCGGGTCTTTCAAACCGGCGAGATTCTCCAGGACGAGATGGACGTGACCCTGGGTGGTGAGGTTCGCTCCTTTCGGCTCAGCAAGATTCCAATGCGGCTGGAAGGCGACGAGATCAGCCACGTGATCACCATCGGCGAGGACGTCACCGAGTCGCGCCGGATCCAGGGCCAGATCATGCAGAGCGAAAAGCTGGCCGCCATCGGCCAGCTCGCCGCCGGGGTCATGCACGAGATCAACAATCCTCTGGCGACGATCAGTGCCTGCGTCGCCGCCATCGACGGACGGCTGGGCGCCTTGGCCCCCGCCGAGAAGACCGCGGTGTCGGAGTACCTGGAGATCATCGACAAGGAAGTGGATCGCTGTACCCGAATCGTGGATGGGCTGCTGGACTTCAGCCGGCCCAAGGGCAAGGCCCAAGCCAGGGTGGTCCTCAACACGCTGGTGGATGAGACTCTCTTTCTGCTCAAGCACCACCAGCGGTTCAAGCGAATGACGCTGGTCAAGGAGCTGGATCCCTCCCTTCCCGCCACCACCGGGAACACCGAACAACTGACCCAGGTGCTGATGGCGCTGATGCTGAACGCGGTGGATGCCATGGAGGACCGGCGGGGCAAGCTCACCGTACGCACTGGACGAAATTCGAACCCCGCCGACGAAGTGGTGGTCGAGATCGAGGACAATGGAATCGGCATTCCTCGAGCCGACCAATCCAAGATTTTCGAGCCGTTCTATACCACCAAGCCGCCCGGCCGCGGCACCGGACTGGGATTGTCCATCTGCTACGGCATCGTGGAGGCCCATCAGGGACGGATCGAGCTGGACAGCCAGCCGGGTCGGGGCTCGGTCTTTCGAGTCTTTCTGCCGGCGCACGCATGAAGATCCTGGTGGTCGAAGACGACCGCACCGTTGGCCAGTATGTGAAGCGCGGGCTGGAGGAGCAGCGCTACCACGCCGACCTGGTGGAGGACGGCATGGAAGGGCTCCGGCTCGCCTCGGGCGGACGCTACGACCTGATCGTGCTGGATCTGCGGCTGCCCGAGTTGAACGGGCTCGAGGTGTTGCGAACGCTCCGGGACCGGGGGAACACCACACCCATCCTGGTGCTGACCGCGCAGGACGCGGTGGATTTCAAGGTGCAGGCCCTCCGCTCCGGGGCCGACGACTACGTGACCAAGCCCTTTGCCTTCGAGGAGCTGCTGGCCCGGGTCGAGGCGCTCGGGCGCAGGCCCAAGGAGATTCGCTCCCCGGTGTTGAAGGTCGGCGATCTGGAGCTGGATGGTGAGAGCCGGGAGGTGCGCCGGGCCGGAGAGCGCATCGAGCTCACACCCAAGGAATACACGGTGCTCGAATACCTGATGCGGCATGCGGGCCGGGTCATGTCGCGCACGCTGATCACCGAATATGCCTGGGACTACCACTTCGACCCGGGGACCAACATTGTCGACGTGGTGATCAACCGGCTGCGCAAGAAGGTGGACACCGGGCACACGCAGAAGCTGGTGCACACCGTCCGTGGCGTCGGATACGTCGTGAAGGCCTGAGATGCCGACCATCCGCCGGCGGCTCACCCTGTGGTACACGGTGGCCCTTGCGGTGACGGTGCTGGCGTTTGGATCCGCGCTCTACCTCGAGCGCCGCCAGGCCAGCGTCCGGGAGCTGGACCAGCGCCTCAGCCTGGAATCGGATCTGGCCCACCGCTGGCTGAGCCAGTCGTACAAGGTGCTCGGCCGCATCGTCACCACCTCCAACCTGAACCCCACGCTCGACCCGGCAATCAGCGCGTACCTCGAGGCCGGCCGGGACTACTTGATCGTGGCCGACAGTGGCGGAAAGGTGCTGGCCCTCTCGGACGTTGCCCGCTCACTGAGCGCGGCCGCGCTGGAGCAGCTCACCGCCCCACTCGATACCCTCCCGCTCATCCGCCACAGCGGAGTGCGCTCACTGGGCCCGCCAGTGGGTGACGTGCGGTATCTGGTAATCCCGGTGGAGAATGCCGGTCCGGTGATCGGGGGCTTACTGGTGGCAACGCCTACCCGCCAGGCCTCTTTCGGTCCCGAAGATCTCTTGCGCTCGATGCTGCTCATCGCGCCCATCATCCTCATCGGCGCGGTGCTGGTCGGCTTTTGGCTGGCCGGCACCAGCCTGCGACCGGTCGAGGGCATCATGGACGAGGTGGATGAGATCACCGACGGAACCAGTCTCCACCGGCGGCTGGCCGTACCGCTCTCGGGAGACGAGATGGCTCGCCTCGCAGCGACGGTAAACGGAATGCTGGCCCGGCTGGAGCAGAGCTTCGGCAGCCTTCACCGGTTCACCGCCGACGCGAGCCACGAGCTCAAGACTCCGCTGATGGTGCTCCGGGCCGGAGTGGAGCGGGCGCTCACCCATCCGGGTACCCCGCCGGAAATCCTCCAGTCGCTGGACGAGACGCTGGCCCAGATCAATCAGATGACCGAGATGGTGGAGAACCTGTTGACCCTGGCACGGGCCGACGAGGGACGGGCGCCGCTGGCGGTGGAAGAGAGCGATTTGCGCGAGCTGGTGGCCGATGTGGCCGAGACCGCCGGCATGCTGGGTGAACAGGCCGGGGTGACCACGGTGCATAGCATGCCCGCGACTCCGGTCCGGCTGGCGGTGGACCGGCACCGGATCCGGGAGATGCTGCTCAACATGGTGACCAACGCCATCAAGTACACCCCTCAGGGCGGGAGCATCGCGCTCGGTCTCATCGAGGACTACGATGCCGTCACCATCACGGTGCAGGACAGCGGAATCGGCATCGCGGCGGGAGACCTGCCCCACATCTTCGATCGGTTCTGGCGGGCCGATCCGGCGCGGTCCCGCACCGGCGATCGTCCCGGCACCGGACTCGGCCTGGCGATCACCAAATGGATTGCGGAGGCACACGGAGGGACGATCACGGTGCAGAGCAGGCCGGGCCGAGGATCTCTGTTCACGGTGCGAATCCCCAAGAACTCGAGGCCAAAGCCAATGTCATCCTGAGCGACGCGAAGGATCCCGACTCGTTCCAGCTCGGTACCATGACGGTGCCTGGTTTATCTGGTTGCCAAAACCGTAAGGGCGGGTAACATAGCCGAAGCCGTGTGAGTCACGTCACTGGCAGGGCGAGTACGGGTTGATAGGGTTGGTGCTGGCCTGCAGAGCCGGAGTAACGGCTAATGCGGTTGTAATCGAAATGACATCTGCGGGCAAGCTGGACGTTTTCTGCGGCCCTTACTTTTTCCGGGCACGATCACCCTCCCCCTGGAGGCAGTTGCGTGTTCGAGAACCTGATCGAATCCAAGCAAAAGAGTCAGCGCACCGCCGGTCAAACCGCCTTGTCAGTTGTGCTTCACGCCCTGATCATCTTCGGGGCCGTGAAGGCAACCCAGGGCGTCGCCGAGAGCGTGAAGAACCGGCCGGTGGACACCACCATGGTGTTCCTCAAGCCCCCTGAGCCACCCAAGCCCCCACCCGAGCAGCCGCCACCCGATGTCATCGTTGCCGCCAACCCTCCGCCGAAGGGCTTCCAGACGGTGGTGGCGCCGACCGACATCCCCAAGGACATCCCACCGATCGACTTGAATGAGAAGCCGTTCGATCCTCGGGATTTCACTGGGAAGGGTGTCGAAGGCGGTATCGGTACCGGGGTCGCCGGCGGAACCGGCCCGGTCTCCGGGGAGGTCTTCCTGGAGGCGCAGCTGGACGACCCGGTGCAGGTCATCTCCCAGCCACAACCGCGGTATCCGCCGGTTCTGGCCAGCGCAGGAATCACCGGCCGGGTCGAAGTGCAGTTCATCGTGGACACTACCGGCCACGTGGAAGGCAATTCCTTCAAGATCATGAAGACCAGTCATCCGGCCTTCGGGGAGCCGACCCGGGAGGCCATTCTCAAGAGCGTCTTCAAGCCGGCGAAGTTCAAGGGCCGGCCCGTTCGGCAGCTGGTCCAGCAGGCCGTGTCCTTCAAGCAGCAATAGCTTCGTTCCCCCTGGAGGCAAAACAACATGAGCGTAAGTCTTCTCGACCTATGGTCCCAAATGGGCTACTTCGCCAAAGGCATCGTAGTCATTCTGGCGATCATGTCCGTCTGGTCCCTGACCATCATGATTACGAAGTTCATTCAGTTCCAGCGGGCTCAGGCCGAAACCCGGAAGTTTGCCCCCCAGTTCTCCCGGGCCATCCAGGAAGAGAACCTGGATCAGGCCATCGCCCTGGCTGAGAAAAACAAGAAGAGCCATGTCGCCCGGGTCGTGGGCGAGGCCCTGGCCGAGGTGAAGCCGCTGCTGCGGGATCGGGCGACCATCACCGCCGCCGACATCAACTCGGCCGAGCGCGCGGTGGAGCGCCAGATGCTCATTACGCTGGCCGACTTCAAGCGGGGCATCGGCATCCTCGCCACCGTGGGATCGACCGCTCCGTTCGTCGGACTGCTCGGCACCACGATGGGTATCGTGAACGCCTTCACCGGTATGGCCGCGCAGGGCGCATCGGGTGGTCTGGCGGGCATCTCGGCCGGTATCGCCGAAGCCCTCATCACCACGGCGTTCGGTCTGCTGGTGGCCATTCCTGCGGTGTGGGCCTACAACTACTTCACGACCAAGATCGAGAACCTCACGGTCGAGATGACCTACACCTCCAAGGAGCTGATTGACTACCTCATCAAGAGCGTCGGCAGCGAGTTCGGCCGCTCGATCTTCACCAAGGAATTCCAGGCCCAGAAGGCCGTCACCGGCAGCGGGCACGTGCATGGCTGAGCCGGGCACGCTCCCACTTCGGGTCAGGAGGTAGGCTATGGCATTCGCTGTTGGCGGGGCGGGACAGACGTCCGTCAAGTCGTCGCCCAACGTCGTGCCGATGATCGACATCATGCTGGTGCTGCTGATCATATTCATGATCGTCACACCCCTGATTGCCGCCGGCTTCAAGGCGACCCTGCCCAAGGGCAAGAATCTCGATCCCCGTCCGGAAGGTGACAACGAGGTTGTGTTGGGCATCGACCAGGCGGGACGGTACTTCCTGGATGGACGGCCGCTGCCGGAGGGTACGCTGGAAGACCAGCTCCGCTCGCGCTTCTCCAGCCGGACCGAGGACAAGATCCTCTACTTCAAGGCGGACAATCAGCTGAAGTACTCCAAGGTGCAGGAGGCAGTCGAGACCGCACGCAAGGCCGGAGTACGGGTCATGGCGGCGATCACCGAGCCCAGTAAGGCAGGGTTGTTCGCGCAGAACGATAAGGACAAGAAGAAGGAGGCCAAATAATGGCGGGCGGCGAAGGAGGAGCACGCGGAGCGCTGTCGTCCGAGCCAAACGTGGTGCCGATGATCGACATTCTGCTGGTGCTGCTGATCATCTTCATGATCACCCAGCCGCTGTCCCGGATGGCAATGGACGTGCAGGTGCCGCCGCCGGACACGCCGCAGACGACCAAGGCGCCGCCGAGTCAGATCGTGCTGGAGCTGGCCGATGACGGCGGCTATGCCATCAACGGTCAGCCGCTCCCCAAGGACCAGCTGGATACTCAGATCCACGCCATCTACGATCAGCGGCCGGCCAAACTGCTGTTCATCAAGGCAGGCGGCAACCGGATCTATCAGGACGTGATCGAGGCGATGGACGTCGCCCGTGGGGCGGGGGTGCAGATTATCGGCTTTACCCCGCGGGAGGCGGATAAGAGGGCGGCCCCGCAGCAGCGGTAGGCGGGTAAGTAGGTAAGCGGGTAAGTTGTCGTCCTGAGCGCAGCGAAGGATGGCAGCCGTCGCGGGGGCTCTCAGGGGTCCCCGCGCGTGCGTTTGGGACCCTGGCTGAGCGTCCCCGAGTTATGTTCCAGACTGTGCGCCCACCACCATCACTCCACCTGAAACCACCCCCGCCGCCGGGACATAGCGCAGGACTTGTCGTCTCACTGGTCCTGCACGGGCTGGTGATAGCGCTCCTGGTTACTGGAGGACAACGGCTGTTTCAGCGGCCTACTGGTTCCGCCCTCTTCGGGAATCTCGAGGCCGCCAGCGGTGGCGATGGCGGAGGGCCCCGGGTGGCATATATTACCCTCCCTTCGCCGCCAAAGGCGGAGGCTTCAGCTCCGAAACCGGCCAAGGTAGCGCCACCGCGACCGGCTGTACTTCCACCTCCAAAGCCGGCGGAGCTGGTTGCCCCCTCCGAGGCGGTGACGCCCTCGGTGGATACCGCGGCATCGACGCCGTCCGGAGCCGAGCTGGCCCGGGGTGACTCCGCCCGGGGAACCGGCCAGGGAGCGGGAGCGTCGACGGGAACCGGACCGGGAACCGGCCCCGGGACAGGCGGCGCCGGGACCGGACCAGGCGCAGCGGGCGGCAGGGTGCATCCGCCCGAGCCCCGGGACATGGCTTTCCCTTTCGATAACCCGCCGAAGGAGCTGCGCGGCCTCTCGCTCAACGTGACGTTCTGGGTGCGAGTCGATGGCCGGGTAGAGCGCTACGTGGTAGAGCCCGAAATCAAGGATCGGGACTACGCCAAAAAATTCGACGAGGTCATGCGCGCCTTTCGCTTTACCCCAGCCACCGCTCCGGACGGCACCCGGGTTCCGGGCACCACTCGAATTTCCTTTACCCTTCCTGGAAAGAGCAGCTCTTAGCTTGCTGCTCCACTGAGTACCGGTCCTCGACCGGCAGAGCACGGCCGGGGAGGAGGCGACCTACGCGCACGAGGCACGAATGAACCGGCTCTTCGTCCGGAAATCGATTCAGGACTGCGAGAACGACATCCGGGAGCGCGGGGGTCTCCGCCGCTCCCTCAACAAATGGCATCTCACCGCGCTGGGTGTAGGTGCTACCATCGGCGCCGGCATCTTCGCCACGACCGGCACCGCCATCGTGGGTGACGCGCTCCGCCCTGGTGCCGGTCCCGC
Source organism: uncultured Gemmatimonadales bacterium (assembly GCA_965652025.1). Lineage (GTDB taxonomy): Bacteria > Gemmatimonadota > Gemmatimonadetes > Gemmatimonadales > GWC2-71-9 > CAVVWJ01. The sequence continues at coordinate 9,326 of CBFGTM010000054.1, forward strand.
CATCGTCATCTCGTTTCTCCTGACAGCCTTGACCTGTGGGTTTGCCGCACTCTGCTACGCCGAATTCGCGGCCATGGTTCCGATCTCCGGATCGGCCTACACCTACGCCTACGCTTCCCTGGGCGAGCTGGTGGCCTGGATCATCGGCTGGGACCTCATCATCGAATACGCGGTGGGGAATATTGGCGTGGCTATCGGGTGGGCGGGATACTTCCGCGAGCTGTTGTCACACTTCGGGATCTCGCTGCCGGCCTGGCTCGCCACTGACTACCGATCCGCCCACCTGGCAGCCGAGGCGGTTGCGAGCGGTGCCACCGATGCGTCGAGCACGTATCTCGCTTCCGCCATCACCACCGCTCCCCACGTCCTGGGATTTCCCTTCATCGCCAATCTGCCGGCCTTCCTCATCGTCGCTCTCATCACCGTCATCCTGGTGATCGGGATCCGGGAATCGGCCAACTCCAACAACGCGATGGTGCTGCTCAAGATCGGCGTGATTCTCTTCTTCTGTGCCGTGGGGCTGACCCTGATCAAGCCCCACAACTGGAGCGATCCGGCTCTGGGAGGCTTTGCGCCCAACGGCTTTGCCGGCATCAGCGCCGGAGCGGCCATCATCTTCTTCAGCTATATCGGATTCGACGCTACCTCCACGGCGGCAGAAGAGGCAAAGGATCCGGCTCGGGACATGCCGTTCGGCATCATCATGAGCCTGGTGGTCTGCACCGTGCTGTACATCCTGCTCTCGCTGGTGATGACCGGCATCGCCCCGTGGAACAAGTTGGGCACGGCGGAGCCCATGGTGACGGCCCTGGCGCTGGCCGATGGCTCTCCCCGTCTGCTTTCGCTCTCCCGATTCATCGTATCGCTGGGGGCGGTCATTGCCATGAGCAGCGTGCTCCTGGTATTCCAGCTGGGGCAGCCGCGCATCTTCATGTCCATGGCCCGCGACGGATTGCTGCCGCCGTTCCTGGCTCGGGTGCACCCCCGCTTCAAGACCCCGTACATTGGGACCCTGATCACCGGCACCTTCGTCGCCACCTTTGCGGCCTTTGCCAACATCGCCGAGGTGGTCGATCTCACCAACATCGGCACCTTGTTCGCCTTCGTCCTGGTGTCGGCCGGTGTCATCGTGCTCCGCCGGATCGATCCCGACCGGCCCCGCCCGTTTCGGGCTCCGCTGGTGCCGCTGACGCCGATCATCTCCATCGCGGCGTGTCTCTATCTCATGCTTCAGCTTCCCACCCTCACCTGGATCCGTTTCGGCATCTGGCTGGGGCTGGGGCTGATCATCTATCTGTTCTACGGGATCCGGCACAGCCGGTTGGGCAGGCTTGCGGTCGCAGGAGAGCGCCGGAACTAGGTCTCGACCGACGCGGCGAGGAGAAGGGCTCCGGCTACCGCGTCTACTGGTGCTTCGGTGGGCTGGAAGGCGGGCTCCTCCCGCAGCTTGGCGAGCAGAGCGCGGCGGAGCGGCTGGTCGTGGCTCAGCAGACCGCCGGTGATCGCGACCCGGACCGGCGGGCTCAGCTCCATCTTGGGCAAGAGGCAGATGGCGAGCTGCGACAATTCGCGGGCGGCGTAGTCAGCAATTCCCTGAGCCAGCGGGTCGCCCTCTGCGGCAACAGCCAGCACATGCGGCGCCAGTGCGGCCACCTCCGCGGGCGAGGCGCCCGCCGCCCAGCGGACCAGGGCATCGTAGTCCGCGCTGCGGGTGGCCTGGAGGACTCGATTGCTCAACGCCGTGGGTGGACTGCGGCCATCGATTGCCCGGCTGACCGCGCCCAGTGCCGCCCGTCCGATGGCATAACCGCTTCCCTCATCGCCCATCTGCCAGCCGTACCCCCCGATGCGGTGCTGCTTGCCGGTCCGGTCTCTTCCGACGGCCACGCTGCCGGTGCCGGCGCTCACCACGATGCCGGGGCCCTGGGAGAATGCGTTGGCAAGCGCGATCTCGATATCGGTGGTCACCATCACCTGAGCGGCCACATTCTCGTTCCGGAGAGCGGTCCGCAGTTCACCCCGCTCCGCCTCTCGACCCGCGCCTGCAGCACCAACCACCAGTACGTCCCCAGTCAGGCGGCCGGCATTGGACAGAGCCCCGCGAACCACCTCGATGATGGTGCTGGCGGACGCCAAGGCGCGTCCCGGTCGAACCGCGGCGCCGGGGCCTTCGGCACGACCGATGATGTCACCGTCCTTCGAGACGGCGACCGCGGTCTTCGTGCCGCCCACATCGGCTCCAATCAGAATCTTGGGCATCAGCGGCTGTCTCTCCCGCGATCGGGAAGGAAGCTGAGCGCTATGCCGCTACAGACAGCCAGCAAAGTGCCCAGCGGTACATACCAGGGCCAGGCCAGACTGCCGAGCGGAGCCGCCCAGTGGAGACCTGGATAGACCGAAAGCCGCTTGGCGAAGACCACCACCAGCATGACGGCGACGGTGAACGCCACGGCACCCACCACATCTCGGCCTCGGGCCCGGGGCCAGCGGCCCGCCAGCACGTAGATCCCCAGCAGTGGACCATAGGTAATAGAGGCGATCGAGAGGGCCAGCACCACCACCGGCGTATCCTTCCCCGTCGCAGCGACATGAAAGAAGAGCGCACCGAGAATGAGCGCCGACGCCCAGACGGCGGAGAGCAGCCGGCCCACGCGGAGGAGATGCCGCGGGTCCTGACGCCCGGTCCACGAGGCGTAGAGATCGTGCGTGGCCGAGGATGCGAGAGAGTTGATGGCGGAGCTGTGGGTGCCCATGGCCGCGGCGAGGATTCCCGCCACCACCAGCCCGGCGAGTCCGGTGGGCAGGTGGTGCAAAACGAACGAGGGGAACAGCTCGTCTCCCGGTACGCCGGCCAGCGCCAGCCCCGCCGCCCAGATCGCAGACCCAACCAGGAGAAACAGCGCGAACTGCGCGATGACCATCACGCCGGATCCTACCAGGGCGACACGCGCGTCACGCAACGAGCGGGTGGCCAGCAGCCGCTGGACGATGAGATGGTCGGTTCCGTGCGAGGCAGCCGAAAGCAGTGCGCCGCCGACGAGACCGCCCAATAGGGTGTAGGTCCTGGTGAAATCCAGACCGGCGTCGATGACCTTGAGCTTGCCGGCGCGGCGAGCGAGCTCCAGCGCCGCGTCGGCTCCGCCGGAGAGGTTCCAGGCAACGAGCAGCGCCCCGATGCCGCCGGCGAGATAGACCGAGAGCTGAAGCACATCGGTCCACACCACCGCCTTGAAGCCACCTAGCCAGGTGTAGATCATGGTGACCACGCCCATCACTACAATCGAGGTGGGGATACTCCAGTCGGTCACCAGCGCCAGAGGGATCGCGCTGGCAAATACCCGGACCGCATCGCCGAGGAAGCGGGTGACCAGGAATACCGTCGAGGTCAGGCGACGGGTGCCGACGCCGAAGCGGGACTCGAGCCGGGCATAGGCTGTCTCCTGATCACCCCGGAAGTAGCCGGGCAGCAGCCAGACCGCCACTCCGATGCGGCCGATGAGGTAGCCGAAGGTGAGCTGGAGAAAGGTGAGATCGCCTCGGGCACCGATGCCGGGGACGCTGATGACCGTGAGAGCCGAGGTCTCGGTGGCGACGATGGAGAGAAGAATCGCCCAGGCGGGGAGATTCCGGGCACCGAGGAAATAGTCGGAGGCGCTGCGCTGGTGCCGGGCCACCCAGAGCCCGACTCCCAGGGTAAAGACGAAGTAGACTACGACGACAGCGAGGTCGACGGTATGCAGAGGCGACCGGCTAGTTGGGAGAGAAGGGGGAAGTGAAAAGTGAAAGTAAAGAGTGAAAAGTAAAAAGTGAAAGTAAAAAGGGCGGCCTCACGAGCTACCGCTCCGCATGGCCGCCCTGTTCACTTTTTACTCTTCACTTTTCACTCTTCACTGCTCTTTTACGCCGTAAAGCTACTGCCGCAACCACACCCGCCCGTCGCGTTCGGGTTGTTGAAGGTGAACCCGGAGCCCTGCATGGAGCTGACGTAATCGATGGTAACGCCACTCAGATACTGGGCGCTGAACCCGTCCACGAACACGCGCACGCCGTTGATCTCGGCGACGATGTCGTCCTCCAGCGGCCGCTCTTCGATGTTCAGGCTGTACTTGAACCCCGAGCACCCGCCTGGCAGTACGCTCACCCGGAGTCCGGCGGAATCCGCCGGTACCTGCTCCTGGGTGATGAACTTTTGCACCTCTTCGGCGGCCCGGCCGGTAAGGACCAGGTTAAACCCGGTGGTAGTTGCCTGCTGCTCGAGACCGCTCATGCTAACTCCTTCGGTAGAACCGGCTTGGTGGCGACGCCAAGCCGGAATCGATCAGTTTGATTGAGAGAATTCTAAGTTGCCGCCGGCAGTCCTGTCAACGCTCGCCGCCAGCCGCTCGTCGGCCCGCAAGTTGCGCATTATCAAGGCGAAAGCCGCAATAGCCGCAGCACTGTAGAGCAGGCCGTTCCGGACCGTGCCGGTCAGAAACTCTCCCACCCCGAACAGCGCTGTGAAGACCGCGATCACCCCGGCTACCCAGTTGAGGACCGCCAGGGCCCCTCCGGGGATCCGGTCGTCTCCAAAGCCCAGCCGGACCGCCACCGGCCGCCACCCGGGGCCACCCGGCCGAACCTTACGATAAAAGCGATTGAGCACCTCATCCGGTTCCGGAGCCGTGAAAAAGGTGACGCCGAGCCACACGGCAGTCGTGACCGCAACGGTCACCACCATGGCAATGGCGTAGTCCCGGCTCGAGGTATCCACGGCATTGATGCCGGTGAAGTGCAGGAAGATCGAGGTGACAAACGACGCAGCCATGGCGCTGATCTCGGACCAGGCATTGATCCGCCACCAGTACCAGCGGAGGATGAAGACCAGTCCGGTGCCCGCGCCCAGCGCGAGCAGCAGCTTCCAGCCCTGCTCGACGCTCTCGAGGTAGGCCATCACCACCAGGGACAGCAGCATCAGGGTGACCGTGGCGATGCGGGACGCGATCACCTGGGCCCGGCGGCTGGCCTGAGGCCGGATGAACCGGAGATACACGTCGTTCACCAGGTAGGACGCTCCCCAGTTCAGGTGGGTGCCGATGGTGCTCATATAGGCGGCCGCGAAGGTGGCCAGGAGCAGCCCTTTCATCGGCGAGGGCAGCACATCCACCATCACCCGCACATAGCCCTCTTCCGGATTGGTTAAACCAGGATAGCGGAGCACTGCCACGAAGCCGACCAGAATCCAGGGCCAGGGACGGAGCGCGTAGTTGGCGATCTGGAACCAGAGCGTGGCCAGGAGTCCGTGGCGCTCATCCTTCGCCGCCAGGATTCGCTGGGCCACGTACCCGCCGCCGCCCGGCTCGGCGCCGGGGTACCAGGCGGCCCACCACTGCACGCTGAGGAACACGATCAGCGTGCTGACCGGCAGCCAGGCCTTGTCGATTGGAGGCAGTACGCTGAACGCCGCCTCGTAGGATCCGAAGTGGGCACTGGCCCGAGTGACCATCGCATCCAGGCCGCCGACCGAGTCGACCGCGAACATGGCCAGCACGATGACGCCGACCATCTTCACCACGAACTGGAAGGTGTCGGTGACTACCACGCCCCAGAGCCCCGAAAAGATCGAGTACGCGCCGGTGATGCCAAAGAGCAGGATGGCCGCGGTCCAGGGATTGATGTCGAGCGTGATGTGAAGGACCAGCACCATGGCGCGGGTGACCCAGCCCATGATGATCAGGTTGATCGGAATGGCGAGATACAGCGCGCGAAACCCCCGCAGCACGGCGGCAGGCTTTCCGCCATACCGGATCTCGGCGAACTCCAGGTCGGTAAGGACCCCGGCCCGGCGCCAGAGCCGGGCGAAGAAGAACACGGTCAGGATCCCGGTGAGCGCGCCGTTCCACCAGAGCCAGTTTCCGGCCACGCCGTACTTGGCGACCAGACCCGCAACCACCAGCGGCGTGTCGGCGGCGAAGGTGGTGGCCACCATCGACGTCCCCGCCAGCCACCAGGGCAGCGCCCGACCAGACACGAAGTATTCGTCCAGGGACTGGCTGGCTCGGCGGGTGTAGACCAGGGCCACACCGGCGGACGCAATGAAGTAGACCACCACGATGATCCAATCGCTGAACGCGAGCGTCATGGGGCGTCCTCGAAGAGAGTTGTCATGACCAGATCCGCGACCGCGGCCCGCACCGGGCCCCAGCGGGGGTTGTCGCGAGTCGGGTGGACCCGGTTGCTGAGCAGCACGATTGCGAGGTCGTGCTCCGGGTCGATCCAGAGGGAGGTACCGGTAAAGCCGGTGTGGCCGATGCTGGAGGGCGACAGCTTGTGGCCGGCACTGCTGCCGCTTTCAGATGGCATGTCCCAGCCGAGAGCGCGGTCTCCCAGCGGCTGGCGGGTGGTGAATTCGGCAAAGACTGACGGTCGGACGGTCAGTCGGTCAGTCGGTCGGCCGGCCGCAGACGAAGAGTGCCATGAGCTGACCGCCTGACTGCCTGACCGCCTGGCCGCCTGGGCCAGCATCCACTCCGCGAACGTCAGCAAATCCTCCGCTGAGCCGAACAGCCCCGCGTGACCGGAGACCCCGTCCATGATCGCCGCATTCTCATCGTGCACCTCACCCCGAAGCACTCGGCCCCGCCAGGGGTCGAGCTCAGTCGGCGCAATCCGGTTGTGCCAGGCGGGCGGGGGGAGATAGCGCAGGGAAGCGAGGTCGAGAGGCTGGAACAGTCGCCGCTCTACCAGCGAATCGATCCGCTCACCGTAGGCACTCTCGACCGCCTGGGTGAGCAGAATCGCTCCGAGATCGGAATACACCGACTGGGTCCCGGGCGCCGTCGCCAGCGGGGTGGTGTCCACCAGCGCGAAGGCTTCATTCCGGCTGCGGGCCTCTCGATAGAGTGGTCGCCATGCGGGAAGCCCGGATACATGCGCCAGCAGCATGCGGACCGTGACCTGCTCCTTGTCGGGCCCGGCGAAAGCCGGGACGTACCGCTGGACCGGAGCGTCGAGTGCGAGCTTGCCCTCGGAAACCGCGAGCATGATCGCCGGGGTGAGCGCCACCACTTTGGTGAGCGAGGCGAGGTCATATACGGTGCTCGCTCCGGGCCGAGCGTTGTCATCGGAGCCCAGCGTACCGGTGCCGAAGATGAACCGCTCACCCCGGTGAGAAACGGCGACCACCGCCCCCGGCGCTGCTCCGGCCGCCGTTACCGAGTCGAGATAGCTCATCACCGGAAGCCAGTCGGTGCTCAGTCGCGGCATGGGAGAAACCGGGGTGACCCGCTCCGGCCGACCGCATGCCGCCACCAGGAGTGCCAGCCCGAGCCAGGCACGGTTCAAGGAGCTTCCCGCTGCAACCCCCATCCGCGGGAGTATGTGGGCGGAATGGAGATGGGCAGCCGGCCGGTAATTGGAGTCACGCCGGCTAAGGCCCGGGCCACCGCCTGCTCCGCCACGGACGTGGCCCGCCAGGCGATGAGGTAGGACCAGACGTCCGGCAGCTGGCTGATGAGATACGGATTCCCCAGTGAAACCAGGATGGTGGGCCGGGACTGCGAGGTCACCGTAATCAGGCTGGCCAGCGAATCGGGAACCCCCAGGGTGCCGCGGGATTCGGTCGGCTTGTCGGAAACCGCGAACACGGTGACTGGACTACGGGCGATGACGCTGAGCGCCGAGTCGTAGCTGGCTGGCCCGCTCGCCGGCCACAACTTGAAGGATGCGACCGAGAACCCACGGGTCCGCAGCTCCGAAGCCAGGGCGTTGCCGATGGCGCGGTTATTGTCGTCGCCATAAGTAATGAGGCTGAGCGGCCGGCGCTGATCCTCCAGGTTGAGCATCGTTCCGTTCACGTCCTTGACCAGGACAATGGAGCGAGAGGCCATACTCTCTGCCTGGGTTCGGAACTCGGCCCGGCCTACGATCAGAGGAATGCTATCGAGCGGCGCGGTGCGGCGGACAAACAGGCCGAGCTTGCGCTTGAGCTCGAGTACGCGCCGCACCGATCGGTTGAGGCGCTCGGGGGAGATCTCGCCCCGGGTTACCGCGGCGGCCATTACATCGATGGCCGTTTTGGGATCGGCCGGCTGCAGCAGCAAATCCGACCCGGCGAGAAAGGCTCGCACTGCTGCTTCCGCGCCGTACTCGGTGGCAATCCCGCCCATGTTCAGGGCATCGGTAACCACCAGGCCGCTGAAGCCGAGTGAGTCTCGCAACAGGCCGGTCAGGATGTTGGGGGCGATCGTTCCCGGGCGGAGCTGCCCCCGGTCGATCAGAGGCAGCGCAATGTGGGCCGACATCACCGCGGCCACGTTGGCCGCGATGGCCATGCGGAAGGGAACCAGCTCGACCGAATCCAGCCTCGGCCAACCGGCAGCGAGCACCGGCAGGGAGATGTGAGAGTCGGTACCGGTATCCCCGTGCCCCGGGAAGTGCTTGGCCGCCGCCAGCATGCCATTTTCCTGCAGGCCACGAATTTCCGCCGCGACCAGGCGGCCCACCGCGTGGGGCTCCTCGCCGAACGACCTGACGTTGATGATCGGGTTGGCGGGGTTGTTGTTGACGTCGGCCACGGGTGCGAAGGCGAGATGGATCCCGACGGCACGCCCCTCGAGTGCGGTGATGCGTCCCAGCTGATACGCGTCGGAGTCGCTCCCAGTGGCTCCCACGCCCATATTGGGAGGGAAGGGCGTCCCCCCGTTCAACCGGATCGCGGTACCCGCTTCGAGGTCGGAGCCCACCAGCAGCGGAAGAGGGGAGCGCTCCTGGAGCCGGTTGAGCTTGGTTGCCACGTCGAGCGGCGAGCCGACAGACACGATGAGTCCGCCGATGTGGAGCGAGTCCACCCAGGCCTGTAGCCGGCGAAACGCATCGTCGTCGAACGCCGCGTACGTGCCCGGCACCCAGGGCATGACCAGCTGCGCGATCCGATCCCGGAGCGAAAGCGATTCCAGGAGATCGTCCACATTCACCTCAGCCGGCGTGGGCTGCGGGGGGAATTGAGCCGGCTGAGGCTGCGGCACCGGCCCCGCCGGTCCACAGGCCCACAGCGCGATCAATACCAGTGCGAGATGCTTCAGGTGCACAGAGCCTTGGCCCTTTGGGGATTGCTCGGATTGAGCGCCGGCTGCGCCGCGGCGCGGGGCGGCAGCGTGCCCAGAGGCAGCGCCGAGACTAGAGTCCAGCCTGGTCTGGAGGTGCTGCTGAGCGACAGCTTGGGTCTGGTTCGCCACCGGCGCGTGGGCCTGGTCACGAACCAGTCCGGTGTCGACGGTGCCGGTGTGCGCGGCCTCGATCGCCTCCTCGGGGCCGGAATACGAGTCACCGCGGTGTTCGCCCCAGAGCATGGACTAGCGGGCAAGATCGACGTGGACGTGGCGCCGGAGCGGCGGCAGGAGCTCGACTCGGCCACCGGCACGCCGGTGTTTCTGCTGCATGACGGAATTCGGCTGCACCCGCCGACGCCAGCCATGCTGGAGACGGTCGACGTTATGGTGGTGGACCTGCAGGACGCCGGGGCCCGCTACTACACCTATCCCGCCGCCGTGGCCACCATCATGCAGGCCGCGGCCGCGGCGCGGCTTCCGGTCGTGGTTCTGGATCGTCCCAATCCGATCGGAGGTGTGACCCAGGGCGATGTGCAGGATAGCGTCACCAATTCGGCGGTGGCCCGCTTTCCTGTCGCCATGCGTCACGGGATGACCATTGGTGAGCTGGCGCTGTTGGCCAACCGGGTGCTCGCCATCGGGGCAGAGCTGCATGTGGTGCCGGTGAAGGGCTGGCGCCGCAGCATGGCCTTCGATGCGACCGGGCTGCCGTTCGTGCCGCCGAGCCTGAACCTGCGCACGCTGGAAAGTCTCTTCCATTACCCGGGCCTCTGTCTGTTCGAGGGCACCAACTTGTCTGTGGGCCGGGGGAGTGAAGTCCCCTTCGAGCAGGTGGGAGCTCCCTGGCTCGATACGGTTGCCGTGCTCGCCAGACTCCGGCGGGATTCACTACCGGGAGTCACGTTCACCGGGGTGGCGTTTACCCCCCGTTCGCCGGGCGACGGCAAGTACTCGGATACGCTGGTGACCGGAGTCCGGCTAAGAATAACCAACCGCGCCGCATACGACCCAACCCTGACCGCGGCCTACTTGTTATCGGCCATCCGCACGGCCCACTCGACTGCGTTCGCCTTCCGGCCGGCCCAATTCGACCGCCTGGCCGGACCGGAACTCCGCCAGGAGATCGAATCGGAGCTTCCTCTGTCTCGCATCGCCGCGCGCTGGCGAGACGAACTGGCGAAATTTCGGGAGCGTCGGCGGCCGTTCCTGCTCTATCCCGAATGAATTCCGATGTGACCGGGAGCACTCTCCAATTGCCCTAAGCGGTTCTGGCAGTTATCCTTTCGCGGCAATTTCGGAACCCAGGTCCCCTTCGGAGGGCGAGTCCAACGTGAAGCTGTTACGCGCGCTGGAGAAGCCGTTCTATACCGCGGTCAACCCGTTGGTACAGCGGTTGATCCGGTCCGGGGTGCGGCCCAATACCATCACCACCGTAGGCACCGGTCTGGTGCTGGTGTCGGCGCTGGCCTACGCCACCGGTCACATCCGGCTGGGCGGGGCCTTGCTGCTTCTGAGCGGCGTGGCGGACACGCTCGACGGACAGGTGGCCCGCAGCGGCGCCATGGTGACCCGCTTCGGTGCCTTCTACGATTCCACCCTCGACCGGGTGGGCGACGGAGCGACCTTCATCGGCATCGGGGCCTTCCTGCTCACGGCGCCCGATGTGGCCTACCGAACTCCGGCCCTCATCCTGTGCATGATCGCGATTCTGGGCTCATTGCTGGTGTCCTACGCCCGGGCCAGGGCGGAAGGGCTGGGGCTCGACTGCAAGGTCGGGATTGCTCAGCGGGCGGAGCGGATTCTTGGAGTGGGACTGGCCTCGCTGATCTTCGGGGCAGGCCCCCATGCGCTGCTACTGGAGGCGATGGTCACCCTGCTCGCCCTGGCCTCCATTATCACCGTGGTCCAACGGTTCGTGTACGTGCATCGGCACGCCGGACTGGTGGACGACGCCATCCGCGCGGAGGAACTGAGGCAGGCCGAAGCGGTTCAGCGTGCCGAGGAGGTGAGGCTGGTCAAACACGCCGCGCTGGACCCTCTCGCCAAAGGACATAGCAGTGGCTGAAGCAAAAGTCCGGCAGATCGAGCCGGCACAAGGCAAGCTCGGGGTGCTGTGTGTGGGGTTGGGCGCGGTCGCGACGACGTTCATCGCTGGAGTCGAAAACATTCGGCGGGGCAGTGCCCGGCCGATCGGGTCGGTCACCCAGATGGGCACCGTCCGGCTGGGGAAGCGCACCGAGAAGCGGGCTCCGCTGATCCGGGAGTTCGTACCCCTGGCGGAGCTGGACGACCTCGTCTTCGGCGCCTGGGATCCGGTCCCCGACGATGCCTACACGGCAGCGGTCGAGGCCGGCGTGCTGGACCGGCACGATCACATCGAGCCGATTGCCGGCTTTCTCAAGGGCATCAAGCCCATGCCGGCGGTCTTCGACCAGACCTACGTCAAGCGTCTGGAAGGCACCAACGTCAAGGCCGGCAGCAGCAAGCGGGAGCTGATCGAGGCCCTCCGGAAGGACATCCGAGACTTCAAAGCCAAGAACAAGTGCAATCGCCTGGTGATGATCTGGTGCGCCTCGACCGAGATCTTCATCAGCCCGGGGCCGGCACACTGGACCCTGGAGGCGTTCGAGAAGGCGGTCGACGCGAACGACCCCACCATCGCGCCGTCGATGCTGTACGCCTACGCCGCGATCATGGAAAAGGTTCCCTTTGCCAACGGAGCCCCCAATCTGACCTGTGACTTCCCCGCGATGGAGCAGCTGGCCAAGAACAAGGGCGTGCCGATCGGGGGGAAGGATTTCAAGACCGGCCAGACGATGGTGAAGACCGTGCTCTCGCCCATGTTCAAGTCCCGGATGCTGGGAGTGGCCGGCTGGTACTCGACCAACATCCTGGGCAACCGCGACGGCGAGGTGCTCGACGACCCCGAGAGCTTCAAGACCAAGGAGGAGTCCAAGCTCGGCGTGCTGGAGTACATCCTCCAACCCGAGCTCTATCCTGAGCTCTACGGCAAGATGTACCACAAGGTGCGGATCAATTATTACCCGCCGCGGAGGGACAATAAGGAAGGCTGGGACAATATCGACATCTTCGGGTGGCTGGGCTATCCGATGCAGATCAAGGTGGACTTCCTCTGCCGCGACTCGATCCTGGCCGCTCCGCTGGTGCTCGACCTGGCCCTCTTCTTCGACCTGGCTCAGCGCGCCGGCATGACCGGCATCCAGGAATGGCTCTCGTTCTACTTCAAGAGCCCGCAGGTGGCACCCGGCCTCTACCCCGAGCACGACCTGTTCATTCAGCAGACCAAGCTCAAGAACACGCTTCGGTATCTGATGGGTGAGAAGCAGATCACCCACCTGGGCATCGAGTACTATGTGGAGGATTAGCGGTGAAGAGTGAACCGTGAACAGTGAAACATGAAATACTTCCACCGCACTCACCTGTCGCCCGACGAGGTCCTGGCCGGCGCGACTCAGTTTTTCGGGGCCAGCCTTGCCCCCGGAGGCGAGGAGCCGAGGCGGCGGCAGTTTGCCGGGAGCATCGGCCGGATCAGCGTCTCGGCTCAGGCCGAGGGCGGACACTATACCCTGGTGACGGTGGAAACCAACCAGGTGGGCGAGAGCGAGGCGGACAGGCTGGCCAAGCGGTTCCTCACCCTGGTCCATACCCGGGCGGAGCCCGGCCACCGTCCGATCGGCGCCTACTGAAACACTCTTCCTTATTCAGCGAGCTTATGCCAGTGATGCCTTGGAGAACTTCGATGCTGCCTCTGATCCGTACGGTGTTTCCCGCGGCCTTCCGGCCGCTGCTGGTCCTGTTTCTCGGGATGCTGCTCCCGGTTGGGGTCCCGGGGCTGCTCGCGCAGCAGCAGGGGACGGAGCACCGGCCCGGCGGCGAGGTGAACCTCCGGCTGCCTGATCTGAACCAGGGCGACTTCCTCGGCTTCACCGGGCACCAGATCCTGCTGACCGGCCTGGTCGTGTGCGTGCTGGGTTTGCTCTTTGGCCTGATGAGTTATTCCCACGTCAAGAAGCTGCCGGTGCACCGGTCCATGGCGGAGATCTCGGAGCTGATCTACGAGACCTGCAAGGCATACATGGTGCAGCAGGGCAGGCTACTGGTGGTGCTGTTCGGCTTCATCGGCGCGGTGATCTTCATCTACTTCATACTGACCGGGCTCGAGATCCCCAAGATTCTGATCATCCTGGTCTTCAGCGTCATCGGCATGGCGGGGAGCTACGGTGTCGCCTGGTTCGGCATCCGGATCAACACGCTGGCCAACTCTCGAACGGCGTTTGCGGCACTGGAGGGCAAGGCCTGGCCGGTGTGTGAAATCCCGCTGCGCTCCGGCATGAGCGTGGGGATGATGCTGATCTCGGTCGAGCTGCTGTTCATGCTGGCCATCCTGCTGTTCATCCCCGCGGATGTAGCGGGAGCCTGCTTCCTGGGCTTTGCCATCGGGGAATCGCTCGGAGCGGCTGCGCTCCGTATCGCCGGCGGCATCTTCACCAAGATCGCCGACATTGGGTCCGACCTGATGAAAGTGGTCTTCAAGATCAAGGAAGACGACGCCCGCAACCCCGGCGTCATCGCCGACTGTACCGGAGACAACGCCGGCGACTCGGTGGGGCCCACCGCCGATGGCTTCGAGACCTACGGAGTGACCGGGGTTGCGCTGATCTCGTTTATCGTCCTCGCCGTCGCCGACGCCTCGATCCAGGCCCAGCTCCTGGTGTGGATCTTCCTGATGCGTGTCATGATGGTACTGGCGTCCGGGTTCTCCTATCTGATCAGCAACAGCATGTCCCGGGCCCGCTACGGCAGCGGCACGCGCTTCAACTTCGAGGCTCCCCTTACCCAGTTGGTCTGGCTCACCTCGATCGTCTCCGTCGCGCTCACGTATCTGCTGTCCTACGTGTTCATCCCCAACATCGGCGGAAATCCCGACCTCTGGTGGCAGCTGTCCACCGTCATTTCCTGCGGCACACTCGCGGGGGCCATCATTCCCGAGTTCGTCAAAGTCTTCACCTCGACCGAGTCGAGGCACGTGCGTGAGGTGGTGACATCGTCGCGCGAGGGTGGGTCGTCGCTCAACATCCTCTCCGGATTCGTGGCCGGCAACTTCTCGGCCTACTGGCTCGGTATCACCATCATGGGTCTCATGGCGATTGCGTACGGGGTGAGCACGATGGGAGGCCTCGAGGATCTGATGAAGGCGCCGGCGATCTTCGCCTTCGGTCTGGTGGCGTTCGGCTTCCTCGGCATGGGTCCGGTGACGATCGCGGTGGATAGCTATGGCCCAGTCACCGACAATGCCCAGTCCATCTACGAGCTGTCCCTCATCGAGCAGGTCCCGGGCGTGCGGCTGGATATCAAGCGGGATCACGGCTTCGATCTCAACTTCGAGACCGCTAAGGAGCTGTTGGAAGAGAACGACGGCGCCGGCAACACCTTCAAGGCAACTGCCAAACCGGTGCTGATCGGAACGGCGGTGGTAGGGGCCACGACCATGATCTTCTCGATTATCATGGCCCTGACGCACGGTCTTACCAGCGGCATGGAAAACCTTTCCATCCTTCATCCGCCGTTCCTGCTGGGACTGATCACTGGTGGCGCGGTGATCTACTGGTTTACCGGCGCCTCGACCCAGGCGGTGACCACCGGCGCCTACCGCGCGGTGGAGTTCATCAAGGCCAA
>CBFGTM010000055.1:0-23899 GCA_965652025.1 uncultured Gemmatimonadales bacterium
GGGCTACAACCGGTAGTGCAGGGTCACCTCAAAGCTGCGTCGCCAGAGCGCTCGCAGCTCGTACGTGGGAGCACTGCCTCCAAGATCGAGCTCCCCCTCGTTGTAGGGCGATGGTATCACCGCGGCTCCCGCGGTCACTGCGCCACGAAAGCGTCCACCGAGGGGTACGTCGACAGATACCGAGCCCTGGGCCCCCAGGCGGGTGCGAGCATCGAGGTCGATGATATCCCAGACTTCGAAGAGGGGGCCAGCGTGAATCCGGAGGTGATTGTCCGGTCCGAGCGTGGCTATTCGTGCGACCACTTCCGGCGACACGCTCACGACTTTGAAAATGCCCTCCGAGGAGACCGTGACTTCCGGGCCTACCAGCGCCACCCCGGCTTGGAAATACCGTCCTTGTAACCCGAAGCCGTAGTGGCCGGCCTGACGTTCCAAGCCAATTCCGAACGTGGTCGGGCGATAGGGCAGGAACGAGGTGGTGCCGTCCACATTGTCTTGAGAGCCGCCCCAGAACCGGGCCGCACCCGCCCCGAGCCCGAGGTGCCACTGTCCCAAGAGCGATGAATTCGGGAAGGCGAATACGATCACTGCGAGTAGTAGCTTGGCGAACCGGTGTGCCTGATAGGCCAGCATTGGGTCAGCGCATCTCCAGTTTGATCCAACCATTGGTCTTGTTGTCCTCGCCTTTGATGACCCAATTAGCTCCGGCAAAGAACTGGCCGACGACCTTGTCCTCGATTGCGTTGCCGATGAAATCGTCCTGGGTCGTAATGAACGAGTAGACCGCCTGAAGAATTTTCTGGAGCGCATTTGCCCGTTTGACATATTTCAGAATTCCGCTCGTGGTATCCTTGGCCCCGGTCACGTTAGGGTACTCGGTCTGGATGGCAGTTATGACCCGGCGGAACCTGTCGGAGTCGAACTTGATGGAACAGCCGGTATCGTCGTCTTCCAGCGCGATGATTCGAAAATTCTGATTGGGATGGGTGGTCTTGTAGCTGTTCAGCTGCGCCTGGCTGAACAGCAGGACGCTCCCGGTCCAGTCGAGCGCGTTCTGGTCGAAGCGATAGTACCCGCTGGCAGCGGCACCCGCACACTGATAGTCTCGCAGTGAGTCGCTCGTCCCTGCCTGTCCCAGAATATGGAACTCAAATTCGGGACTGCCCTTCAACCAACCCTCAAAATCCTGCACAAAGTGGGAATAGGTCATGAACATCCCGGTTGGCGCTGCCAAACCGGTCCCCCCGCCACCGGTGCCCCCGGGACTGCATTCCGTACAGGTTGCCTCGGCTCCCGGACCCAGGGGCTGGTCGAAATTGGTCTCCACCGGGACCACGGCCAGCACCGGGGTGGCCGGCGGTGTATCGGCGCTGAGGGTTTGCCGCCTCCCGCTGACGTCATACGCGATCGGCGCCTCCCGGTCTTCCCGTGCACTGGCAACCAGCAGATCGGGGCCGCCGGTCCAGCCGGCTCGGTGAGACGGAACCGGGAAGTACACCTCGAGAGGAACGGACAGCTTGGTATCGGCCTCAACCTCCGCTTCATCCGAGGTACTGAGGCGCGCCACCTCCTTCAGCAACCGGCGGTCGGATCCCTGCAGCAGGCGCTGCAGGTGCAGCTTGCCTTCCAGGAAGGGCGAGCGGTCCAGCTCTGCCTTGAGCCCCGACCGAAATACTGGATCGGCCAGCGACTGGGCAAGTCGTCGGGCCAGGCGATCCATTGCGGCCCGTTCCAGCGAATAGTGGCCGGCGGGTGATTCTACAGCGGGAATGGCATCCTCGTTCGCCGAGGTCGGTGGTGGGGTACGATCGCACGCAGTCAGGGTTGCCGCCACGACGAGCACGCCGAGTGTGATCCTGCGAGACATGGCTCCTCCTTGGGTGGGTAGTGTGCGCTGACGGCAAGCGCGAGCCCGACGGCGACGCCAAGGTAGGAACCAGTGGTTCTATGGGGTGGACCTGAGTTACGCGGGTCTGGACTGAAAAGAGGGAAGGGTAAGGCCTGGACTACAGTCGAATACGGCCAGGATGGGGTCCTGACCCCCGGTGGTCTCGCCTCGGAGGACAGCGTGAGTGCGTCGGCAGCCGTCCTTTCGCCGGAAGAGGGCCTCGATGATGCCCCCAGGCGCCGCTGGGCACAAAGCGCGGGCCCGCTCCTCGGGGCTGGCGAACACCCCTAGCACTGCGCCCATGGCCTGAAGCTGGGCCGGAGAGTCGTACCCGAGCATTCGAGCAAAGGGGCGGTTGGCACCCAGGAGGGTGCCGTCCTGTCTGAAGAGGCAGAGGCCAACAGGAGCGCCATCGGTGAGCGCCCGAAGCAACTCTTCGGTAGCCCGGAGCGAGTCTTCCACCCGGCGGCGAGCGGTCATCGCCTCCTTGAGATCGGTGACTTGCTTGCGCAGGCCGATGATCTCGTGGATGAGCTCCTGCTTGGGACGGTGTTCGTCGCGCATCGCAAATGCTTAGACGGCGCACGCCGTAACACTTGCACTAGCGCTGTAGTGCCGCGCGGGCGGACTCTAGTGCCCGCTCGATTCCGTCGGGAGGAATATCCAGGTGGGTGACGGCACGCACCGTGCCGGGCCCCAGGATGCTGAAACGGACTCCATGACTTGCGAGGGTACGTGCTCCGAACTCTTCGCCGGTGATCCCGCGGACCTCGAAGACGACGATGTTGGTCTCCACCCGCCTGGGGTCGAGCCCGATACCCGGAATGCTCGCCAGCCCCTCCGCCAGCCGGCGGGCCCGCTGATGGTCCTCATCCAGCCGCTCGACGTGATGTCGCAGCGCGTACACCCCCGCCGCGGCGATGATGCCGGCCTGTCGCATGGCGCCCCCGAAGCGCTGCTTGTAGCGCCAGGCCTCCTCGATGAAGTCGCGAGATCCGGCGAGCACCGCACCTACCGGCGCGCCCAGCCCCTTGCTGAGATCGATCCAGGCCGAATCGAACGGAGCGGCGAACTTCCTGGCCGGCGTGCGCCGGGCCACGACGGCGTTGAGCAGGCGGGCTCCATCCATGTGGGTCACCAGGCCACCCGCATGAGCCGCGTGGCAGACCTCCTCGATCTGCTCCAGCGGCCAGCAAATGCCGCCGCTGACATTGCTGGTCTGCTCGATGGAGACCGCTCGAGTCCTGGGCATGTAATAGGCAGGGGGGCGAATGGCAGTGCGGACCTGCTCGGCGGTGAACAGTCCGCCGGGACCTGCCAGCGGCCGAAGCAGCGCCCCAATCAGCGCGGAGGCGCCTCCGACCTCGAACAACAGTGGGTGGGCCTGTTCCTGAAGCAAGATCTCGTCGCCGGAGCGGCAGTGGACGGCGAACGCCACCTGATTGCACATGGTGCCCGACGGCAGGAAGAGGGCGGCCTCCTTGCTCAACAGGTCGGCCACCATGTCTTGCAGAAGATTGACGGTTGGATCTTCGCGCTGCTGTTCGTCGCCCACTTCGGCATCCGCCATGGCTCGTCGCATCGCGGGAGTCGGACGGGTAACCGTGTCGCTGAACAGGTCTACGCTTACCACTCCATCGACTCGATGCTCCGGAGCGCCATGCGAAGGGGGACGAGGGTTGCCACAATGCAGATGCCCGCCACCAGTACACCCGATACTACCAGCTCAGGGATGACCTGGCCCAGCCGGCCGCCGTAGCGGTCCATCCGCAGGTAGGTCATCACCGGTGCAGCCTCGACCATGATGATCGCGGCGAGCAGGCTCAGGCTGCTCATCATATACACCAGGCCACCAAAGCTGGTCGGGATCTGGGCTGCGTTTTCGGTGTCGAACCGGGGATAGAGCGCCCCGAAGCAAAGCGCCAAGGCACTCGCGGCCAGGGTATACAGCACGATAGTTCCGACGGCAACCGCCATCATGAATGCGGTGGCATGCAGCAGCCAGTTGGTAAAGATGGTGATGACCAACGCCAGGAGCACCAGCGGCATCGTGCCGATCCAGTACTTGCTCCAGAGCATGGCGCTGGCATCGAGGGGGCTGGAGCGGAGCAGCCACATTTGCCGCCCCTCCAACGATATCCCAGGGAAGATGAACCGGACGGCCACCGCGGCAAGAACGAAGCCGGTGAGTCCCAGATTCAGAAACGAGACCATGGTGATGAGCCGGAACGGGACTCGCTCGCCCGAATGCAATGGCAGGGACTTGATGTTGAATAGGTAGACCAGCAGAAGGACCGCCAGCAGAATCAGCTGAGTCCACTGGGTATTGTCTCGGAAGAACAGCCGCAGGTCCTTAAGGATGAACTCCCGCTTCGAGGCCGAGACTGAACTGAGGAGCCCGGCAACCGGTCCGCGCATCGGCCGACGGATCTTCCGCTCGGCTCCCTCTTGCGCCTTGGAGAAACCCGGATGATAGAGCTGGCGGTGAAGCAGCGCCCCCAGGAGGATGGCAAACGCTGCGGTGGCCCAGAGCTTGGCAATCGGCAAGGGATCAGCCACCCGAAGCAGCCAGTTCATGATGATTGCGGCGGTCCACTCGCTCGGCAGCAGCGGACTGGTCGGCGCCCGGAGGACCGCGAGATAGTCCACCAGGTTCTTGAAGCCTTCCGGCCGAGCCAACTGTTCCGGCCGCAGGAAACGGAGCAGCACCAGGACGAGAACTGCCGCGCCGGTCGCGATCAGTCCCAGCAGCTCGCGAGTCCGGCGGGCGGGGAAGATGTTCACCAGCACCTGGGTAATGATGATCCCGGCCACCGCCGGCAAGATCAGGTAAGGGATGAAGGCAGCGAGCGCGACAAGAGGAAACAGGAGCCCGCCCTGATAGACGATGCCGTAGGCGGTGAAAATGGGCAGCGCCAGGAGTCCAACCATCCAGGAGGAATGGACCACGGTCTCCCCCAGTTTGGCGACATAGAAACGGGCCCGGCTGATCGGCGCCGCCACCAGCAGGTCGAGGTCCTTCGCCAGGAAGAAGGTGGAGAGAGCGGTAATGATGTTGGAGAGCAATAAAATCGACAGGAAAGCCAGCAGGATAATGCCGAGAACCTTCCCGGCCATGAGATTGCCGATGTCTTCGACCCTGCGAAAATAGCGGAGCACCCGGTAGGCAATGCCGAAGGCCGCTGCCCAGAACACCAGCGCCACGAGTCCCAGGAGCAGGGCGCGGGCACTGGAGCCGGTCTGCTCTTCCCTCAGGCGGGACAGCACGCTCCGCCACTTGGGCATGAGCACGGTCCAAACGCTCGGCCGTACCATTGCCGTACTCACGAGTTAGGCGTCGAGGATAGTGTCCAGCTGATGATCCCGCATTCCACCGGTGAGCTTGAGAAACAGATCCTCCAACCCCAGGTCCTCCGACGAGGTCTGCTCCTGCACCTCGGCCATGGTTCCATTGGCCACGATTCTGCCGCCGTGAATGATGGCAATGCGGTCGCACATGGTCTCCGCGACCTCCAGGGTGTGGGTGCTCATCAGCACGGTGCCGCCCCGGTCGACGAACTGCCGGAACAGATCCTTGAGTAGCCGGGCGCTCTTGGGGTCGAGCCCAACCATCGGCTCGTCCACCACGATTACCTCGGGCTTGTGCACCAGAGCCCCGGAAATAATGAGCTTCTGGCGCATGCCATGGCTGTAGGACTCGGTCAGTTCGTCCTTCCAGCGGGAAAGCTCGAACAGCTCCATCAACTCGTCTATACGACGCTCAACTGAAGGCCCCTGCTGGCCATAGAGCGCGGCCGCGAAGCGAAGAAACTCGCCGCCGGTGAGCTTGTCGTAGACGAAGGGGCGGTCCGGAATGAAACCGAGGCGGGCCTTGGCCTCGAGCGGGCGATAGAGGACGTCAACCCCGCCGATCTCGACCGTTCCGCTGCTAGGCCGGAGGATGCCGGCGATCATGCGGAAGGTGGTTGTCTTCCCGGCGCCGTTCGGTCCGAGGAAGCCGAACAGTTCGCCGGTCGGGATGACCAGGTTGATGTTATCGACAGCGGTAAACTTCCCGTACCGTTTCGTCAGTTGAATCAGCCGGATCAAGCGGTCCTCCGTACGATGGCCTCGACCAGATCACGATCGGTTTCGCGTTCTACCACGATGCGGAGCTCGAAGGGGCAACCACTGGCGCCGTCGGGAAAGGTCTCCGCCAGCAGGGCAGCCGCCTCCTCCATGCTGAGCTGATCGACGCCGGCACCCACAAGGGGGGTGGCGATGACGCCGAGCTCCCAGTCGGTGGCTCGCTCCCATGCGGAAACGAGGGCTCGGCGCACCACCTCCCGGCTCACGCGGGCATCGGGATCCCGAATGACAGCATGCAGCACGAATGGGGCCGGAAGATCGCCACCGCCGGTCACGACCGCAGCCCCGGCTTTAAGCGGGGTGCTGAGCCGGCGTTGCTCGGCAAATCGCGCGCCCGCTTGCTGATCCAATCGGGAGATGGCTTCGGTAAGAGGGCTCAGGTTCTCGTCCACGGGCCGAAGGACAGCGTCGGCCTGCATCAGGGCTAAATCGTCGACGACGACCTGAATCACAACCCGGCGAGCTCGCGCCCCCGGCGGTACATCTCCTGTGCTTGGTCGGGAAGGTTCATGCGATCCAGGACCCGCCCCATGAGGTTGTAGGCTTTGGCGTCATCAGGGCTTACCTGGAGAGAGCGCTCTACAGCGGCCCGGGCCCCCGGCAAATCACCCAGCTGGTTCAGGGCGTCACCAAGGTAGTAGTAGGTCTTCGCGTTATCCGGCTGGAACTCGAGAGCCCGGTGAAAGCAGGATGCAGCCTCTTGCACCAGGCCGCGCCGCCACAGAAGGTATCCCAGCTCGAACTGCGCCGGTCCATGGGATGGATGTAGCCGCAGTACCCGCCGGAGATCCACCTCGGCTTCGCGATAGCGCTGGACTCGGCCCAGAATGGCCCCGCGCAGGACCAGAAACTCGGTTTGGTCGGGGAAGCGCTTCAAACCCTCCGACAGGACGTCCACCGCTTCGGCCGGCTCCTCCAGCCGGTCCAGAAGTCGGGCGAAATGCAGTCGGCCTTCCACGTGCCCCGGCTCCAGCTCGAGCAGCTCGCGAAAGGGTCGCACGGCCTGACCGGGCAGGCTGCCCGCCGCAAGCTCGGTCGCTTGCTGCAGCCGTTGCTCGGCGAGGCTTCGATCGCGCGAGAGTGCGGCCTCGTTGACGGGAGCTTGTGGATTCAAGGGACGATAGGGCTTCGAGCTAGTGGACGGAGCGATACTGACGTGACCAGTATGGTAGACAGCGTGGCGGAAAACTGGAAGGTCGACGAGGCAGGCGAGGTTTGCAGGACCTTGGCTCGGGACAGGCTCTCTCAACGACTGAACTGCTCCGGTTGACCCTGTACCCGAGTTTCGGGTAGCTTTCGGGGCTATGGGTAAAGATTCGTTAGTGGTCCGGGGTGCACGGGAGCATAACCTCAGGAACATCTCGGTCGAGATTCCCCGCAACCGACTCACCGTTATCACCGGCCTCTCCGGCTCGGGCAAGTCCTCTCTCGCATTCGACACCATCTATGCCGAAGGCCAGCGGCGTTACGTGGAGTCGCTCTCGGCGTACGCCCGCCAGTTCCTCGGCCTCATGGAAAAGCCGGACGTGGACGCCATCGAGGGCCTGTCGCCGGCCATCTCCATCGAGCAGAAGACGACCGGGCAGAACCCCCGCTCGACGGTCGGAACCGTCACTGAAATCTACGATTATCTGCGACTTCTCTGGGCCCGGGTCGGCATCCCCCACTGTCCCAACGACGGCACTCCGGTCACCCGGCAGAGCGCGGCCCAGATTACCGATATCGTCTCCAGTTGGCCGGCCGAGACCCGGATCGAGGTGCTGGCTCCCCTGGTGCGCGGCCGCAAAGGCGAGTTCCGCGACGTGCTGGAGGACGTGCGCAAGCGGGGATTCGTGCGAGTGCGGGTGGACGGACAGATCTACGACCTCGGCACGGTGCCACCGCTCAATCGGCGGCAGAACCACGAGATTGCCGTGGTCGTCGATCGGCTGGTGGTGCGGGAGCGCGACCGGTCTCGGCTCAACGATTCTATCGAAACGGCACTCAAGACGGCCGACGGGGTGGTGGAGGTGGTGCGCTACGGCGGGCTGTCCGACCGGGAGTCGGCCGAATCGGTGGTGTTCTCGGAGCGTTTTGCCTGTCCGGTCTGCGGCCTCTCGCTGCCGGAGCTGGAGCCGAGGCAGTTCTCCTTCAACTCTCCGTTCGGAGCCTGCCCTGACTGTCACGGGGTCGGCACCCGACGAGAAGTGAATGGGGAGCTGGTGCTGGGTGATCCCAGCATCTCTATCCTGGAAGGCGTGATCCTCCCCTGGGGTGAGCCGAGCGGGTATCTCCGAAAGATCGTGCTGCCGACCCTGGCCAAGGCGCTGAAGTTCGATCTCAACGCGCCCTGGGCCGAGCACAGCGAGACCGCCAAGCACGCCATCCTTCATGGAACGCCGGGACAGCTTAAGTTCCAAACCGACGGCGCCCGGGGCCGCGGTGAGTTCGAGACCGAATGGGAGGGAGTGCTCCGCAACATCGAGCGGAGGTATCGCGAATCGACCAGCGAGGGGGTTCGGGTAACGCTCGAGGAGTTCATGACCGAGCAGCCCTGCCAGACTTGTCAGGGCAAGCGGCTCCGGCCCGAGAGTCTATCCGTGCTGGTGCATGGTACCAGCATCGGCGAGGTCGTGGATCTCCCGATCGAGCGGGCCATCGAGTTCTTCGAGAGCGTTCCTCTCCGGGGGGAGACCGGCTCCTCCGGCAATGGCCGGGGAGGAGGACTCGACCCCGAGATTGCAGGGCCCATCCTCAAGGAGGTCATTGACCGCCTCCGCTTCCTGCGCGATGTGGGGCTCGACTACCTCACCCTGGGCAGGGCCGCCACATCGCTCTCCGGGGGTGAGACCCAGCGTATCCGGCTTGCCACCCAGATCGGATCGCGACTTGTCGGGGTTCTCTACATCCTCGACGAGCCCAGCATCGGCTTGCATCAGCGGGACAACGAGCGATTGCTTGCGACCTTGCGAGGGCTTCGGGATCTGGGGAATACCGTCATCGTGGTCGAGCACGACGCGGAGACCATCCAGGCAGCCGATCACGTCATTGACCTGGGACCACGAGCGGGACGGTTCGGCGGCGAGGTCGTGGCTGAAGGGTCAGTCGAGGACATCAGGCGCCATCCCACGTCGCTGACCGGCCGCTACCTCCGCGACGAGCTCCGGATTCCGGTTCCGCCCGGTCGACGCGAGGCGCCGCCGGAGCAGCGGCTACGGCTGGTTGGGGCCCGCGCCAACAATCTGAAGAACCTGACTGTTGAGATTCCGCTGGGCCTCTTTGTGGCGGTGACCGGAGTTTCGGGCTCGGGCAAGTCCACTCTGGTCTCCGACATTCTGTATCAGGCGCTGGCGCGACACTTCTATCGGGCCAAGGTGGTTCCCGGGGCGCACACCAGGATCGAGGGACTCGACCTGATCGACAAGGTCATCGACATCGATCAGAGCCCGATCGGGCGAACGCCGAGATCCAACCCGGCTACCTATACCGGCCTCTTTACCCCCATCCGGGAGCTCTTCACTCAGCTCCCCGAGGCCAAGATGCGGGGCTATGGGCCGGGACGCTTCTCCTTCAACGTGAAGGGCGGGCGCTGCGAGGCCTGTCAGGGCGACGGGCTGGTCAAAATCGAGATGCACTTCCTGCCCGACGTGTATGTGCCCTGCGAAGTGTGCAAGGGTCGGCGGTACAACCGGGAGACGCTGGAGGTTCGCTACAAGGGCCGCAGCATCGCCGACGTCCTCGATCTCACGGTAGAAGACGCACTGGACTTCTTCAGCAACCAGCGTCGCATCGCGGACAAGCTGGAGCTGCTCAACGATGTGGGATTGGGCTATATCCATCTGGGCCAGGCGGCAACGACCCTTTCCGGGGGTGAGGCGCAGCGGGTGAAGCTGGCCACCGAGCTCGCCAAGCGGGATACCGGCCGGACCCTCTACATTCTGGACGAGCCGACGACGGGCCTCCACTTCGAGGATGTCCGGCTCCTGCTCGACGTGCTGCACCGCCTGGTGGACAAGGGAAACACGATAGTGGTCATCGAGCACAACCTCGACGTCATCAAGACCGCCGACTGGATCATCGATCTGGGTCCGGAGGGTGGTGAGAAGGGGGGGCAGGTAGTTGCCGCCGGCACACCGGAGGAAGTGGCGGAAATCCGGGAGAGCTACACCGGGCAGTTCCTGAGGAAAGCCTTACCGCCAGCAGCGCCAATACGCGAGGCACGAGTCGCGGGCCTGTAGCACCGGTTCCGCGACTGGCTACCTCGACTCACGCCTTCGTGGGTCCGAACGAAGGGGTCTTCGCCGCCGGATCCACTTTCATCCAAATCCACATTCCAGAGAGGCCGTGGCCGGGCACCCCGCAGAAGATGCGGTAGGTCCCGCTCTCCGGCGCCGTAAACCGCATCACGTCGGTGGCTTCCTGTGGCAGCCCCTGGAGCGCCTGATTGGTGTAGGCTCGAGGAATGGCGGCGTCGACGGAGGCATTGGGCAGCGGTCCATCGCCCGAAATTATTTCCGCACTGTGGGGCGTGCCGTCCTTGTTGACGAAATTCATCACCACATTGGCTTTGGGTGGCAGGGTGAGAGTAGCGCCGCCACTGGAGTAGCCGTTGAACTGAAACCCGTTGGGACCGGCGATCAGCTCAAAGGTGACGGTGTTGCTGCTCGCATCGTACTTCAGATACTGACCCTGGCTGCCGGCTGCCGCGGCGGGCGCGGCTGGGGTAGATGTTTCCTTTATACCCGCCTCTGCGCTGGGCGCCGGCTGCTGGGGAGTGGTCTGCTTCCGGCCGGGGTCAATTGACGGCTTGATCCGGGGCTTCGGCGTTGCCGGAGCGGCCACTGATGGCGTTCGGGCCGGAGACGTGACTGGTGTATCCGCCCGGGCCGGGGTGACGGTCGTATCCGCGCCGGGGGCCGGAGCTGCCGAGCCGGCAGTCTCCACGGAGTTACCCGTCTCCGCCGCCGACTGGGGGCGCTCGTCGCCTGGTTTGGAGCAGCCTGATGCGATCATCATGAATGAACTCAGCAAGAGTGTGGGCGCGCGGCCCAGAAGTTTGGAACTTGCCATGTGACTCTCACGTCGTCGATGTATAATGCTGCCGGTGCTCTGGTGAAGGGATACTCGCGCCGCTCGGCCGGAGCAACGCCACCGCTGGATCTGTGTGACCTGACTCACCTTTACTCCGAGCATCTCCTGTCATGCGCGCCTTCGCTCAAAGCCTGCTGGTTTCACTCACTCTCAGCACCCCCGCATTGGGGCAGCAAGCGGACTCCTCAAACCTCACGGTTCAGCGAATCTACGGCTCGGCGGAATTCAAGAGTCAGAGCTTCGGCCCCGCCCGCTGGCTGGGAGACGGCAGCTCCTACACCACCCTGGAGGAAACCGCTGAAGGCGGTCAGAACCTGGTTCGGTATGATACCGAACGGGGAGCGAGACAGGTGCTGGTCGCGGCGCGGCAGCTGATTCCCCAGGGCGACAGTGTGCCGCTTCAGGTGGAGGAGTACGCCTGGTCGCCTGACACCTCGATGATGCTGATCTTCACCAACACCCGGCCGGTCTGGCGACTCAATACCCGGGGCGACTACTGGGTGCTCGAGCGGGCCAACGGGAAGCTCCGCCAACTGGGTGGGCCGTCGGCCAAGCCGTCAACGCTGATGTTTGCCAAGTTCTCCCCCGACGGGCGCCGGGTGGCGTACGTGAGAGAGAACAACCTGTACGTCGAAGATCTGGCGAGCGGCACGATCACGGCACTGACTACCGACGGCTCCCGCACGCTCATCAACGGCACGTTCGACTGGGTCTACGAAGAAGAGTTGATGAACTACTACGCCGACGGCTGGCGCTGGAGTCCCGATGGGCGGAGCATAGCCTACTGGCAGCTGAACGCTGATTCGGTGAAGGACTTCAACCTCATCAACTACACCGACTCGCTCTACTCCCGGGTTACCCCGATCCAATATCCCAAGGCCGGCGAGTCCAACTCGGCGGCCCGGGTCGGTGTGGTACCCACGGCCGGCGGTCCCACTCGCTGGCTCGAGATCCCGGGCGATCCGCGCAACCACTACATCGCCAGGATGGACTGGGCCGCCAATTCCGACGAGGTGGTACTCCAGCGGCTCAACCGGTTGCAAAACACCAACGAGATCATGCTGGGAGACGGACGGACTGGTAAGGTGCGAACCATCCTCACCGAGCGGGACAGCACCTGGGTAGACGTGGTGGATGATTTTGCCTGGCTCAACGACGGCAAGCGGTTTACCTGGGTGAGTGAGCGGGACGGCTGGAACCACGTCTATGTGGTGTCGCGCGACGGAAAGTCGGTGCGCCTGGTGACCCGAGGGAATTACGACGTGTCGGAGGTTCTCGGTGCCGACGAGAAGTCCGGCTGGCTCTACTACATCGCGTCGCCTGACCATCCCTCTCAGCGGTACCTCTTCCGCGCTCGCCTGGACGGAAAAGGCTCGGCCGAGCGGCTCTCTCCCCAGAATGAGCGGGGCACCCACAGCTACGACCGGGCGCCGAGCTACCGGTATGCCCTGGAGACCTTCTCCAGCTTCGGCAGTCCCCCGGTAATCCGGCTGGTTCGCTTGCCCGGTCACCAGGTGATCCGGACTTTGGTGGACAATGCCATGTTGCGGCGGCGAGTCGCCCGGCTGCGCCGGGGTACCGCCGAGTTCTTCACCGTGACGGCGGATGATGGATCAAAGATGCCGGCTTATCTGATGAGGCCGGCTGATTTCGATTCGACCCGGAGGTATCCCTTGCTCCTCCACGTGTATGGAGGGCCGGGGTCGTCTACCGTCAATGACTCATGGGGTGGGTATTACCTGTGGCACCTCATGCTGACCCAGCGGGGATATCTGGTAGCGAGTGTCGACAACCACGGCACCCCGGCGCCGCTGGGGCGGGCCTGGCGTAAAGCGGTTTATGGCCAGCTCGGCGTGGTGGAGAGTCGGGATCAGGCGGCGGCGGCTCGGGCGTTGGGGCAGCGGCCATACGTGGATTCGCGCCGGATCGGAATCTGGGGCTGGAGCTACGGCGGTTTCATGAGCCTGAACAGCCTCTTCCGTTATCCGGATCTCTTCCGTACCGGGGTGGTGGTCTCTCCAGTGACCCACTGGTCTCTGTACGACAACGTCTACACCGAACGGTTCAACGGCTTGCCGGCGGAGAACAAGGCGGGGTACGACCGAGGGTCACCGCTCACCTATGTGAACGGTCTGCGCGGCAACCTGCTCCTGGTACACGGCAGTGGTGATGACAACGTGCATTACCAGAACACCGAGGTTCTGATCAATGCATTGGTCTCGGCCAACAAGCCGTTCACTTTGATGGAGTATCCCAACCGGACTCATTGCATCTGCCAGGGGAGAAACACGCAGCTCCACCTGTTCGAGCTGATTACCCGCTACCTGGACCAGAATCTCAAGGGGGCAGGCAGCCCGACAGCATCAGAGGAGCGGGCTGCGGTCGAACAGCCGGCCGGAGGTCCCTGAGACTCAGCCGCCTTCGGCCTCAATCCCGGCGAACGTGGGGCAGTCGATAGTGACTTGCATCGGCTTGCCGTCCCCATCCTTGCCGCTGATTTCGAACCGGCCGCCGGGGCCGTTGGGCAGAACGACCACGGTCGCCTCGCCTTGGTTTTCCGCAGTGCTTCCGGTTTCCACCCGGTGGGAGCCGGACTTGGTGTCGAAGACCAGCGAGACCTGGTCCGGGCCTCCGTCCTTGGGGCGCCAGAGGGTGAGGTTCAGCTGCTTGACGCCGGCCCCGTCACCCGCACTGAACTGGACCATCCACAGCGATGCAGACACGCCGCGGATGGAAGCGTCGGGAGCATGACTGCAGGTTCCCGGACCGCTGGCCTGATGGTTCTTACCTCCGACCTTCCCGCTGATCGTCAGCGTGGGTGCGGCGTCGCGGTCAGCCCTGCTCTGGGGCGTCAGGCGCTGCGCCGCGGCCTCACTGCTCGGAGAACACAGCAGTGCTAGGGCAGTCAGCAGGACAAATCGGGGCATGGTCTCTCCATGGCGAGGCTCGGGTACGACATCTAGATTATGAATTCTACCAACAGGGGAGTCCAGATGACCTACGAGGACATCGTCGCCCTGCTGGGGTATGCCGGGGGACATGACCAGCTGGTTCGCATCACCACCCGGTCCCATGCCGAGGTGGTAGGGATCCCGCTCAGTGTGGACACCCACATCACTGCCCACGAGGTCTATCTCAGGCCCGCCGGCGATGACGAGACCGAGATTGCCGTATCTCTCGCCGCGATCGAGGCGGTGGAGCTGGTCTGACACCTTCCGCGCCATCCTTCCAAGGCGATCGTTTCGTTGTGAAACATCCGGGGCGCCCAGTCCGTAAGTCACCAGCAATGGGGGGCTGTGCTACCCGGGAGCGGGAATAGGGAATGGACATGGAAGCGCTTTTCGCGATCACTTTCATCTTTGGCGGAGGAACGCTCTTTCTTCTTTCCATCAGCCCGGTGGGGAAGGCTCTGGCCGACCGGCTGCGGGGGAACGTCCCTCCAGCGCATGACCCGGAGCTCCTAGCCGAAGTGGACGCATTACGGCAAGAGGTGGCGGAGCTGCAGGAACGGGTCGATTTCACCGAGCGCATGTTGTCCAGCAAGGAACGGCGAGAGCTGGAAAAGGGAGAACCGACCCGATGATACTTCAAGCCACTCCTCCCACGCCACCCACGCCGCCATCGCTGCCGTTCGATCCCAACCTGATCTTTCAGTCCGATGGCGGTCCACCGGTTGTGCTCCTGATCGTCATCGCGGCCCTTACGGCGGCAGTCATTATTCTATGGCCCCTGATGCGTGCCTTTGCCCGCCGGCTGGAGGGCCGAGGGACCGGAGACCCGGCTCTTCGGGGAGAGATCGAGCAGCTGCAGGCGCGCCTGGGCGAGGTGGACAACCTGCACCACAGGGTGGCGGAGTTGGAGGAACGGGTGGATTTCACCGAACGGCTGCTGGCCCAGGCCGCGCCGCAGGCACGAGTCGGCGCACCCCATGAGGGGAGCGGTCGATGAGTCCGCCGGGAGAGCTGGCGATGTTTCTGGCGATCGGGGCCGCAGCTATCGGTCTCTTCTTCGGCCCTATCGGCTCGGCAGTTGCCCAACGGCTGTCCGGCCGCCAGGGAGCAATCGACTCCCATGCTGAGATCGAAGACTTGGGCGGACGAGTCACGGCTGAAATGGACAATCTCCGCCACCGATTGGCCGAAGTCGAGGAGCGGCTAGATTTCGCCGAACGGCTCCTCACCCAGGATGCACCGGCGAACCAGTTGCCCAGGGGAGCACAGCAATGATCACCCGTGAAGACATCCAGTCATTTCTCGACCGTCTCGACGGGGGCAGTCGCAGCGTCAAGGAGGTCGAGCCCAACCTCTGGCTCACCCGCACCGCGGACGACGCTGAGGTGGTGGTCCACTATGCTCCCCCGGTAGTCATTCTGCGGGTACGCGTAATGGAGCTGCCGGGCAGCGAGCCTCGGCGAGGGGAGCTGTTCCGCCAGCTGCTCGAGTACAACGCCCGGGAACTGGTCCACGGGTCCTACGGCCTGGAAGGCGATCACGTGGTGCTCACCGATACGCTGGAGCTCGAGAACCTCGACTACAGCGAGTTCGAGGCGAGCTTCGACTCGATCACGCTGGCGTTGGCCTCCCATCTTGGCGCGCTGGCTTCCTACCGCGAAAGGTGAAGCGTCATGGGAATCTTTGACCGTCTCTCCACCATGCTGCGGTCCAACATCAACGATTTGATCTCCCGGGCAGAAAACCCGGAGAAGATGCTGAATCAGTTGATTGTCGATATGAAAACCCAGCTGGCCAAGGCCAAGCAGCAGGTGGCCTCTGCCATCGCGGACGAGCGAAAGCTTCAGGCCGATGCCGAAGCTCTGAAAAAGCAGGCGGAAGACTGGGAACGGCGGGCCATGATGGCGGTCCAGGAAGGAAGAGATGACCTGGCCAAACAGGCGCTCGGCCGGTACAACGAGCAGCTGCAGTCGGCCCAGCAGCTGCACGAAACCTGGCTCCGCCACAAGACCGAGACCGACCAGCTCAAGCAGTCGCTACGCCAGCTCAACGACAAGATCGAGGAGGCCAAGCGGAAGAAGAACATCCTGGTCGCCCGATCCAAGAGGGCCGAGGCGCAGCAGCGCATTCAGGAGACCATGTCGGGCCTGGCCGACAAGAGCGCGTTCGAATCCTTCGAGCGGATGGCAGAGAAGATCGAGGCCACCGAGCGCAAGGCCCTGGCGGCGGCCGAGCTCAACGAGGAGGTGTCCGGCGACTTCCTGGTCCGGCAGTTCGAGGCGCTGGAGTACAAAGGGAGCTCCGACCAGCAGCTGCTCGAGCTCAAGGCGAAGATGGGTCTCATCGCCCCGGGCAGGGAACCCGGATCCAAGCAGCTAGGCACCGGCCGGGGTGATGTGCGCGATGCCGAGTTGATCGAAGAAGGGGACGAAGGGAAAGCGCGCTGATGGCGGTAGCCGAGACCGAACGACGGCGAGGATTCCCACTCGGATGGGTTCTCCTCGCCGTCGTCGTTGTAGCCCTGTTGGTCCGCACCATCGACGTGCTGATCATCGTTTTCCTGGCCATCATTCTGGCCGTCTACCTAGATGCCGTGTCCGGCTTTCTGCAGCGGCGTCTGGGCGTGCCGCGGGACCTTGGGCTCGCCACCGCTGTGGCGCTGACGATCGGCGCGCTGGTCGGGGTAGTGTTCCTCATCGCGCCGGCGGTGGCCTCGCAGGTGCAGGATCTGATCGCCAACCTGCCCCGGTTCCTCACTGAGCTGGACCAGAACATCAATCGGTTGTTCCGGAGCATCCCGGTGCTCCGGAGGGGAGTCAGTGAGGGCTCTGGTCCGGGGATCCTGGCCACGGCGCTCAATGAGTTGGTCGGCGTATTGCGGGGAGCGGCGGTGCCCTACCTCAAGGGTGGCATCGAGCTCATCATCGAGGTGGTCAGCGTCTTTGTGATGGCCCTGTACCTCGCCCGGAATCCCTCGATCTATGTGGAAGGCGTGGTTGCGCTGGTCCCTCCCGAGCGACGTCCGCTTGCGCGGGTGATTCTGTACGATCTCAAGCTTACGCTGCATGCCTGGGTAGTGGGGCAGCTCATCGCCATGTTCGTGCTGGCCGCGCTGACAACCCTCGGGCTGTGGCTGCTGGGGATTCCGTACTTCCTGGCGTTCGGTGTCTTTGCCGGGGTGGCCGCCATCGTTCCGTTCTTCGGTACCTTGTTCTCGACCCTGATTCCAGCGCTCTTCGCCCTCAGCATTGCAGGGCTGGGCAAGGCCATCGCGGTGACCGCTCTGGGCATCGGCGTCCACCTGATCGAGGCCAACTTCGTCGCTCCTGTGGTGATGGAACGGCAAGTGAATCTGCCGCCGGTCATCACCATTGCCGGCGTGCTCCTGATCGGGAAGTTGTTCGGCCTCGCCGGGCTGATCATAGCGGTGCCAATCCTGGCTTTTGTCATGGTACTGATCAGACACATCCTGATGGGCGAGGTCTATGGCGATGCGCTGAGCGAAGTGAAACCCAGCGGCACCGTACCGGCCGAATCCGAGCCCACAATCACCGCCGAACCCGTTCCCTCCTGATCCATGGCTGCTCCGCGTTTTCTCGTAATCGCCGATGGCGACTTCACGCCGATGACCTCGAAGACCGCCAATTCGGTCATCCGCTACCTTCCCGAGCGAACGGTCGGGGTGCTGGACCGTCAGCAGGCCGGGATGACCGTTCAGCAGGTCCTCGGATTCGGGGGTGGGATCCCAGTGGTGGGATCAATGAAGGAAGGTTTGGCTCTCGGTCCCGAAGCCATCCTCATAGGAATTGCCCCCCAGGGGGGACGCTTGCCCCCGGAGTGGAAGAGTTGGCTGGCCGAGGCGCTGGACGCTGGATGCGATCTCTGGAGCGGCCTTCACACTTTCTTGAGCGACGACCCCGTGCTCGCCGCCAAGGCAAAGGCGAACGGACGGAAGATCTTCGATCTCCGAAAGCCCCCTTCCGACCTTCCGGTAGCCTCGGGAGCCGCCAAGACGGTGGAGCCGTATGTGGTCCTCACAGTGGGAACCGATTGCAACGTGGGCAAGATGACGGCCCAGCTGCAGCTTACCCACCAGCTCAACGCATCCGGGCTCCGCACCCGATTCGTGGCCACTGGGCAGACCGGGATCATGATCGAGGGCTGGGGTATCGCCGTTGACGCGGTGGTGGCCGACTTCGTGGCGGGTGCAGCCGAGCGGCTGGTGCTGCAGGGCAGCGCCGACACCGACATAGTGCTAGTGGAGGGACAGGGAAGCATCAACCACCCAGGTTATTCGGCGGTGACGCTGGGATTGTTGCACGGGTCCTGTCCCGATGGGTTGATCCTCTGCCATCAATCGACCCGGGACTACATCGGCGACTACCGCCCCGCGGCGTGGCTCAAGATTCCTCCGCTGAAGGAATACATTCGGCTTTACGAGACGATCGGATCGGCCGTTCATCCCACCAAAGTCATCGGGATCTCGCTCAACACCTACGACATGACCGACGAGGCGGCTCGGCGCGCCTGTGAAGCGGCCACCCGAGAAACCGGATTGCCTGCCACCGACCCAGTGCGCTTCGACGCCGCCCCGCTGGTGGAGGCCGTGCGCCAGGGCCGGGCCGCTTACCTGGATAGCCGAAAGCGACTGGTGCCAGCCTGAGCTAGCAGCGCGCCTGCGCGATTCCGCTTATTCGATCGCGCAGATGGTTATGTCCGGCGGCGCGCCGCGGGCATGCTAACGCATGCCGCCCGGCCCGCTACTGCCGCTCCTGCCCCAGTTTCCGCTGGGGGAACTGGGGCCGCTGCTGAATGACAGGTCACAGGTCGGTGCCTGGCTGCGGGAGGCCCGCCGCGAAATCCCTCTCCGCATTCACTGGAACAGCCGGACGTACCGAATCCTGATCGGGCGCGATCTCGGCAGCCTGCTGCGGAGCTGTAACGGGATTGCCGTCCGGATGGGGCGGGAGCCGGTACTGCTCCAGGCGGAGGAGCTGATTCGATGCCGCGCTCTGCAGGTAGTGACCGGAACACCCTACCTCCCGAGCACCGAACGTCTTGCCGAGATCCTGTCGGGAGCTCAACCGGAACCCGGCGGCTTTTCGGTTCCCACCTGCCACCACCCACCAGAAGAGATCTTGGCCATCTGTCTGGCCCACGGAATCCCGGTAACGGAAAGCCGCATTGATTACCGGGTCTAAGCTGCCTGCCATCGCAATCACGCCTATATTTTTTGCTGACACCAACAGACTGGATCTGCGTGGAACTGCTCCCCTCATTGAATGACATCCTGGAGCACATCGGCCAACTGCTGCGGATCGATGGCGAGGTCGCGCTCCGGTCCGGCATACGGGTGCTCGGTATCTGGCTGCTCGCCTGGCTGGCGCTCCGGGTGGTAAAGCTCGCAGCGTGGCGGATCGAGCGGTCAGTGGACGACGGGGACGACTCGGTAACGACGCTTCGGGAGAAGCGGGGGCGGACCATCTCCCAGCTGCTCCGGAGTATCGGCCGGGTGACCATCGTCACCATCGCCGTCCTCCTCACCTTCAACGTCTTCATCAACATCGCGCCGATCCTGGCTGGCGCCGGAATACTGGGCCTGGCCATCTCCTTTGGAGCCCAGAGCCTGGTCCGCGACATCATCTCCGGCTTCTTCATTCTCCTGGAGAACCAGTTTGCCGTAGGCGATGTGATCGAGGCCGCGGGGAAGAGTGGGGTGGTGGAACGGATGACTCTCCGGGTGGCGGTACTGCGGGATCTGGACGGCACCATGCACGTAATTCCCAATGGCGAGCTGAAGGTGGTGAGCAACAAGACTCGCGGCTGGGCTCGGGCCGTGGTGGACATTGCCGTCCCCTATACCGAGGACGTGGATCGAATTCTATCGGTGGTTCGAGACGAGGCCGCCCAGTTCTCCACCGATAAGCCCTGGGGCCTCCAGCTGGACGGGCCGGTTGAAGTGCTGGGCATCGAGGAGCTGCGCGATAACTCGGTGGTAATCCGTTCACTGCTCAAGACTCAGCCTGGCTCCCAGTGGAGCGTCGCGCGGGAATTCCGCCGCCGCTTGATCAATCGGTTCTCCCGCGAGGCAATTGAAACACCGTTCCAGCAGCGCCGGGTACACGTCACGGTCAAGGGTGGGGCGGAGGGCGAAGCTATCGCTGCGGCGAGCGGAGCGGCCGGTTAATGGCGGTTCGGCTCTACAACACCCTCACCCGCCAGATCGAGCCCTTCGAGCCGCTCCACCCGGGGCGAGTATCGCTCTACACCTGCGGCCCTACGGTTTACAACTACGCCCACATCGGGAACTTCCGAACGTTTCTGTTCGAGGACCTCCTTCGCCGCTGGCTGGAGGCGCGCGGCTACGAAGTCTTCCAGATCATGAACCTCACCGATGTGGACGACCGCACCATTGCAGCCGCGCGGGAGAAGGGCCTCCCACTGAAGGATCACGTCGAGCACTACATCGAAGCCTTTCATGAGGACCGGCGGTATCTCCGAATCAAGGATGCCTCAGTCTATCCTCGAGCCACCGAATACATCGGTCCCATGGTTGCCCTGGTGGAAGGACTGCTCAGAAAAGGAGTGGCCTACAAGGGAGAGGACGGTTCAGTCTACTTCTCCATCGCTCGGTTTCCGGCGTATGGCAAGCTCTCTCGCATCGACACCCGGGAGCTCAAGACCGGCGCCAGTGAACGGGTGATCAGCGACGAATATGCCAAGGAGGACGCCCGCGACTTCGCCCTGTGGAAAGCCGCCAAGCCGGAAGACGAGCAGGTCGGGGCGGCCTGGGATGCTCCCTTTGGCCGAGGCCGGCCGGGCTGGCATCTCGAGTGCTCGGCAATGGCTCTCGCACTGATCGGAGGTCACTGGGGCACCGACATGCTCGATATCCATGCAGGCGGCGTGGATCTCATCTTTCCGCACCATGAGGACGAGATCGCGCAGAGCTGCGCCTATACCGGGAAGGATCTGTTCGCCCGCTATTGGCTGCACGGTGAGTTCCTGAACATCCGCGGAACCAAGATGTCGAAGCGATTCGGGAACATCACGACACCGCGCGATTTGCGGGAGGATGGAGTAGACCCGGGGGCCATTCGGTTGCTCGTGTTTCAGACCCACTACCGGCAGAAACTGGACCTCACCGACGAAGGACTGGCCGCCGCCCAGGAGGGTTCCCGCCGGCTGGGCGAGTTCCAGAACCGGTTCCAGAGTCTAGGCACGGATGCCGACAGCCCGCGGTTCCGGGCAGCCGCTGAGCGGCTACGCCAGGACGCAGGGGAGGCATTGGACGACGACCTGAACGCCCCGCGGGCCGTTGCCGCCGTATTCGCATTCATGAACGAGGCCCATGCGGCCATGGACGCAGGCGACCGGCCCGGACCGGCAGCGCTATCCGCTTGGGAGGATATCGAATCGGTGTTGGGTGTCAGCAGCCGGGCGCTGGTGCTCAAGGTGCCCGGCGGAGATCCAACTGAGGCCGTCCCGACGGCGCTCGCCGAGCTACCCGAGTCGCCGCCGGAGGAGCCTAGCGAGGAGCTGCAGAAGGCGTGGGCCTTCGAATGGGCTGTGCGTCGGAAGCAGGCAAAGGCAGCGCGGAACTATGGCGAGGCCGATAGGATTCGTGAATTCCTGCGGGAGGCCGGCTGGGAAGTCCGAGATGCACGGGATGGTTCGATCGAGGTTGTGCGGGTCCGGCGGGCCAGCTAGGCAGGCCTCTCTCCGATACACGACGGGCCCAGGTGAGCAACCTGGGCCCGCCTGCATTTCGGACTTGTCAGCGTCTACGGAGCCGCGCTACTGGCGGCAGGACGTCTGGGCGTGATTGTTGGCCTGGGTCGATAGGGCGGTCATGGACGACTTGACGTCAGTCCGGTTGAAATAGTCGGCGCCCTGGTACAGGTAGGTCCAGGCAATGAAGCCGCAGACGTAGGGCTGGGCGATTATCGCTGTCCCGTAGGTCTTGACCTCAGCAGCCGACATGGCCCACCGATATGACAGCCATCCGCGGATATGGCTCGAGCCGTTCCCGCCATCCAGGACGTTCATACCAGCCATTAGGCCGAGGCGCTTGACCTTCGCCGCGGCCACCTCGGCGGCGATCCACTGGGTGACGTTGCCCTTCCAGTACGCGTATTGGACCCAGCCGGCGTCCAGGTAGGTGAAATTGATCGATGCCTGGGCCAGCCACTTCGGCGGGGCGCGAACGAAGGTCGTGAGACTGGGCCACAGCTGCTTGCTGTACTTCGCCATCGCCTCAATGGTGGTGTAGGGGATGGCTTTGCCTCCCCACTTCTTCACGTTCTCCGGCTCATCCACCAGGAAATGTCCGATGAGGGTTCCGTCGGTAATGTAAGAGTTGAAGTTGTAAGCCTTATACCCGTCCACCAGCGCCTTCCATTTGGCATAGCTGAAGGTGCCGTCGGCGTTCTGGATTCGCTCGTCACCCTTGGAGGCCATCTCGAGGGCCATGCGGCCGCCTCTTGACTTGGCGATCCTCAACTCGTCCATCAGGAACTGTGGATCCAGACCCTGTTTGGTGGCCCGATAAAGCGAAGTGAAGTACTTACTCCGCATACCAGCGGGTCCAAACGGGATTCCGGGGTACGCCAGGTTGGCGGGATTAGTGATACCTGCGGTGTCCGGGAAGGTGGAGTCACTGCTCGGCACCATGGTGTCGATAGGAGCCGCGGCGGAGTCGGACGGGGTAGCGGGAGCGTCCACCGGCACGGGGGATTCGGAGGTGGGGCTCGTATTGTCGGAGCTACCGCACGCGCCTGCCCCGGCCGCAAAAGCCAGCAAAGCAAGCGCGGGACGCACGCGCCGAGAGGACCAATTCACAAGAGAGATCATCGATGTTTCCTCTTCGTATCAAACGTGACCGTTCTGAATCGCACCGGGTGCGCGCATCGGTTCGGCGACGGGGCCAAAGCGAGGCAGGCCGACGGCAACGGGTCGCGGATGCGAGGGGTCCCCGGCTAAGAATCGGCCGGAGGTCTGGTTTTCTGAATTGGTTTTACCGAGCCGGTAACGCGGCTGGATCGCGAAGGAATGGACACCCGACAGCGCCCATCTCGTCATCTAACAGGTGCGCTCGCGATTCTTAAGATATACCCCTGGGGGGTAATCCTGTCAACCCGCCAAAATCTGAGCAGGCGGGTCTGTGGAAGCAGGGGTTAAGAGAACAGGACAGGAAACGCATTCAGGAAGTTGACTCGACATAACTTGACCCTTACTATAGGGGTCTGTCTTTTTTTCGGCCTGTTTCAGGCTGACGTAGCTCAATTGGTAGAGCAGCTGATTTGTAATCAGCAGGTTAGGGGTTCGATTCCCCTCGTCAGCTCGGTAGCGCCGACACACCCTGAGTGCTGTGAACACAAACCCCGCTCTTCCGTCCGGCGGGGTTGTGTCTCAGATGAGGGTGAGCGAAGGCTCGGTGGGGTGACCGAGTGGCTAATGGTAGCAGACTGTAAATCTGCCGGGCTAACGCCCTACGTAGGTTCGAATCCTACCCCCACCATGGCAGCGGGGCAGACGGGCAGCGGGGCCGTTGGGGCAGGGTTGCACGCGGGTGTAGCTCAGTTGGTAGAGCATCAGCCTTCCAAGCTGAGGGTCGCGGGTTCGAGTCCCGTCGCCCGCTTTGCACGGTCACCCGACGATGTCGCTCGCGTAGCTCAGTTGGTAGAGCGCATCCTTGGTAAGGATGAGGTCCGCGGTTCAATCCCGCGCGCGAGCTTGGTGAAGGACGGAAAAAGACGCGACTTGTGACTCGCGACTCTTAACCAGGAACAGAGGACCATGGCGAAGGCCAAATTCGAGCGTACCAAGCCGCATGTGAACGTGGGGACGATCGGGCACGTGG
>CBFGTM010000056.1:0-22996 GCA_965652025.1 uncultured Gemmatimonadales bacterium
CCACGTGCCCGATCGTCCCCACGTTCACATGCGGCTTGGTACGCTCGAATTTGGCTTTGGCCATGGTCGCTTCGTTCTCGATGTCCGGTTGGTGTGCTGGCCGCGAGCCTGGACCAATTGCCTCGGGACTCGCGACCCTCGACTGCTTCTCCTACGACTTCGCCTTACTAATGATCTGCTCCGCGATGTTCTTCGGAACCTCTTCGTAATGATCGAACTGCATCGAATACACCGCCCGGCCCTGGGTCATGCTCCGGAGCTGAGTGGAGTATCCGAACATCTCGGCCAGCGGCACGTCGGCCGCCACCACCTGGGCATCGCCCCGCTGGGTCATGCCACCGATCTTGCCGCGACGGCTGGAGAGGTCGCCGATGACGTCGCCCAAGAAGTCGGCCGGGGTGACAACCTCGACTTCCATGACCGGCTCCAGCAGCACCGGGCTTGCCTTCCTGGCGGCCTCTTTCACGGCCATGGAGCCCGCGATCTTGAACGCCATTTCGGAGCTGTCCACATCATGGTAGCTGCCAAACACCAGTGTCGCCTTCACGTCCACCATGGGGTAACCGGCCAGGACGCCGTTCTCCAGCGCCTCACGGATACCGGCCTCGACCGGCTTGATGAATTCGCGAGGGATGACGCCGCCCACGATCTTGTCCTCGAACACGAAGCCACCACCCGGCGGAGTCGGCTCGAAGTTGATGACCACGTGGCCGTACTGGCCTTTGCCGCCTGACTGGCGGATGAACTTCCCTTCCACGTCGGTCACCGGCTTGCGGATCGTCTCCCGGAACGCCACCTGCGGCTTGCCGACATTGGCCTCCACCTTGAACTCGCGCTTCATCCGGTCGACCAGGATCTCGAGGTGCAGCTCGCCCATGCCGGCGATGATGGTCTGGCCGGTCTCCTGGTCCGAGCGCACCCGGAAGGTGGGATCCTCTTCCTGAAGCTTCTGCAGCGCGGTGGCCAGCTTATCCTGGTCGGCCTTGGTCTTGGGCTCGATGGCGACGTCGATTACCGGATTGGGGAACTTCATCGCCTCGAGGATGATGGGCTTTTCCTCGTCCGACAGGGTGTCGCCGGTGCGGGTATCACGAAGACCGATAGCCGCAGCGATGTCGCCCGCGAGCACTTCCTCGATCTCGTCCCGCTTGTTGGCGTGCATCTGCAGCAGTCGCCCGATGCGCTCCCGCTTGTCTTTGGTGCTGTTGTAGACGTAGCTCCCGGACTTGAGCGAGCCCGAGTACACCCGGAAGAAGGTCAGCCGGCCCACGTACGGGTCGGTGGCAATCTTGAAGGCGAGCGCGCTGAAGGGCTCCGCATCGGAGGCGCAGCGCTCGATGTGGGTGTCGTCGTGCAGCGGGACGTGGCCTTGGATCGCTGGAACATCGGTGGGGCTGGGGAGATAGTCGATGACGGCATCGAGCAGCGCCTGGACGCCTTTGTTCTTGAACGCGGCGCCACAGAGCACCGGCACTATAGAGCCGGTGACCGTCGCCTTCCGGATAGCTCGCTGGATTTCTTCATAGCTGAGCTCCGCCCCGCCCAGATACTTCTCCAGCAGCTCCTCGTCATGCTCCACAGCCGCCTCGATGACCTCGTGGCGGGCGGCTTCGACCCGCTCCTTGTACTGGTCCGGCACCGGGAACTCGGTGAAGGTCTTGCCCAGGGTCTCCTCGTCGAAGACCACTTCCACCCTGCGCAGCACATCGATGTGCCCGGTGAACATTTCTCCCGAGCCCACCGGAAGCTGGATCGGATAGGCCTTCTTGGTGAGACGGTCCCGGATCATCGAGAGGCAGCGATCGAAATCGGCTCCGACCCGGTCCATCTTGTTGGCGAAGATGATCCGAGGCACTCCGTAGCGGTCGGCCTGGCGCCAGACGGTCTCGGTCTGGGGCTCCACCCCGGCCACCGAGTCGAGCAGAGTCACGGCCCCGTCGAGCACCCGGAGCGAGCGCTCCACCTCGACGGTAAAGTCCACGTGGCCTGGGGTATCGATGATGTTGATCCGGTAGGGGGTGCCGTTCCTGGTCCAGAAGCAGGTGGTGGCAGCGGAGGTG
This sequence comes from uncultured Gemmatimonadales bacterium, assembly GCA_965652025.1. Lineage (GTDB taxonomy): Bacteria > Gemmatimonadota > Gemmatimonadetes > Gemmatimonadales > GWC2-71-9 > CAVVWJ01. The sequence continues at coordinate 2,061 of CBFGTM010000056.1, forward strand.
ATGGTGATGCCTCGCTCCTGTTCCTGCTCCATCCAGTCCATGGTGGCGGCGCCTTCGTGGACCTCACCGATCTTGTAGTTCTTGCCGGTGTAGTAGAGGATCCGCTCGGTCGTAGTCGTCTTCCCGGCATCGATGTGGGCCATGATGCCGATATTCCGGTAGCGATCGAGGGTCGTCTGTCGGGCCATGTCGTCGGTCTCAAGTCAACGAAAAAGCGGGGCGACCGGCCGGGACCAATCCCGTGGTATCGCTCCGCGCACATCCGGGCTTTCGCCTCTGGATGAGGACCCATCCGGGTCCCACGCGTTGTCATTGGAGGATCAGAGGTGGCCGCAGGGTCTGCAGCGGGTCACGTAATCCGATGTTGCCGGCGCCAAAAGCGCCAAGCCCGAGGAAAATAGTGGGTTACGACATGGTGTCAACCCAGCGATACCGGTAAATGGAAGGGGCGCCCCGCTCGAAGCGCCCCTCGCTTTCCTAACCCGCTTACCAGCCTACCCGCTTACCACCGGTAGTGCGCAAACGCCCGGTTGGCCTCGGCCATGCGATGAGTGTCTTCCTTCTTCTTGATCGTGTTCCCCTCACCCTTCGAGGCCAGAATCAGCTCCGCTGCCAGTCGCTCGGCCATCGTCTTCTCGGTGCGGGCCCGCGAGAACGAGATGATCCAGCGCATGGCCAGCGCGGTCCGCCGGTCGGGCCGAACCTCGACCGGCACCTGCAGCGAGGCACCTCCCACCCGGCGGCTCTTCACCTCGAGCGTCGGCTTGGCGTTGTTGATGGCCTGTTTGAAGACCGAGACCCCGGGCTGGCTGGTGCGCTCCTCGATCAGGTCCATCGCCGAGTAGAAGATTCCCTCGGCCACGCTCTTCTTGCCTTCGAACATCAGATTGTTGACGAACTTCGAGACCGTCTGGCTGTCATACCGCGGATCCGGTGGGACCGGTCGCTTGATCGACTTGTTACGCCGACTCACTCACTTGCCTCCTTTGCCGCCGGCAGCGCCAGCCTTGGGTCTCTTGGCTCCGTACTTGGACCGGCTCTGCCGCCGATCATTCACCCCGGCCGAATCCAGGGTCCCCCGTACTATATGGTAGCGGACGCCCGGCAGGTCCTTCACCCGACCGCCCCGGATCAACACGATTGAGTGCTCCTGCAGGTTGTGACCCTCGCCGGGAATGTAGGCTGTAACCTCGAAACCATTGGTCAGCCGGACCCGGGCGACCTTTCGGAGCGCCGAGTTAGGCTTCTTGGGCGTGGTGGTATAGACCCGGGTACAGACCCCGCGCTTCTGCGGGTTGTCCCGCAGTGCTGGCGCCTTGTCCTTGGCCTCGACGATTTTCCGGCCCCGCCGGATGAGCTGATTGATGGTCGGCATATCCCTGCTGCTTGAGCATACGAGAAGCCCCGTTCCGGGGCAGACCGACAAAAGTAGAAGGGAATAGAGCTTAGGTCAAGAAAGCCCGCTGCCCGCCGTTTTTTGCAGTCGCGCTGGCTTTTTGAAAGGTTCAGTCCTTCCAACCCCTCTGAAATCCTCAGCTTACCGTCGCTTTCCAGAACGGCCCCCAACTTGCCCTTTCCTCCCGGTCGTGTCCCGCCTGGGACTTTCCTTGTCGTCCTGTTGTCCGGAGTCGCCGTGTCCCACTCAGCTCGATGGTTCCTCGGCCTGGTCCTGGCCGGGTGCAGCGCCATCAGCGCCAACGCGCAGCAGTCGCCCGGCTCTCCCGGCCCGGCGCGCTCCGCTGTCGTGGCCGACACGGTGGCACCAATAGGCGGCGCTGCCGGTGAGGTTGTCCTGCCGGAGCGGGACCGCAAGGACGTACCCTGGAAGTCCTTCTCCGAAGTCACCAAAGGCGCTCGGGTCCAGAACGGCCTCTTCACTCTCTACGCCAAGCGGGACAACACTTACCTCTCGCTCACACCGGCCCAGCTGGACCGGGACTATCTGCTGGTTACTCAGCTCTCCCAAGGTATCGGCGAGCTCGGAGTTGATGGCGGCAGCTCGCTGCGATCCGATCTGGTTCGGTTCCACCGGTCCGGCGACCGGATCGAGCTCTGGGTGGTGAACCCACATTACGCCGCCACCCCGGGCACCCCTCTCGCCCGAGCAGTGGCCTACTCGTTCGGACACTCCGTGGCGCAGTCGTTCGCCATCGCCACCATGCGGGACAACGGTGAGATCCTGATCGACCTGACCCCCTTCCTGCTCTCCGACTGGGCCGATCTCGGCTCTCTGTTCCAGGGCGTCGCCAATCAGCGCAAGCTGTCGGGAAACATCTTCCTCGACCGGGAGCGCTCCAGTCTGGAGCAGCTCCAGCTCTTCGCCGGCAACCTGGAGGCTCAGGTTCGGCTGACTTTCCAGTCCAATCGCAATCTTGGACTCGAGTCGATCGCGGATTACCGCTGGATTCCAGTGGGGGTGCACTATTCCCTCCTCGAGCTCCCCAACACACCCATGCGGCCGCGCTACGCCGACGAGCGGGTGGGTTATTTCGTATCGGCGATCAAGGACTTCTCCCGCGACACGGCGGAGAGCTTCTTCGTTCGCTTCATCAATCGCTGGCGGCTGGAGAAGCGTGATCCCGGCGCCGCCCTGAGCGAGCCGGTCAAGCCCATCACCTACTACATCGACCATACGGTTCCGCTGGAGTGGAGACCCTGGGTACGCGCGGGCATCCTGGAATGGAACCGCGCCTTCGAGGAAGCCGGCTTCCGAAACGCCATTCAGGTGCTCGACGCTCCCGACGACAGCCTGTGGAACGCTGAAGATGCCCGCTATTCGACGGTGCGCTGGACTGCGACTAACCGCTCGGTGTACGCGGTCGGTCCCAGCAACGTGGATCCCCGAACCGGCGAGATCCTGAACGCAGACGTTCTGGTCTCCGCGGCCTGGATCCAGGCTTGGCGGGGTGAGTCTGGAGAGTACACCGGACCTCAGGCAGTGGTTCGCACAACGTTTGTCGAGGACTCTGCCGCCAGCGGTGCCGACGACACCCGGCTCTGTAGCCTGAGCGAAGGCCTCCGGCGCCAGGGCACGCTTACGCGTGCGCTCCTGGCCAGGCGTGCGGCCGGGCCGGATGGGGCCGCCACGCGGGCCTATATAGGCCAGGCTTTGAAGGCGCTCATCATGCACGAGATCGGTCACACGCTGGGCCTGCGGCACAACTTCAGAGGCTCGGCCGGGATTACCCGCGCCCAGTTGGCCGACCGGAGCTACACCCGGAAGCACGGGATGGGAGTTTCGGTCATGGATTACAGCCCACCGGCGCTATCACTGGATCCACATCGGCAGGGTGACTATTACGCCTCCACCATCGGAAGCTACGATCGCTGGGCCGTACGCTACGGCTACACGCCGCTCGGCGTCGGCCGTGCCCCGGGGATCGCCAAAGGATCCGGCGCGGTGGACGGCGAATGGATTCCCGACGCTGAAGCCAAGGGTCTCCGGGCGATTGCCGCCGAAGCCGCAGATCCGGCGCACTTGTACGGCAGCGATGAGGATGCCGGGTTTGGTGGCCTCGGTCTCGATCCCACCGTGTCGCGTTACGACCAGACCGACGATCCGCTGGAGTGGGCCCGAGAAAGAGTCGCGCTGATCAACAGCCTGTTCGATTCCCTGCCCTCGCGCATGGTGGCGCCGGGACAGGGCTACGCCAGGCTGCGAACCGCCTTCACCGATCTGTTGAATGACCGCTGGTATGCGATGCTGGTCACGACCAAGTACCTCGGTGGAGCAACCACGGCACGAGACCACCGGGGTGACCCGCTAGCCCGACCGGCGTTCGTTACCGTCCCGGCGGGAGTACAGCGCCGAGCCCTGGCCTTCATTGCGGAAGCCGGTTTCGGCGAGAAGGCCTACCGGTTCAGCCCCGAGCTGTTGAGCCACCTGGGCCCCAACCGCTGGAGACACTGGGGATCGATGCCGGGTACCGACGGCCGAATCGACTTCCCGCTGCACGACTGGGCCATGACCCAGCAAAGTTCATTGCTCAACCAGCTGCTCGATCCGGTGGTCCTGGAACGGATTCGGGATGCCGAGCTGCGTGCGAGCGATAAACAGCCGACCGTGACCATCCCGGAGGTGTTCGGGATTCTCACCGCCGCCATCTGGGCTGAGGCGGGTTACCCGGGGACCGATGGGAAGCCGGGTAGCGTGCGGAATGTCACCTCGGTACGAAGAGATCTGCAGCGGCTGTATCTCAATAGTCTCATCCGGATGATCGTGAACCCCCTGCCCGATACGCCGGAGGATGCTCGGACCCTGGCCCGGGCGACGCTCGCTGATCTGGGAGCGCAGGTCGACCGTGCCCGGCGGGCCGAGCTCGATGCCTACACTCGGGCGCACCTGGCGGATTCGCGGGAGCGAATCACCCAGGCCCTCCATGCGCAACTGTTTCAGAACGCCGGAATTACGAGGTAAACGATCATGCTGTTGATTGCTTCCGATCCCTCCCCGCTGGTTCAGACCGCTGTGTACATGGCAGGTGTGCTTGCCGGCTACGTCCTGCTGGTAAGGCCCGACGAATGGCAGCGCGCCTGGGACACCATCCGCAATACCTGGCTCAAGCCTCCCCGAGAGTGACGCGAGGTACGGCGCCTCCTGGGTTCCGGCGGCGTTAAGTTCCTCGGATGCGAACCAACCAGCAAGGCATTGCGCTCCAGGTACGAAAGCTTCGAAAGGTCTACCAGGATGTGGTCGCGGTGGACGGCCTCGATCTGGAGATCTATGCCGGGGAGTGTTTCGGACTACTCGGCCCCAACGGGGCGGGCAAGACTACGACTATCGAGATCTGCGAAGGTCTCAATACCCCGGATGAGGGGGACGTGGTCGTGCTGGGCCGGCGGTGGGGGAGCGATGACCGGGCCCTTCGCGAGCTGCTGGGTATCTCCCTGCAGGAGACCCAGTTCTCGGAGAAGCTCACCGTGTCGGAGACGGTGCAACTGTTCCGCAGCTTCTATGCAAGCGGTCCTCCTCCGGAGGACGTCATTGCCATGGTGCAGTTGCAGGAGAAGACCGGCGCCCGGGTTGGCCAGTTGTCGGGCGGTCAAAAGCAGCGTCTCGCCCTCGCCTGCGCCCTGGTCGGTGACCCGGAGCTTTTATTTCTCGACGAGCCAACAACCGGGCTCGATCCTCAGTCCCGCCGCCAGCTGTGGGAACTGATCGAGGCGTTCAAGGCTGACGGCCGCTCAATTCTGCTCACCACCCATTACATGGATGAAGCCGAGCGGCTCTGCGACCGGGTCGCAATCGTCGACCACGGCAAGATCATCGCCCTCGGCACGCCAAGGGAGCTGATCGCTGGTCTTCGCGCCGAGCATGTGCTGGAGTTTGCTCTTGCCGGTCCTCAGGCCTTCGACGAGCATCCGCTCCGCGGCATCGAAGGGGTCTGTGCCGCCGACCGGCGCGACGGCAGCTACCGCCTTCAGGTGGAGGAGCTTCACCGGACGATGCCGGCCCTGCTGCAGGAGCTTCGCCGCCAGGGGGCTCAACTGGCCGAGCTGCGGACTCACTCCGCCACCCTGGAGGATGTCTTCGTGTCGCTGACCGGCAGGCATCTGCGCGATGACTGAACGGCGGCGCTGGACCGATCATCCGCTGGTGCAGCTGACCCGGGTCCGCTACCGCGAGTTCTTTCGCGAGCCAGAGGCCGTGTTCTGGGTCTTCGTGTTCCCGGTGTTGCTCGCTGCCGGCCTGGGGATCGCCTTCCGGAACCGGAGCCCGGAGCGCACCGTGGTGGGGGTCGTGGGTAATGGCCCTGCCGTCGCTGATATCGTCGAGGCGTTGAGAAGGGATTCCAGCCTGGTCGCCTCCTCCATGAGTGACTCCGCGGGGGTGGCAGCGCTGCGCACCGGGGATGTCGCGCTCCTTGTCGTCCCGCTGGCCGAGGGGAAGGTGGAATTCCGTTACGACGACACCCGGCCGGAGAGCCGGAGCGCCCGGCTCCTGGTAGATGATGGCCTGCAGCGCGCCAGCGGCCGGCGGGACCCCGTCATGGTCGCGGAGCGAGTGGTCCGAGAGCGGGGAGCCCGCTACATCGATTTCCTGGTGCCCGGTCTCCTGGGCATGAATCTCATGGGAAGTGGTATCTGGGGGCTGGGTTTCGCGATCGTCGACGCGAGAAAGAAGCGGCTCCTCAAACGCCTGATCGCGACTCCGATGTCGCGCTGGCAATACCTCGCTTCCTTTGCGCTCTCTCGCTTGACCCTGCTGGTGCTCGAGGTTGGACTCCTGCTCGGGTTCGCGGTGCTCGCTTTCGGGGTCCCGGTCCGGGGATCACTGCCGCTGCTAATCGTGATCTGCCTGCTGTCCTCGCTGTGCTTCGCTGCCCTCGGCCTGCTAATCGCCTCCCGAGCACAAACCATCGAAGGCGCTTCCGGACTGATGAACCTCGCGATGCTGCCGATGTGGATCTTTTCCGGAGTCTTCTTTTCTGCCGCCCGGTTTCCCGAACCGATCCAGCCGCTGATCCAGGCTCTGCCGCTCACCGCGGTGATCGACGCGCTTAGGGGCAATGTCCTGCGTGGGGCCGGCCTGCAGGCGGTAGCCCCGGAGCTCGCGATCATCCTGGGCTGGATGGTACTGAGCTTCGCCCTCGCCTTAAGGCTGTTTCGCTGGCGCTAGGCTCTTCGCCAACTTTATCACGCAAGACCTGGCGATGAATGCGCAACTTTGCAGTCGCCGGAGTATTCCCCCGCAGTTGGTCCGCCGGCCTGGCTTCCACAATCGTGCAGAATAATTGAGGTTACCTGAAGCGGATGGGGCCTCGAGGACCCATGGTGTACGGCACGAAATCTGCCTTTCTCACTCCCCGCCATCTTCCATTTCGAAATCCAGACAACCTCACGAGCATCGCTAACGCGTTGGATCTCGGCGGAAGGTGGGCCGTGCTTTGCACCCATCCCTCTCGGCGGAGTCCCAACAGATGAAAACGCTGACCTCATTCACAGCGGCGACCATGGTGGCCGCACTGGTCGCGTGTACCGAGGCGCCGACTACCCCGGCCGACACGGTCCACGACCAACCGTCCTTTGCCCTGGGGAATGGCTTTCCCGAGGGCGGGCACGATTACCGGTTGAATCTGATCGGAGTGCCGCACGATAAGACGGCCAGCATGGACAACAACAACGGCCGGCGGATCTTCGTCCAGCTGAACTCGAGTAACACCGTCACCACGCCCGGAGGCAAGAACAACCACCTCGCCAAGGGCGGCGGCGACGACCAGAATCACATCTACTTGTGTAACAGCACCAACGGTCAGAACGATGTGGTCGATCCTCGGTGTGACGCGTGGCGCGCGACGCATAGCTCTCAGTTTGGTGTCATCGATGCCAACGCCACCGATGGGGACGGCGCGATCCTAGCCGTGCCAGACCCCTGTGCTGACGCCGATCCGTTGACCCCCTGTACGCCGAGCTACAGAATCTTTGCCCGTGCCCATGGACCTTCCGGAAATGCGACGATCACCACGTGCGCCGATGAGAATCTCCCTATCGACCCGACCCTCAACCCGGTCGACGACGTCTGGTGCGGGAGCAACGGAATCACGCTTTACGCCAAGGGGAACGCCAGGAAGGCGATGGAGATCACGGACAACCTCCTCCGCTTAACCATCACCGTCGACGGTACCCAGGATCCCGCTCTGGCCGGCTGTCTAGGGACGAGCACCACCGGAGCCCAGGCCATTAACGTCTACCTCTTCGACAACTGCTTTGAGAATTACTTCTGGAACTACGATAACAACGGATTGAAACTCCTGGAGCTTCGCTTCTACTACGCCGCGCGGCTCTGAGGAACAACCTCTCAGGAAGCGAACGGGACGGCACATCTGCCGTCCCGTTTGTGTTTACCAGGTGATTGACGACCGAGGACAGGCCTAGCATGTTGCTCCGAGGAGATCACCAGCCCCCTTTCGAAGGGAGACGACCTATGAAACGGACCTTCAATGTGCTTGCTGCCTGCGTCATGGTGTCGGTAGTGGGCCCGGGGTTGTTGGCCGCTCAGGAACAGCAGCCAACCAAACCGGGGCCGGAGCATGGGAAGCTGGGCTATTTCGTCGGGAAGTGGAAAGCCGAGGGAGATGTCAAACCCGGCCCCATGGGACCCGGGGGCAAGATGACCTCCACGGATAGCTGCGAGTGGTTCGAAGGCCGGTACAGCGTGATCTGTCGCTCCGAAGGCAAGACTCCGATGGGACCCAGCAAGAGCATCGGCATCCTGGGTTACAGCACCGAGGACAAGGCCTATACGTACTACGGGGTGGACAACTCCGGCATGACCATGGCGAGCGTCCCCAAGGGCACCCGGCAGGGCAATACCTGGACCTACACCGACGAAGGCACCATGGGAGGGCAGAAGTACAAGTCGCGGGTCATCATCAAGGAGCTGTCACCTACCTCCTACAGCTTCAGGATGGACATGCAGGGACCCGACGGAAAATGGATGCCGATGGTGGAGAGTATGAACACCAAGCAGTAGGCGGGTAGGCGGGTAGGCGGGTAAGAAAAAAGCAGCGCCCGGAGTAATCCGAGCGCTGCTTTGCCTTCTGCTTACCCTCTTACCCGCCTACCCGCCTACTCCTCGTCCGCGAGCAACCCCGCCGCGGTCAGCTGCGGTTGGGCCACCGGGACTTCCTCGATCCGTGGCGGTGGCGGCTCGTAGCCCGCCGGCGGCTCGATGTCGATCTCGGCATAGCGATAGATACCGCTGCCGGCCGGGATCAGGTGCCCGATGATGATGTTCTCCTTGAGACCCAGGAGATCATCCTTGGCGCCGCGGATGGCCGCATCGGTCAGCACCCGCGTGGTCTCCTGGAACGAAGCCGCCGAGATGAACGACTGCGTGGTGAGACTCGCCTTGGTGATGCCCAGCAGGACCGGCTCGGCCTGAGCGGCGGTACCCTTCCGCTTCACGACCCGCTCGTTTTCGTCACGGAACGTGAGACGGTCCACCGTCTCACCCTCGAGGAAGTCGGTATCGCCCGGTTCGGTCACCCGCACCTTCTGCAGCATCTGGCGCACGATCACGCCGATGTGCTTGTCGCTGATGCGGACGCCCTGCAACCGATAGACCTCCTGCACCTCGTTGAGCAGGTACTCCTGCACCGCACGCGGTCCCTTGATCAGCAGAATATCGTGCGGGTTGACCGGACCTTCGGTCAGGCGGTCTCCCGCCCGCACCCGGTCACCCTCATGCACCCGCAAGTGCTTGCCGGCCGGGACCTCGTACAGCTGAGGCTCGATCTCCTCCGCGACTCCGCCCGGCGTCTCCGGGAAGACGAAGATCTCGCGCTTGCCACGCTTGATCTCGCCGAACTTCACTACCCCGTCGACCTCGCTGATGGTCGCCGGATCCTTGGGACGCCTAGCCTCGAACAGCTCCGCGATTCGCGGCAGACCGCCGGTGATGTCCCGGGTCTTGTACGCCTGGCGCGGAATCTTGGTGACTGTGATACCCTTGGTCACCTTGACCGGAGCGCTGAGAAAGACCGTCTTGTCCTTGCTCTCCTTCTTGGTCTTGCTGGGCCAAGCCTCGTTGATCGGCCGCTCCTCCACATGGAACTTGGTGCTCCACGGGTTGGCGCTGTCCGGAATATCCATGGCCCGGGTCACCGGATCGGTGGGCGAGCCCAGAATGACCCGGCTGCCCTCCGCCAGGGTGTACTCCTGCGGGTCCTTCCGGTTACTCATGTACACCAGCACGCTCGGGTGCAGCTCCCGGTCCGGATCCGCCATCACCACGAGGCTGCGGAGTCCGGTGCCCTCGTCCAGCTCCTCGCGGAGCGTGACGCCGGGAACCAGGTCCTTCCAGCGAAGCTCGCCGTCGGCCTTGATGATGCTGGGATCGTTGTAAGGGTCCCAGGTATAGAGGATCGTGGCCCGGCGCTCGTTGTCTCCCTTGGTGACCATCTCCCCTTCCTTGACCGCCAGAAGGGCGCCCTCCGGAACCGGATAGCGGTTGAGCACCCGCTTCGGATCCTTGGGATCGACCACCAGGATTCCTTCCTTGCTCTCGTCCGAGGCCGATTCGTCCTCCCGGGTCAACACAACCCGGATGGTGCTCTTGGTGCCATCCTCGTACTCGACCGGCACGTCGGCCCACTCGAGACCCTCGGTGTACTTCACCTTGCCGTCCGAACGGGCTCGCCGCTCCGCCTCTTCCGCGATCCGGCTCGAGGTACCGCCGATGTGGAAGGTTCGGAGGGTGAGCTGGGTACCTGGCTCGCCGATCGATTGTGCCGCCAGGATGCCGACCGCCTCGCCCATATCCACCATGTCCATGGTGGCCAGGTTGCGGCCATAGCACATCCGGCAGATGCCCCGTCGGGCCTCACAGGTGAGGACCGAGCGAATCTTGACCTTCTCGATACCGGCGTCGTCGATGGCGTTGGCCGTGTCCTCATCGATCAGCTTGCCGGCCTCTACCAGCAGCTTGGGATCGCCGTCCGGATCCAGCTCGTGCGGATCGAACACGTCTTCTGCCGCCACGTTGCCCACGATGCGCTCCCGAAGTGGCTCGATGACGTCCTCGCCCTCCTTGAGCGCCGCGATCTCGAGGCCCAGCACCGTGCCACAATCTTCCTCGGTGACGGTGACATCCTGCGCCACGTCCACCAGGCGGCGGGTGAGATAGCCGGCATCGGCCGTCTTGAGCGCGGTGTCCGCCAGACCCTTGCGAGCGCCGTGGGTCGAGATGAAGTACTCGAGCACGGTGAGCCCCTCGCGGAAGTTCGACTTGATCGGGCTTTCGATGATCTCGCCGATGCCTCCGGTGAGCTTCTTCTGCGGCTTGGCCATGAGACCGCGCATGCCGGCCAGTTGCCGGATCTGGTCCCGGCTGCCGCGAGAGCCTGAGTCGAACATCATGAACACTGGATTGAACCCGCCGCGGCTTACCCGCATCGAGTTGATCATCGCCTCGGCCACGTCGTTGTTGGCGTGGGTCCAGGCGTCGATCACCTTGTTGTACCGCTCACCGAAGGTGATCTGGCCGGTGTTGTACGCCCGCTGGAACCGCTTGACCCGCGCGTCCGCCTCGGTCAGGAGGTCGGTCTTCTCGGCGGGAATCTCGAGGTCCTCGACGCCGATCGATACGCCACCCATGGTGGCAAACCGGAAGCCGAAGTCCTTGAGCCGGTCGAGGAAGGTGACCGTGTCGGCCAGCCCCGCCCGGCGGTAGCTCTGGAGCACCAGCTCCGAGAGGTTCTTCTTTTTCATCAGCTCGTCCCGGAATCCCAGCTCGGCGACGACCCTTCGCGGCAGAATGCTGTTGAACAGCACCCGGCCCACCGTGGTCCGGAGCCACCGCGGGGTGGCGTCGTCCGACTCCCGGGGTGGGATGTACCAGAAGCAGATGGCCGTGTGATAGCTGACGCTGCCGTTGAGCAGCGCCATCTCCAGCTCGGCCAGGCTGCCGAAGTGCTTGCAACCTGCCCAGAGCCGGGCGCGGACCTCCTCGCCCTTCCCGGCGCCGGCCTTGCGGAGCTCCTCCTCGAAGCCAGCCGGCAGCTTAGTCAGGAAGTAGCTGCCCAGCACCATGTCCTGCGACGGCTCGGCCACCGGACGTCCGTCCGACGGCTTGAGCACGTTGTTCGAGGAGATCATCAGGAGGCGAGCCTCCAGCTGGGCCTCGAACGAAAGCGGCACGTGCACCGCCATCTGGTCGCCGTCGAAGTCGGCGTTGAACGCGGCACAGACCAGCGGATGAATCCGGATGGCCTTTCCTTCGACCAGCACCGGCTCGAACGCCTGGATGCCAAGCCGGTGCAGCGTGGGCGCACGGTTGAGCAGCACCGGGTGGTCCTGGATGATCTCTTCCAGGATCTCGTAGACCTCGGGGCTCTCCCGCTCGACGATCTTCTTGGCCCGCTTGACCGTTTCGGCGATGCCCTTCTCCACCAGCTTATGGATGATGAAAGGCTTGAACAGCTCGACTGCCATGGCTTTGGGCAGACCGCACTGGTGCAGCCGAAGCTCCGGGCCAACCACGATGACCGACCGGCCCGAGTAATCCACCCGCTTGCCCAGCAGATTCTGCCGGAACCGCCCCTGCTTGCCCTTGAGCATGTCGCTCAGGCTCTTGAGCGGCCGCTTGCCCCGGCCCCGGATGGCCTTCGAGCGGCGGCCGTTATCGAACAGCGCGTCCACCGCCTCCTGGAGCATCCGCTTCTCGTTCCGGAGGATGACCTCCGGAGCCTTGTGCTGGATCAGCTTGGTGAGCCGGTTGTTCCGGTTGATCACCCGGCGATACAGATCGTTGAGATCGGACGTGGCAAATCGGCCCCCGTCGAGCGGGACCAGCGGCCGCAAGTCGGGCGGAATGACCGGGATCACGTCCAGGATCATCCAGGCCGGATTGTTGGCCAGGTCGCCCGAATCACCCGAGGACAGGAAGGCGTCCACGATCTTGAGCCGCTTCAGCATCTGCTTCTTGCGGTGCTGGCTGGTCTCGCTGGCCACGCCGGCACGCAGCTCCTCCGCCAGGCGGCGGATGTCAATCCGGCCCAACAGCTCCCGGACCGCCGGTGCGCCGATGTCAGCCTTGAAGGCGGCATCCCCCTCCTCCCGGGCCTTGGCCCGGAGAGTGAGGTACTCGTCTTCGTCCAGCAGCTGGTTGGCCTCGACGTCCTGCTTGCCCGGCTCGATCACGATGTAGCTCGAGTAATAGATCACTCGCTCCAGATCGCGCAGCGTGATGTTGATCAGGTTGCCCATCGGGCTCGGCAGCGTCTTGAAGAACCAGATGTGCGCCACCGGTACGCTGAGCTCGATATGGCCCATGCGCTCGCGCCGGACCTTGCTGAGCGTCACCTCGACGCCGCAGCGGTCGCAGATCACGCCGCGATAGCGGATCCGCTTGTACTTCCCGCAGTGGCACTCCCAGTCCTTGACCGGGCCGAAGATCCGCTCGCAGAAGAGGCCGTCCTTCTCCGGCTTGAACGACCGGTAGTTGATCGTCTCCGGTTTGGTGACCTCACCCCACGACCACCAGGTGCGCTGGCCCTGGAGCTCCAGGCGCTCGCGCTCCTTGGGGTCGCGCGGCCCGCGGATCTCCTCGGGCGCGGCGATGCGGATGCTGATGTAGTCGAAACTCGAGCTCTTGGGCTCGCGACCGCTTCGAAAATCAATCATGATTTATTCGTCTCCCGCTTCGGTGGTCCCCAGGGTGACCTTGAGACCAAGCGCCTGCAGTTCCTTCACCAATACGTTGAACGATTCGGGGATGCCGGGCTCCGGCAGGTTCTGCCCCTTCACGATGGCTTCGTACACCTTGCTGCGGCCGTTCACGTCGTCCGACTTCACGGTGAGCATTTCCTGAAGCACGTGCGCGGCGCCGTAGGCCTCGAGGGCCCAAACCTCCATCTCCCCGAAGCGCTGACCGCCGAACTGCGCCTTACCGGCCAGCGGCTGCTGGGTGACCAGCGAGTACGGGCCGATGGAGCGGGCGTGGATCTTGTCGTCCACCAAGTGGCTCAACTTGAGCATGTAGATCGAGCCCACCGTGACCTCGCCCTCGAACTGATGGCCGGTCCGGCCATCGCGAAGCTGGGCCTTCCCCGCCGGGGTCAGTCCAGCACCACGGAGCAGCTCGTTGGCCGCCGCATCCACGTCGGCTTCTCCCTTGGGTCCCAGGAGTCCGGCCAGCCCGGGCATACGGAGTGACTGGAGTGCCTCGGCCGCGGACTGCCCGGCCGCTTTCTCGATCTCCCGAAGAGCCTTGCCGGCCGCCTTCTCGTCCCGGCCACCGTTGTCCTCAGCTTGGGCCCGGTGGAAATCCAGCTCGGTCCGGCGCTGGCCGAGCTCGCGCTCCGCCAACTCCTTCGCGGCATCCGTCAGGAACTCCCGGACCGACTGGAACAGGTCCCGAGTTTCCTGGGATGCGCTACGAGAGCCGAGCATTCCTATGCCGGCCTCCAGCAGAGTCGTGCGCTCCCCGTTGGGCGCCACCTTCTTGAGGTCCTGTACCATCCGGCTGATCGCCTGAGGCGTCAGCTCGGGTGGGCGAGACCGCAGCCGCAGGGCCTCGGCTGCCCAGCGGAAGCCGGCCAGCCGGAGCAGGGCTCCGATCTCGGCCTCGTCGGCCCCTCGGAATACCGGAGTCTTGGCCTCGAAGCCCAGGATCCTGGCCGCCCAGCCCAGGTGAGTCTCCAGGATCTGGCCCACGTTCATACGGCTGGGGACGCCGAGCGGATTGAGCACGATGTCCACCGGCGTGCCGTCCGGCAGGAATGGCATGTCTTCCTCGGGAACGATTCGGGCCACGATGCCCTTGTTCCCGTGCCGCCCTGCCATCTTGTCGCCTACCGAGATCTTCCGCTTCTCGGCGATGTACACTTTCACCAGCTGGATGACGCCGGGAGGCAGCTCGTCCGGCTGGAGGATCTTGTCGATCTGGTCTTCCGCTTTCTCCTCGACCTTCGCCCGCTCCCGCGCGGCCATGTCGATGGCCGCCCGAATGCGCTCGTTGGCCGCCTTGTTCGCCACCCGCAACGTCTTGAGATCCACGTCGGCCAGCTCCAGCTGGTCCAGCGTGGCCCGCGTCAGCCGGGTGCCGGCCGGGAGATACTCCTCAACCGTGCCGGACTTGAGCATCAGCGCCACCTCCTGCCCGTCGAGCAGGTTGGTGAGCTCGTCCAGCATGACTGCATTGATGCGGGCCTTCTCGTCGTTCTCGATCCGGCGGACCTCGCCGATCCGCTCGCCCCGATCCTTCTCGACCACCTGATCTTCGATCCGGCTGAAGATCTTGACGTCGATGACGACGCCGGCCATGCCGGGGGGAACCTTGAGCGAGCTGTCCTTCACATCCTTTGCCTTCTCGCCGAAGATGGCGGTCAGCAGCTTCTCTTCCGGCGACAGCTCGGTCTCACCCTTGGGGGTGATCTTGCCGACCAGGATGTCACCCGGCTTCACGTGAGCCCCGATCCGGACAATTCCGCGCTCGTCCAGGTCGACGACGCTCTCGTCCGAAACGTTGGGGATTTCCCGGGTAATCTCCTCCTGCCCCCGCTTGGTATCGCGAACGTGGAGCTCGAGCTCCTGGATGTGGATCGACGAGTACACGTCGTCCTTTACCAGCCGCTCGCTCAGCACGATGGCGTCCTCGAAGTTGTGACCGTACCAGGGCATGAACGCCACCAGCACGTTGCTGCCCAAGGCCAGCTCGCCGCCTTCGGTAGCGGCCCCGTCTGCGATGATCTCGCCGGCCCCGACCTGCTGGCCCAGCCGGACCAGGGGCCGCTGGTTGATGGCGGTGTCCTGATTGGTGCGCCAGAACTTCTTGACCCGATAGCGGTCGTGCTGATGCAGCCGCGCGAGCGGGGTCTCGCCCACGGTGCCGTTGCCATTGGTTCCGGCGTCGACGATGATCTCATCCGCCGTAACCCGGGTGACTGTGCCAGCCCGGCGGGCGACAATAACCGCCCCCGAGTCCCGCGCAACTTTCTCCTCCAGACCGGTTCCGACCAGCGGAGCCTGGGGGAAAAGGAGAGGCACGCTCTGCCGCTGCATGTTCGAGCCCATCAGCGCGCGGTTCGCGTCATCGTGCTCCAGGAACGGAATCAGGGCCGCAGCGATGGAGACCAGCTGTTCCGGCGCCACATCCATGAATTCGATCCGCTCCGGTGGAAGCAGCGGGTAGTCATCGCCCTTACGGCTCAGAACCAGCTGTTCGGCAAAGGTGCCGTCTGAGTTGAGCGGGGCATTGGCCTGGGCGACCGCGTAGTCCTCTTCGTCGCTGGCGGACAGCCAGCGGATCTCGTCGGTTACCTTGCCGCCCTTGACCACCCGGTACGGGGTCTCGATGAAGCCGAGGTCGTTGATCCGGGCGTAGGTCGAGAGGCTGGTGATCAGTCCGATGTTGGGACCTTCGGGAGTCTCGATCGGGCACATCCGGCCGTACTGCGAGTAGTGGACGTCGCGTACCTCGAATCCGGCGCGCTCCCGCGTCAGACCGCCCGGACCCAGCGCCGAGAGCCGGCGCTTGTTGGTCAGCTCGGCCAGCGGGTTGGTCTGGTCCATGAACTGGGACAGCTGCGAGGATCCGAAGAACGCCTGGATTACCGCGCTCACCGTCCGCGCGTTGACCAGGTCGTCGAGCGAGATCTTCTCCGGGTCGGAGTTGATACTCATCCGCTCCTTGACCAAGCGGGCCATCCGGGAAAGGCCGACTGAGAACTGGTTGGCGATCAGTTCGCCCACCGACCGGATCCGCCGGTTGCCCAGATGATCGATGTCGTCGGTGAATCCGCGGCCGTCGTGGAGATCGATCAGGTAGCGGATGATGGCGACGAAGTCGTCCTCGGTCAGGACCGTGTGATTCGGATCGGTCTTCAGCTTGAGCCGCTGGTTGATCTTGTAGCGGCCCACCCGACCCAGGTCGTACCGCTTCGGGTTGAAGAAGAGCTTCTGGAGCTGCTGCCGCGCGGTCTCCAGGTTGGGGGCGTCACCCGGCCGGAGCAGGGCGTAGATCTGCTCCAGGGCCTCGGCCTCGCTGTGGGTCGGGTCCTTTGCCAGGGTGTTCTTGATCAGGGGCGACTCGGACCGCCCGGCCGGAAGCAGCACCTCCACCTTATGGACGCCGGCCTTGATCAGCTTCTTGCGAAGGGCATCGGTCAGCTCGGCGCCGGCCTCGGCCACGACTTCCCCGGTCTCGGGGTCGGCGGCGTCGAACGCCAGCACGTGGTTCTGCCGGTCCCGGGTCGAGGTCGGCTGCTCCTCCTCCCGGACGTCCAGTGTGGTATAGCCCGCGAACACGAGGGCGGTCTTGACCCCCTTGTGCCGCATTTCATTGAGCCGCTCCTGGGTCAGCTCGTCGCCCACCACGCCCAGTGGCTCACCGGACGGGTCTTCAGGATTGGGCACGTCGGCGGCCAGCAGCGAGCCGATGACTTCCCGCTTCTCCTGCCGCCCCTCGAGCTTGCCCGTCAGGTTCAGCTCTTTGGTGGCGAAGAACAGCTTGAGGATGTCGGCGTTGCCACCGTGGCCGAAGGCCCGCAGCAGCGCGGTAGCCGGGAACTTCTTCTTCTTGTCGATATGCACAAAGATCACGTCATGGATATCGATGGTGAACTCGACCCAAGACCCCCGGAAGGGGATGATCCGCGCCGAGAAGAGCCGCTGTCCGTTGGGGTGGGTGTCCTCCTCGAACACCACGCCCGGAGAGCGGTGCAGCTGGCTGACCACGACCCGTTCGGCGCCATTGATGACGAACGTGCCTAGCGGGGTCATGATGGGCAGCTCGCCGAGATAGACCTCTTTCTCGATGGCGTTCTTGAGCCGCTTCTGTCCTTCGACCTCCTCGTAGACGTCGAGGCGCAGCTTGGCCTTGAGCGGGGCCGCGTAGGTCATGTCCCGCTCGATGCACTCTTCCACCGAGTACTTGGCCTCGCCCAGGGAGTAACCCAGGAACTCGAGCTTGTACTTCTCGTTGACGTCGGTGATCGGGAACAGGTCCCGGAAGACGCGCTCGAGCGAGACATCCTGGCGAGCGCCATGGACATCGTCCGGCACGAGCAGGGTCTCGAAGGCGGCAGTCTGAATGTCGAGGAGGTGCGGCATCGGCATGCCCCCCTCGCGCTTACTGAACGTGATTACCGATCGGGTCTCAGGCATCAGTCACTCACTCTCGCGCAACACAAATGGCCCCGGCGCAACCCGCGCATCTGGGGCTCGTCAAAATTCGGGAACAGACAGATAGAGCTTCGAGTTTGCATTCGTCTCACTGAAATAGGTTGAAGCCGCTAGGTCCCTCACCGGAACCGCGAAGGCCCCGGCTCGGGACAAGGCTTCGCGCTACTTCAGTTCGACGACTGCGCCCTGCTCTTCCAGTTTCTTCTTGATTTCCTCGGCCTCCGCCTTGGACACGCCTTCCTTGATGTTGCTGGGGACGTTGTCCACCGCATCCTTGGCTTCCTTCAGGCCCAGGCTGGTCACTTCCCGGACCACCTTGATGACCTGGATCTTCTTGGCTCCGCCTTCCTTGAGGACGACGGTCCATTCGGTCTTCTCTTCGGCTGGAGCTGCCGGAGCAGCTGCGCCGCCGCCCCCGCCGGCGGCCGGGGCCGCTGCGGCTGCCGCGATCGTGACGTTGAACTTTGCCTTGAACGCCTCGATCAGCTCGGCCAGCTCGACAACGGTCTTGTTGCCGATCGCCTCGAGAATCTCTTCGTTACTCAGCGTGGTGGTGGGCATCGATTTGGTCTCTCCATCCGGTGATTTGTTACGAACGCTGCGCGCGAAGCGCCTCGAGGGCGCCAACAACCTGGTACAACATTCCGCTCATGACCCCGGCGAGCTGTGCCATTGGAGCCTGCATGGCACCGGCTAACTGCGACAGGAGGACCTCCTTGGTCGGAAGCGTAGCCAACCGAAGAACCTGTTCCGCAGTCACCGTCTTTCCGTCCACCAGGCCGATCTTGATGGCCGGCTTCTCGAACTCCTTGGCGAAGTCGGTCAGCACCTTCGCCGCCACTATTGGGTCCCGGCCGGCCAGGACCAACCCGGTCGGGCCGGCCAGGTGATCGTCCAGGCCCGTAACCTGGTTCGCCGCCAGGGCCCGCTGGGCCAAGGTGTTCTTGACCACCACGTAGGTGACCCCTGCCGAGCGCAGCCGCCGCCTGAACTCGGTCATCCGGAGCACGTTGAGTCCGGTGAAGTCGGTCACGTACAGGTTGGGCGAGGCCCGAAACTGCTCGGTGAGGCTCTCCACCGTTTCCTGGCGCTCAGTCTTGTTCATCGGTACCCCGCCGTTTCCAGCCGCACGCCCGGCCCCATGGTGCTGGAGACGGTAGCCGAGCGGATGTAGGTGCCCTTGGCTGCTGCTGGCTTGGCCCGGGCGATGGTGTCCATGAAGGCCTGCACGTTGGCTGCCAGCTGATCCGGGGAGAACGACACCTTGCCCACCGGCGCATGGACGTTCCCACTCTTGTCCACCCGGAACTCGATCTTGCCGGCCTTGATCTCCCTGACGGCCCGCCCCACATCCATCGTGACCGTGCCGGCCTTGGGGTTGGGCATCAGCCCGCGAGGACCCAGCACCCGTCCCAACTGGCCGAGCTGACCCATGACGTCAGGGGTTGCCACAATGACGTCACAATCCAGCCAGCCGTCTTTGATCTTCTGGATATATTCGACACCGACGAAGTCGGCCCCGGCTGCCTCCGCTTCCCGTACCCGGTCGCCCTGGGTTATCACTAACACACGAACCGACTTTCCGGTTCCATGGGGGAGGACAACGGTCCCCCGGACCACCTGGTCGGCGTGCCGGGGGTCTACTCCCAGGTTGACGGCCACATCGACGGTTTCGTCGAACTTGGCAAAGGAGGAACCCTTCACCAGAGACACCGCCTCTGGAATGGCGTATTGGCGGGTACGATCCACCTTGGCCACCGCGGCGCGGAACTTCTTGCCCCTGGTAGCCATCAGTCCACCACCTCCAGCCCCATGGAGCGCGCGGTCCCCGCGATCATCCGCATGGCACTATCCAAGTCGGCGGCGTTGAGATCGGCCATCTTGATCTCGGCGATCTTCTTGACCTGAGCCCGGGTTACCCGGCCGACCTTGGTGCGGTTGGGCTGTCCACTCCCCTTCTCGATGCCCGCCTCCTTCAGAAGCAGGTTGGGCGCCGGGGGGGTCTTGGTAATGAAGGTGAATGTCCGATCGGCGAAAATCGTCACCACAACCGGGATAACCATCCCGGACTGGCTCTGGGTCCGCGCGTTGAACTGCTTCACGAACTCCATGATGTTGACGCCATGGGGCCCAAGGGCGGTGCCCACCGGCGGCGCCGGCGTTGCCGCTCCAGCCGGGACCTGCAGCTTGACCATGGCGTTGATCTTCTTTGCCATCTTACCTCCTGTAGCGTCAGCCCCTTAGGGTGACTCCCGCGATGACCCGCGCGGTGGCGGGAAACAGTCCTGACTCTAGACCGCTAGTGTCCGCGCAATTGCAAGTAATCCAACTCGACTGCCGTCGGCCGGCCGAACAGACTCACCGTCACCCGGACTTTCCCTTTGTCGGCCAGGACTTCCTCCACCGTGCCGCTGAAGTCGGAGAACGGCCCTTCGGTAATCTCGACCACCTGTCCGATGAGGAACGGAATCTCTTCCTTGGGCTCGGCCTCGGCTACAGCCTCGGCGATGCCCAGGAGCCGGTTGACCTCGTCCTGCCGGAGCGGCTGGGGCATCTTGCCGGTGCCCACGAACTTGATCACGCCCTGGATACTATTGACCACGTGCAGGGCCTCCTGGCTCATGGCCATTTCAACCAACACGTAGCCCGGGTAGAGCTTCCGCTCCACATTGACCTTCTTGCCGTTCTTGATCTCGATCACTTCCTGAACCGGCACCAGGGCCTGGCGGATCAGCTTTGCTTCGGCCGGACGCGGATCCTCCTCGATTCGGCGCTGTAACAGGCCCCGAACCTTGTTTTCGTGCCCGGCCGTCGTTTGTATCGCGTACCAGCGGTATTCCATCTATGTCCTAGCGCGCGAGTCGCGCGATTCCCCCAACGAGAATCAGTTGGAGCAGCCAGTCCAGGAGACCGATCGTGATCCCCAGCAGAATGGAGAGCACGATGATCATCCGAGTGGCCTTGATCAGCTCGGGTCTAGTGGGCCAGGTGACCTTCTTGAGCTCGTCGCGGACGGCCGCAAGAAAACCCAGAGTACGGGGCACCCAGCCGATCAGTTTGTTCGACCGCTGGCTGACCTGCGCTGTATCCATGCCTACTTGGACTCCTTGTGCACCCGGTGGGTATCACACCGGGGGCAGTATTTCCGCCGCTCCACCCGCTCCGGGTGCTTCCGCTTGTTCTTGTCAGTAAAGAAGTTGCGGTTTTTGCACTCGGTGCACTCGAGAATGATTTTGTCTCTCGGCACTGACCGTCCTATTTCAGAATCTTGGTGACGACGCCGGCGCCCACCGTCCGGCCCCCTTCGCGGA
>CBFGTM010000057.1:0-22116 GCA_965652025.1 uncultured Gemmatimonadales bacterium
CGGTCGGCTGGTCAGCGGAGGGCGCGCCTTGTTCCAGCCAGGAGCGGAACGCGGCCGACGTCATGGCCAGCTGCCAGTCGGCCCACACCTCGAGCGCCATGGCTCGGATTGGCCCGCTGGCATCGGCGGGGCCGGCTTCGCTTTGCTGGAACAGCCACCCCTCGAAGTGCTCGGGGTCGGGATCATCGCGCACGATGCCCTCCAGCAGGCGGCGCTTGATGGTCAGACCGATCGCGTCGGGGGTCGTGTCGCGCTTCCGGCGCCGCCGCCGTCCCTCGCTGGCGTCAAGCGCGGCGAGGAGGTAGTGGCACACGTCGGCGGGGCGCAGAGCAGTCGCGAGTCGCGGGTCATGAGTCGCGGACGTTGAGCTGTCAGGCTGGGCCTTCAACTTGCCCCCCCATCCGCAGCTCGCGACTCGTGATTCGCGACTCTCTCCGGCCTCCGATATCCCCACTCGACCGCAACCAGATCCAGCTCCACCGTCTCCAGATCCTGCAGCAGCAGCTCGAACGGCTCTAGAGCCAGCAGGGTCGCCAGCGACTTGAGGTATCCTCGGCAGGTCTCGCAGGTATCCATCTTGAGTGTCTCGCCGGTCCCATCCGGCACCAAAGATCCCAGCTTGTGGTGGTCGTTCTCGCCGCAGTAGTTGCACCAGAGCGGCACCACCTCCCAGGCAGCGCTGCAGCGGCCGCAACGGAGCCAACGGGACCGGTCGAGCCCCCTTCGCTCGGCAAGGGTGGGCCAGGCCCCACAGATGGGACAGTACCCGTGAGACCACCCTTTGGAGACCTGGCTCTGCAGCTGTCGGGCGTAGCCGGTGAGTACCGGGAAGGCGGCCAGATAGGCGATCGAGCCGAGCGCTTGAGCATCGATGCGTGCATCCGCGGCCATGACCGAGATCGCCGGTTCGTCCATTCGCACAGCGGCGTCGAGCAGCCGAGTCGCTTCGTCTCGGTTGGGCCGATAGTCTTGCAGGGAGCCACCGGCGACAGCAGTCAGGCGACGGACCAGACTCTGCAGCCTGCTCGGGTCAACCTGGAGGGCTTGACCCTGGAGCATCGGAGTGTCGGGACTCACGACCGGCGACTGGCGACTGGCGGCCGGGGACTCGTTGCCCAGCTCCCACTCAACCTCGCGCAGGAGCGCCAGCCAGGTCTTCCACTCCGGACGGTCGCGCTCGAGCCCGGCTAGTCTGGCGGCGAAGTCCGTCCGAAGACGGGCGGTGGTCCCGTGCATTCGATCTGTTCCACGCAAGGAGTATCGTGATAGGGGTTGGCCCCGGCGTGCATCTCGACCGGCCGCCCCCGGTTGCCGATGTCGGCACCGGGCTGGCCGGGTCTTCTGCCGGCCTCCGGGCTGGCACAAGCGGTAAGCAGAAGTGCGCTTATGCCAGTCATTGCGAGGACGCGAAGCGTACGAAGCAATCCCCCCGCACTCATAGCCGAGCAACCGGTTTGCTTCGGGTGCTCCGCAC
This sequence comes from uncultured Gemmatimonadales bacterium, assembly GCA_965652025.1. GTDB lineage: Bacteria > Gemmatimonadota > Gemmatimonadetes > Gemmatimonadales > GWC2-71-9 > CAVVWJ01. The sequence continues at coordinate 1,475 of CBFGTM010000057.1, forward strand.
CCTCGCAATGACGGCTGGCTGATTTTCTCATCGCCCCACTACTCCCGAGCCCAGCACCTGAATCTGATTTGAGGAGAGCAGCACTACCACGCGGAGCAGGAACCCGCCGAGCAGGACCAACATTGCGGCCCGAGCATGGTGCCGGAATGATCCGATCCGGTGAGTGCGCTGCAGAACCAGCGGCGCCACGATGCCTACCCCGACGACACCGACCACCAGCAGCACTCCCCACCAGCTTAGAAAGACTCGGGCGACCGAGCCCAGCGACAGGAGGAAGATGACAAGCACCAGCAGCTCCAACAGAAGCACCCGCTGATCGAACCAGGAGAGCCAGCGGATGGAGGCCGGGTGGCCGGCTCGCTGCCAGGCCGCCAGCAGCAGCATGGTGGCGGCGCCGGTGGAGGCCGCTGACACCAGGAAGAGCAGCCCCAGCAGGCTGCTGTCGGCCCAGACCGGCCGGTTGGTCACGGCCAGGAGGACTCCGGTGTATCCGGCCAGGAAGAGCCCGAAGATGCTGCCCAGCACGGCGATTGCAATCGAGGGTCCCCGCCGGCGGACAACACGGATCGGCACAGACTGCAGCAGCCGAATGTTGGGCCGCTCTTCACTGAACGATGAAAGCGCTCCGAGAAAGGCAAACAACCCGAACAGGGCCAACCCCCACACGCCGACCGACATGGGCACCCAGAACTTGAACATCGGGAGTCCGGTGTGGTTCTGGATCACCATGTGCCAGAATCGGAGCGGGCGGTCGAGGTCAATGGTGAGGATGATGCCGCTGAGCACCGCGCCGATGAAGGCGACGTAGTAGCCCAGGCGGATGAGCGGTTGGTCGGCCGACCGAGCGGTCGGGCGGTCAGTCGGTCCGGCGGACAGGTAAAGCAAAGAGGAGAGCAGGAACGCAGTCCCTGCAATGCCTCCGATGAAGAAGTAGAGGATGATGTACCAGGCCCAGTGGGGCGAGGCGGTGAAGAAGGTATCAGACATCGACGTCCCCCTCCGCCGCGCGCTCATCCATGCGGCGCTTCCGGAGCCCTACCATTCCTAGCAACGCTAGCACCGCCGCGCCCGCCGTCGACCATAGCGAGCTGGGAATCAGGTTCCGGGTCGGCATCTTGGGCGAGCGAGGCAGTCCATACACCTCGGGCTGGTCCACCAGCAAGTAGAACGAGTTGAGCCCACCCAGGAACTTCTCGTCCGCGCCGTAGAGGTGCGCTCGCTTTTCGCCCAGCTGGTGTAGCTGAGTCACCCGCGCCTCGGCCATCTGCTTCAACTCTCGGATGGGCCCGAACCGAATCGAATCGGTGGGACAGGCCTGGGAGCAGGCCGGCTCCATGCCCGCCTGCAAGCGGTCGTAGCAGAGGGTGCACTTCTGGGCGACGTTAGAAACATCGTTGATCCCGATGACGCCAAAGGGACACGCGCCGATACAGGCTCGGCAGCCGTTGCAGGTGTCGCTCTGAATGACGACGGTATCGAACTCGGTCCGGATGATGGCGCCGGTGGGGCAGATCTCGAGGCAGGGCGCGTTGACGCAATGCTTGCAGACGTCGCTCATCATGAGCCAGCGGCCGTCGCTCCGGTCTTCGCTGAACTGCTCGATAAACTTCACGTGCCGCCAGTGGATCCCGTCGAGCCGTTGGGTGTTGTCGTAGCTGTCACCGCTCATCTCATGGGCGCCACCCTCGGTGGCTGGGAGCTGGTTCCACTGCTTGCAGGCGACCTCGCACGCCTTGCAGCCGATGCAGACCGTGGTATCCGTATAAAAACCCATTGGTTCAGCCACGGTGGCCCCTCTCAGTCATTGCGAGGGTAGTAGCGAAGCAATCCAACTGCTTCAGCGCGTTCCCGAGATTGCTTCGGACGCCGCGCGTCCTCGCAATGACTCGGTGAGACCCGCTCCGCCTCCCTGCTTCCCCGCTTCCCATCATCCTTTCTCCACGTTGCACACGAACGCCTTGCCTTCGTGAATCGAGACGTTCGGATCGCCCACCATCGCCGCCAGCGTGTTCACCACATCGCCGATGACCACGCCCTCCCAGCCCCAGTGCCAGGGCATCCCCACCTGATGTACCACCTGGCCGCCCATTTGGAATGGCCGCAGCCGCCGGGTCACCAACGCCTTGGCCCGGATCTCCGCCCTCGGCGTGCTGATCCGCACCCAATCGGTATTGCGGATCCCTTTTTCTTGGGCCAGCTCGGGCGACAGCTCGATGAACAGCTCCGGCATCAGCTCGGCCAACCAGGGGTTCCAGCGGCTCATCGCTCCCGCCAGGTAGTGCTCGGTCAGGCGGTAGGTGGTGATGACGTAGGGAAAGCGCGGGTCCTGTACCGGTGCGAGCGGGTTGCCGTCGTGATTCCAGTACTTGAGTACTGGACTCGCCTGCTGGCGATACAGAGCGTTTCGCACCGGCGATTCGATCGGCTCGTAGTGAGTGGGGAGCGGCCCGTCGAGCAGTCCCGCGGGATTGAACAGCCAGCCCACGCCGTCCGGCTTAAGGATGAACGGGCTCTTACCCGAGAGGGCATCCAGGCCGATGGCGCCCGGTTTCGCCCGCGCGTCCGGCGGCTTGGTAGCTGGAAAATCGGGAACATCGTGGCCCATCCACTTCTTCCGGCTTCGATCCCACCAAATCCACTTCTTTCGCTCGCTCCAGGGCCGCCCGGCCGGGTCAGCCGAGGCCCGGTTGTAGATCAACCGCCGGTTCGCCGGCCAAGTCCAGCCCCAGGTCAGGAGAGATCCCCTCGCCTCCGGCGGACTGGCAATGCGGACGGCTGCCAGGTTCTGGCCCGGCGCGGGGAACACGCCACAATAGATCCACGAGGCGCAGGTGGTGGAACCGTCGTCCTTCAGCTCGTCGTACCCGGCGAGATGCTGGTCCGGAAAGCCGGTGCTATAGCCGTTGATCTCCCGCAGCACCTTCTGGGCATCCGGCTCACCAGCGATGAAGCTGGTCGCGGGAACTGGAAACGCCACCCGGATGGGATCGGGATCGAACTCCCATACCATCTTCTTGAAGCCCTCGTCACGCGGCAGGCTGCTCTCGGCATAGAGGGACTTGAGCCGGAGGGCGAGCTGGTGGGTAAACCAGAGATCCGAGCGACAATCGCCCGGTGGGTCGGCGGCCTTGAAGTGCCATTGCAGCATCCGCTGGGTGTTGGTGAAGCTGCCCTCGGTCTCTGCGACCTGGGCCGAGGGGAAGAAGAACACCTCGGTGGGGATGTCTTCCGGCTTGACCTCGCCGCGCTCCACCTCGGGAGCCCGGTACCAGTAGGTCGCGGACTCGGTGAGGAAGTTGTCCTTCACCACCAGCCACTCGAGTGTCCGCATCCCGCGGCGCTCGAGCGCGGAGTTGAGCGACGTCGCCGGATTCTGGCCCACGCAGATCATCCCCTTCACTCGCTTGTCGGCCATCGAGACGAACATCGGCATATGGGAATGGTCGCCCGAGATCTTGGGGTGCCAGTCGTACCCGAAATCATTTTCCGGCGTCGCCGCGGTCCCGTACATCGATTTAAGGTAGGAGACCAGAAACTTCGGCATGCCGGCCCATACGCCGGTGGGTACCCCTTCGGTGGCCAGGTAGTCTCGGAGGGTCTGGTGATCCTTGAGCGCCGACATCGCCGGCATGTAGCCATGGATGCTGTGATACAGGGTAGGGACGTCGGTCGACCCCTGGATCGACGCATGGCCCCGGAGCGCCATGATACCGCCGCCGGGTCGGCCCATGTTGCCCAGCAGGAGCTGGAGCAGGGCGCAGCAGCCGATCACCTGGGGACCGTTGGTGTGCTGGGTCCACCCGACGGCGTAGACCCACCCGGTGGTTCGCTCCCGCCCCGAGTTGGCCAGCACCGTCTCGGCCACTTTGAGGAATGTTTCCTTGGGACAGCCTGTTACCTGCTCCACCATCTCCGGTGTGTACCGGCTGAAGTGGCGCTTCACCACCTGAAGCACGCAGCGCGGGTTCTTGAGGGTTTCGTCCCGCTCGGGCGGAGGCTTGAGGAGCGAGCGGATCACCGACTCGAGCGACTGCTTCTGGCTGGTCTTCCGCTGAGCCTCTCTCCTGCCGGGGGACGAGCTCTCCTCCGCCCCCCGCGGCTCGCCCTGCTCTTCACCGTGCCTCGAGTATTGCCAGGAGTCGGTCTGGTAGGTGCCGACAAAACCGTCGTACGGCCATCCGGCCTTGTTCTGGTATTCCATCAGTCCGGAAAAGACGCCTTCCAGATCCTCGGCGTCCTTGAAATCCTTCCGGATGATGGTGGCGGCGTTGGTGTAATTCACCACGTACTCGCGGAAGAACGGGTCGCTGTTCCAACGCTCGCTGTGCAGGACGTAGTTGATGAGGCCGCCGAGGAAGGCGATGTCGCTACCGGCGCGGGCCGGAGCGTAGATGTCGCACATCGCGCTGGTGCGGGTGAAGCGAGGATCGATGTGGATCAGCTTGGCCCCGTTCTCGGTCTTGGCCTTCATCGGCCAGCGGAACGCCACCGGGTGGCACTCCGCCATGTTGGAGCCCTCGAACACGATGCAGTCCGAGAAGATCAAATCGCGCGGGTAGTGGGTCGCCGCGCCGCGACCAAGCCGGGTCCCCAGACCGGGGACGCTAGAGGAGTGTCATATTCGGGCCTGATTTTCGATGGCCACCACGCCCAGCCCCCGCATGAGCTTCTGCTGCAGGTGATTCCACTCATTGTCCAGGGTAGCTCCGCCCAGGGCAAAGATGGCCGTGGTGTGGTTGACCAGGCGGCCGTTCTCCAGCCGCTCTACGAAGGTCTCGTCCCGCGTCTTCTTGACGAGGGCAGCCACCCGGTCCATGGCCCATTCGAGCTCGACCTCCTCCCAGCGGGTCGCCCCGGGCTTCCGGTGCAGCACTTTCGTTGCCCGATTGGGATTCTTGTGCAGCTGATAGGTGGCCGCGCCCTTGGGGCAGAGGCAGCCCTCGCTGTGGGGGCTGCGCTTGTCGCCCTCGATGTTGATGATGTCATTCCCGATGGTGTGGACCAACAGAGCACAGCCCACCGAGCAGTAGGGGCACACACTCGGCGTGACCTTGGCGTTGCGAATCCGGAGCTGCTGAGCCCGGACGGTGGCCGGTGCCAGGTTGGCGCCCAGCCCCAGGAGGGAACCGAGAGCGGTTCCCGGACCCACGCCGGCGGCGGAGGCCCGGAGAAAGTCGCGGCGGGTGAGAGGCATGAAGAAATAATAGTGAGGCCGTGATCCGGATCACATGCCGCCGTACCGTGGTGCGGTCCGTAGAGCTACATTCCGCCCGGCACACACCCCTGAATGAGGCACCGACGATGCGTGGGATTCGGATTGCAGGACTGACGGCCTTCCTCGCTTTCTTCTTCATAGCTCGTTCCGCTCCGGCCCAGGAGACCGCGGCCGCCGAGCTTGCCACCGAGAAGCTGCCGGCCGGGTTCATCAAGGAGTTCGGCACCATGTGGACCTTTGATGCGCCGCCAACCGACTACTGGAAGGCCCGCTATGGATTCAGCCCGACCAAGGCCTGGCTGGACAACGTGCGGCTGGCCTCGATCCGGCTGCCCAACTGCTCCTCCTCGTTTGTCTCCTCCAACGGGCTGGTGATGACCAACCATCACTGCGCTCGCGAGTGCATCACCAGCGTGTCCACACCTGACTCCAACTTCCAGGAGCTGGGCTTCGTCGCCAAGACTCAGGCGGACGAGCGGAAGTGCGAGGGGCTCTACGTGGATCAGCTGCAGTCCATCGAGGACGTGACCGGGAAGGTCCAGAGCGCTGTGACCTCGAAGGCACCTGCCAAACAAGTTACCCAGCGCAATGTCGCCATCGACTCCCTCACCAAGAGCTGTGAGACCGATGCGACCACCAAGTGCCAGGTGATCTCCTACTATCAGGGGGGAGCGTACTCGCTCTACCGGTTCAAGCGTTTCGACGACCTCCGGCTGGTAATGGCCCCGGAAGAGGCGATCAGCTTCTTCGGCGGCGACCCCGACAACTTCACCTACCCCCGCTACGATCTCGATCTGAGCCTCATGCGGGTGTACGAGAACGGCCGGCCCTACCAGCCCAAGAATTATCTCAGATGGAGTCGCCAGGGAGCCAAAGAGGGCGACTTGGTCTTCGTCACCGGAAATCCGGGCTCGACCGGGCGGCTGCTCACCGTCGCTCAGATGGAGTACCTCCGGGATGTGCAGTATCCGGCCCAGCTCAGCTCCTATGACCGGAACCTTGCAGTCCTGGAGGAGCTGTCGAAACAGGACGAGGAAACCCGTCGGGCCTTGGAAAACCAGATCTTCAGCCTGAAGAACTCCAAGAAGGCGGTAACCGGCTACCTCTCCGGGCTGCAGGATTCGAGCGTAATGGCCAAGAAGCGTTCGTTCGAGCGGGACTTCCGCCGGAGGATCAACGCCGATCCCAAGCTCAAGGCCCGCTATGGCCCCTCCTGGGATGCCATTGCAACCGCGCAGCGCCAGTTAGCCGGGTTGGCCAAGCAGCAGCGCTGGTACAGCTTCAGCGGCTCGCCGCTGCTCAATGTCGCCGGTGCAGCCGTCCGGATCCCGGAGCAGGGGAAGCTGCCCGATTCGCTGCGGCTGCCCCAGTATCGCGGTCCCGGAATCGAAACGCTCAAGAGCGCGGTGCTCGGCCCGATTGAGAGCGAGCCCGAGGCAGAGAAACAGATGCTGCAGGCGTGGCTCACCCAGGCGAGCAAGGATCTGCCGGTCAACGATCCGTTCCTCTCTGCGTTCCTGGGCGGACGCAGCCCTGAGGTGGCGGCGGAGGCGGCGGTCAACGGAAGTAAGCTGGCGGACTCGACGGTGCGGGCCCAGCTGATCGAGGGAGGATCCGCAGCGGTGGCGAAGTCAACCGATCCGCTGGTCGTGCTGGCTCGCAAGCTCAATCCGATCGCCATGCGGGTGCAGCAGCGCGCCGCCCGACTCAACGACGTGATCTCGGCGAACGCCGAGAAAGTTGGCCAGGCAATCTATGCCGCGTACGGCCGGTCCCTCCCGCCCGACGCCACCTTCAGTCTCCGGATCAGCGACGGGGTGGTGAAGAGCTATCCCAACAACGGAACCCTGGCGCCGTACAAGACCACGTTCTATGGGCTCTATAACCGCTCAGCGGAGTTCGACGATAAGCCTCCGTTCAAGCTGCCCGAGCGGTGGAAGACCCGCCGGGCCCGGCTGGACCTGTCCCAGCCGTTCAACTTCGTCACTACCAACGACATCATCGGTGGCAACTCAGGCAGCCCGGTGATCAATCAAAACGCCGAGGTGGTAGGTCTGATCTTCGACGGCAATATCCAGCAGCTGCCGAATCGCTTCCTCTATACGGACGAGGAGGCCCGGGCCGTCGCGGTGCACTCCCGCGGGCTTACCGAAGCGCTGCGCAAGGTGTACGAGGCGGACCGGATCGCGGACGAGCTGGAGGGGGCCCAGCCCCAGGTGAGGCGGGTCCCTCTCCAGGGCGACAGTCTCCGCCGCGCTCCTCAGGCAAGAGACAGCGTGGCGGCAGCTGGGAGGTAGGGCCCCGCCTACCCACGGGTCGCTCTAAAGGTTCCTTTCAGCACCTTGCCACCCTTCGGCGACCGCGCGGTGTAGCTCCCCACCAGCGTGTCGCCGATCACCCGCGCCTGGGTCCGGGTCACTACCTGGGTCTTGAGCGTCGGGCTTCGGTGCAGCTCCGATTCGTAGACGATCACGGTATCGCTGGTAGACACCACCTTCACGGCGTACTGTTCCCCTCCCTCGAATGCGATGTTGCCGGTCAGGCTGCCATCGGGCGCCCTGGTCCAGGTGATGGTGAACGGCTGGCCCCGGCTGGACCCGGCGTCGTAGCCCTGGGCCTTCCAGCTGCCGAGGAGCCGATCGGGCAGGGCCGTCATCGTCTGGCCGCCCGGGCCCGTGGTGTCTCGCCCGCTGGTGTTGCCGAGGGCGGTTGTGTCGGCGGCTGAAACGTCACGGGCAGTGTCCCGCCGCTCACAAGCGGCAAGAGCTAGTAGCGTACAGAGCAGGTAGCGCATGGATCACTCCGGTGAGGTGATGAATGAAAATGGCGGGTAGGTGGGTAGGTGGGTAAGAGGGTAAGGCAGCTGCCAGTCGATGCTCCTACCCGCTTATCCGCTTACTGTCTTACCCGCCCTTTGGTGACCCGCGCCACTCCTCGCACTGCATGGTCCCCACCGACAACGCCGCGATCCGATTCTAGGTTGGAAACGCAGGCCGAATCACCGCCCGGCGCTGCCGGGCAATCCAGGGGGACCATATGGAACCACGTGTCTTTGCTCACTCCCAGAGCTACCGTCTCCGGGAGCGCATGAATGAAGCCCAGATTCGCCATGGCCAGGAGATCCGCGCTGACCTGACCGGCATCCGGGTGACCGCGGCGGTCGAGGGCTGGCGGACCACGCCCGACACCAACGTCGGTGCCATCTTCTTCTGCACCATGGGACCGATCCACATCCGGGAGGTGCTGAGTGAGGGTGACGGGAATCCGCTTCCCACCGAGGTCGTGCTCGACGGGCTGACCGTCCCCGAGCCCGGGACCTACGACATTCTCAACGCCCTGGTCCACTCCAATGGATCACTCCTGGTCCGGGCGGACGCCAGGACCCAGGTGGTGCCGCGGGCGCTAGGCGCCGGGCTGCCCTGGGTGTGAGCTGAAGCAGCGCGGCTCAGTCATTGCGAGCGCCCGAAGGGCGCGTGGCGATCCCGATGCTTAGCGGCGGGATTGCCTCGGGGCTAAGCCGCTCGCAATGACGGCCGTGTCTTAGCGAGACAGCGCGGGCGCCGGCTCAGCTGACGCCTCTGATCCGGCACGTTCATTTCGAAGCAGCAGCAGGATCATGACCGCCGTCGCAATGGAGATTGCGGCGCAGACAGCCGAGGCGACCTGCAACGCCTCCACGAACGACCCTCGAGCCATTGACGCCAGATCGGTTCCCAACGAAGCGGACAGTTTCCCCGCCTCGGCGAGCGCCGCGCCCAGGGTGGTGCGGGCGACTTCCGCCGCGGGCAGCGGAACCCCCGCCGGCACCGCATCCGCCATCGCGGCTCGATACACTGCGGTCCCCACACTCCCCAGCACGGCGATACCGAGCGCGCCGCCCAGCTCCGAGCTGGTCTCCGAGATCGCACCTGCCGCACCAGCGCGTTCGACCGGCGCGCATCCCACGATGAGATCGGTCGCAAGGATCACCACTGGCGAGATGCCGATCGAGTAGATCACCATCCCCGCCACCAGCACAGCGAGACTGGTGTCCCGGTCTACCAGAACCAAGACTCCGAAGCCCGCCGCGGCGATGAGCAAGCCCACGCTCATCAGGTACACCGGCCGCACCTTGCGCGCGATCGCCGGAACCAGCAGCGATCCGGCGATGTACGCCAGCATGGATGGCACGGTCCAGAGCCCAGCTGCCAGGGGCGACAGGCCGAGCACCAGCTGGAGATACTGGGCGATGAAGATGTAGGCTCCGAATCCCACGAAGGTGGCGAGGGTGTAGGCACCTAGTGAGGCGCTGAAGGCCGGCGAGCGGAAGAGATGGAGATCGATGAAGGGATGGGCCAGCGTTCGTTGGCGGCGGACGAAGAGATAGCCAAGCCCGGCTCCGGCAAAGATGGCCAGTACCTGCGGCCAGTCCAAACCGTCCTCCGCGATCCGCTTAAGGCCATAAATCACAAGCAGCACCGCGGCCAGCGACAGCACGGCGCTCAGCAGGTCGAGTCTGCCGGCCTTGGGATCGCGAAACTCCGGCAGCAGCATCGGACCCACGACCAGCAGGAGCAGCATGACTGGAACGCCGAGAAGGAAGACCGCTCCCCAGTTGAAGTATTGCAGCACCACTCCGCCGAGCAGTGGTCCGATCGCCCCGCCTACCGAGTAGCTGGTGACCCAGACACCGATGGCAAAGGTGCGCTGCGCCGGATCGAGGAACATATTGCGGATGAGGGACAGGGTGGACGGGGCAAGCGTGGCCCCGGCCAATCCCAACACGGCGCGAGCGGCAATCAGCATGCCGGCAGTGTTCGCGAAGGCGGCGAAGATCGAAGCCAGGCCGAATGCAGCGGCACCAATCATCAGCAGCCGGCGCCGCCCGATCCGGTCGCCCAGAGTGCCCATGGTGATGAGCGATCCGGCGACCAGGAACCCATAGATGTCGAGGATCCAGAGCAGCTGGGCGCTGCTGGGCTCGAGTTCGCGGCTGATCGCCGGCACGGCGAGGTTGAGCACCGTGAGGTCCATCGAGTACAGCATGCAGGGCAGGGCGATGACCGCGAGCCCGATCCACTCTCGGCGAGTCGCACGAGCTCCAGTCATTGCGAGGACACACAGTGTCCGAAGCAATCCCGCCGAGCGACAGCTGGATCGCCACGGGGGCTTCGCCCCCTCGCGATGACTGTTACGCGAGATATCACATGAGCCCGCGCACTACATCGGAACCGCTTCCTATCGCCCCCCCGATCGAGCCAATGCTGGCAAAGCTCGCGGAGGAGCTGCCCTCTCCGGGCCCGTTCTTGTACGAGCCCAAGTGGGATGGATTCCGAGCCATTGTTTTTCGCGGCTCCGACGACGTCTACATCCAGAGTCGAGATACCCGGCCGTTCGACCGCTACTTCCCGGAGCTGCACGAAGCCCTGCTTCAGCGGCTCCCGCCCAACTGCGTGCTCGACGGCGAGATCGTGATCATGACTCCGCATGGTCTCGACTTCGACACCTTGCAGCTGCGGCTGCATCCGGCGGCATCCCGGGTGGCCAAGCTGGCCAAGGAGACGCCGGCTTCCTTTGTCGCCTTCGACCTGCTGGCCGTAGGGGGCGAGAACCTGATGCCGAAACCGCAAAAGGAGCGGCGAGCCGGGCTGGAGCGACTGCTGGCGGGCGTCGGTCCACCGGTCTATCTCACCCCGGTCACCCGCGATCGGGCGCTCGCGCTCGAGTGGCTGGACCAGTTCGAGGGCGCCGGGCTCGACGGGGTCATCGCCAAGCCGGAAGAGAGCCCCTATCAGCCGGGCAAGCGGGCGATGATCAAGGTGAAGCATGTCCGCACGGCCGACTGCGTCGTGGCTGGGTTCCGCTGGCACAAGAACGGGAAGGGCCTGGTCGGATCGCTGCTGCTGGGTCTCTACGACGATCGGGGTACCCTGCAGCACGTCGGCGTCACTTCGTCCTTCACCATGGCCAGGCGGAAGGAGCTCGCCGCCGAGCTGGCCCCGCTTCGGGAGAACGCGATGGAAAGCCATCCCTGGCGGGCGTGGGCCCAGGCGGAAGGGAGTGGGATGGATCGGATGCCGGGAGGACAGAGCCGCTGGAGCGCAGGCAAGGATCTCTCCTGGGAGCCGCTCCGGATCGAGCGGGTCTGCGAGGTCAAGTACGACCACCTGCAGGGCGACCGGTTTCGTCATGCCACCACCTTCCTGCGCTGGCGTCCGGACAAGCCGCCGAGCGAGTGTCGGTACGACCAGCTCGACGTGACCCCACGCTACGAGCTGGACAAAGTCTTTTCGTCGGGATCGAGCGGCTCCTGATCGGGCCGCAGCTCGGTTGGGACGTGCTGCAGGTTGAGCCGGATCCGGGTCCAAGTCGTGAACCGTCCCCGCATAGAGTCTACCAGCACGTCGGCCGGCTCCAGGTGAGAAGCGGCTTCCGGGTGGCGCGCCTTCCAGCGGTCGAGTCCAGCCAGCGCGTCTTCCTTCTTCTGGGCTCTTCCGATCTCGATCAGTGGATGTTTGGAGACTCGGCGCTTTGAGGGTTGCACCCGCCGCGGCTCGCCCTGCTTCTTCTCGTAGTGGGGCGGCCAGGGCGCGTCGCCCAGACCTTCCTTCTCGTGTTTGGCGGAGAGCTGGAGCAGCGGTTCCAGCGATCCCGCGCTCCGATCGATCCCCTCGTGCCGGTCCCCCAGCTTGGCATAGCGAGCCGGCATCGTCGCCAGAGTGATCTCAGTGGGCTCGCAGCTGTCCACCTCGTCCCAGGTGAGGGGCGCGGAGACCGGCGCATGCTCGCGGGCTCGAACCGAGTAGGCAGAAGCGACGGTGCGGTCCTTCGCGTTCTGGTTGTAGTCCACGAACACGCCGTGCCGCTCTTCCTTCCACCACTTGCTGGTCGCGATGGATGGCGCCCGCCGCTCCACCTCTCTCGCCAGCGCCAACGCCGCTCGGCGCACTTCATCGAAGCTCCAGCGCCGCTCGATCCGGACGTTCACGTGCATGCCGCGGGAGCCTGATGTCTTGGGCCAGCCGGTGAGACCGAAGTCCTTGAGCGTCGCATCGACCACGTGCGCCACCTGCCGTACCTGGTCCCACTGCACTCCGGGCACCGGGTCGAGGTCCACCCGCAACTCGTCAGGATGGTCCAGGTCGTCGGCTCGAACTGGATGGGGATGCAGCTCCAGGCAGCCGAGGTTGGCCAGCCAGGCGAGTGCCGCTGCATCGCGGGGAACTACCTCGTCCGCGCTCCGGCCGGAGGGAAACTGGAGGGATACGACCTCGATCCAGGTAGGTCGAGAGGTGGGAGCCCGTTTCTGGTAGAAATGTTCCTCTGCCACGCCGTTGGGATAGCGCACCAGCATGTTGGGACGGCCGCCGGCGCCGCGGAGCGCTCCATCGGCGACGGTAAGGTAGTACTGCACCAGATCGCGCTTGGTGTAGCCCGGTTGGGGAAAGAGCACCTTGTCCGGGTTGGAGATCGAGACCTCGCGTCCGGCGATGCGCACGACCTCGGCGGGGGTTTTAGGCATGACCGCGTAAGCCTTAGGAACCTCGCCGATCTCTGATCGCATCCAGGCTCCAGGGTCCCGGGCCTGCGGCGGAGAGATACAGGAACAGGAAGCAAAACAGAATCGCGGTATGCCCCTGGTTGAGGACCGGCCAGAAGCCCTGTGGGGCATGCCCGTAGAAGTACGCGACTGCCATCTCGCCCGCGAGAATGAACGCTACTGGCCGAGTGAACAGTCCGATGAGGATCAGGGGACCCCCGAAGGTCTCCAGCACGCTGGCAAACCAGGCGAGGGACCCCGGCGGAGCGGTTCCGCCGCCCGGCATGATCGGGGCCGGAAGGCCAAACAGCTTAGCGGTTCCGAACTGGATGAACAGAAATGCCGCTACGATCCGCAGCAGGCTGAGCAGATACGGAGTCCAGGCACGCCACCTCGTCGCGACGTTTGGTACAGTCATGGTGCCGTCCTCACTGGTCGATATGGACTGCGATGGTGCGCCACCGCCCCTGGTTGAACCGCACCAGGCTAAGCAGGCAGCGAGTGGCGTGCCCGATCAGAATGGCGACCCAGATATCGACCGGGTCCAGGGTGCCGGTCTGCTGGATCACAAAACAGATGCCCAGCGGTACGATGATCTGGGAAATGATGGAGATGTACAGCGGGCTCCGAGTATCGCCGGTGCCCTGCAATCCACCGGTGTAGGTGAGCGCCGCGGCGATGAACAGACCCGAGAGGCTCAGAATCCGGAGCAGCTGCGTCCCGATCTCCACTACTGCCGGCTGGTGCATGCCGAAGATGGCCAGCAACTGCTGGGGAAAGAACAGAAAGAAGAAGCCGACGAATGCTGCCCCCGCCAGGCCATAGCGGGCCGCAATGTGTACCGCACGCTCGGCCCGGTCCGGACGGCCCGCACCGAGGTTCTGGCCGGCAATGGCGGCGGCCGCCCCCATGAGTCCGATCGAGGTCCAGGTGATCAGGGAAAACAGTTGGGTGTACGAGACCGCAAAGGCCGCTTGAGCCGCGGCGCTCTCGGCCAGGGATCCAATGAAGCCCAGCAGGATGACCCCGCCGATGTTCATCGCGATGCCCTGGAAGCCGGCCGGGAGTCCGAATCGGAACAGTGACTTGATGATGCCCCAATCCGGGCCCAAGCCTCGGCCCCGCGGGAATGACACCACCCAGCCCCCCCGCCACAGTTTTACCACGGCATAAATGCCGAGCAGTCCTGAAGCGATCGCCGTCCCCATCGCCGAGCCAACGGTGCCGAAGGCGGGGATGGGCCCCACGCCGGCGATCAGCACCACGTTGAGCACCAGGTTCAGCAACGTCAGCGCGATGCCCAGGACCATCGGGGTACGCGCGTCACCCGCCGACCGAAGTGCCCCGCTCAACATGTAGAAGAGGAGCATGCCGGTGCTGAAGACGAACATGACCCGGATGAAGGGCAGGGCTTCGGCTTTCACCTCTGGTGTGGCATTGACCAGATCCAGCAGCCAGGGCGCGGTCAGATACCCGATGGGGGCCATGATGCCGAGCGAGATGATGACCGCGGTGAGGAAGGCCTGGTAGACAGTCCGGTCGACCTTGTCCTTGTCCCCCGCGCCGGCAAAGCGCGCCACCAGGACGCTCATGCCGGTGAAGAGCGAGGAGATGAAGATGATGACCACCAGCAGGATCTGCCAGCTGACGCCGATCGCCGCATTGGCGCGGAATCCGACCAGATGACCCACCAGCACATGATCTACGATTCCCTGCAGGCCACCGATGACGTTGGTGAGCATGGTAGGCCAGGCCAGCTTCCAGACCGCCGGGCCGAGCGGTCCCTCGACAATGGAGCGATCGTAGACTGGTGCCCGAGCTGCTCCGACGACCTCGGGCGTCGGTGCCGCGGCCGGAGCTGGGCGAGACATGTCAGTCGAGGTCACGGTTTGCTGAGAAGGGCCCATCGAGCGAAGAGCGCGCAAGGAATTCCAACGAAGAGCACGTGCACCACGATGGTGAGGGAGACCCACAAGGGGTCTTGGGAACCAGGGCCGGCGGCGCTGAACGGCACGACCAGGAAGTTCATAACGAAGTACAGCAGCAAGCCATAGAGGGCGCCCGACAGCCAGGGCCGCCGCCAGAGCAGCGGCCACCGGCGCGCGACCAGGTAATACACCGCCGCCATCGTAATGGCGATGAAGAAGTGGAGGAACAGGCCCAATGCGGCAGTGCGGAACCCGCCGGCAAAGCTGGCACTCCCAAGCAGTCCCGCAGCAACCGATTGCAAGATGCGCCGGGCCGGCACATCTGCCTTGAGAGCCCAGAAGAGGCAGGCGTACACGATGTCCAGGGTGCCGGCTACCAGCCCGCCCGCCAGGACCAGCCCCGCTGGACCGATTGAATGTCTCGACACGGCGGCCGTCGTCATGTCGAGTACTCTGCCACGGTCAAACCGCGGCCATCACCTTCTCGTCGGCGCTGTCGCCGAAGACGGCCGGCACCAGAGCGCCGGTCTGCCGTAAATAGACGACCAACTGTCCCCGGTGGTGATACCAGTGATTGAGCAGGACCGAGCGGAGAAACGCTCCCCGAGGAATGCTCCATAGCTCCTGGTCACCCTTCATCATGCTCCAGGGTGCAGCCAGGTCGGTGTCATCCATCTCGCCGAGGAGCCGTCGGGCCCGTTCCATGCTGTCTTCCAAGGCCGCGAGGATCTCCGCCCGGCTGGTGGCACCGGGTCTCGGGATCGGGGTGTTCACGTCGAAGGGCCGGCGGGAGACTTCGACGATGGCTCCAGGCAGGTTTGCGACGTGCATGGCCAGCTGACCCATCGTCATCGACTTGGCATGGGGCCGCCATTCCAGCTGGTCCTCCGGGATCCGTTCGAGCACCCGGCGGGTGCCTGGGGTCTCCTGCTCCAGCTCCTCCAGGATATCACTGATCGTTAGCATAGTGCCTCACCCGCTTACCAGCGCATGGATATTGCCGTCCGGATCCTTGAACCAGGCGGCCTTCATGCCTCCGCCTTCGTGGATATCGCCCTTGAGGGTCAGTCCCGGCAGGTTGTAATGCTCGAAGGCGACTCCCTTGCCCCTCAGGCCCTGCACCACCTTTTCCATTTCCTTACCGATGACCCAGGTCGCGGCAGTGGCCTTGTTGCTCCCAGCATACTGAGAGCGATACACCAGGATCTTGGCGCTGCCCGCCTGATAGGTCAGCGCTTCCTGCTCCTGAGCGTCGATTTGCTTGAGGCCGAGGGTTCCCTCATAGAACCGTTTGGCGGCGTTGAGATCCTTCACCGCGACCGTCGCCATCGTCTCCTTACCGCCCAGCATTGCCCGCCTCCTGACCCGCTGCCGCGCCGCTCATGGCTGCGCTCGAGTCGGTTTCCCATACCGCGATGAGGTTTCCATCGGGGTCCGTCAACTGGGCGAACCAGCCCATCCCCGGCACCGGGGTCTTCCCCATGAGGATCTTGGCCCCGAGCTGCTCGGCTCGGCCGACCGCCTCGTTCACGTTCTCCACGTTGATGTAGTTGACCGGCGGCTGGTTCGGGTACATTCGGCGCATCAGACCGCCGTTCACACCTGGGCGAGTGGGGCGTCCATCCTGATCGGTCGGCACGGTTTTCACGCTCCAGTACTCCATGCCCCCTGCCAGCGAGCCCTCGAACTTCTTGATGTCCCAGCCGAACAGCTCGCGATAGAACTCTGCGGCCCGCTCCGGATCATCGGCCGGAATCTCGAAATGCACGATCGTGTGATCCATGGTGCGATCCTCCTGAGAAGTGTCACCTAGTCGTTAGTCACTAGTCGCTAGTCATTAGTCAAACTCTTTACTGACCGGCTATCGCACAAGAACTAGCGACTAGCGACTAGTGTCCAGCGACTACTTACATACCAGGCAGTATGTACTGTCCGGTCCCGTACTCGTCAAGGCGCATTGACACGGCCGCGGCAAAATCGTTACATACCAGGTGGTACGTTATCCTAATTCCCGACGTTGAGACGGCTCCGAGCGTTTCAACCGCCAATCCGCCCAATTTGTAACATGGCAAAGCGCACCGCCAAACCCCGTAAGCGGGAACCGGACATCACCCGGGAAAAGCTGCTCGCTGCTGCCTTTGACGAGATCTACCGGCGAGGGTTTCAGGCGGCGAGCCTGGATACCATCCTTGCCAAGGCCGGCGTCACCAAGGGCGCACTCTACCATCACTTCCCCGACAAGCGTGCGCTAGGCTTTGCGGTGATCGACAACATGGTGCGCGACCTGCTGCTGGAACGGTGGTTGGGAGTGTTGAGCCAGCAGCCTGGGGATCCGGTGACGGCGATGCAGGGGATGCTGAAGGAACGGACCATTCGGTTGACCGACCATGAAGTCGAGCTCGGCTGCCCTCTCAACAACCTGGCCCAGGAGATGTCTCCGCTGGACGAGCCTTTCCGCAGAAGGGTGTCCGCCACCTACGACCGCTGGATCGAGGGCTTCAGCAAAGTGTTGAAGCAGGGACAGTCAGAGGGCTCGGTCCGGCGGGATCTCAATCCCCGCCAAGTCGCCACGTTTCTGGTTGGAGCAATCGAAGGGTCGTTCGGGCTGGCGAAGAGCGCACGGAGCGAAGCCATGCTGCGATCGAATCTGGAGGTACTAAGCCGACTGCTGGATGGACTCCGCCCGGGGGGTAAGAAGCCGGCCAGGCGGGGTAGGGCTGCTCGATGGTAAACGGGGAAGCCTTGACGGCAGCCACGTTATTTCTTACGATATATCGTACGTCAGTTCGTACGAAATAGCTGGAACTTCAGGAGGTAAGGCCTATGTGTAACCCACGTGATGACTGGGGCTTCGGACCCGGATTCCCGTTCGGCGGCCGCTGGTGGACCGGCGCCTGGCAAACCAGGGGACGGGGCCCGCGGCGCCGGAGCCAGATGTTCGAGTCCGGGGAGGTCAAGTTCGTGATCCTCCGGCTGCTCAAGGAAAAGCCTCGCCATGGGTATGAGGTGATCAAGGCGCTGGAAGAGAAGCTGGGCGGCTACTACACACCCTCGGCCGGCACGGTATACCCCACCCTCCAGCTGCTGGAGGACGAGGGCTACATCCGTGCAGTCGACACCGAGGGGAAGAAGGTCTACCACCTGACTCCGGAAGGCGAGCGCTATCTGGAGGAGCACCGGGACTTCCTGGAGGAAATCCTCGATCGGGTTCGGGAAACCGTGCGCGACTTCACCGGTGGCGGTATCGGCGAGCTGCAGGGCGCCTTCGTCCACTTGGCCGGCGTGACCTTCAAGCGGGCCTGGCGGCGGGGACCGGAGGATCCGGCATTGAAACGGGTGGCGGAAATCCTGCGTAAAGCCGCGGACGAGATCGAGGAGGAGTGGGGTGGGAAGCGGCGAAGCGGGGAAGCGGGGAAGGTTTCTTAAGGAGTGAACAATGGGCTTCTTCGGAATGCTGTTCTGGATTGCGGTGCTCTGGTTGGCGTACCGGTGGTTTCGCCGGTCGGAGCGCTGCGTAGCTGTGGGGCCGAGGGGCTATGCGCCGGGCTGGTATGAAACGGGTCGCCACAGCCGGTCGGAGCCAACCCGGCCTGATGCTCAACAGGAGTACATCGAGTCATTGGAGAGCCGGCTCAGCGAGCTGGAGGAGCGGCTGGACTTTACCGAGCGACTGCTCGCCAACCGGCGCGAGTCGGCCTAGTCCTCATGCCCTCATTGCAGCGGCGAGCACTCCTGGGACTTTTCTCCAGCTGGCGTTCTCTTCCAGGGCCGTCATTCGGGGCATCAGCTTGTGCGCGCTCCGGTGGGTTGGGAAGTAGGTCGGCTTCGGCATCGCCGTGATGGGATGCCGGAGCACCGCCTTCTCCACCTGCTCCAGCATCGGTGTGTTGTGGACCCAGCCTGTGCCGCTCTGAATGTTCTCCAGAGTGGAGCTGGGGTGCGGCCCCCAGGGGGGCGTCACAAAGGCAAAGAGATATCCGGACCACGCATTCACGCACACCGCTCCATATCGGAGAGTCGCGATGGCGCGCTCGACCGATCCCGCCAGCACTGGGTCCTTCATCACCTTGGGATGAACTACCAATCCCGCCGAGAGGGTGCCCCAGAGCCGGTTGTTGGCAAAGGTGACGGCTTTATCGAGAAACTCCACCGGATCAGTGCTTCCCACCTGCGTCTCGAACACAATGGGACAGAACGATTCCGAGGCGAACCCGCGCTCGCTGGCATCGGCAGCATCGAGATCGCGCACCAGGGTCCAGGGCAGGACCTCGGCGGTCTCGTCGCCGAACCGGAAGATGGACGCGCGGTCACGTGAGTAGAGCCGCCACCGGTCGTGTGCCCCGGGATAATATGCCTTCCGGGGCTGCGCCCTGCTGAGCGCGTGCGCGATGCCGTCGAGAAACGCATCGCGCTGGGTCCATCCTCTGGGCAGAATGAGGATCTTGTTGGCGTTGCAGTCAAATGCCGCGTTGAACGTCAGGCCCGCGGCCACGTCCTCCGCCTGATAGCGAAGCTGCTTGTCGCTGTATGGTCCCGGCAGCACGATGACCGGCGACACATTCCCCAGCTCGGCGGTGATCGGCTTCTGCAGCACCGGCCGGTTCAGCCCCTTTCGGGCGTCGCGCTCGGGCCCCGGATTCCCCCACACGATGGTGTCGAAGGTGAGATCTGAGCCGGTGAGATGGACCTCGTCCACGTCGGGGTGCTGGGCCAGGTATGCGCCCTCCTCCGACCCGCCGTACACTACCGCGAGGAAATTCTGACGGATGGCCTCGACGAACGCCTCCTCCAGGAACGGTCCCAGATAGGCGTTGACCGGATTCATCTTGAGGATGCAGGTCTTTCCTTCGTTGAACATCTTGGTGAGCCCATCCATGGAGGGAATGCCGTTCACGTTCCCCGCAGCCAGCGCCAGTACTACGCGCCCGTCGTGTTCGGGATGCTTGTAGAAGCGGGCCCGGGAGTTCTCCATCTCGTCCTCGGTGACGCCGGGCTGGAGGTGCACGTCTACCCGCACGCTCGGAAACAGCAGTTTGTCGATGGGACTGGCCGGAAAGACCTGCCCCGTGAGGCGCTGGTCAGCGGTGCGGCCCAGCTTCCCAACTCGAGTGTTGCCGGTCTCCTTCAGTGCGGCCAGCGACTCCCGGATGAGGCGCAGGTGCCGAATGACGAACCACGGACCCAGCGTCCACTCCTCGCCCTCCAGCGGACTGCCGGCCACGATGCCCTTAGCTGTGCAGGCCGCTTCGACGCTGGCTCGGCCCACCCGGAGATACCCCTCCTGCATGGCACGGGCGAGCTGTATCCGTTGATCGAGGGAGAGACCGACGAACTTGCGGGCGCCGTCCTTGAGCCGGGCGACGACTCGGTCGAGCTGCGGCTGGGTGGTCGGCGGTGGTTCGAAGACGACCGAGGAGCCGGTTGCGATTGATGATTCCATGGTTGATCCCTCCTACCGCGGCCAGAGCCACCCGAAAGTGCCCGCGGTCACGAGACCGTATACCAGGCCATCGAACACGTCCTTCCAGGTGTTCCCCCAGGGCTTCCCCCACCAGATCGACTGCTGCACCTGACTCGCCCCATAGGCCAGAAATCCGACCGCACCTACGACCCGGAATACCTGGAGGTAGGGCGCTCCCGCAGGAATGGCGTGGGCGGCGACATACGCAACAAAGAACGACACCACCAGAGAGAAGATGAACCAGTGAGTCAGCGGCTTCCCCATGCTCGGGACGCCCGGCCGCATCAGGTTGAGCACCGCCACCGGACCCTCGGTGTATTTCTGCTGCATCTCCGGGGTCTTCATCTGGTTCATCTCGGCGCAGTAGGGGATGATGTACTGAGCCGGTGCCGGGCTCGCACCACGGAAGGCCGCCCGTACCGCGTCCTCATTAGGCAGCCGGGTATAGTCCTTGTTGTGGTACTTGAGGACCATGTGGATGATGAAGCTGGTGAAGAAGACGAGTACGGCGGAGAGGAG
>CBFGTM010000058.1:0-20919 GCA_965652025.1 uncultured Gemmatimonadales bacterium
CATTGCCCCTCGCGATGACTATGGGACGTCATTGCCCCTCGCGATGACTACGGGACGTCATTGCCCCTCGCGATGACTATGGGAAGTCATTGCGGACCGCGTGCAGCGGAGGCAATCTCATATAGTCATTGCGAGGCCGCGTAGCGGCCGAAGCAATCTCCGGTAGTCAATGCGAGGTAGTCATTGCGAGGCCGCGGAGCGGCCGAAGCAATCTCCGGTAGTCAATGCGAGGTAGTCAATGCGAGGAGGCGGAGCCTCCGAAGCAATCCCGAGCGTAGCGAGCGATCCACCATGCCCCACCCACGCCTTCTAGCATTCGGCCTCTCCATTTGGTTGGGAGCCTCGCTCACCCCGGGGCACGACGCCCTCGCCCAGGGTCTCCGTGGTGGCCCCGGCATGAGGATGCCGGTCGGCGGCGGCTCACTGGGGGGTTCCCCTCGGCCCCCGCGACTCACCCTTCCCAGTGACCCGAATCGCCCAGGAGACGGCCGGCACCGCTTTCCGTTTTGGCCGTACTGGCCCTACGTCTACGACTACTACGGCTATGAGGATTACTTCCCCGACTCGACCGGCTACTATGGCGACGACTCCACCGGTATGGGGTATCGCGACGCCTATCCCAGCGAGACCCAGCGGGTCCCGGTCCAGGCCCCCCGCGAGGTCTATCCGGTCTACGACACCGTTACCGCCGTAGGGCCGCTGGTGGTCTCCTCGACGCCGGTCTCCCGGACCATGGTGCGGCTCAGCTGGCGAGACGGCGGCCTAGGGGCGAAACAGGTGGCATTCTTTCTGGCCGACTCCTCGCGTAACGTGCTCACTGCAGAGACCGTTCGTGCTCCGCCGTTTGTCGCCGTCCTCAAGCCGCCTGCGGAGACCGCCTATGCCGGGATGACCGTGGTATTGCCGGGTGGGACGGTCGAGACTCAGTACGTCCCTTATCACGGGGAAGCCCGATAGCTCCGTTGTGACCGCCTGACCGCCTTCCTTTTGTGAGTCCCATCACCGAGCCTCAGAGTCCTTCACGGCATCCTCCATTGATACCAAGCTCAGGAGGATGGAATGAAAGCCAGCGAACTGATGACTCCTCAGCCTGCCTGCTGTACCCCGGAGGACACCATTCGGTTGGCAACCCAGCTGATGCGAGAGCACGACTGCGGCTGCATCCCGGTGGTGGAGGATAAGGAGAGCAATCGACTGGCAGGCGTGGTAACGGATCGCGATATCGCCTGCCGCTGCACAGCCGAGGGCAAGGGCCCCGAGACCAAGGTGAAGGAAGCCATGACCCGGGATCCCAAGTGTTGTCAGGGCGACGATGACGTGGCGGTGGTGGAAAACATCATGGCCGAGGCCCAGGTCCGCCGAGTGCCCGTGGTGGACAGCAAGGGGTGCTGCGTCGGCATGATCGCCCAGGCGGACCTCGCCACCAATACCCAGGCCGCGACCGACAGCGAAGTCGGCAAGGTGGTGGAGCGGATCTCGGAGCCGGCTCATGCTAGCGGCTCGACCGTCCCCGGCCCGGTCTGGTAGAGGAGTCGCTGTCAGCGCCGGGTAGCCAGGGTCCAGGTTTACAGGTTGCCGCCTTGCCCTGGCTGTTCCGGTCTGGGTAGGTTCCGGGCCGGATTCCCCGCCGCGCTGCGCTACTCAGGGTTGCAGGTCCTCGCGGTAGTCCCTTCCGAGCCGAAAGATCCGATGCACTCCAACGTCGCCCTGGTCGTAGACGACGAACCGGTCGTCCTGCAACTGCTCTGTCGCCTGATGAAAGGCGCGGGCTTTACTCCCCTGCCCGGCGACAACGGGCAGCACGCGCTCCAACTGCTGGGGCAGAACGGCGGGCAGCCGCCGGCTTTAGTGCTCACCGACATCAACATGCCGGTTATGGACGGGGTCGAGCTGGTGCGGGAGCTGCGCAACCGGTGGCCCCTGCTGCCGGCGGTCTTTGTCACCGGCAATCCGGGCTGGGCCCCCGAGGCGAGTCCGTTCGGTGAAGTGCTCCTGAAGCCGTTCCACCACGGGGCCCTACTGGCGGCAACCCGCCGAGCGGTACTCTCGGCCACGCTGGAGAACCTGCTCAGCGCCACCGGTGCTCCCATGGGGAACATCCAGGTGGTCAATCGTGCCGGCAATGCTCTGGTGATCGAGGCCCAGCGCGGGTTCCAGGATCCTTTCCTCAAGTTCTTCCAGTCTACCGACGGCGGCTCTGCCGCCTGCGGCACTGCGCTCCAGGCCCGGCAGCGGATCGTGGTGGAGGACGTGCGGACCAGCCCGGTCTTCTGTGAGGCGAGCCGCCAGGCCATGCTAGAGGCGTCGGCCTTCGCGGTGCAGTCGACCCCCATCGTCAGGGAGGATGGCTCGGTACTCGGCGTTCTGTCGACCCACTACTCTGCGCCCCATCGCTTCGACAGCGACGAGCTCCGGCCGGTGGACGAGATCGCCCAGCGCACCGCGACTCTCTTGGAGCGCCTCGGCCCCTAGCAGACTACGAGCCCCGCCTAAGGCCATGGCCCCTTGGAACGCGAGTTCGCGACGATCTTGTCGACCGCCGAGGTGCTGGAGTCAGTTGGCGCGAGGGCGACGGTGTAGCTCACGATTGTTTCCCGGCTCACCGCGTTACCGCTCACCGTTCTTCAGAAGTCCAGTTGCGTCTTCTTCATCAATGCTGCGAACCGTGGGTCTGATCTTATCCAAAGGTTGCCGTTCTCAGCGCTGACACGAAGAAAGACCAGCAGCCCGGATCGCGCCTCCAGGGCGCGATCGAATAGTCGAAACGCCTCGTCCAACTCACCCATTGCTCCCAGGATATTGGCTTGAAAGATCGGGGACACATAGCGACGGGTTGAGACCTGCCGCAGCTCCTCGAGGACCTCGCGCGCTCTGGCCTGCATGCCGAGCTCACCGTAGGCACATCCGGCGAGGTGGAGGAGAAGGGGCAGCCGCCCGGCGACCTCCATGCCTCTTTGCAATTCGGTTAATGCTTCCTGGAACCGGCGCATCCCCAGGAATATCCGCCCGAACCAGGCGTAGGTGAGTGGATGGTTCGGCTCCATCTGCTGCGTTGCCCTGAGGTGCTCCAACGCCCGTTCGTGCTCACCGGCCCAGGTGTAACAGCGAGCAACAGTGTGGTTAACTGGTATGGAGATCGGGTCCAGCGTTTGAGCCCGGAGAATTCGGGCGATGCCCTCCTCGTGCCGGGACATGATACTGAGAAAGACTGCATGCCAAAGCTGCGCGATCGGGTTCAGGCCTGACTCCGTGGCCAGGTTGAAATGCGCCTCGGCCGCCGCCCAGTCCCAGTCGTGCAGCATGCTCACCACCCCCAGCCAGAGTTGGGCCTCGGTGTCGGCCGGGTCGAGCTCGATCGCTCTGAGCGCCGCCACTTTTGCCTTCGGCATTGCCTCACGCGGCGGCAGGTCACCGAACTCCTCAAACCCTCGAAGGGACCAGCAGGCGGCAAGCCCCACGTGTGCCGACGCGGAGGAAGGGTCCAGCTCGACCGCCTGCTCGAAGTACTCAGTGGCTCTGCCGAGATCCTGCGCAGTTCGCTTATTGGCGAAGTACCGGCCTCTCATGTACAGCGTGTATGCTTCCAGATTCTCTGTTGCCGGCTTCACCAGCCTGGTGCTCCCCGATTTACCAGCCGCAAGCGGCAGCTCGCGCGCAATGGCTTGGGCCAGCTCTTCCTGCAAGGCGAAGACGTCCTTCATGGTCCGCTCATACGTCTGGGACCAGCGCTGGTAACCATCTGCCGCGTCGACCAGCTGGGCGGTGACCCGGATCCGGTCCCCCATCTTCCGTATGCTTCCCTCGACCAGGCTCCCTACCTTCAGGCGATGGGCGATGGTCTGAGCATCGAGGTCCTTCCCCTTGAAGGCGAAGGATGAAGTCCGCGCCGCCACCCGCAGCCCTTTTACCTGCATCAGCGCGTTGATCAGCTCCTCTGTCATGCCGTCGATGAAGTAATCATTCTCCTTCTCGGCACAGAGATTGACGAAGGGGAGGACGGCCACTGCGTGGCGCTCTGGCAGCTCTGAGCTCCGTACCGGGGCGGAGCTGAATCCCCCGGCTGGAGCAGCCTGCGGCTGAGTGATCTCATTCACGACGGACGCGAGCTCCCGCTCGAACTCTCCGGCGGTAGAAAACCGATCCTCTGGACGGCGGGCGAGGGCGCAGGCCATGACTTCCTCCAGCCGTGCTGGGCCTGTGAAGCCACGACCGCTGAGTCGGGGAGCCGGCTCGGTTAGCCGTCGCGCAAGAACTCCGAGAGGGGTCTGTCCCGCAAAGGGAGTAACGCCGGTCAGTAGCTCGAACAGCACACAGGCGAGTCCGTAGATGTCGCTGCGGCCGTCGACCGGTTCCTCGGCTGCGTGCTCCGGGCTCATGTAATCCGGAGTGCCGACCAGCAGGCCTGGTTGAGTGATCTGAGTGTCGACCGCTTCGCTGATCGCCCGCGCGACTCCGAAGTCGGCCACCACCGCGTGCCCCTCGTCCAGCAGGATGTTCTCCGGCTTTATGTCGCGGTGGATCACCTTGTGCCGGTGGGCGTAGTCCAACGCGTCCGCCACCTCCCGCGCGAGCTGGAGCGCCGGCTGAAGGTCGAGACGAGTCTCGCGAATGAGCCGGTTCCGTAGGGATCCGCCCTCTACGTAGGGGACTACGTAGTAGAGCGATCCGTCGGCGTCGCCGGAATCGTACAGCGGCAGCAGATGGGGATGGTGGAGCTGGGCCGCCACCCGGATCTCGCGCAGAAACCGCTCCCGTCCCAGCACCTCGGCCAGGTGGGGTTGGAGCACCTTCAGCGCGATGTCGCGGTCGTGCTTCAGGTCGCGAGCGAGATAGACCACCGCCATTCCGCCGTGGCCGATCTCGCGCTGGATGGCGTAGTGGCCCTGGAGGGTGGCCGTGAGCTGGTCTTGCAGATCTGGCAAAGCGGATTCCGGGAGGGCTTTCCGCTAGAATACCACGCCGCCCCGGGGCCAGCCAGATGGCTACTACTTCAGGCCTTCATCGCGGCCGTGATGATGCCTGGCACCCGTGCCCAGCTGGCGTTCTCTTCCAACGCCGTCATGCGCTGCATCAGGACGTGAGCGCTCCGATGAGAGGGGAAATAGCTCGGCTTGGGCATAGCGGTGATCGGATGCCGCATCACCACCTTCTCGATCCCCTCCAGCATCGAAGTGTTGTGGACCCAGCCTCGGCCGCTCTGGATGTCGGCCAGGGTCGAGCTGGGATGGGCGCCCCAAGGCGGCGTCCCGAAGGCGAACAGATAGCCGGACCAGGCGTTCACGTTGACTGAGCCGTAGCGCAGCTTGGTGATGGCCCGCTCCACCGCTGCGCCGAGGGTGGGGTCCTTGCTGGTCTTGGGATGGACCACTAGGCCGGCGGAGAGCGTTCCCCACAGCCGCTCATTGGCGAAGGTCACCGCCCGGTCCAGGAATTCGACCGGATCGGCGTTTCCGATTTCGGTCTGAAACAGGATGGGGGAGAACGATTCCGATGCGAAGCCGGGCTCGCTCCGGTCCTCGGGATCGACGTCGCGGACCAGGGTCCAGGGGAGCACGTCCTCCGACTCGGAGCCGAACCGGCGGATCGACAAGCGTCCCTTGGAGTAGGTCACCCAGCGATCCCGCGCGCCGGGATAATACGCCCGCCGGGCGGCCGCCTTATCGAGCGCCTGCTCCACTCCGGCCAGGAACTGGTCGCGCTGCCGCCAGCCCTTGGGGAGGATCAGGACCTTGTTGGCGTTGCAGTCGAACGACGCATTGAAGGTGAGCCCAGCGGCGACGTCTTCGGCCTGATAGGCTAGCTCCTTGTCGCTGTAGGGCCCCGGCACCACGATCACAGGGGACACATTCCCCAGCTCCGCAGTAACCGGCTTATCAAGCACCGGTCTCCCCTCGGTCTTCCGGCGCTCGCGATCGGGTCCCGGCGGTCCCCACACGATCTGATCGAAGGTCTTGTCCGATCCGGTGAGGTGGATCTCGTCGACATCGCGATGGTTCGCCAGGTATGCCCCCTCTCCGCCCGCGCCATACACCACCGCGAGGAAGCCCTGGCGGATCGGGTCGGCAAAGGCCTCTTCCAAAAACGGGCCCACGTAGGCGTTCACGGGGTTCATCTTGAGGATGCAGACCTTCCCCTCGTTGAACATCTTGGTCAGCAGGTCCTTCGAGGGGATCCCGCTGATGTTGCCGGCGCCGAGCACCAGCACCACTCGGCCGTCGTGGTCGGGCGTCTTGTAGAACCTGGCTCTACTGGCATTCATCTCCTCCTCGGTGACCCCCGACTGCAGGTGTACATCCACCCGGATTCCCTTGAACAGCGTGCCGTCTATGCTCCCCGCGGGGAAGACCTGCACCGCGAGCCGCTGATCGGCGGTGCGGCCGACCGGCCCGATCGGTGTGTTGCCGGTGTGCTTGAGCGAAAGAAGCGACTGCCGGATGAGGCGGAGCTGGCGGACCACGAACCAAGGGCCCAGGGTCCACTCCTCGCCTTCGAGCGGCGTTCCCAAGGGGATCCCCTTGGCGGCGCAGGCGGCCTCGACGCTGGCGCGGGCGATCCGGAGATAGCCGGCCTGCATCGAGCGGGCGAGCTGCGCCCGCTCGTCGAGCGAGAGCCGGGTGAACTTGTGGGCGTTTTCGCGGAGCCGAGCCACCGCGGCCTCGAGCTGCGACTGGCCGGTGGGGGCCGGAGTGGAGACCGGAGACGCGCGGGTCTGCCTGGGTGAGGCTGCTGTCGAAGCGGTCATGGTTCATCCCTCCTAATAGGAGATCTCGCCCACCATGGTGAGCTCCACTTGAGTCGCGATCGGGTTCTGAGAGAAGTCGGCCCGCTCGGTCCCCGACATCGAGGTGGTGCCGGTCGCTCCGGTAAACCTCCCGGTGCCGCCGGTGAAGGTGATCGTGCCGGTGATACCGAAGATGCCGATTGGAGCCGGGGGCTGGATCACGCTTGCGCTGCCCACATAGATGCCGAAGAGCTGGTCGCCGTTGGCAGCCGTCTTGACGAACGTCCCATTGGTCAGGGCGCCGGTTGCCGGATCGAGGCAGTGAGAGTTCACAATATCGTACTTGCCGGCGTGGGTGGCAGTACCTCCTCCCTGGTAGCTCTCGAGCAGGAGGGGAGAGGGGCACCGGGCGTCGGCGGTGATGGTGCCGGTGGAGTGGTACGACTCCTTCCATGGCCTTGCCCCGGCCGCAGTTGCGGCCGGGATGTCGCCGGGTGACGCACTGGTGGACTGAGAGACCGGTGAGGTCTGGTCGCAGCCGAAGAGGAGGCCCAGAGCCGCCAGGCTGCCGAACGGGAGATGACGGGAGCGCATGAGCCGCCTCCTGATCCGATGTTGCTTGCCGGGTGAACTGACGAGGGCTACAATAGCCGGAACCCATCAGAGCAGTATCAGATCGATGTCAGAAGCCGATGCTCCCAGGCTGAGACTCAGGACTTTCGCCGCGCCTGCGGTGCACGGGCCGGATGGTCCGTTGGGCGGGACTGCCGCTCAGCCTCAGTCCCTCGCGCTACTCACGGTATTGGCGGCCGCCGGCGAGCAAGGGATTAGCCGGGACAAGATTATCGCGCTGCTCTGGCCCGAGTGCGACGCCAAGCGAGCGCGTCACCGGCTGAGCCAGCTCTGTCACGCGCTGAGGCGGAGTCTGGGCGAACATATTTTCCTCGCGGCTGGAACCGAGCTCCGGCTCGCTCAGAGTCAGATCACCAGTGACGTGGGTGAGTTCAAGAGCGCCTGCCGGCGAGGTGACTCGGAGCGTGCGGTGGCCTGCTATGGCGGGCCGTTCCTGGACGGCTTCTTCTTGAGCGATGCTCGCGAGTTCGAGCGGTGGGTCGAAGGTGAGCGGGTAGCGCTTGCTAGAGCGTTCACCGAGGCGCTGGAGACGCTCGCGATCGAGGCCGAGGCCCGGGGCGACCGAGCAGAGGCGGCTCACTGGTGGAGCCGCCTGGGGGAGCATGAGCCGCTCAGCTCGCGGGTAATCATCAAGCTGATGTCGGCTCTTGCCGCCCACGGGGATCGGGCAGGTGCGCTCGAGCAGGCTCGCCGCTATGAGGAGGGGCTGGGACGCGAGCTGGAGGCGGAGCCGAATCCTGCGGTGGTGGCGCTGGCGGATCGGCTCCGACACCCCCCACCGCAGAGTGATTTCGCTCCAGCTGCTCTGAGACGTCGGCTATCGATTGCAGTGCTACCGTTTACGAAGCTGGGCTCGATGCCGGACAACTATCTGGCGGAGGGTCTGGTAGAGGAGATCACTCACGGGCTGGCCCAGCTGGAGGGAGTGCGGGTGACGTCGGTGGTTTCGTCTGAACGGCTGAGCGTGGCGAGCCCGGGTTCCATCCTGGAGGGGATCATCCGTCAGATCGATGATCGCGTCCGATTGATCGTTCGGCTGGTCGACAGCGCTGACGGGTCATACTTGTGGTCCAGCCGCTATGATCGAGCGGTGGACGACCTGTTTGCGGTTCAGGATGAGTTGAGCAGGACGATCGTGGAGGATCTGCGCGGGCTCATGGGCTCGCTTTCAACTCGTTGATCGTTCCCAGGCCGCTCAGCTTCCAGGAAACGACGGTTACAAAGACGGAGGAGCTCCTCATGCTGGCGTTAGTGTTGTCCGGCGGAGGTATAAAAGGCGCCTATCAGGCCGGCGCGATCCAGGCCGTATTCGAGAGCGGCTATCGGCCCGGTATTGTGACCGGCATCAGCGTCGGTGCGCTCAACGCCGCCTTCCTTGCGGCGCACCAGGACTCCGACCAGGCAGGCACACGCCTGAGCCAGTTCTGGGCGGCCGAGGTGACCGAGCCGTCCAAGTTCGTGAAGAAACGCCCCTGGTACGATCTCGTCTATCGGGTGCTCACCAAACGGTGGGATGGGGTGGTGGACACCCAACCCCTGGCGGAGGTGGTCGGCAAGGTCTTGGCGCCACACTTCCCCCGGCAGGGTGGGATCCAGGTGCGGGTCGGGGCCGTCGATCTCCACTCGGGGGCGTTGGTCTACACCGGTCCCGACTCACCCGATTTCATCAACGCGGTCCTGGCCAGTACCGCCGAGCCAATCAGCATGCCGCTGCGAAGGATTCGCGGGGTGCCGTATTACGACGGGGGGCTCAGGGACATTGCGCCGCTCAAGCAGGCTATAACGCTGGGTGCCACGAGTATCGTGTGCATCCTCTGCCAGGCGGCAGAGGTCACGGCAAAGCCCAAGCTGGACAGTGATGTGTTGAACCTGATCCAGCGGGTGCTGGACATCCTGACGAACGAGATCGTGGAGAACGATCTCGAGACGGCGGAGAAGGTCAATCGGCTGCTGTTGGACCTTCCAGCCGAGGTGTTGAAGCATCCCTATTTTGCCGACAAGCGCGTGATTCCACTCACCGTCATCCGGCCGGCGGCCGAAATAAAGGTCTCGCTCGACTCGTTCACCTCGGAGGACATCCATCGGATGCTGGACCAGGGACGGCGGGATGCCCAAGCCGTTCTGTCCCAGAGACCAGTCTCGCCGACAGAGCTTTAGCAGATATGCGGATCGCCACCGCCTATAGAGGAAGCCGCTTAAACACCCTCTCGGGGAGGCTGGTGAGCACGCCCATGATCGGACGCCAGAACCACGGCAGGTAGACGACATCCTTGCGCCGCGCGATTGCACGGTGGATGCTGCGCCCCACCCGTCCGGCATCGGCAAAGAGAGCGTTCTTTCTGAGTCCCTCGGTCATCGGGGTATCGACCAGACCGGGCTTGACCGTCAGGACAGTCACGTTGGACTGGAACAGACGGCCCCGGAGACCCTGCAGGAAGATCTCGACTCCTCCCTTCGCTGCACCGTAGACATAGTTGGTCCGTCTGCCCCGGCTGCCCGCCACCGAACCGATGACGGCGAGGCAGCCGTGTCGCTGGGATTCCAGCCGATTGGCCAGCAGCGTAAGCAGCGCGATGGTCGCCGTGAAATTGAGGTGCAGCGCTTCTACGGTCTCCTGCACCTGCTCCTGGCAACGCTGCTGATTGGGAAGCGTCCCATGTGCCACCAGAACGACGTCGATCTCGCCGAGGCTGGCGAGGGCGGAATCGATCACCGGGCCCTGGCTGGCAAGATCGGCAACATCCAGTGTAGCGGTCTCGATCCGGGCTGCTCCCCGGACTCGAAGGTCGTCTGCCACCGCGCGCAGGCGGTCGGAATTCCGGCCGGTCAGGAAGAGATGGGCTCCCTCCTTGGCGAATTCCTTAGCCGTTTCACTCGCAATAGCCGACGTCGCGCCCACGATGAGCACCCGCAGGGGCGCCTTATGCCGCGGTGACACGGCGCCAGAAGGAGGAGGAGAACTTGGGGTCGATCTGGGAGGCGAATGACTCCCAGTTGGGGAAAAAGCGTCGAAAGCTGGGCCCGCTCATTCGGGCGTCCTTGGCCGGGTAGACCGCCCCACCGGCCTGGGCCACGACCTGATCCAGCCGCTCCAGCAGGTCCAGGGTGGTAGAACCCCGCATCGCAAAATCGATGGCGAGGGTTATGCCGGGCCGCGGGAATGAGAGCAGTCCGGGGGAGGGAATCGGGCCGAACTTCTTGAGGACCGCGAGTGCCGGGGTCTCACCCGAGCGCGCTACCTGCTCCAGCAGCTCCGCGATCGCGCTCTCCGAATCTCCCGGCGTCACGCATTGATATTGAAGAAATCCCCTGTCTCCATAGAGCCGGTTCCAGGCTCCGATGCCGTCCAGCGGAAAGAAAAACGGCTCGTAGGGTAGGGTTCTTTTCTGCCTCTTACGGACCCGGGCACGGTAATAAAGCGTATTGAAGACCTTCGTCGTGGCCCGGCCGATCAGGCCGGATGGGAGATCGACTGGAACCCGAATGGCGGGACGGTCGTCATCCTTCGCCCGGCCGGCACCCGCGACGTGATCGCCCCGCAGGAACCATCCCCGTCCCAGAGCGCGTCCCCGCGCCAGGCAGTCGATCCAGGCCACCGTGTATTCGTATTCCTGGTCCTCGCGGGAGAGCTGGAGAAACTCGTTCAGGCCGGAAAACCGAATCCGCTCCATGGCGATCCGGGAGCCAGGAATCCGCTTGAGGCGGAGCTCCGCCCAGAGAATCAGCCCGGTCAGACCCAGCCCGCCGATAGTGGCTCGGAACAACTCGCCGTTGCGGTCCGGCGAGCACAGGATTCGCTCGCCCGTGGATCGCACCAGCTCGAAGCAGGTCACATGAGCGCCGAAGGTGCCGGCCCGGTGATGGTTCTTCCCATGCACGTCGTTGGCGATTGCCCCGCCGATCGATACCCACTTGGTCCCCGGAACCACCGGAACGAACCAGCCTCGGGGGACGACCAGTGCCAAGACTTCAGCCAGGGTGACTCCGGCCTCGCAGCGCAGAACTCCGCGAGCTTCATCGAAGGTGATGAATCGGCGCAAGCGAGAGACGTCCAGCAGGGCGCCCCCGGCATTCAGGCAGCTATCGCCGTAGCTGCGTCCGTAGGCGTACGGGAGCACCTTCTCGGAGACTTCAGCCAGGGCGGGTGGGTCGGAACGCCAGAGAACCGGGACGATCCTGCTGTGTTCGGCTCGGGGGTACCGTCCCCAGGACTGGTACTCGGGCAAGGTGGGCGAGTTAGAGGGGATAGGCCGCAACGTACATGACCACAGCCACCAGCGTCCCGATGGCATAACTGGCGGGGTCACGGACCGCCGCGACGATGGGATCCTGATGGATTCGACCCCGATGAGCCAGGAGCCACATCCGGCTGATCCAGAGCAGGAGCAGCGGGCAGATCAGCCAGAGCAGCAAGGGACGGTGGTACAGCGCCACGACTTGATCGCTGTTGATATAGAGCGCCAGGACCAGAACCGAGATGTAGCCACTGGCGCCGCCCATCGATGCGAGCCACTCGCGGTCACCCCGGAGATAGCCCCGACGAGCCACGGCCTCCTCCGCTCCTCCCGGAAGCTGGCTCACCTCGGCGTACCGTTTCAGGAATGCGAGACTCAGGAAGAGGAACATCGAAAACGCCAGGAGCCAGGTCGAGAACCGTACATGGGTGGCGGCCACGCCGGCCAACACCCGTAAGGTGTAGAGCCCGGCCAGGAGGAGCACGTCCAGGACCGCGACCCGTTTGAGGTAGACTGAGTACGCCGTGGTCAGCACCACATACAGCGCGAGCAGCATGACGAATTTGCGCGGCAGACCCGCGGCACACAGCAGGGCCGCCGCGAACAGCAGCGGCACCATCAAGACCCCAAACGGACGGCTGAGGGTCTCCGCCGCGAACGGGCGGTGGCGTTTGGTCGGATGATGGCGGTCGGCTCGGTGGTCGAACAGGTCGTTCATGACATACGCGCCCGACGCCGCGAAGCAGAACGCGGCGAAGGCGATCAGTGCTTTGAACACTACCGCCGGATCCGACACCTTGTGATCCAGCAGGACGGGCACGAATACCAGGAGATTCTTGACCCATTGGTGGATCCTGAGGGCATCGGCGACTGCGAACCACTGGGATCTTGCGGACGCTCTGAGATTGAGTGTGGTCATAGCGTGGCTCGTGCGTCCTTTATCGGGTTCGCCCGGGGCATCGAGCGCAGGCGAAACTGCGCGATGGACTCAGGGAGGTCCGATGCCTTGCCGAGCTCCTGGAGCAGTGCGCTCCCGGTGGCTACCCCGGAGCCCAGGGCGGTGCCGGTCGACACGATGGAAGGAAAGGTGCGGTAGTTGCCGGCGAAGTACACGTTGCCCCATGACGCGCTGGTCATCGGCGGATTCCGGAACCCACGATCGAACACCGGCGAATACATCGGAACTCGGGAGACGTTGGTCCAGAACGGCTGCAGCTCCGATCCGAACACCGCCCGAAAATCTTCGGCATAGCGGGCCATCAGCTCCTCCTTCGGCAGCCGGAAGAGCGGGTGGTCACAGCCGGGGAGGTGGGTCACGAAATTGACGCAGGTATCGCCCTCCCGGCCTATGGTGGGATTGAGGGCACTGAGCAGAAAGATCGCCCCCGCCGTTCGGTCCAATGAAGCCAGGTTGTTCCAGTATGCCTGGGGCACCACCGACTGACGAGTGGCGCAAATGGCCGAGATCAGAGCGGTGTAGCGAATGCGGCTGAGCTGGGGAGTGGTATCCTCCGGCACCAGACCCAGGTAGATACCGGTAGGAACGGTACTGATGAAGAAATCACCGGCGATGCGCTCCCCGCTCCCCAGTTCCACCTCTTCGATCCGGCTTCCTGAGGTATGGAGGCGGGCCGCTGGGGCCCGCAGTCGGACCTGGACGCCAGTCTCCTGAACCAACTGGGTGACTCCATCGCACAGCACCTTGGTCCAGTTGGCCTGAGGGATGTAGCCCAGGGGAGCGGAGCCTTCGCGGAAGTGCAGCCGGGCACCGAGCCAGGCGCCGCTGACCTCCTCACATGGCAGGTCAAACTTCAGGCGGGTGAGCCGCTCGAAGAGCGCCTGCCGGACACCGGCACTACCGTAGTGATCCACCAGCTCGGCGGCGCTTCGATCCTGCCAACCGGACCAGTCACGCCGGGTAAAGGCTGTCACCATGAGGCGCACGAACCTCGCCTTATCGGGGAGGCTCATGGGAAACCGCAGAAAGCCGCTCGGGCTGCTGAGATCGTACGCCTGGCCGTCGAGATGGAACAGCATCTGAATCCGGCGCCATACGACCTGCGGTAGGGCGCCGATCAATTCCAGGAAATAGAGGAGCGCACGGTCGCGGTGCAGGATGTGATGATAGCCTAGCGGGTAGAAGTGACCCTCCCGCTCGAAGCTCCCGGCCAGACCGCCGAGGGTGCCACCGGCTTCGAGGAGGGTGACGTCACCGATTCCGGCACGCGCCAGGGTATAGGCCGCCGCCACTCCCGACAGCCCGCCTCCCAGGACCACCACTCGAGGAGCCCCCCTGGCTATTTTCCCGGTCAATGAATCTCCCAGTTCATTCGGAGCCGATCGCTTGAGTCCTCGATCGAGGCGCATGCTCTCGGCTCTTCTGCTGTTCGGCCTGGCAGCCGTGCTGCGTCTCGTCCTCGCCGGCGAGCGGAACCTCTGGGCCGACGAGCTGTTCTCCCTCGCCATGGCGACAGGGCACAGCCTGGAGCATCCCGCCGCCGACGCTGACGCCGCCCAGGGCGACTTCGTCGAGCAGCGCGAGGCTCAGCCGCCCGCCAGTTACGCCCGGTACCTGGAGCATGAGAACCCGCCGGCCGGCGCTCGCCGCGTCATCCGGGCCGTCCAGCTCTCAGATACCAGCCCGCCCCTCTACTACTTGCTGCTGAACCTGTGGACCCGGGGGGCCGGCACCTCCGACCTCGCCCTGCGTCTCTTTTCGGTGCTGTGGGCCTTGGCAGCCTTCCCCCTGATCTGGCTGCTCGCCGAACGAGTAGGCGGCCGACCGGCTGCGCTCTCGTCGGCGCTCGTCTATGCGCTGGCGCCACCCAGCCTGTATTACTCGGTCGAAGGGCGCATGTATGCCATGCTCTGGTTTCTGGCCGTCGCGTTCATCTGGCTCACCTTCAGCCTGCATGAGCGCGGCACCGGGCGCACCACGCTGGCGCTCTGGATCGTTGCCGGCGCAGCCGGCTTCCTCACTCACTACTTCTTTGCCTTCGTCTGGTTCGCGGGCACCCTTTGGCTCGCGCTACATCCCGGGCGCTTCCCCCGCTCCTATCTGGCCGCCGGCGTCCTCGTCACGGTTGCCGCGGTGCTCCCCTGGTACCTGCAGCTTCCTGCGAGTCTCAGCCGCTGGCGAGTGACCGGGTCCTGGCTGAACCGACCGCTCTCCCTCGCTGAGGCACTGAGCGCCCCCGTACTCCTGGGCTGGAACCTGCTTGCGGGCCGAGGGGTCTGGGGCGGCTCCCGCTGGTTCGACCGTTTTCTCGCCGTACTACTGCTGGTACTGGTCTGGGCGGTATGGCGCCGCGGGCTGCGACCGCTCTTCTCTCAACCGCTTCAGTTGCTCTGGCTGTGGGTGCTGGCCGCCTGCTTTGGGCCACTCGCGTTCGACCTGCTGCGAGGCACCTTTGCGTCCCTGATCGGTCGCTATGCTCTCGCGGGACTGCCCGCCGCGATGCTGCTCCTGGGATTTGCGCTGAGTCGCCTGCCCCCGCGTCCGCGCCTGATCTTCCTCGGGCTCATCGTCGTCGCCTGGCTCCCCGGCATCCGCGACGTGTTTCGGAATCCACGATCCTGGGAGCCCTACGTACAGATCGGCCACATCCTGTCCACCGAGGCCCAGCCAGGGGACTTGGTGATTGTGCACTCCATCCCTTCGGGAGTGGTCGGGGTCGCTCGCTACATGACGGCCAGCGTCCCACTCGCCGCCTGGGTCGGTCAGCTCAATCGGCGACAGATACCCCAGGATCTCGATGCTCTTCTTCCCGGCCGCCGCCGGGTCGTACTGGTTCGGGTGCATGAGGTCGGCCAGCCCGCGCCGGAGGAGGATTGGCTCCGCCGTCACGCGACACTCTTGGGAAAACGAAGGGTCCGGTCGACCGATCTGCTTTACTTCGCTCCCAAAGACGGTACCACCTTCGTGGCGACCGAAGCTGCGTCCGAGCGCCGGTAAATTCGGGACGTGCTGTCCGGGGACGAATAGATCAGTTGCCACTCCCGGGAATACGCCCGTGCTACCGGTGCGGCGTAGCGCCGGGTGACATCGACGAACTCCAGACTATCCACCACCAAGTATCGGACCGGTACCCCCTCCAGGAGTTGGCGGGCGGTGCGAACGTCCGCCTCGAAGGGAGGAAGAACCGCTCTGGCGCCGGTCTTGAGGTACGCCCAATGCGGCGTAGAGGTGGCTATGATGTCTCCCGGCTTCACGCTGCCGCGCAACCAGTCGAGTGCCGCATCGTGGGTGCGCCAGGCCTGAGTATAGAAGAAGAGCCGCTGTTGGTGCGGCACTCCGCGGGCGTCGAGGTACGTGGCTTCGCGATGTTGCTTGGTGTACACCTTGTAAATCGCGAAACTCTCTTGACCCAGCACTCCCGTGAGTACGACTACCAGAACGATCGTCCCCATGCGACGGGCCCACGGCATCGGGCGGGAGCGGAGCCGGCTCCGCAGCGTGAGCAGAGCCAGCAGGAGTGCCAGCGCGAGGATCGGTGTGAGTGGAGCCAGGTAGCGCTCGAACTGTCCCGGCCATGGGGTCAGCCCGACCAGGGCGATCGAGCCGAGGACGTACAGGGGAATGAGCCATTCGCCTCGCTGAGCCAGCAGCACCAGGCCGATCAGCGAGACTGCCCCCAGCAGCACCAGAGGGATCTGGACGATCCAGATCGGGATGGGAGTGGACAGCACTTCGGCATTCAGCCGCTCGATCTGCGACTCCGACCACTCAGCCCGGGAGCTGACCGCCTCTCCCAGACTCGATGGCATCTTG
Organism: uncultured Gemmatimonadales bacterium; assembly: GCA_965652025.1. GTDB lineage: Bacteria > Gemmatimonadota > Gemmatimonadetes > Gemmatimonadales > GWC2-71-9 > CAVVWJ01. The sequence continues at coordinate 16,361 of CBFGTM010000058.1, forward strand.
AGCAATGCTCCGCCCATTCGCGCGGCCATCGCGCCCGCGGACACCGTGCCGAGCTCAGGCACGAATGGATCGACGTACCGGAGGTTTTCCTGATAGCTGACGTTGTAGTACTGGTAAGGCGCGCGCTGATAGGCGTAGGCCGGGTGAGCGTACTCGGGACTTGCCTGCACCTGCCGGATGTAGAGCTGCCAGCCCAGTAAGGGAATGAGGGATACCACGCCGCGCGCGATCAGCTGCCGGGGGTTCCGCCGCAGGAAGCTTTCGGCGACCCAGGCAGCCAGCGCGGCGATGCCGATACTGCGGAGGAGATAACTGGCTACAGCGAGTAGTCCCGAGGCACCGGCGCGCACCCTGCTCCTACTCGACGCGGCCAGCAGGAAGAGCACCGTGGCCAGTGCGAAGGGGATCTCGCTGAACAACAGATCCGACATCCAGGTGGTATGGACGTGGAGCAGCGTGATCAACGCGGTAAGGAACGCAAACCCGGCCGGCAGAAAACGGCGGGCCAGATAGTACACGCCCAGGATATAGCCGAGGAAAAGCACAGCGTAGGTAATCCGGAGCCAATGTCCGGCAATCGCCGGATCGCTGGTTCCGGCGAGCCGCTGGTGCACGGCGACCAACGCTGGGAGTAGCGGTGGGTACTGTACCGCCTGGATCTCCCCCGGCTCACTCAGGATCCGATAGCCCCGGCCCTCGGCCAACGAGGTGCCGAGCACGTAGTACACCCCGGCGTCGTAGCGGAGGTCCAGCGGGCCGCGGAGGCGGGGAAGCCAGAGCGCGACCGACAGCGCGAGGAGAATCGCCAGGTATGCCCGATCTCCTCGTGCCACTAGTGCTCCCGCCTCTGCATCGACATGGCGGAGATGAACAGGGACGAGAACAGCGTGCTCGCTCCGATGATGAAGAGCGTGGCTCCGAGGGACGCCCACTCCGGGCGAGGCAGCGGCAGCATCGCCGCCCGGAGCCACTCGATGACCACTCCGGCCAGCACTCCGCCTCCCAGGAGGAGAAGCGCTCCGCCCAGCAGCAACCCGGTTTCCAGGGTGAACCGGCGATAGAATCGCTCCAGGGCCCGGTTGTGCCGGTCGAAACGGCGAGTCCAGGAGTAGGTCTTGGTGTGGAGGCCCAGGCTCAGGATCTGAAAGCCCACCACGCTCAGGATCGTCGCGAACACCCCGGTGACCCCGGCCGCGGGCCGTCCGTCCCACCGCACCAGCCCCAGCAGCACCGCCAGGTGGATGGCAAGGCCCAGCACCAGGAGCAGCGAGCCGGGCAGCAGGAACAGCTTGTTGGGCGAGTAGAGCAACATCATCCTCAGGCTCCGCCATCCATCCCGGAAAGTCCGCAACTTGGATTCACCCTTCCGGGGAGCCAGCTCGATGGGAAGCTCGGTGATCTTCAAGCCGGCCAGGCCGGCGTTGATGGCCAGCTCGAGATTGAATTCCATGCCCGGGCTCAGCGGGCGAATCGTCTCATAGGCCCGCCGGCTGAATCCCCGAAACCCGCAGTACACGTCGGTGTACTGGGTGCCGAAGAGGTTGTTGAGCAGCGAGGTCAGCGCCGGGTTGCCGAAGATCCGGTGCAACGGGGTGATGTTGCGGTGGCCGCCATTGAGGTAGCGGCTGCCGGTCACGAAGTCGTATCCCTGCCGGGTGAGCAGATCGACGAAGTCGGGGATGAGGGTAAAGTCGTAGGTGTCGTCCGCATCGCCCATGATCAGGTACTGGCCGCGGGCGCTGGCGAAGCCCTTCAGGTACGCATTGCCGTACCCGCGCAGCGGCTGATGGACCACCCGCGCTCCCATCCGCTCCGCAATAGGGACCGATTGATCGGTAGACCCATTGTCGCACACCACGATCTCGCCGTCGATCCGCGCCTTGGCGAAGGTGGCTTGAATCTTCTGAATGCAGTCCCCGATCGCCGCTTCCTCGTTCAGGCAGGGAAGCACAACCGAGACCAGCGGCGTCGACATCGTGGCGGTCACCTGGGTCCTCGTCTGTGGTTGGGTGAATCCTTGGCAGCATAGGCGGCGAGCACGGGGCCCACGGCGCCGTCCATCCGAATCGCTCCCTGCTCCAGCCACACGGCCCGGGAGCAGAGCTGGCGTAGCTGATCCAGCTCGTGAGAGACCAGGATGAGCGTGCCACCCCGGGCGTTGTAAGCGCGGAGCCGGGCCAGGCACCGCTCGCGAAACGTCTGATCTCCGACCGCGAGCACCTCATCCAGCAGGAGCACATCCGGCTGCAGGCACACCGCCACCGCAAAGGCGAGCCGAGCCTCCATGCCGGAGGAGTAGTATTTGAGCGGGGTATCCATGAACTCCCGCGTCTCGGCGAAGTCGACGATTTCCTCGTACCGCGCCAACAGCTCCTTGCGGCTGAGGCCCAGAACCGCGGCATAGAGCGCGACGTTGTCGGCGCCGGTCAGCTCCGGGTGGAATCCGGCTCCCAGCTCGATCACCGCGGTCAGCCGCCCCCGGGTCTCAATCGTTCCACTGGATGGACGGTAAATCCCCGCGATGAGCCGCAGCGCCGTGCTCTTGCCCGAGCCGTTGGAGCCGATCAGTGCGACCGCTTCGCCGGGCGCGATTCGAAGGCTGAAGTCGCGGAGGGTGAACGCCGCCCGCCGGATGTGGAGGGGACGCCGGAGAATCCGGCGGATGAACCACTCCCGCAGGCTACTGGTGCGGTGCTCGTAATAGTAGAACCGCTTCGAGACTCCCCGAAGCTCGACGGCCGCCTCTACGGCGCCGTCAGACGATCTCGGGAAAAACGCTGGCGTAGCGATTGAAGATGCCATAGCCGATGAGGTAAACCAGGAGGGCCGCAGCGGACATCCCGAGCAGCCAGGTCAGAGACGGGATGTGGCCGGCGTACAGGATCTCGTGGTAGAGTGTGAGCAGGCCGGCGAGAGGATTACAGAAGTACAAGACCCGCGCCGCCTCCGGGACCATCTCGGCCGGATAAAAGACCGGCGACAGATAGAACAGCGTGGTCAACGCAATCGGGAGCGCGTGCTGGACGTCGTAGTAGAAAACCGAGAGCGTCGCGATGGGGAGGGCCACGCCGATCACCAACAACGTCTGAATCACCAGGAGCAATGGAAGTAAGGCGAAGCTGGCTGGAACCTGGTGATGCCGGAAAGCGACCAGCAGGATCAAGACCAGCCCGATCTCCGCTATGAACTCCAGCAGGCGCGAGCCCACGGCCCCGAACACCAGGATCTCGCTGGGAAAGGCCACGCTGCGGGTGAGCCGGGAATGCTCCGCGAAAATGTAGGTGCCGGTGTTCAGGGTCTGGAGCACGCAGTTCCACACGAAGTATCCGCTGAGCACGAATGCCCAGTAGTCCGGCAGGGGAATCCGGACCACATGGCTGAACACCAGAACCAGGATCCCTACCGTGAGGAGCGGGTTCAGCATGGTCCAGACGAAGCCCAGCAACGACCGCTGATATTTCACCTTGAGATTGCGGATGACCAGACTCCGCAGCAGCTCACGAAACCGCCACAGCTGCCCCAGGCGGAAGGGCGCCTCCGCCGAGCCGGCGCGACTGGCCAACGGCAAGGCGAGAGTCATGCGGCGTACCGCTCCCGCCGGCTTCGGGCGATTCGGCAGGCCAGGGGATAGGCGCTCAGGCCCATAAAGCAGTTGCCCCACATGCGGAGCAGCACTCCGGGGGGAAGGGGATCGCGACCCAGGACCCGCCGCACCAGCCGCACGCCTGGCTTCAGCAGCCGCCAACTCAGATAGGCCAGCAGAGGCAGCCCGCTACGAACCGAGGCGCGGGACACCTGCTTGCTCAGGAACGCGAGCAGCGCCCGTTGATGCCCGATGATCTGATCGTACGCCGCCTCGGCCTCGCGACGGTGTTCGTGCCAGGCCACGGCCTCCGGCTCATAGTCCACCCGCCAGCCGGACTGGAGCGCGCGCCAGAGGAGATCGTGGTCTCCCCCGCCGGGCAATGCGCCTCCCAGATCGAGTGCCTCATCGAAGCCACCCAGTTGCAGGGCCGCCGAGCGCCGCACCGCGTAGCTGCAACCGCAGCCTACGCTGATGGCCCAGGCGATCAGCGGCGCGGGCCAGCCATGGAGCCGTTGGACGGCATGGTCGGGCAGCCGGATCCGCCGAGCGCCCCGGGAAAACCCTCCGTTCGACTCGAACAGAAGCTGTCCCGGACTCGCCAGCATCAGCGGCTCGACCCTTCCGGTGCACACCGCGACGTCGGGTGCCGACTCGAACACCCGCTGCAGGGCCCGGCACCAGTCCCGGTGAGCCACCGCATCATCGTCGAGAAAGGCGACGATCTCGCCGGTGGCCTCACTGAGTGCACGGTTGCGGGCAAAGTCGAGTCCGGGCACCGGCTCGCGCCGATAGCGGACCCCGGAAAAGCGCTCGGCCACCAGCGTCGCCGTCGCATCATCAGATGGCGCATTGTCCACCACTATGATCTCGATTGGCGCGGTAGACTGGGCCAATAGCGAGTCGAGGGCCCGCGCCAGTTGTTGCGGGCGGTTCCGGGTACAGATCGCTGCCGTCACCGTGAGCGACGTCATTC
>CBFGTM010000059.1:0-20888 GCA_965652025.1 uncultured Gemmatimonadales bacterium
TTGGCCCTGGTGGATTCGAACCACCATTAACGGATCCAAAGTCCGCTGTCCTGCCATTGGACGAAGGGCCACCGCGAGTGAAAAGTACCTCACCCTTGCCTGGGACCAAAAGAGCCGAAACATTAAATCGGTGTCCCATCCCCTATGGCTGATATGATTTGCAGCTCCGCATCCCAACAATAGATGAGTGATGGCACCTTCCTGAGAGAGCGCCGGCGCCCCCAGTCGGACGCAACCTCGTCTGTTGGGGCAGGCACGGAGCGGGTCTATCGGGCCATTGGGGACGTCGCACCCGGGTTCCTCTGGCTGGCTGACGCCTCCGGCCGGTTCATCTACGTGAACCGCACCTGGGAGGAGTTCACCGGATCCAACCTGGAACAGCTGAACCAGGATGGCTGGGAGCAGTTCAACCATCCGGAGGATCTGGAGGAGGTCGCCGCCCGGTGGACTCAGGCCGGCGAGCGGCTCGAGCCGTTCGAGATGGAGCTCCGCTACCGCCGGCGCGACGGTGAATACCGGTGGATGCTGGCCCGGGTGGTCCCCCTACTGGATTCCGAACGCCGGCTGGAGGGCTGGGTCGGGACGTCGGTTGACATCCACCAGCTCAAGGAGGCGCAGGATGCGCTGCGCCGTTCGGAGCACGAGCTCAGGGACTTCTTCGAGAACGCCTCGATTCCGATCCACTGGGTCGGACCCGATGGGACCATCTTGCGGGTCAACCAGGCCGAGCTGGACCTCCTGGGATACCGCCGGGAGGAATACGTCGGCCACAATGTCACCGAGTTTCATGCGGAGCCCGATGTCATCGAGGACATTCTTCGAAGACTCGCCGCCGGTGAGGTGCTGCATGACTATCCCACCCGCCTGCAGCGCAAAGATGGCTCCCTCAAAGACGTGCTGATCGATTCGAGCCCCTACGTACATGATGGGGAGTTGGTCCATACCCGCTGGTTCATCCGCGATGTCACCGGCCAACATGCCGCCGAGCAGGCCACTCAGCGTTTAGCTGCGATTGTGGCGTCGTCGGCCGATGCCATCGTAGGCAAGACTCTCGAAGGCGTGGTGACGAGTTGGAACACGGCGGCGGAGCGGATCTTCGGCTACAGCGCCGAGGAGATGGTGGGCAGCTCGATCTTCCGGCTGATACCGGAGGAGCTGCATGAGACCGAGCGCTCACTCTTGAAACAGATCCGAAAGGGAGAGCCGGTGGAGTTGTCCGAAGCGGATCGGATCCGCAAGGACGGCCGTCGAATCTTCATCTCGCTCAGCGTCTCGCCCATCCGCGACGCCCTCGGCCAGGTAGTCGGAGCCTCCTCCATCAAGCGTGACGTGACCGAACGCAAAGTGGCCGAGCAGGCCCTGGCGGAGAGCCAGGGGCGGCTGCGGTTGGCACTGCGAGCGGCTCGGATGGGCACCTGGTACTGGGACCTGGCTACGGATGCACTGAGCGTGGACCAGGGGCTGAGTCAGCTCTACGGTCTGGAGCCACGGGACTCGATGATCCGACTTGACGCGCTGCTCGAGCGAGTGCATCCGGAGGACCGGGAAAACGTACGGAAGGCCATCAATCATGCCCGGGTGAGCGGCGGAGACTTCAGGTCCGAGTTCAGGGCTGTCCTTCCTGACGGTAAGGTGCGATGGCTCTCAGACCAGGGTCTGGTGGTCCGGGACGAATCCGGCGCGGAACTGTACATGACTGCGGTCTCGCTGGATGTCACCGAACGCCACCTAATGGAGGAGCGGCTGCGGCAGGCCCAGCGGATGGATTCGGTGGGGCAGCTTGCCGGCGGAATTGCCCACGAAGCCAACAACATGATGTCCGTCGTGCTGGGTTGCGCCGATTACGTGCTGCAGCGAAATGACCTGCCACCTCCGGTGCGGCAGGACGTAGATCAGATCTGGCGCGCGGCCCAACGCACCGCCGGCATTACCCAACAGCTGCTGGCCTTCAGCCGGCGGCAGATGCTCCAGCCCCAGATCCTCGATCTGAACACTACCGTTCGGGAACTGGAGCCGATTCTGGCGCGAGCACTGGGTGAGAGCCGGGGTCTGCGCTTGCATCTCTCACCCAACCTCGGCCGGGTGCGAGCGGATCCGGGCCAGCTGGAGCAAGTGCTGATCAACCTGACGCTCAATGCCCGGGATGCCATGGACGAGGGTGGCCGACTGACCATCGAGACCATGAACGTGGTGCTGGATCGGGCCTACGTCGACGGCAAACCGGTAGAAACGCTGGAACCGGGGGAATACGCCGCTCTCATTGTCACCGACACCGGCCAAGGAATGGACCGGGAGACACTTTCCCGGATCTTCGAGCCGTTCTTCACGACCAAGGGTGTGGGCCAGGGAACCGGCCTCGGACTCTCCACGGTATACGGGATCGTGAAGCAGAGTGGCGGGTTTATCTGGGCTTACAGTGAGCCGGGTCTGGGAGCCACCTTCAAGCTGTACTTCCCCCGCGAGGAATCGGCTGCCGAGCTCGCCACGGCGCAAGAGCCTGCAGCTGGCGGTCGTGCCGAAGAAGTGGTCCTCGTCGCTGAAGATGAGCCAATGGTCCGCAGCATCATGGCGCGCACCCTGAGAGACTGTGGCTATACTGTCCTCGAGGCTGGCAATGGCCGCGAAGCGCTGGACTTGATGGATTCCCGTGACGGCCGGGTTGACCTGATGGTGGCGGACGTGGTGATGCCCGACATGGGGGGTCGAGACCTCGCGGCTCGGGCGGCCGAGCGGTGGCCGGAGACGCCGGTTCTGTTCACCTCGGGCTACACCGGGATGGACGTGGTCCACCGGGGGCTGCTTGAAGAGGGCAGGGAGTTTCTGCAGAAGCCACTCGCTCCGGAGGCGCTGGCTCGCAAAGTCCGCGAAATGGTGGACGCGAGGACTTCGGCCCCTGGGCAGTAAGGCTCACCTCACGAGCAGTCGTCGCACCCCCTTTCGGCCGGTCGTGATACTGGTGGCCGCGATCGGTTGGGCCTGCCAGGACTTGGTTCGATCCGGAACAGCCGACGGCGATCTGGCCGACATCAGCATCAGCTATCTCTGCGGCAACAGCTTCTCCATCACCAATCAGAGCCCGCTCACCAGAACGGTCCGCTACGCGGTGCTCGGATCGTCGGAACAGGGAGAGGTGTCGCTGCCGCCCGATACAAGCGGCGCCTCAAGCACCACCAGACTCATCACCCTGCATACCGGGTCTCTCCAGCTCTCCTCCGGCGATCAATTGAGTGAGCTGGTGCAGAACGGTGCCAGAGCCTGTCCCCCAGCGGCCTGGACCTCCCAGCCGGAAGCCGCCGTAGGGCAGTGGTCCGCACCGTTTCCCTGGCCGGTCGTTGCGGTTCACCTGCACCTCCTTCCCAACGGCCGGGTGCTTTCCTGGGGCCGGATCGGTACGCCGCAGGTCTTTGATCCCGCGACCGGTGGGTTTACCGACGTTCCCGTCTCCACCATGGTCTTCTGCAGTGGCCACACTTTTCTGGCTGACGGTCGGCTGTTCGTAAGCGGTGGGCATCTGGACGACCGGCGTGGCCTGCGCGATGCAAACGTGTTCGATGCGGAGGCCACGGCCTGGCAGCGCCTCCCGTCCATGCGCTTTGCACGCTGGTATCCCACCACAACGACCCTGTCCAACGGAGACGTTCTCGCCCTTGCGGGGACGGATGAATCGGAGGAGGAGGTTCGGACACCCGAGCTTTGGAACGGCCTGGAATGGCGTTCGCTGACCGGCGCCCAACGTGAGCTCCCCTATTATCCCCGCACCTTCGTCGCGCCCAACGGACTGATTTTCTACGCGGGTGAGCTGCAGGAGTCCGCCTACCTGGACCCGTCCGGTACCGGCAGGTGGCTCCCGGTAGCGTCGAGCCGGTACGGCCGTCGGGACTATGGCTCGGCCGTGATGTATCGGTCAGGGAAGGTGATGATTGTAGGAGGCAGTGACCCGCCGGACGGACCGCCTACCCCTACCGCTGAAGTGATCGATCTGAACGACCCGGCTCCCACTTGGCGCTACACCGCGCCGATGACGCATGCCCGCCGGCACCTGAACGCGACCATCCTTCCGGACGGCGATGTCCTGGTAACCGGAGGCACCAGCTCGGGCGGCTTCAGCGATCCGGCAGGCGCCGTGCACCCGGCGGAGCTCTGGAATCCTGAGGTTGAGCAGTGGACTATCCTGGCCTCGAATCGGATCGATCGGGTCTACCACTCGACGACGATTCTGCTCCCTGACGGTCGGGTGCTGCACGCTGGGAGCGGCGACGGGCCAGGGTTGCCGAGGGAGGTCAACGCCGAGGTCTTTTCCCCGCCATACCTGTTCAGGGGTCCTCGACCGACGATCGAGCAGGCCCCCGACGTCCTATCGTACGACCAGTCCTTCTTCCTGCGCACTCCGGACGCCCCGCAGGTGGTGCGGGTGACGCTGGTGCGCCTTTCCTCGGTGACGCACGCCTTCGACGAAGGTCAGCGGTTAACCGAACTCGAGTTCCAGCGGGTTGCAGGTGGGCTGACTGTCCGAGCCCCACGGTCCGGGGCGGCCGCGCCGCCAGGTCCCTACCTCCTATCGATCCTGAACGGAGACGGAGTCCCCTCCGTGTCCTGGATCACCAGAGTCCGCTAACCACCTCCTGACTTAGTCGGCCCGGCTCTGCGCTGCAGGCCCTGGACCTGCCATCGCTTGATTCCGACTTGACCGGCCCTGCTCAGGTTCAGGGGTAAGGAATGCTTGGACCCCTGACCGAGATGATCATGGACCGGTTTCCGATTTTGCGCATAGTCGGCTGTTGCCTCGCTGCTTCGTTGCCCCTCACGGCCTGCCGCGACCACTATTCGCCCGTCCAGCATCCTGAAATTCCGACCACTCCTGAGCCCGGCGAAGCCACTCCGCAGACGCCACTGGATCTCGTCTATGTGTGCGGAAACAAGTTTCTGGTCACCAATGCAACCCCCTCGGCAACTCGGTTGGTCTACCGGGTGGCTGGGACCGGGGAGACCGGCAGCATTGAGCTCAGCCCCGGTTCTCAGGAGGACCCCGGGTTCAGTGAAGCCGAGCTGGAGACGAAGCTGACGGGTGTAGTCGAACTGTACCAGGATGACTCCCTGGTGGCCCGCCGGATTAACGAAGGCAGTCCCTGTGGTGCGGCAAGCCTTTCCGCCAGCGTGGCAGCATCGGGCACTCCAGCAACTTCAGGATCCTGGAGCGCTCCGTTTGCCTGGCCGATGATCGGAGTGCACGTCCATCTGCTCCCCACCGGCAAGGTCCTCACTTGGGGGAAAAACCAAACACCCTATGTCTGGGACCCTGCGGCCGGGACCTTTACAGCGGTGTCCATATCGACGTGGCTCTTCTGCAGCGGCCACACCTTCCTCAGCGATGGGCGACTTCTGGTCAATGGAGGTCACATCGCCAATAATCGTGGCGTGCGAAACGCCAACCTGTTCGACCCAGTGACGATGCAATGGAGTGCACGGGCTTCCATGGCCAAAGGCCGGTGGTATCCCACGACTATTACCCTGGCGAGTGGACAGGCGCTGACCATTGCAGGAGCTGATGAATCGGAAAAGATGGTAACCGTCCCCGAGGTCTGGACTGGAACCGGATGGCGTCCGCTGACCTCGGCTGGCCGATTGCTTCCTTACTACCCTCGGATGTTCGTAGCTCCGAACGGCAAGGTATTCTATGCCGGAGAGCTGAGAGCTACGGCCTATCTCTCCACTTCAGGCACCGGCACTTGGACCCCCGTGGGCAACCGCCTGTACGGGGTCCGCAACTACGGGTCTGCGGTGATGTATCAACCCGGCAAGATCCTTTACGTCGGCGGCGGATATACCACGGAAACCGCGGAGATCATCGACTTGAACCGGCCGTCTCCGCAGTGGCAGTGGACCGGTTCCATGGCCGTTCGGCGACGTCACCTCAACGCCACCATTCTTCCCGACGGGAAGGTGCTGGTAACTGGGGGCACCAGTGGAATCACATTCAGTGATGAGGCAACCGGGGTGCATGCGGCCGAGCTGTGGAACCCTAACACTGGCACGTGGACCACGCTCGCCAGCAACGCGGTGACCCGGGTCTATCACTCTACCTCACTGCTGCTCCCGGACGGCCGGGTGCTCCATGCCGGGAGCGGAGACGCGGCGAGCGGCATCCACCATCGCAACGGCGAGATCTTCTCGCCACCCTATCTCTTCATGGGAGCCCGGCCCCGGATCTCGACCTCGCCCTCCAGAGTGAATTACGGAGCCACTTTTCAAGTCGCGACCCCGGACGCTTCAACCGTCACTCGGGTCACGTGGGTTCGCCTCGGGTCCGTGACCCATGCGTTCGACATGAATCAACGATTCAACGAGCTGTCCTTCGGCCGCGTTGACGGTGCCCTCAACGTCACCGCGCCTGCCAGTCGCAATCTGGCGCCGCCGGGGCACTATCTGATGTTCCTGTTGAACGGCAAGGACGTCCCTTCCGTGGCCAAGATCGTGCGCATCAACTAGTGGGCGCACCGGCTTCGACTCCCGGCGCCGGGCTAGCGAGCGTCTCCACTGGTGTAACAGCACCATGCTTCCGCCCCAGCATCATCATGGCGTCCGCGCGGTCCCGGTCCGAGCGATAGATGGCGAGGAGTGTGGAGCCGGATCCACTCATCCTGCAGACCAGCGGACGGGTAGCTACCAGCGCCTCGAAAGCAGAGCGAATCGCGCCGTAGCGGCTGAACACCGGAGACTCGAAGTCATTGCCGGCCATCCGGCCAATGTCTCCCCAGCGTGACAGAGCATCGAGATCCAAGGCGACCGCACCCCGACGGGAGGCTGCGTCCCGCAATCCGTCGATCCAGGAGTAGGCCTCGGCCGTGGCAATCGACACTCGCGGAACCACCAGCAGAGCGGGGGATGGCGGCAGCGGTGGCAATCGGATCATCCGCTCGCCCCGATTCCAGGCCAGCGCCAGAGGCGCCCCGGTCAGAAAGAACGGCACATCACTACCCAGATGGGCTGCGAACTGCAGCAGCTCGTGCCGGGGCACGACGTCACCCGCCAGGTGGTTGACCCCGTGGAGCGCTGCCGCGGCATCGCTGGAGCCTCCCCCCAATCCTGCCCGGATCGGGATGCGCTTGGTCAAACTGAGATGAATGGCGAACCGATTCCCGGTTGCGTCGAGCACCCGCTGCGCTGCCTTCAGGGCCAGGTTCTGTTCCGGCGGGCCGGCGTCCCCTCCCTCGACTTCGATAGTGACTCCCCGCCCGTCCCGTCGCTCCACCCGAAGCTCGTCAGCCAGGCTAATCAGACAGAGCAGCGTCTCCAGGCTGTGGAAGCCATCCTCCTGCCGCGCGAGCACCCGCAGGAAGAGGTTGACCTTGGCCAGCGCGGGCAGGGTCACGGTCCAGCTCATCCGCGGACCTCACGCAAACCTCGCAGTCCATCCGGCGTTCGAGTCAGTGACCACAATCCCATCAAGGTGATGGGGACGAATGAGGCGAGGTGATACGCGATGGCGTAGGAGAAGGCCAGGTCGCGCGGAACACCGTAGAGCCCGAGGACGGCGACGATTACGGCCTCGAAGGGCCCGAAGAACCCAGGGGTCGACGGGATCGAAATACCCAGCACCAGGAGACCTTGAAGCAGCAGGGCTCCAGCGTAGCTCACCGGAATGTCGAAAGACCAGAACCCTACGTAGAAGGCCAGTGCATTCCCCAGCCAGAGCACCAGAGACCAGAAGAGCACGGCCAGGAGGCGGGCCGGAGTGCGCAGCACGATCAGGCCTTGCCGGATCTCTTCGATCAGGCCGACGATCCGGTCCGCCAGCCGCTGCCAGGGCAGGACCCGCCGCACCAGCCGTTCGGCTGCAAGCGGCGCCGTCAGAAACAGTATGGCGACAAGCAGCGCGACTCCACCCACCACCCCGCCCATCTGCGCCACATGCGCGACCGACACTCCGCCTACCGAGATCGAAGCAGGGAGGTCGGGGGTGAGCAGCGCCAGGCTAAGCAGCGCAACCACGGTCAGCCCGTCGAAGATCCGCTCCACCGCGATCGATGAGAGCACCGTGGCAAACCGAATCCCTGCGAGCCGCGACGCGGCGTAGGCGCGCACCAGCTCACCGGCGCGCAGTGGCAGCACGTTGTTGGCCATGAATCCCAGGGCCACGGCATGCCAGAGCGGACCCGCGGGATAAGCCTGCCCTCGATCACCTCGTAGCAGTAGTCGCCAGCGGATCAGCCGGAGCGGAAAAGTGAGGGTGGCGAGAACGACAGCGGCGAGGAGCGGAGCTGGCTTGGCGGCAGCCACATGTTGGAGCACATCCGCCAGCCGCACACCGCGCAGGGCCCAGAGCAGGAGCCCGACGGAAATGGCTACGGCGAGGAGACCAGGGAATATCCGCCGCGCGGCCCCGCGGCGGGTTGGGTCAGGGTTTGACAAGCGCGAGGGGAACGAGATCCAGCAACTCTTCGAGCAGTGGCTGCAGCGTCTGCATATTGACGTTGCGCCCCAGCTCGGCGCTGATCTGGCGACGCACGGCATCGGCTCGCTCCAGTGCCGCCCGACCGCTGTAACACAGCGAGCTGATCTCGACCGCGGTTTCGGACGCCGGCTCCGCCGCTCCATCACCCAGCAGCGCAGTGAATGAGCCCGTCGCCGGAGCGCCTTCGCGCAGCAACCGCTCGTAGGTCTGGAAGCTGGTCTCCAGTCCGCCGGAAGGCGCCGGTACTGAAGGCGGAGGAGCAGCCGGCGAATCGTAGGCGAGGCTCTCGATCGGCACGACCGGCTCACTCTTCTCCGATTCGTACATCAAGGATTCGATGGGAACCACGTCCTCGGCGGATTCGGCCTCGGCCCGAAGACCGTCCAGCCGGTGGGCTACGTCGAGCAAGCGCCGCGAGATGAGCATGCGATCGTCGCTCTCCACCACCGCCCGCAGGAGCTGCCCGGCCTCGCGGAGCCGCGCTACCAGCGTCTCCACGCCGTGGCTGGCAACGCCGGCGCCCAACGCTTCCCGGGCCGAGCGGGCAAAGATGCCGAGGGCACTGGCCACCGGGTCGCTGCTCGGCGCTGCCGCTGTGCGCAGCGCTCCGAGTAACCGATACAGCCGGAGATCGCGCTCGGTGGTCGCGCGCGCGTCGGCGATCAGATCAGCACTCTGACACAGGTGCTCTCCCTGACTGACCAGCTCGAGCGGACCCAGCGGTTCCGGCGCGGCAAACTGAGGCTGAGATGACGGGTGGGATAGCGGCTGCGGGTCGCCGTCGTAGTAGAGCGATTCGATGGAAACCACATCGCGCTCAACCGCAAAGGCGCGGAGCAGGAGCTCAGTGAAGCGTCGGGTTTCCTCCGATTCGGGATCGGGACGGCCCCGCTCGGCAACGTCGCGGGAGATGCGGGTCAATGCCTGAGCCGCGGCATCCATCACCTCGTCGACGCCTGGAGGCGGGGCAAACAGCCGGGTGAGATCGCCGACCGCGAGCTCGATGCCGTCGAGCACATCGGGCAGCGGGGCCAGCTCGCCCAGTTCGGCCAGGCCTCGGAGCGACTGCATCCGCCGAATCACGTTGTAGAGCGGTTCCCGATCGGCCGGCGAGGCTCGCAGGGTTCGGGCCGCGCGATCGAGGGCGCTCGCAATCAGAGCTCCCTCCCGGGCCACGAAGGCGCGGACGCCGGTATTCAGGTCACGGGACGGAGATCCCTGCAGCTGTTCAGCGGCTGCTCCGGCCTGCTGGCCCAGCAACGTCTCGAAACTGTGGCCCAGGCGAGCTGCGCGCGTGGTGTCCGCCTCGGTCCATTCCCGCACCCGGCGAACCAGCAGCCGAAACTCCTCGATTGCCTGGGCGAGCTGCTCCCGGGTGGCCGCGTCCCAGGCACGGGGCTGGTCCCGGTGGCTCCGGGCAAACGCCTCGAGGCCCGCTGCCGCCTTGGCGATGTGAGGTTGCCCGGCCATGAGAGCCGAGCCCCGCAGGACGCGCGCCATCCGCAGCAGCTCATCACCCGCGGGGGCCATCCCCGCATTCACCAGGGTGTCGAGCCGATCCAGCGATTCGCCGGCCTCGAGAGCAAAGAAGTCAACGGTGCCGAGAGGATTCGTCATTGTGGCTACAAACTAATCGCTTGTCTCATCTCTACCACCGCCAAGCGGATCCCCACCGTGACGGAGCGACTCACCACGCTGTGCCCGATGTTCAGCTCCTCGATCTCCGGAATTGCGGCCACTGGAGCAACGTTGGCATACGTGAGCCCGTGTCCGGCGTGGACAGCCAGCCCCATCGCTGCAGCGTGGCTGGCGGCCCGGCGCAACTCGTTGAGAGCGTCGTCGCCCCGCCGCCAGGATTGGGCATATCGCCCGGTATGCAGCTCGATTGCCGGCACTCCGAGGTCCTTGGCCGCTTCCAGCGTCCGGCTGTCGGGGTCGACGAAGAGACTGGCTCGGATGCCGGCCAACTCGAGCTGGCGAATGGTTTCCCGCAGCCGAGGGTTGGGTCGGCTCAGGTCCAAACCTCCTTCGGTGGTGATCTCCTCCCGCCGCTCTGGCACTATCGTTGCCTGATACGGTCGCAGGTGGCAGGTGAGATCCACAATGTCCGGACTGGTGGCAAGCTCGAGGTTCAGGACCCGCACTGCCCCCATAAGTCGTTCGACATCCCGGTCCTGGATGTGCCGCCGATCCTCCCGCAAGTGCGCGGTGATGCCGTCGGCTCCGGCATCCTGGCAGACCAGTGCTGCGGCGACCGGATCGGGCTCATCGGTCTTCCGGGCCTCGCGCAGGGTCGCCACGTGATCGATGTTGATGTACAACCGCATCGGCCGCATTGCTCGACGCTCCGGTGCCGGTTAAGTTCGCTCCCTAACTTTCGATCTGAGAGAAACTTGTGACCAAGCAAGGATACTGCTGGACCGCGTTTCTCCTGGCTGCGTGCGGCGGTGGCGGAGCCTCGGCTCCGGTTCAGCCCGCCAAGACTGCAGCGGCCGCAGTGCAGGGGTTCATGCAGGCTGTCGCAGACAGCAATCTGGACAAGATGGCCACGCTGTGGGGGACCGCCAGCGGTCCGGCAGCGAAGACCAAACAACCCCAGGACTACGAGCGTCGCATCGCGGTCATGCGGGCCTATCTCCGGAGCGACTCTTTCCGCTTGACGTCGGATGTCCCCGAAAGCGCTGACCGGCGGGCACTTCAGGTACAGATCCGCCGCCAGGTGTGCACCTGGAACGTACCCTTCGTCGCCATCAGGACCACGGACGGCTCCTGGCTGGTGAACCAGGTCGACCTCGCCGCCGCGGGCAATCCGGCTCGTCCCTGTGAGCCCGGCGACCGCAGCGACAGCCTCGCCAAGCCATAGCGCGGGAACCTTTTCCGCCCGGCGCTGTTAACTTTTAGTCGGTCAGCTCCAGCAGGATACCGGCCGTCGATTTGGGATGCAGGAATGCAATGCGCCGGCCGCCAGCTCCCGCGCGTGGCCTCTCGTCCACCAGACGATAGCCAGCCGCCCGGCAGGACTCGATGGCGGCATCGAGATCGGGGACCCGGTAGCAGATGTGATGAATGCCGGGGCCACGCTTGGCCAGGAATCTTCCAACGGGGCTGTCAGCCTCGACCGGAGCTAGAAGCTCGACCTCGGCGTCCCCGAAAGGGAGCGCCAGAATTCTGGCTCCGTCAACTGTTTCGGGGGGATGGGGCTCGATTCCGAGCACGTCTCGATAAAAGGCCACTGCCGAATCGAGGTCAGCGACGGCAATGCCGACATGCGCAATACGGGGGCGGTTAACCACCGGGTCCTCCGAACACTTTTGAGATGACAGGAGAATAACAAGATGGGCGCCACAGATTCCCCCGCCGTACACGTCAGCGATGCCTCCTTTGCGGTCGAAATCGAACAGGCGAATGGCCTCGTCCTGGTGGATTTCTGGGCATCCTGGTGCGGTCCGTGTCATATGGTCGCGCCCATTCTGGACCAGCTGGCCGGTGAGTACGCCGGCAAGGCCAAGGTGGCGAAGGTCGACGTCGACGCCAATCAGCGGACGGCCATGCGGTTCAACGTTCGTTCTATTCCCAGTATCCTGTTCTTCAAGAACGGCCAGCATGTCGATACCGTCATCGGCGCGGTGCCGAAGGCGACTCTGGAAGGCAAGATCAAGCAGCACCTCAGCTAGAACGAAGGCGGGGTCAACCTATGGCCCCAGGGACGCTCTACATCGTCGCAACGCCGCTGGGGAATCTCGGTGACCTGTCTGTTCGAGCTGCCGAGATCCTCCGGACGGTGCCGGTCGTCGCCGCTGAAGACACCCGCAGAACCCGCGGGCTGTTGACCCACCTGGGGACCACCCCCACGCTCCTCAGCTTTCACGCTCACTCGCCGACCCAGCGAACCCGATCCCTCCTCGAGATCCTGCACTCGGGGCGGGACGTGGCCCTGGTGTCGGACGCCGGCACGCCCATCGTCAGCGACCCTGGTGCCGACCTGGTGGCCGCCGCGCGGGCGGCAGGGGTAACCGTCGTACCAGTGCCGGGCCCCTCCGCTGTGGCCGCCGCGCTCTCTGCCTCCGGGCTTACCGGCGACCGGTACCTCTTTCTTGGATTCATTCCCCGCAAGGGCCGGGAGCGATCCCGTCTGCTCCAACGTGCCGCCGCGGAGACCTGGAGCGTCGTCTTCTATGAGGCTCCACCCCGCCTGGTGTCTCTGCTGGAAGATCTGCTCCCTCTGACCGGTCCCGATCGCATCGTCGTGGTGGCGCGTGAGCTGACTAAAATGCACGAAGAGATTCGCCGCGGAAGCATCGCCGAGCTGGTTGACTTCTACACCGACAACCCGCCTCGAGGGGAGCTGACGGTCATCCTGCAGGGTACCGGGCTTCCGCTGGAGCAGCCCGACCGCACCGAGGATGCCGTGGAGCACGCATCGTCTCTTCTGGCCGAGGGTCTCAGCCGAAAGGAAGTTGTCCGGCGACTCACCGAGTCGCTCGGACTTCCCCGCAACGAAGCCTACAAACTGGTCATGGAGCTGCCATGATCGGACGCGTGCTGTTGCTGCTGGCGCTGGCCATCGGAGGGATGGCATCGGGCGCTTCCGCCCCGGTCCTCACCATCGGACGGCTACACTACGACGGCGGAGGGGACTGGTATGCCAATCCCTCGAGCCTGCCCAACCTGCTGAACGCACTCCGCACCAGGACCAGTCTTCGGGTCGCGAGTGAAGAGAAGGTGGTCACCCTGAGTGACGACGAGCTCTGGAATATCCCCTACATTTATATGACCGGGCATGGAAACGTCCGCTGGAGCGACCAGGACCTTCGGATCCTGCGCCGCTATCTCGAACAGGGCGGATTTCTCCACGCCGACGACAACTACGGGATGGATGCCTCGATTCGGCGAGAGCTGGGACGGCTCTTTCCTGACCATCCACTGGTTGAAGTGCCCCTGGATCATCCGGTCTATCACTTGGTCTATGACTTTCCCAAGGGTATTCCCAAGATTCACGTGCACGATGGCAAGCCGGCCCAGGGCTTCGGCATCTTCCTCGATAGCCGACTCGCCGTCTACTACTCCTATCAATCCGATCTGGGGGATGGATGGGAAGACCCGGAGGTGCACCATGATCCGCCGGATAAACGCGAATCGGCGTTGCGTATGGGAGTAAACCTGTTCGCTTATGCGGTGGGGTACGGCGGGTGAGCTCCTCCTCCACCCAGTACGCGCTACAACGCCTCGGTCGGCCGCTCCGTAGCCGCAGTGGTCTTGCCTGGGCCGCAATGGCGCTGGGCACCGTGGCCCTTCTGCTGGGAGCGGCTGCGTGGAGTGTGCGGCTTGGCTGGCTCACCGTTCCCTATTGGGTCATTGCGGCCTGGGGCTTCGCGTTGGTCGGCCTGGTGACGGTCGCCAGCATCGGAGCGTTGAGTCACGGCCGGCTCAAAGCCGGACCGCTGGCGCGCCACCTGGAGGAGATCGGAGCTTGGCGGCGGGGGACCCTGACGGCACTGCTGGATCAACCCGCGCCCGGTACCAGCAGCGCATTGCTCGATCTTGCCGATCGGGCTCAGGCCGATGAAATCGCCCGCCGAGGCTCCTCGGCGCTGGAGCCGATCGCGCGGCCGGTTCGCCTACTCACCTTGGCAGGCCTCGGATGTCTCCTGCTGGGCACGCTGGCTTTTACCTCGGCCGGCCCGGTCCATGGCACCGCCGCGGCTCTCTGGCACCCCCGGAAGGCCTGGGAAGCGACTATTGCTCCACTGCAGCTTCGCGCCTCGCGGGCCGAGGTAGATCGAGGCCAGCCGGTGCAGTTGCATGTCCAGGCGTCAGGCCGGAAGGCGGCTACTCTCTGGATCCGATCCCCGGGGGAGTCCTGGAGACCGATCGGGGTGCGCCTCGATTCGTTGGGCCGGGCGACCGTTTCGACTCCGCCACTCATCAGCGATCTCTATGCTCGCCTCACCAGCGGCAGCCGGTCCTCTGATACGGTATCGGTACGAGTTCGCCTGCCGATCTTCCTGGGCTCGCTGAACGTCATGGCCAAATATCCCGCCTATCTGGGTCTCGAGAATGAGCCGGTTCCGATCACGGGTGACACCCTCATTTTGCCGGCAGGAACTCGCCTGGAGGCGAAGGGGGAAGTGACGGCTCCGCTGGCCAGCGCTGCCTGGCTGTTGGGTGAACGCCGGTATGACCTCGAGGTGTCCCAAACCGGCTTTGAGGGAACCTTTACTCCCGCCAGCTCCGGCGAATATCGGCTTCAGTTGTCGACTCGGACCGGCGCTGCCATCGCGGGTGATTCTGTCCGGCTGCCTGTCCGGCTCGTGGTGGATAGCGCTCCGGTGGTCGAGATACCCGTGCCAGGCGGAGACACGCTCGCGCCGCTCAGCCTCAAGGTTCCGCTCGTGATTGATGTAAGGGATGACCACAGTGTCACCGCTGTCAGCTTGGAGAGCCGGCGGATCAGCCGATTCGGCGTGGTCGACTCGACAAGGCGCGAGAGCGTCCCGCTTCCACCCGAGCGTCCAGACCGGGCCATTCTCACCTTCAATCTCGATCTCAACCGGCGGGGGCTGCTGCCCGGAGACACGGTCCGCTACTCCGCGGTTGCGGTGGACAACGCTCCTCGAGCCCACCGAGGCCGATCACAGGAGTACGTCCTGCGGCTGCCGACCATGAGCGAGGTGCGTGCGGCCCAGCGTCAGGCGAGCGAGGCTGTGGCCGGGCAGCTGGACTCGGTCCTCGGAGCTGCGAGGCGGCTGGAGCGGCAGACCGACGATCTCGCGCGCGAGCGACCCCGGGCGGCCGGACCGGGTCAGCGAAACGATGAGGCTCTCTCGTACCAGGAGGCGCAGCGGGCCCAGGGCGCCGCCAAGTCTCAGGAACAGCTGGTGCGTCAAGCCGAAGCGCTGAAGCAATCACTAGATGCATTGCGCCGGAGCGCCGAGGCCGCTGGTCTCAACGATTCGTCCTGGCAGCGCCAGCTGGCCGAGATTCGAGATCAACTGGATCGCGCGATTTCTCCCGAGCTGCGGGAGAAGCTTGCGGCTCTGCAGCAGGCGCTCCGAGACCTCGATCCGGTGCGGGCCAAGGAAGCACTCGAGCGCCTGGCCGAGGTGCAGAAGGAGCTGCGTGAGACCCTCGAGCGCAGCCGGGACCTGTTCCAGCGCGCGGCGCTGGAAGGCGACCTGGCGAGTCTGACCCAGGAGTCGAGGGAACTCGCCCGGGAACAGCGACAATGGAACCAGAGAGCCGAGGCGCGTGACAGCGCGCGTTCGGCCCGCACGGAGAAGGAGCTGGCCGGCAGGGCCGACTCTCTGAGCAGCGCACTGAAGCGACTGGCCGAGCACTTGGCGGAAGCCAAATCAGAGCCGCTTCAAACTCCTGCCAATCAGGCGAAAACCGCAGCCAGTGCCATGCATCAGGCGGCCAGCTCCGCCGCGCAGGGGCGTCGGTCCACTGCCAAGCAGCAGGGAGAGGAAGCGTCGCGGGCGCTGGATCCAATCGGTGACCAGCTGCAGCGCCGTCGCCAGGAGCTGCAGCAGGCCTGGCGACGGGAAGTAATAGATGCCATGGACCAGGCGCTGGCTGAAACCAGCCGATTGGCAGAACGCCAGCTCAGCGTGCAGCAAGACCTGCGAGAGGGGGAGTTCGGCGCGTCGACCCGGGCCGAGCAGGCGGCGATCGAAGAAGGCGTCAAACGGGTTCTGGAGCAAATGAAGCAGGCGGGTGGGAAGAACGCGCTGGTCTCGGCTCAGATTGCGGCCGCACTGGGGGCTGCTCAGCTGCAGATGCGCCAGGCCCGGGAGGCAATCTCATCGGCGGCACCTAACACCCGTGAAGCCGCCGAACAGGCGGGGGGAGCCGTCGACGAGCTGAATGCAGCAGCCCATCAGTTGATCAGGACTCGGGACGACGTGTCCGGTTCGCAATCGGGCTCGGGTCTGGCGGAAGCCCTGGAGCGCATGGCCCAACTGGCCCAGCAACAGGGCGGACTCGGCCGGCAGGGCGCCGGGCTCTTACCCATGGCGGGCCGGGGCGCCTTCCAAGATCAGCTGCAGCAGCTCGCCGCCAAGCAGCGGGCATTGGCTCAGGAGCTGGAGAAGCTGCGGGGGCAAGGCAACATATCCGGGGCCGGCCAAATGGCCGACGAGGCGAGGGAGCTGTCCCGCCGGCTCGAGGCTGGGAGACTCGACCGCCAAATCGTCGAACGCCAGGAGAGACTCTTTCGGCGCATGCTCGATGCGGGACGTACGCTGCAGGGCAGGGAAGAGGACGAGAGGAAGGAGCGTCAGAGCACCACCGCCACCGAGGACAGCGTGCACCTTCCTCCCGCGCTTCAGGCCCGGCTGCAGACTGACGATAACCGCCTCCGAGTGCCGACCTGGGAGGAGCTTCAGGAGCTGTCGCCGGAGGAACGGCGGCTGGTAGTAGATTACTTCCGCCGCCTCTCCCAGCCGTCATCGAGGTAACGCCAGTGCTCAAGCTGCGGGTCCTGCTGCTGTTCGGCTTCATCGCGCCGGCCGTTCTCCGTGCCCAGCAACCGGCCATGACGCGGGCGCTCGATCTCGAGCGCCGGGGCGACTACCCAGCGGCGGCGGAGGCCTATCGAGCCGTTCTCGCCAGGAAACCTGCCGATGTGTCTGCCCTCCTGGGACTCGAACGCACCCTGCTGCCGCTCAACCGGAGCAGCGAGATTCTGCGGTTCATCAAGGCAGCTCTCTCTTCCGCTCCCACCAACTCCGCGGTGTATGGCGTTGCCCTCCGGGCCTGGGCCGCGGCGGGACAGCCGGACTCGGTCCGCCGCATTGCCGAGCGTTGGGCTCGCGTGGCGCCGACGGACGAAACGCCCTATCGGGAGTGGGGTGCGGCGGAGCTGGGCCGGCAGAACCGGGCCGGAGCCAGAAGCGCATATCTCCAGGGCAGGGCTCGGCTGGGACGTTCCGATGCGCTTGCCGCCGAGCTGGCTCAGCTGGCGCTGGCCGACGGTGATTACGCCGCGGCTCTCCGCGAGTGGCTGCTCGCCATAGCCCAGTTGCCCGGCTATCGGGCGGCCGCGGTCTCCACGCTGGGACAGGCGCCAGAATCCATCCGCCCTCAGTTGCTGGAGCAGGTGGCGGACCAGCCGGGCATCTCCGCCCGGCGCCTCGAAGCCGAACTGCGGGCCCGCTGGGGCGATCCTCTCGGCGCGCTTCGGGTGTTGACCCCGGTGCTGCCCGCCGATCGGGTGCAAGCCATCTCCGCGCTGCGGGCTCTGCTCGAGCAGGTTCGGCCCCTGCCCACGCCGGAGGGCAAGCTGGCTCTCGGACGTATTCTCGAAGCCTTGGCCGAGCGCTATCCCAATGCGCAGGCGTCCCGGCTGCGGCTGGAGGCCGCACAGGCCTACTCCGATGCAGGCGACAAGGCCGCCGCCAGACGAATGCTGGGCCAGTTGACCACAGATCGGGCGGCGCCGTCCTCGGTCTCCTCCGGCGCGGCCGCGACGCTGGTCGGGGTCCTCATCACCGAGGGCAACCTGGAGGATGCGGACAAGAGTCTCTCCCAGCTCCGCCCCACTATCTCTTCAGACGAGTACGAGGATTTGAGACGGCGCCTGGCGGCGGCCTGGGTCAGGGCCGGCAATCTGGCTCGGGCGGAATCGACCATTGCGGCCGACAGCAGTGTAGAGGGCCTGGCCCTGAGCGGTCGCATCCACCTCTACCAGGGCGATATCCGCGGCTCGGTGGACCGGTTCAAGGCGGCGGGTCCATACACTGGTGATCGGCTGGAGGATACTCGCCGCACTGCCTTGCTAGCTCTGCTCCAACCCATCGAAGTGGATAGCTCACCGGCGCTGGGACACGCCCTGCTTCTGCTGGAGCAGGGAGATACCGCCGCCGCTGCGGTCGCGTTGGAACAGCTGGCCCAGGACTTTCCAGTTCAGCGTGGCCGAGCCGAGCTCAGCCTGCTGGTTGGTCAGTTGTATGCTGCCACGGAGAAGCCTGGCGAGGCCGAACGTTTGTTCCGCGCTGCCGCCGTTCCGGACGCCCCGGCCACGGCACCGGCAGCCGAGCTGGCCCTCGCCGAGCTGCTGGTCTCCACCGGCCGGCCGGGCGAAGCCGTCACGGTGCTGGAACACCTGATTCTTACCTACCCCGAGAGCGCCCTGGTTCCCCAGGCGCGCCGCAAGCTCGACGAGACCAGGGGAGCCATTCCCAAGACATGAAACGGAGAGAGTTCGTCACCCGCGCAGGTGCGGGGCTGGTCGCGCTGCACCCTGGGTTGTCGTGGGGACGCTGGCCGGCTCGGAACGCGGCTCCCTGGCTGCTGGTTCCCATGGACGACGCCCAGAGTGATCACCTGAAGGCATACGGGTTGACCTATCGCGCGCTCAAGCGCGGAGCGCGAGCGGAGTGGTTTCTCAACTTTCGTAGCGGCTCGTTTCTGCTGCCGGGCGATGCGGCAACCGTGCGCGATGCGGCGCTTGCCGGCGTCAGCGTCGAGCCGATGGACGAGGGACGCCTGGCCGAGACCCGGGGACAGCTCCGGGGCGGCAACATGGATGCAGTGCCGCTGGAGAAAGCGCCGAAGGTTGCGGTGTACGCACCGCCCAACGCACCACCGTGGGACGACGCGGTGACCATGGCGCTCAACTATGCCGGCATCGAGTTCGAGAAGGTATGGGATGGGGAGGTTCTGGCTCAGAAGCTCAAACTGTACGACTGGCTCCATCTGCATCATGAGGACTTTACCGGCCAGTACTCCAAGTTCTTCCTGAACTACGCCGGTGCGCCCTGGCTAGTAGAGATGGTTGAGCGCAACCGTGCCATCGCCCGGGAGCAGGGATTTCCCTCCGTGCCCGCGGAGAAACAGGCCGTCGCCGGTGCAATCGCCCGGTTTGTGGAGGGCGGGGGGTTCCTGTTCGCTATGTGTACGGCCACCGAGACGCTCGATCTCGCGCTGGCGGCCGACGGGGTAGACATCGCAGCCTCGTATGCCGACGGCAGCCCGATGGATCCCAGGGCGAGCGCCCGTATGAACTGGAACCGGGCACTCGCCTTTCACAATGCGCAGCTGGAGCTGAGCCCCACCATTGCGGTGTATTCCGACATCGACGGGCACCAGGTCAACTCTCCCGACCGGCGGCAGCCGCTAGGGTCCTTCAGCCTGTTCAACTTCAGCGCCAAGATCGATCCGGTCGCCACCATGCTGGTGCAGAACCACCGGCAGGTGGTACCCGACTTCTACGGGCTCACGACCTCCTTCACCCGAAAGACGCTCAAGCCGAGCGTGACGGTTCTGGCGGAGGAAGCCGGGGCTCCCTGGGTGAAATACATTCACGGCGAACATGGCCAGGGCACCTGGACCTTCTTCGGAGGTCACGATCCGGAAGATCCCCAGCATCAGATCGGGGATGTGCCGACCGATCTCTCCCTGCACCCCCACTCGCCGGGATACCGGCTGATCCTCAATAACGTTCTGTTCCCCGCCGCCAAGAAGAAGGAACTCAAGACGTGAGCGAGCGGCTGGCTCCAGGAGTGCGCGCGTATCTCGCGAGTGAGATCTCTGCGGCCGGAGGCCGGGAGGTCTCTTTCTTTGGGGCCGTGGACCGCGATGGGGTGATCACGGGAGCCAGGGTGGCTGCTCGGGGGACCATAGAGATGGTGCTGGCGCTGCCCGGCGGAGCGAGTCGGGGTGAGATGCTGTTGCACAATCACCCGAGCGGAGCGCTGGAGCCATCGGTGGCGGATCTCAACGTCGCGGCCCAGCTGCACGATGCCGGGGTCGGCTTCGGGATCCTGAATAACGATGCGACCGAGCTGTACGTGGTGGTCGAGGTTCCTCGGGAACAGCCGGTGGTGCAGCTCGATCCCTTCGATGTCATCGCCACGTTCGGAGAGCGGGGACCCATTGCCGGCCAGCTCTCCCGATACGAGGACCGGCAGTGCCAGCGGGACATGGCGGCGCACATTACGGACGGCTATAACGATGGTGGAGTGCAGCTGCTGGAGGCGGGGACGGGCGTCGGGAAATCCTTTGCCTACCTGGTGCCGGCTCTCGCCTGGGCCCGAGCCAACGGCGAGCGCACGGTGGTGAGCACCAACACCATCAATCTTCAGGAGCAGTTGGTGGGGAAGGACCTGCCTCTGCTCCGGCGTGCGCTCTCAGACGAGGACTACTCACCCACCTTCGCCCTGCTCAAGGGCTGGCGCAACTATCTCTGTCTGTCGCGGATGCACCAGGCCGTCTCGGCGCAACGCACCTTGCTGGAGCAGGACAAGCTGGACGAGCTGTTAGGCATCGCCGAATGGGCGGGGCACACCGTGGACGGAACCCTGAGTGACCTGCCGGTGACTCCCACCGCGGAGGTGTGGGACGAGGTGAGTGCTGAGCCGGATCTGTGCACCCGGCTCAAATGTCCTCATTTCGATCGTTGTTTTCTGTTCCGGGCTCGGCGGCGAGCGGCGGA
>CBFGTM010000060.1:0-20753 GCA_965652025.1 uncultured Gemmatimonadales bacterium
AGCCGAGCGAACGGCGCTCACCGACGGTGGTATCAGACCCTGGTGCAGAACGCCCCCGGAAGGATTTCTGGTCCTCAAGGATGCCGCCGGGCAGCGGACACGTTTCGCCGGGCGTGCGTCGGCAGTACCGGGGTGTGGACCATACCTAGGAGTCTCAGCAAGAGTGCCCGATGACTGCTCCACTCTTCTCTGTACTGGTCGCGACCTACAATCAGGCTCGGTTCGTCATCGAGGCTCTCGATTCCGTCGCAGCTCAGACTGATCGCGACTTTGAGCTCGTGGTGGTGAATGACGGATCGACCGATGGGACGGATCGGGTGGTCGGGGCCTGGGCGAATCGCTTCCGGCCAACTCATAGGTACCCGATCCATCTCTCCACCATCGGGAACAGTGGGCAATCGGCTGCTCTGGAGCATGGATTCTCGTTATGCTCGGGGCGCTACGTATGTCTCCTGGACTCGGACGACCGTTGGCGGCCGACGAAGCTTCAGGTTCTCCGGGCGGCAATTCTGGGGGATCAGAATGCCGGTATGATCGTTCACCCGCTCGAGATCATCGATCATGAGGGCCGGCGCACCGGTATCCTCCGGCCCCGCTTTGCGCGTCTCTCCCAGGGTGACTTACACCAACACATGCTGCGGACCGGCCGGCATGTCGCTCCGGCAACTTCGGGCGTGGTCATCAGGGCCGACTTGTTTTCCCGCCTGCTGCCCATGCCCACGCGACCCTTTAGCTTCGGCGCGGATGCCTACCTTACCTTCGGCGCCAGCTTCCTGGCACCAGTCAGAGCGCTACCCGAAGTGCTCGGAGAATATCGGATCCACTCCAGCGGCCAGTACATTCAGCGGGTACTCTCACCCGAAGGCCTGCGTCGCTCGGTCGAGCTTCAGAGAGTCATCGCGGAGCACTTCGGCATCGCTGAAACGATGAGACGGAACTCGCTTTACACTCGGAATGCTTTTGCCCTTGCCAAGCTGGCCGATTCACCGCGCGCGCAGTGGGCCGCGTTTCAAAGGCTGGCTGGGGCAACTGCGGGCGACTCGGCGTTCTCCAGTGTGCAACGGGCGGTTCTACTTGCCTTCTGGGCCCTGTGTCTGGTCGCGCCGCGGCGGGCCTTCAGTAAGCTCTGGCGGACCTTTCAGCTGAAGCAGGCCGGTCTGGACCAGCTGGCGGCCTCACGCCCAGAGCGTGACGGCGCCAGAGCAGTGGCTCATGTCTAGCCCGGAGCATACCCTGGAGCGACCAGTGTCCAGGGCGCTGGAGGCTCCGTCCTACGAACTACTCGGCGTACGAGTACACGCGCTCACCACGGAAGCCCTGTACGGCATCATCATGCAAGCGGTGGAGGGAGGACGCCGCGAGGTCATCGGGAATCACAACCTGCACAGCATCTATTTGTATCATCGAGATCCCCGGATGCGGAGCTTCTACGCCCACGCGCAATACATCTTCATTGATGGGATGCCGCTCATCTGGGTGGGACGCTTGCTGGGCTATCCCCTCCGCCGGGAGCACCGGATGACGTCAATAGATTGGCTGCGGCCCATGCTCCCGAGAGCGGTCGCCCGAGGCTGGCGCATCCTCCTGCTCGGCGGGCGGCCCGGGGTGGCCGACCGCGCCGCGAGCATCTTGCGGTCGGAGTTTCCCGGGCTCCAGATCGCCGGAATCCAGGGCTACTTCGACGCCAGGCCGGGTACCGAGGGCAGCGAGGCGGTTCTCACCCAGGTAATAGACTACCGCCCCGACATTCTCTGCTTGGGGATGGGGATGCCACGGCAGGAACATTGGATCGAGGACCACCTTGACCGGCTTCCGGCCAAAGTGATCCTCAATCTCGGGGGTTTCATGGACCTTATCACTGGAGAGCTGCCACTCCCGCCGCGCTGGTTATCCCGGCTCGGCCTGGAGTGGCTGGCACGGCTGGTCTCCCGGCCACGCCAGGTCTGGCGGCGCTACCTCTGGGAGCCCTGGTTCCTGGCTCCCCTACTGGCACGCGACCTGTGGTCGCGACGCCAGCACTAACCTCCGCCAGACCTGATCGTAATCACCGCAATCGGGACCGCCTGCTCAAGGCGCGCAGGCTACGTTCTTGGTCCCCGTGTTGTCACAGTACACGACGACATTGGTTGCGTCTGAGACCCGGAACCCGTACGACATCAAGGGTCCAGCCGCCGAGTTTCGATGAAACACAGCGCCGTTCACTCGAAACGCCCAATAGGCGCTGAGGCCGGCCTCATCCACGTTGAAGATGCTATTGTCTTCCACCGTCTGATTCGCGCCGGCAATGGTGTAGACTCCGCCCACGGCCCCACTGATGAACTGGGACCCAGTGGCATCGGAGACATTTCCTTTCACCAGATTCCCGCTGGTCCCCACCTTGAGCTCGATATGCTCGGCGGTGACGCTGGGCCCGAAGCGGTTATTGATGATCTGATTGAAGTTGGACGGGTGGTTGTTGGTCTGCCCGCTTCCGACGTAGATCCCTTCGCCGTATACCGACTGGACCCGGCCAGTGTAGCGGATGGTGTTGTTGCGGACGATGTTGTAGGAGGACCCTGCGGTGCCCTGCAACATGATCCCCTCTTGGTTCACATTCTCGACCAGGAGGCTGTCGATGACCAGGTGATTGGCGTTGTCGGTCCAGATACCAACGGTCCCAGAGGTCACCCGGAAGCCGCGGAAGACCCACCAGTCCGCTCTTACGGTGAACCATCCTGAAGCGTTCTGGATGGTCGCGCTCCGAGGACCGCAGAGAGTAATCGGGTCACTTTGGGTCCCGTCACGGCTGGTAGACCACGCACCGGTATAGGTGCCGGGTGCAAGACGGATCTGGTCACCGGGCAGGGCAGAGCTGAGTGCCCCGGAGAGTTGCGATGCGGTCGAAACGTTGACCAGGCGCTGGTATCCCGAAGTCGGGCAGCCCGCGTCTGTAGCAGAAGGCGGAGGTGTCGTCGGGGGCTGGGTGACGGTGATGCTCGAGGTGTCGGCTTTGCCTTCTGCGGTCGCGATCGCCCGGAAATTGCCGGCAGCACTGCCTGCAGTGTAGAGGCCTGAGGGACTGATGGTGCCACCGGAGGCGCTATAGGAGGCACTCACGGCTACACTATCGCCGTTCGACATGACCCCGTAGGCGGAGAACTGCTTGGTTTGGCCTGACGTCAGCGAAGCGCTGGTCGGCTTAAGCACGACCTGCACCAGCGATGGGGCCGGGGCAGGCGCTGCAGCAACTTCTACGACAGCTGTGTCGGCCAGTTCGCCGCCGCTCTCGCTGGCGATCACCTGGAAGGTCCCGCCCGTCTCACCCGCAGTGTAGAGTCCGGTATTGGTTATGGTTCCGCCGGTCGCACTGTAGGTGACGTTCGGCAGCACCGAGGTCCCATCGCTCATCAGGCCACTGGCCACGAACTGCTGAGTCGCGCCGGCAGAGAGAGAGACTTGCTCGGGCGTCAACACAATTGCGCTGAGGGTCGAACCATCGTTGCTGGAGATTACGATGTCGGAAGTATCGGCCAATGCGTTATCCAGAGACCTCGCAATGACCCGAAAGTGCCCAGGCGTTGAACCGGCAACATATTGACCGCTCGGCGTGATCTCACCTCCGGTTGCCGACCATCTTGCGGCCACCGCCGCCGTGTCACCGGTCTTCCGCACACCCTTGGCGGAGAAGCCACGCTGTTCGCTCGGCTTGAGGGTCGCGGCCGTGGGGTCGATCGAGAGACGGACGAACTCGTCGCCCGCCCTTTCCGGGCGGCCCTTAATACCACCGCGGGCCAGATCAATGGCGGAGGGTTCAGCGATGTCGCTGCCGCTACAGGCACAGAGAAGCAACAGGGAGCCGAGCATCATCCGGTGAAGATTGCTGATCGCCAGCCGTCGTGAAAGGCTGATGGCCAGCCGCCGGGACAGCTTGAAGGTGTAGGTCATGAGGCACTCCGGTTTTGGTCTAGCAAAGAATGGTCAGTAGTCGCTCCTCAGTTAGACCCAACCAGCCCGGACGCCGCCGCCTCCCTTGGGTATATGAATATGTGTCAGTAGTGTGAGCGGATGGAAGCTAAAAATCTTTACACTCGGCGACTTAAGGCATTAGTATACTTCTAATTGCAAGATCCTTACCCAGTTATGCTCCATTGTAACGGAATTATCGTCCAAAAATCTTACAGAGAGTGCCAGCTCTTTCATGGCCTGTCTCTGAATGGGTTACTCGGGAGAGTTGCGGCCGACTGCATTTCAGGGAGAGCACTGGTGAACAACCGTCAACGTTCCAGGGTCGGAATGGCCTCTCGGGCGCGCTGGGGAGGCCACAGAGCTTCAGTCTAGGGAGGGCGGGTTCCAGGATAGGAAGTGAAGCGGATTCGTTTCAGCCAGACTTCTGGGCGGGTTGGCAGGGCGCCTCCGTCATGGATTGATCGCCGCCGGTCGGAGCAGCATGTCATATCCAGGCACCCGACGTTGGACCAAGCCACTTTCCCGCTGCCCTATGAATCCAGCCCGAAGCGCCCGCCAATCCGGAACATGGTGCAGCCGCGTGAGCACCAATGCCTCAGGACTGCCCTTCGTCTGGTACCCGGACCCACCGGCGGCTGGAATAAAGCGCAGGTCGGCTTCGGCTTGACGGGCATAGTACTGAAGGACCGGGATACTGTAGCTTGGCGCCACCGCCACGTACGCTCCCGGACGAACCCGGTCACGAAGCAAGGTGACAGCGGCTCGGGTATCCTCTTTCCAATAACGTGATACCCAGAACCATTGGGCATCGGCTATTGCCGCAATCCCCACCGGCACCGCAAGTGCGAGCGCCCGTACCCGCGGCTTAAGCGTCCTGCCGGCGATGGTCATGCTGACCAGAAAACCGATTAGACCCGGTAGCGTGTAGCGGACGTTGTACGGCTTTCCGCTGAGTGCCGCCAAGGCGAAGACTCCTGCCAGTGAGGTGGCAAGGAGTACAAGGAAGGGTACCATCGCCCGACGATTGAGCCACAAGATGAGCAGAATGGCGAGCAAGGCCGCCCCGGCAATGGCACTCTGGAACGGGCTATTGCGCAGCGCAGCAAGTGCCCCGAAGTCTTGGATCTCTCGAGGGGATGGGCCGAAGGAGTACCCGGCGATAAACGTGAACAGGGTGTACGGAAGCTCGAGACCCGTGATGGCTCTGGGCGCGGTGTGAAAGGTCCCGTGGGTCGCGGCAAAGGCGCCGGTGATCGCGAGAATGGACGGAGTACACAGCAAGACGGCCGCCAGCGAGGATATGAGGAGGGGCCGGATCAGGTGCCTTCTGCGTGGTGTCCACAGCACCCAGATCCACGCGACGGCGCCCAACATCACTGCCGTCGTATGGGTCAGAAACGCCAGCGCACTGGAAACGGAGAAAAGGACCCAATACCACATGGAGTTGGTTCGAGCTGCTCGCTGCAGGGCCAGCAATGAGCAACACCCGAAGAAAAGAAGGAGGGAATACGGTCGTGCTTCCTGAGAGTACCAGAGGTGCAACGGACTGATAGCCAACAGGGTGGCCGCAAGGTCTCCCGTGGGCCCACTCCCGGTCATGTCCCGGGTCAGTAGCCAAACCACCGGGATGGTAGCAATACCGGCAACTGCCGACCAAAGCCGAAGGGTGACTTCCGACTCGCCGAGTAGTTGTAAGGCTCCATGGACCAGAAGAAAGTAGAGCGGGGGAATGAAGTTGGCGCTGCTGCTCAAGCGGAGGATGTCGGCCGCCGAATGGCGGGCCAGTTCCAAAGTGGAAAACTCGTCAATCCACAATGAATTGGCGCCGAGCCGATAAAGCCGTAGCGCCGCACCGAGCAGAAGCGCCAGAGTCAAAGGCCACAGCGACACGGCGAGATGATGCTGCCGTCGAAAGCCAATCACACTCGGATGCTGTCGTTAGACTCTGCCGCCAAGCCCCAAGAGACAAAGAGGACGGCACCGATGGTCCCAACGAGTATGTTGCAGGCAAAGTAGAGCAGGCTAAACGCCACGATATCA
Source organism: uncultured Gemmatimonadales bacterium (assembly GCA_965652025.1). Lineage (GTDB taxonomy): Bacteria > Gemmatimonadota > Gemmatimonadetes > Gemmatimonadales > GWC2-71-9 > CAVVWJ01. The sequence goes on from CBFGTM010000060.1 coordinate 5,986, forward strand.
GCCGAGGCGATGGAGGACCCTGCCAGCAATACCAGCCAAGCCCCCTCCCGCACTCCAAGCCCCGCAAAGGTAATTGGCAACAGGGCGCTAAGGCTGACCAGCGGAACCGCCCAGAGGAAAGTCGTGGCGGGGATCCTGAAGTTCATGCCGGCTGCCAGCGTGTACCAGAGCAACAGGATCAGCCCCTGCGAAACTGCGGCCAGCGCCACCACCCTCGCGAGTCGGCTCGGGCTCCGAAGCAGTCGCGCTAGCGCCGCCATTCCGTCGTTCCAGAATGTCCGTACCTTGCCGATCCGGCTGAATCCCAGCAGCGCGAGAGCGATGACGATGAAGACCAGGATGATAGCTGGAGTGCCGGGAGCATGCCGTAACACACCAAGGCGGCTGAGCAGAGCGGGCGACTCCGGCGCCACTGCCAAGCCCAGAATCAGGTACCCCAAGGTGGCGAGAACGCCAAAACCTCGGTCGATCAGCACGGTCGCGATTGCGCCACCGGGCTGCTCCGATGAGCGAGCGGCTGCCACAGCCCGGACCGCGTCCCCACCGACCGACGTGGGCAGGAAGAGCCCGAAGAAGACTCCGATGATGTAGAGCCGCAGGAGATAGCTCCAGGGGAGGAGGTCATCGGCGAGGATGAGCTTCCAGCGCAATGCAGCTATGGCCTGACTCAGGATCCAGAGACCCGTGGCGAGGATAACGGCAGCCAGCAAGTGGGGGCTCGGGCGCACCCGAGCCCCGTTGAGGTCCACCCGGCTCACAATCAGACCCAACGTGGTCAATCCGAGCAGGAGTCGAAGCCAGAACAGCACCGGGCGTCGTCGCTGTCCAACTTGACGTAGGATGGAGCTGAATCGTAGCTTCCGAACCGGCAGCCGGGTGTCGGACGCCGCTCTGGAGCTATCATCTCCCCCGACCAGGCTCGCATGCCTAGTTTGATCAGGCGTTGGCTTCACCGATTCGTTCCATCTCACTTTCACGATCCTGTTGGCCTGACCCGCCGGCTACTGCGCAGCGGTGATCCCGCGGCTGTGTTCGCAATCGAGAGTGCGCTACTTGGACTGGCCGCCGCCCCACTCGACATCCTGCTGCAAATCCAGGAGCAGAAGCTCTACCGAAAGGCCACCGCGCCCCGCCTGCCGCTGCTGTTTGTCTGTGGCGCGGCCCGAACTGGAACCACGTTGGTCGAGCAGGTGCTGATCCGTTTCCTCCCCGTCGCCTTCCTGAACAATCTGACGGCGGTATTTCCCCGTGCGCCCCTCACGGCTAACCGTATCTTCCGTCCGGGTCATGCCGGTGGTGGGGCAGCGTACCACAGCTACTATGGGAAAACAGTCGGATTTTCGGCCCCGAACGACGGCCTACACGTCTGGGACCGTTGGCTGGGGAAGGATCGCACCCGAATTCGCACGTCGCTCACCCCCAAGGAGCAGGATGACATGCGACGGTTTTTCGGGGCGATGGAGCAGCTGTTGGGCAAGCCGATTCTGACCAAGAACAACAGCCTCAGCGCTTGCGCCAACCTGGTGGCTGAGGTTTTCGACCAAGCCTTCTTCATCTGCATGACCCGCGACCCGCTGTACCTGGCCCAATCCCAGCTCCAGGCCCGGCTGGACATTCATGGCCGGGAGGATATCCCGTACGGCTTGCCGCGGCCGGATGAGCGCGGTCCGGCCGGAAGTGACGTCATCGAGCATGTTTGCCGGCAAATACTGTTTCACGAACGGATGATCCGGGAGCAGCAGAGACTGGTCGGTCCGGAACGCTTCTGGATAGTTCAGTACGAGGCGTTCTGCCAGAATCCCTCGGATCTCGTTCGTAAGGTTGCTGAGGCGCTGCGTCAGCCATGTCCGGCTGAAGCCATGCAGCTACCTCCCTTTGAGGCCTCAACCCGAGTACGCATTGAGCCCGAGCGGTTCCGGCAAATTGCGGACACAATGGCCCAGCTCGCCCGACAACCCTGAGTCACCCACCAGTGCTGGGGTTGCGTCGGGTCAGTCGGTGCTCCTGGCGATGCTCGAAATCCTGCCACCTGCTGCCCGACGCTCTACGAATCCTGAGTGTCGGCCATCCGAGCCGTTCAGCTTGTGACCCAACTGTCGACGCTCCACGCGATCCCAGGCCAACTGGGGTTGCCGCGGTGCTCTCGCGTGCACGGAACAGACCCGACGGACACCTTCGAGGATCCCGACCCGGGGCTCGACCCCCAGCAGGGTGCGCTGGCGATCCAGGGTCGGCCGCTTGATCAGCGTCATCTGGGACGGAAGGTCGGTCGTTACGATGAGGTCGGGGGAGGCGTTGAGCTCGGCGCGGATCATCTCCGCCAGCACGGCCATCGGAGTGACTTCGGGATGCCCGATGTTGATGACCGAATACTCCTCCACCCGGATCGCCCCTTCGATCGCGCGAACGGCGTCGGAGATGTGCAGCCAACTACGGGCACTCCCTCGGTGGACCTGAATCGGGCGGCCGGACGCGAGGTTGGAAACAAACCGGATCATTGCCGAGCGGTGCTCTCCCACCGTCTCATGCTCGTCGTAGACCATGCAGGGCCGAAGCGTCAGGCCGCGAAGCCCCGAAGTGCGGACCTCGTATTCCACCAGCTGCTCTCCCAGCCATTTGGTCAGCGCATAGCGGTTGTTGGGCCGCGGGACGGAGCGTTCTTCGTCCATCGGATCACAGTGCGGTCCGTACACTTCAGAGCTGGAGAAGAACACGCACTTGGCATTGGATCGCTTGCATAGTTGCAGGACATTGTTGACGCCCGCCACGTTGGTCGTCACCGCCAATGAACCAGCCTGCTCGCAAACCATGCGCCCGACCGTCGCCGCCAGGAGGAACACGACCTGGGGCCCCCAATCAAAGGCCGTAACGAGGTCGATGGGGTTCGTAATGTCTCCGGTCAAATAGTCCTCACGCCACCCAGGACGGAGGTCAAACCCGAGCACGTCGTAACCGAGCGACCGCAGGTGAGCGGTCAGCGGGGCACCGATATTGCCTTCTGATCCAATGACCAGGACCTTAGTCGGACTCAGCAGCATCTTGGTACATAACTCCGGGTCAGGGGGACGGTGATGAATAGGGCAGGGCGGCCCCTGCGTTCAACCTGAGGGCACCAGTCGTGGTGCGCCAGGTTCGAGCACCACCAACCGGTTTTGCGCCAGCGCGGTCGCCGCGTGCGTGCCCATGGGGACCAGCGTGAACTGCTCAGCGAGTATGCCGATCGCCTCCCGGACCAAGCCTCGCTTATGGTCTGCCGGCAGGTCCATCCCAGGGAAGAAGGCGAGCTCGGGTGCGTCTTCGGGCCCCAGGACGTCCAGGGGGTGCAATAGAAAGCTCGGATTCACCCCGATTCTCCGGCACAGTCCCAGTGCGGCACGCAAGTAGCCCCGCATCAGGCGCCGAGAGAACCGGCTGAGGTAGATCAGATAGCTCATATGGAACGGCGTCTTGAGGACGGGCACCGTCGTGACCGGTATCTCCAGTAAGTTGTGCCCCGACGGAAGACGCCAGCGGTAGGCACCGACCGGGCGGAACCCGTCGCGGAACGAGCCGAAGAGGTTCTTTCGCCGGCTTCGCTGCTGAGCGTCCAACTTGGCGGTGGCCAAGAAGTACGCCCGGGCAAGGGGGCCCAGGTAGGTCGGCAGGGTCGAAGCATCATAGGTATAGCCGCGCTCCGCGAGTATTTCGAGGAGCACGGTGCTCCAGCTGAAGCCGGGTCCGCGAAATCCCCTCGGCCGCTCTCCAGTCGCGGCGACGATCGCATTCTCGGCCTGCTCGATTTCATGGACGATTTCATCCCGAGTGTACCTCTGCAGCCAGCACTCGTGGTGAAAGGAGTGATTGCCCACTTCGTGCCCCCGCGCCGGAATCATCCGGAAATAGGGCGCATGGCTGGGGACCACTGCATCGGCACCGACCACGAAGAACGTCACCCGGCAGGATAGCTCGTCCAGGAGGTCGAGCAGGGCCGGCATGAGGCGCGGGAGATACGACTTGCGCAGCTCCCAATCGGGGTCACCATGCGTCCTCTGGTAGGTCCAGAGGTCATCCAGGTCGAGTGAAAGACTGGCGAAAGGAGTAGTCACGCGGCACCCACTCGCGCCGGAGTCTCGGCCCGGGTGCTGAAGAGCAAAGGCTCGACTTCACGCGCCTTGCGATCGGCCAGAGCGAGCGTCTCGTTGACGTTCAGGGTCCCGGCGGCAATCTGAGCGGAGTTGATGATAAAGAGTCGCTCGACGGACGTCGTGGTTGCGGGCAGCAGCGTGGCCGAGTAGTCGAGCGTGGTCAGGGCCAGCATCTCCCGCACTCTGGAAACCTGAAACACCTTCACCTGCTGGCGGCGAAACCGCGGGTACATTCCCTCGAGGCCGCGGAGGAAAGCTTCCTCGATTTCGGCGTCAGTCTTTTCCCAGAATGACTCCTGCTGAGTGAGATACTTGGGCAGGTAGACCAGGGCGTTCCCATCAAATCCGGTGCGGTTTACCAGGGCGGTCATCTCGATCACTGCGGTGAATGGTACCGCCCCGTCGGCAATATTGGTGATGTAGTAGTCCGCCAATGGCTGCTCCAGCAGCAACGCCGCGCACACGATCCCCTGATACCGCACCGCCCGGAGGCGGCTCCGCTCGACATCGGTCAGCTGCGGGCAGGTCTCAGCGATGCGAGAGCAGGGAATCGTCAGGATGACGTTGTCGAACTCGCGAACGCCCGTCGGGGTGGTTACGATCGCCCGACCGTTCGCGTTGCGCACCTCGCCGACTCGGACCCCATACTCGCATTCGACGCCTAGACCGGCCAGATGCTCATCGAACCGGCGAAGAATGGTCGCATACCCGCCCTCGACGTAGCCGAAGGTCTCTCGCTTCATCCCCGTCCGACGAGCTCCATACATCCGGGCTATGATGGCCCAAATGAAGGCCGCGCTTGCGACCAGAGCGTTCTCTCCCAGCTTTGCCCGCAGCAGCGGAAGCCAGAGTCGCTCCCAGGCGCGCCGGCCCGACCAGCGCCTCAACCAATCCGCAGCCAAAATCGTTTCCAGCCGCGCCGGATCCTTGATGCGCGACGCATAGAGTATGGTGGCTGCAAGCCGCGCCTTGTCCCCCAGCCCGAGCGCCGGGAAGGTGAGAAAGTCTACCGTGCTGGAGAGTGAGTGCAGTCGCCCGTCGACGTAGAACCCTGTGCGAGTGGGTTTCCACTGCAGCTTGTGAGTCAGGCCCAGCTCGTGGAGCAGCTCTCGCAAGTATGAGTCCGACTGGAGCACCACGTGGTAAAAGCGATCCCAGGTATACGGACCGATTTGCGCGGGAGCGGCCAGACCCCCAGACCGCGGTGCGGCCTCGAGGACCGTCACTTGATGGCCCTGTCGGGTGAGCTTGGCAGCCAGCCCCATGCCGAGCAGTCCGCCGCCAACGATGCCGATGCTACTCAACGGTCGGTTCCTGAGGCAACCGGACAAGCCGGAGTCGATGTGCCACGAGTTGAACCAGCAACCCGAGATGTCCGGCAATGGTCGGAACGATCTTCATCTTCGAGCGCCCCAGCATGCGAACCTCCAGGGTCGCGGGGAACTCCACGATGCGGCGCCCTTGGAGGTCGAGGTGACCCAGCATCTCAGTCATCCCAAAGAATCCGCCCCGCCCCACGGGTACGTTGACGACTGCCTCTCGACGGTACACCCGAAAACAGCTGGTATAGGTATAGAGCTTCTGATGCAGCACCAGGCGATACAGGCGGGACAAGCTCTTGGAGAGAAAGAGTCGCCAGCCTGGTACGTTCCTGACCGCCCCCGATGGGTGGTAGGGTGATGCGGTTACCAGGTCCACGCCCTCGGTCAACAGAGGAATCATCCGACGCAGCTCATGGGGGTCGTAGGTGCAGTCACAATCCATCGAGCAGACTACCGGAGTGTCTGCGTGCCGAATCCCGGTCTGAATGGTGCGGGCAAGGCCCTGGTTGCGTTCATGCTGAATCAGCCGGCAGTCAGATCGTGCGCCAAATAGCTTCTGCAGCACGGCCCAGGTGCTGTCGGTGCTGCCGTCGTCAACGAACAGGAAGGTGAATGCATACTCATCGCGGAGCGCGGCGGCCACACTGTGGAGCGTGTTGCTCAGATATCCCAGGGACTGGCTTTCGTTGAAACAGGGAATCACAATGGTGACCGGCGTCGGGTGGACTGCGCCGTTGCGTTCAGGCTCAGTCGACAGTAGTCCTGCCGGTCGAGGCACGACGGAGTCGCGAAGCGCCGGCCCAGCGGCAGCCTGAGGTGAAGGCCGTGGCCGATCGAGGTCCAGCCCCAGATATTCTGCGACCGTGCTGAATGGGTAGGATCTCAGAACCTGCTCCAACCGCGCCGGCATGCGGTTGAGATTCCGGTAATGCCGGATCCGGGATGCCATCGGGGCGACGTGGATGCGCGGCTGGTCGGCGTCCAGTTCCCAGGTGCGGAAATGCAGCACATAGGGGTCAGAATGGTGCTTCTGATCCCACCGGTCGATCGCGTTGCGAATCCAGGTCTGTGGAAGATGCCTGAAAGATCCGCTGTGGGGGATTGGTACTTCCAAACCAAACACGGCCAGCGGTGATATAGGCACTTCCTGAAACAGGCTATGGGACAGTTGCGCTCGATGGCGATTGTAGTACCGCAACAGCTTCGCGCCGAGGGCGGGCCCGATGCTGGAGTCGTAGAGAAACCCGCACTCCGCTAAGACCTCGAGCATCCACAGATCGTTGCGGCTCAACCTATTGCCGGCCATACGAAAGCCGAGCACTGGACGGCCAATCACTTCCTCCAGCTGTTCCCGGCATTGCATGGCGTGTTGGTGAAACCGCGCAGGACCCAGTACGGCTGGGGAGCAACGGTGATCGCCGCGACAGGCTATCTCGTGCCCTCGGGTCGCTACCTCTCGGACCAGGTCCGGTGCTGATTGCGCAGTGCTGCGACCGACGAAGAAGGTGGCCCGCGCGTCGCATCGGTCCAGTAGATCGAGTGTTCGCTGAGTGCTCTTGGGGAGACGGTCTTCGAATCGGTACCAGGTCTCCTCCCGGATCCACGGACGAAACGAGTCAGCATGGAAATAGTCCTCCAGCGACACTGTCAGCACATGCGCGCGCATAGTGGCCAATCGCGGCTTCGGCACGGGACTTCCGAGGGCAGACTCTGGTCCCGGGCCGCGGGGCGGAGCAGACGCAGCCATGTCAACAGAACCGCTGGAGCGACTCATGCCTGGAATTGATGGGGGGTCCCGAAGGAAAACCACAAACCCGGGTAACTGCTCCCGTTTGTTAGTTATACGCCCCAAAATGGGGTTGCGCAATACGGGAGCGATATGGTCAAAATTGGGGATACCGGGCCGGGCGCAACTGACCTTTCGTCGAGGTGTCGCGCCAGTGGCGATCTGCCCCTAGCGGCCCCAATTCCTGTGCCGTATCTTCGCGCGTTTCTTTAGTTTCCCTCTCATTCCCCCCGGACCTGAGCATGCCGACGCAATGCTGAGGCTTGCGCTTTGCTTCGGCACCCGGCCGCAGGTTATCAAGGCTTCGGTGCTACTGAAGTCCCTGCGGTCGCGTTGGCCGGTCACGACAATCGACACCGGCCAGCACTACGATTATGAGCTCAATGGTCTGCTCTACCGACAGCTCGAAGTTCCACCGCCCGACCACTTCCTGGAGGTGGGGTCCGCCGAGCCGGCCAGCCAGACCGCCGAAGTGTTGCGCCGCGCCGCTGACGTTCTCCAACGAGATCCACCCGCCGCCGTCATCGTGATCGGTGACACGAACAGCACCCTGGGCTGCGCTTTGGCCGCCCAGAAAGGCAATTTCCCCCTCGTTCATGTGGAGGCAGGTCTTCGCGCGAATGAGCCTAACCTGCCGGAGGAGGTGAACCGACGGGTAGTCGACGTCATGGCTACCCTGCTGTGCGCTCCGGCCCCGACCCACGCCGCCCGGCTTCGGGCCGAACGGGTACCCGGCACCATTGTGACCACTGGTGACGTCGCTCGTGATGTTCTGGTTCGCCACCTCGCGCTCGCTCGCCGTACTGACGGCCCTTCTCGCTTTGCACTCGCCACCATCCACCGGGCGGGCATAACCAGTGACCCTGAGGCCCTTCGGTCTGTCATCCACGCTATGGGAAATGTGGGGATGCCGGTCCTCTTTGCCTTGCATCCCCGAACCCGGCTTGCACTGGAGCGCTACAATCTCTTGCGCGGCATGCCAGATACTGTGTCGATCCTCCCCCCCTTGGGATACCTGGAGGCTATTGCAGCCGTACGCGATGCGACGATCGTCATGACGGATTCAGGAGGTCTGCAGCGCGAGGCCTATTGGCTGGGCACACCCTGCGTCACACTGCGGAGCGAAACCGAGTGGGTGGAGACGGTTGAATGTGGGGCCAACAGGTTAGTCAATCCGCTGGACGCGCGAGAGGAGTTGGTGCCGGCGGTTCGGGAGCAATGTCGGAAGAAGCAGGAATCTTCATGGGCCACTGATGCGTATGGCGATGGGCATGCGGCCGAGCGGGTAACTGAAGCGATCGCGGCATCGCTGACTATTCCTCTACAGTAGCTCGGCGGTAGCGCCCGAACATGAGCTCATGCTCCGACAGTCCCAGGGCCTCCTTGGCGTATTCTTTTAGGGCCATCAAACTGACGGCAATGAGCAAAGCCACGAATGCTCCCACAAACAGTGCCGTAAGCCTGGCAAGCTGTGGGATCTCGTCGATTTCCGTGGTCTGGAGCACGTACTTGCGAACGGCGGCGGTATCGGACGGAAGCGGCAGGGGATGCGGGGCTGACAGCCTGGCCGAGTCCGGGGCCGCTGGCACGGCCGGTCGAGTCGCTCTGGCAGATTTCTTCCGTCCGCTACTCTCTCGCTCCTGCGTCACCGCTCCAGTTTCGGTGGGGGCGGTGCGCTCGAGATAACTCTCGACCGAGCGCGCAACCGACCGATCGACCGTAGCGAAATAGCGCGAGACGCAGTACATGGAAGTGAGAACCAACAATACAGGGAGAATGAGCAGAGTGGTTGCTTTGATGCGGCGGAAGCCTCGTCTCATTCGATCCCCGAGAGGCTCGCGATAATAGGGGTCGGGCAGGGGTGGCGGGTCCAGCACGTTAGCGAAGATGGCCCGAGCGAGGGTATCCCGAACGTAGAACAGGTAGCACAGCGTAATCAGGCACAGGAACGGTGTGTAGAAGAGGAGAAACCAGGCGTGCCGCTCGTACGCCGGAAGGAGCCGAAAATAAATGATGGGAATCGGCAGCAGGGTGACCGCAAATGCGGTAAATCCCAGGATGCTCCGCACCGTGGATGAATAGCTGTGGGCATCACGGAGGCTTCCGGCCTCGATATTGATCGAATTGCTCATCCCACGAACCCGTCCACTCTCCTGGCATCCAGCTCTGCCGCTCACCCAAGGCACCAGCCTTCAACGAACACCTCAGTTCAGTATCTAAGCGGGTGGAACCGAGTCGGCAACCGTGCCACCGGGGAGAACATGGCATGAACCAGGTTCCTCACGCGGCTACTCCACGTCTCACGGGTCTCACGCTCTACCCCATCAAGTCGGCCGGTGGAATACCGGTGGCGCAGTCCGAGGTGGACGAGTTTGGGCTGCGCTACGATCGCCGGTGGATGGTGGTCGATGAATCGGGCACGTTTCTCTCCCAACGCAGCCACCCGCGCCTCGCATTGGTCGGGACCAGCATTCACAACGGCGCGCTCCGGATCGAGGCTCCCGGAATGCCGGGGCTGGAGACGATGCTGGATCCCTCTCCCACCGTGACGACCAGGGTTCGGGTGTGGAAGGACAGCTGCCCCGCTACCTGGCTGGGCGAGCGTGCAGCACGGTGGTTCTCCGATTACTTGGGCACCGCCTGTAGTCTGGTGCATATGGCAGGCGACACGATCCGGCCAGCCAATCGGCGTTACGCGTCATCTGGAACCCGCGTCAGCTTTGCGGACGCGTTCCCCTTCCTTCTGATATCCGAGGAATCGTTGAACGACCTGAACCGCCGGTTACCGGAGCCGGTGCCGATGAACCGGTTTCGCCCCAATCTGGTAGTGGCCGGGGTCCCCCCCTACGAAGAGGATGAGTGGCGCCGGATCGAGATCGGCGCTATCGGGTTCAGGATCGTGAAGCCCTGCGCACGATGCGTCGTCACGACCACGGACCAGGCCACGGCGGCAGTGGGCCAGGAGCCGCTTCGGACCTTGGCTCGCTACCGGAAGGTCTGGGGCAAGGTGTTGTTCGGCCAGAACGCGGTGCATGAGACGGTGGGCCGGCTGCGAGTCGGCGATCCGGTGCATTCATTGATTGATTGACTGAATAGTGGAAGTCCAGATCTTTGGCGTCCGCAAGAGCGCCGATACCAGAAAGGCCCTGCGCTTCTTTGCGGAGCGGCGGGTGAAAACTCACTTCGTGGATCTCAACGAGCGGCCGGCGTCGCCGGGCGAGCTGAGGCGCTTTGTGCAGCGTTTCGGTGTCGAGGCCTTGATAGACCGCGGATCTCGGCGGTTCGGGGAGTTGGGACTCGGCCCCGCCAGTCTGAGCGAGGAGCGCTGGCTGGAGAAGCTGGCTGCCGAGCCGCTTCTCCTCCGGATGCCCCTGGTGCGCTACGGCACCCAGCTGACAGTCGGCGATGCCGGGGACACCTGGCGCAGCTGGACCGGCCGATGACCCAACTCTCCGCATCCAGTGTGGTCGTGGAATTCGGAGCCACCCGCCTTCTCCAGGACATCACCTTCACCGTGAGCCGAGGCGAGAAGTGGGCCATCATCGGCCGCAACGGAACCGGAAAGACCACCCTGCTGCGACTGGTGACCGGGGAGCTCGAGCCCACCCGGGGGACGGTGAGTCGCACCGCTGGGCTGCGCTTCTCCGTGATGGAACAGCACCGTGAGTTCGCCGGGGCGACCACGGTCTGGGAAGCCGCAGCCGGCACCTTCGCGGAACTGATGGAGCTGGAGCGGGGGCTGGCCGCACAAGCCACGGCCCTATCCGAAGCAGGCGACCGATGTACCCCCGCGATGCTGGCCCGGTACGATCGCGATCTCGAGCGATTCGAACGGGAGGGTGGCTACACTCTGGCTCCCCGAATCGACGCCGTGCTCCACGGCCTCGGCTTCGACCCGGAGCGGGCCAGGACCCAACCGCTGGATGGCCTGAGCGGGGGAGAGCGCGGGAGACTGGGGCTGGCCCAGCAGCTGGTGGCGCCGGCGGAGGTGCTATTGCTGGACGAGCCGACCAACCACCTCGACCTGGAGACCACGAGCTGGCTCGAAGACTACCTCGCCGGGCTCGATGCCACCGTTCTGCTGATCAGCCACGATCGGGCCTTTCTCCAAAATGTGGTCGATCACGTGCTGCACCTCGAAGGAGGCACGGCCACTTCGTATTCCGGTGACTATGAGTCATTTATTCGCCAAAGAAGCGAGCGGCGGCTGGCCCAGCAACGGGCGTTCGACAAGCAGGCGCGGGTGATAGCCTCGGAGGAAGAGTTCATCCGCCGCAACATCGCCGGGCAGAACAGTGCCCAGGCCAAGGGAAGGCGCCGGCGACTGGCTCGCGTCAGCCGGCTGAGCCTACCGGTGGGTGACAGCGCAACGATGGCGCTGCGGCTTCAGGCAGCCGCTCGCGGGGGTGATCAGGTCCTGGCAGCCGAGAACGTGCGGGTGTCGATTGGAGAGCGGGTGCTGGTGGACAGTTTTTCCAGCACGGTCCGCCGGGGCGACATCGTGGGGTTGGTCGGGCCCAACGGGGCAGGGAAGACCACGCTGACGCGAGCCCTCATCGGCGAGCGGCCGGTGGCCGGTGGCTCAGTGCGGATCCCATCGTCGGTGCAAATCGGGCACTATCGCCAGGATCTAGCCCAGGTTCCACCCGGACATACGCTGTATCAGATCATCAGCGATCTTCGGCCAAACTGGGGACGAGGTGCTGTGCAGGACCACCTTGGCCGGTTCGGATTCTCGGGTGACTCGGTCCTGCGGAAAGCGGATACCCTGTCCGGAGGAGAACGTGCCAGGGTTGCCCTCGCCATGCTCATGTTGTCGGGCGCCAACCTGCTCCTGTTCGACGAGCCTACCAATCATCTCGACGTGGAATCGATCGAGGCGCTGGAGGATGCGATCGAAGCCTTTGACGGGACCGTAATCCTCGTGAGCCACGACCGAGCGCTGCTTCGGGCGCTGACGACTCGGGTCTGGGTGCTCCACGCAGCCCGAATTACCGACTTCCCCGGCGGATTCGATGAGTGGGAGGTTGCCAGCGCGGAGCGGGCCCACGCGGCCGCCGTCGTGGCCGCAGAGGAGGAGGCGCTGAGGCGCATGCACGAGCGGCAGCAGACTCGGCGGGCAGCAGACAGCCGCAAGCGGGATGCCTCTATGAAGCGCGCCGCCCGGCTGGCACTGGAGGACGCCGAGGGCCGGGTCGCTACTTGCGAGGCGCGGGTGAATGCGATTCGCGTCCGGCTGGAGGATCCGTCACTCTACTCCACTCCAGAGGGTGTGCTTGAGGCGCAGAGTTTGGGCAAGGAGCTGGATGCGGCGCGATCCGAGCTGGATACAGCTTACCAAGCTTGGGAAGCTGTTAGTGAGGCGAATGATTAACCTGCGGCCGAACTTCCCATCGAAACACTGATGGTAGGCGAGACCCGCAGGGTCTGAAGCACTACGCAATAGCGCTCGGTCAGCTTGAGGAGGGTCGCCAGCTGATCGTCGGAGGCGGTGGTATCGAGATCGAATCGCAGGCGGATTCGCTCGAAGCCGACCGGAACCTCCTTAGTCACTCCGAGTGTGCCCCGAAAGTCCAGATCCCCCTCGGCATCGACCGTACCGCCACTCACAGGAATCTCCAGAGCGGTCGCCACTGCCCGAAGTGTCACTCCAGCGCAGGCCGCCAGCGCTTGGAGCAGCATGTCGCCGGAGCAGGCCTGCAGTCCGGTTCCGCCGGTGGCGGGATGAAGTCCGGCCTCAACCAGGGCCCGCCCGGTCTCGACCCGGCAACTGATGTCCGTAGCATCCAGCCGGCCCGAGGCCCGCAGCGTAACAACCGCAGCCGCGGGATCCTCCCGGTATTGGTTCTTCAGCGGGGTCTGGAGCTGCTTGAGTTGAGGGGAGTCCATTCAGCAATTATAGCGTGAGCGGGAAAAGAAAAAGCGTAAGCGGGAGGATCGCGTGTTCCGGATCCCCCCGCTTACCGCTTACGCTAAGCCGGCCCTGATGGGCCGATTAATGCGAGGTGACGCCGATACCGAGCTGCAGAACGTTGGCGGAGCCACCATCGAAACCACCCCGGAACCAGTTGGCCACCGGCGTGATCGACAGCTTGCGACCCACCCGCACGTCGTAGCCTACACCGGCCAGAATTCCGAGGCCGGAGTCATTGGCGTCGCCGAAATCGTCTTCCACGCTGAGAATCGAGTAGCCGGCGCCGGCCTTGATGAAGAGGCCCTGGGTCGCCATGGGGTACCAGTATGCGGCGCCCGACATGTTGCCCATGGTGACGGTGGCACCCAACTCGCTCTTGGTCCAGCCGTTGAACTCGACACCGAGGAGGACATTCTGCCGCAGGGTGCCGCCGATCTTGGCGTAGCCGCTCAAACCGCCTTCACGATCCACATCGCCACAGCCATCGCAGCTCAGGCCCATAGAGCCATAGCCCATACCACCACCGATCCACAGCCCTTGCCGCGTCTGCGCCTGCTGGGCAAAGGCCGAGGTGGCCAGCACAGCCGTAAGGAGCGCGCAGAACCCAGTAACCCGGAGTGTACCCATGTCGCCTCTACATGTTGGAGAGAGTATGCCGAGGAGGCTCGGCGCGCCGCGCGTTTGGGTGGCGGCGCCCGGGTGAGGGCAAGTTGCGGACCAATTGAGCCTGGATGTCTAAATCGTTGAGCGGTAATACTGAATCGGGACGTCCGCGGCAAATTCGCGGGCGGAATCCCTCTGGCGAATCGCGCCGCAGGCTTGCTGGGTACGGTAGTTAGCGACCAGGTCCGAAGTTATAGCCCAGCGTAAGGCCGAAGACCGGCTCACTGCCCTGCAGCCCTAGCGGGATCTCGACGTTGGGCCGGACCGAGATGTTGGAGTTGAGCAGAATGCCCACGCCAACCTCAGCCAAGGCATAGCGGTCGGAGATCTCGAACAGACTTGCACCCGCCGCGTTTTCCGCCTGCTCCTTGGCGTAGGCATAGGCGAGTCCGGCGTTGGGCACCACCTTCATCTGCGGGCTAGCCGGGAAAACGGCACCCACATTCACCCCAACGGCCCCCACCCGACCCGACCGGTCGACACCGGCGGCATCGTCATTGGGACCCATTCCCAGCGCAAACCGGGCATTGGGACAGACCTGGATCTGGTGCCCGGCGCTCAGCTCGAGCTGATAGCCGGCGCGGGCAGAGAGACCCAGGCGGTGGGCGACATCGCCATCGCTGGACGTGGTGGAAACACCGACTCCACCATAGAGGCTGGACGGCATCCCATATCCGATCGACCCTCCGAAGGTGCTGGTCAGCTGGCTGAACTGGCCGCTCGCGCTCATCTGTACTGGCGCAGCCCTGAACGAGGCCAGGCCCATGCAGGTCTGGGCCTGAGCAGGCAGCTGAGTGCCGGCGAGGAAGATGAGGCTTGCGATGAGGGTGCGACCCATGACCATCTCCGACACGAGGAGTGAATGCATCCTGCGCCGAGTTGATTGCCAGCTCGGACGGCAGGGAGTCGGAGACGAGAACGCGATGGGCCTTCAACTTCGGCAACCGGACGACCCCTCG
>CBFGTM010000061.1:0-20240 GCA_965652025.1 uncultured Gemmatimonadales bacterium
GAGCTCCAGTCGACCAACGAAGAGCTCGAGACCATGAACGAGGAGCTCCAGTCGACCAACGAGGAGCTCCAGACCATGAACGACGAGCTCCGCACCCGGGGGGATGACCTCAATTCCGCCAACGCCTTCCTCCAGTCTGTTCTTGCCAGCTTGCGCGGCGGAGTAGCAGTGGTCGATCAAGACTTTCGGGTGATCGCCTGGAATGAGCAGGCCGAGGATCTCTGGGGTTTGCGGGAGTCCGAGGTCAATGGTCAGCACTTCCTGAATCTCGACATCGGTCTCCCCGTCGATCAGCTTCGCACGACGCTCCGGAAATGCATGCAGGGGGAAAGCGAGGAGGAGGCTGTAAAGCTTCGCGCGATCAACCGGCGGGGCAAAACGATCCACTGCCAGGTGACCTGCACGCCGCTGCGCGGACCAACCGATGAGATTCGTGGCGCCATCCTTCACATGGAGGACCATGGCGATGGCAAACCATAAGTTCCGGGGCCCACGGCGAGACTCCGGCGCCCTTCAGAGGCGGGAGGAGCACACCGACAGAGCGGAGCAGGCCCGGCGGATTTCCGAGACAGAGCGCGATGCAGCTGAGCAGCAGCGGGCCCTGAGCGAACAGATCCGCCAGACCGGAGAGTCGCTTCGGATTTCTGCCGAGGACCTGCGGCAGATGCAGGAACAGAGCCGGTATCAGGCAGAGGAGCTTCGAGGTATGCAGGAGCAGCTGCGGCGGTACGCGGAGGAGGCCCGCGAGGCTGCGGAGCAGGCCCGACACGTCGCGGAGCAGCTGCGAGTCGTGAGCGAGATCGCCCAGAAGGCCGCCTATGACCAAAGTGCGATCATGCAGGAACTGCGGGACACCATCCTACGCTACGAGCACGCCCCGGATCACTAGGGGCAGGGCTGTCGTGATATCCAGAGGACTATTGTGAGCGCAAAGGAGAGCGGGCACCTCCACCTGATGCCCAAGGGGATTGAACCATCGGCGGTGGAAGGGAGCGCCTCCGAGCAGGAAAGGATTCAGGACCTGAAGCTCGCGGTGGAGGAGCTGCGAGTGGCCGACGAGGAGCTGCGGCAGCAGAATGAGGAGCTCGTCGCGGCGCACCTGGAGGTGGATGCCGAGCGGCAGCGGTACCAGGAACTATTCGAGTTGGCCCCGGACGCGTACCTGGTCACCAATCTCGTCGGGATCATCAGCGAGGCCAACCAGTCCGCATCTCGGCTGTTCGGCATCTCGCCCGAGTATCTGGCCGGTAAAGCGCTGGCGACGTACGTGGCGACCGAGGATCGGCCTCGTTTCCGCTTGCTCCTGAACAACCCTGCCTTTACGCCTGCGGCACGAACCGCCCCCTTCCGATTGCGAATCCGCGGCGGCACTCGTCTCTACGTCGAGCTGACCTACTCGGTTGCCCACGATCCGGACCAGGCACCCATTGGCTTCCGCTGGCTGATTCGGGACGTCACCGAGCAAGAGCGCATGGCTCTGCAGATCCGGACATTGAACGCCGAGTTGGAATCCCGGGTTCTGGAGCGCACGACCGATCTCCGTGCCGCACAGCAGTTGTCGGAGGAGCTGCTCGAGAGGGAACAGGCGGCCCGTCGTGCGATGGAGGCGAGCGTGGCGCAGTCCCGGCATGTCCAGAAGCTGGAGAGCATCGGAGTGCTCGCTGGGGGTATCGCGCACGACTTCAACAACCTCCTGCACGTAGTGCTGGGAAATGCGGACATAGCCTTGAGCCGACTATCTCTGCGGTCGCCTGCCCGGGACCCACTGGAGGAGGTGGTGCGGGCCACCATCCGGGCCGCCGATTTGACCCGGCAGATGCTGGCCTATTCCGGGAAAGGGGCGTTTGTCGTTCGCCACCTCGACCTGTCCCAGGAAGTCCGGGAGATGGCAACGCTGCTGCGTACCGCTATTTCCAAGCAGGCTGCGCTGGTATGGGAACTGGCGCCGGATCTGCCGGCCATCAACGCCGATGCCACCCAGATCCGCCAGATCGTCATGAACCTGATTACCAACGCTTCCGATGCGCTGGCGGACGCCGGGGGAACCATCTCCCTTCGAACCGGGGTGCTCAGTCCCCAAGCCGTCAGCGACCTCAGTATGGGTACTGTGCTTCCAGGCAGTGAAGCCCCGCCAACCAGCGATATGCCTTTCGTGTATCTCGAGGTTGCCGATAACGGCGGAGGCATGTCACCCGACACGCTGTCTCGAATCTTCGATCCGTTTTTCTCCACCAAGTTCAGCGGTCGGGGGCTGGGATTGGCGGCCGTGATGGGGATCGTACAGGGTCACCAGGGCCTGATTCGAATCCGGACGGCGCCGGGGGAAGGAACCACATTCCGGGTACTGTTCCCGGCGGTAACCGGAGGGGTGCGGGAGCCGGAAAAGCTATCCGCAGCTCGCAGCGACTGGCGGGGCAGTGGAACAGTCCTGGTGGTCGAAGACGAGGAAGACGTGCGCGAGGTGGCCGACCGCATCCTTCAGGATTTCGGCTTCGACACCCTACTGGCGGTGGATGGGCGCGACGCCCTGGAGCAATTCGAGCGGGCTCGATCCAGAGTGACCGCGGTACTGCTTGACCTGTCCATGCCTCGCATGGGCGGACAGGAGGTCTTCCGCCGGCTCCGGCAGACGTGCCCGGACCTGCCGGTAATCATCATGAGCGGTTACACCGAAGAATCGGTGGCCGCCCAGTTCAGCGCGAGCGGAGCCGACCTGACCGCCTTCCTCCAGAAGCCCTTCCTGGCCGAGGACCTCGTCGACGTGCTTCGGCGGGTTGTGCGCTCCGCTCCTGCCGCAGATGAGCCCGCCGGGCGTGCAACTTTGGTGGCCCCGCGCATCTCTTAGGACCCGGTCGACGCCTCCAAGTCCTCTCATTTCAAGGGTTTGATGCCGAGGCCCAGGTTGCCACGGGAGGCCTCGCTTTAGATTGAAGCCGGTCAGCTCTGGACTGTGCCGGTGGGCGCATAGGATCACCATCACTGCTAAGCAGCGCCTGGCAAGGCATATTTAGAGATGTGGTATGAGTGTTGCCGGAGCCGGCGGAGAGGAAAGAGCCCCGATGGGAGCAGCTGGTGGAGATGCTCGGAGGTACATGACGGCCGACCTGACGGAGCTTTTCGAGCAGTACTACGAGTCTCTCGTCCGCATGCTGTATCGCCGGACGGGAGACCGGGATCGCGCCGAGGATCTGGCTCAGGAGACCTTTGCCCGGGCCGTTGCGGCGCCACCAAACAACCCCCGCCCCTGGCTCTTCGCCGTGGCACTCAACCTGGTGCGGGAGGACGGCCGCAAGAACGTTCGCCAGGGTCGCCGTCTGGAGCTGCTCCGGACCGACACACCACCGGCCCCTGGGCCGGACGAAGACTACGAACGGAACGAGCGGACCGCCTCGGTTCGGGCGGCCCTTGCAACTCTGAATGAACGGGATCGGGAAGCCTTGCTGCTCAAGGCTGAGGGGTTCAACTACGGAGAGATCGCCGCTACGCTGGGACTCTCCAGGGGGGCGGTGGGGACCACGTTGGCGCGGGCCCGCCGCCGGCTGGTCGAGGCGTATCGGTCAGGAGAACGGGGAACCAATGTCGCATCTTGATGAAGGCACGCTGCACGCACTGCTCGACGGGGAGCTGGATCTGGCGGAGATCAGCGAGATCCAGAAGCACCTGGGCAGCTGCGTGTCCTGCGGCTCCCGGCTCCAGGAAGTGAAGCAGGTCTTGGCCGAGGCCGACCGGCTGGTTGGTGCGGTGGAGGTGCCGGCCGGAGCCTCGGTCGCGCGCCACGAACCTCCCCGCAACCCCGCACCACCTCCGTTCCGGGACCGCGAGCCTCCCTCCTGGGAAGAGCCGCCGGTTCTGCTGGTTCCCGATCCGATCGACAGTAATGCGCGGCGGAGGCGGTGGCTGCGAGCCCTGCGCTGGGCCGCTGTTGTGGCTGTGGTCGTGTACGGGGGCAAGATGATCGGCGGCGCCATCGGCCCGAGCCACCCCGTTCTTTCCGAGCGTGATCTCACCTCAACCTCACCGGCAGTGCCGCCGGCGGTCGCCAGCCGCGAAGAGACCAGGAGAGCGGAGTCCACCACCGCCGCTCCATCGCGGACGGCTCGGCCGCAGCCTCGCACACCGGCGGCTCCGAGAAACGACAGCCGGCCGGCACCCGTCGCGACTCAGCCGAGGCCCCAGCCAGCCGCTGAGGTGGATGAAAGCGGGACATCCGACACCCAGAGCTCGGATGCTGCCGATTCCATGAGCTTCGCGGCCGGGGACACGTCGACTGATAGTCTGAACGAGGGCAAGGTCGCCGCCGCGGATGCCGCGTCGGACAGTGCAGTCGACTCGGTCATTGCCGCCCAGGGTGGGGTCGCAGCCGGAGCCAGCGAGGCAGATCGGCTGGCCACCCGGCGCGCTGCGGCCGCTGCGCTTGCCGAACTGGATCGGGAGCGCCGCCGCCAGCGGGCCAATGCGGCCACGGCCTCCTTACCGCCTCCGGTCCGGGCAGAGACCGCCGCGGCTGAGGCGGCAGCTCGTCCGCCCACACCAGAGCAGCGAGCTCAGGTGTATTTGCGGATCGGTCTGGATGAGGCGGTGAGGCAGCTGGGAGGTCCGGTGCACGTGATCGAGGGAATGACGCCCGAGTTCATCGGGCTGACCCGCAGCCAGATCATTCCCGGCACCAATTCCAGCCGCCCGGTGGTGCGAGTGGTATACACCGATGCCCGCGGGCGCCTGATTCTGCTGGACCAGCAGCGGACGGACGCGCCTTCGGCGCCCAGCCCATCGGGAAGCCTGCGCTGGACGATAGGCGAGGTGATGCTGTACCTGCGGGGGGATGTGAGTACCGACGTACTGCGAGGGCTACAGGCAAGGGTGAGGTAGGAGGATCAGCCTCGGGGCCGGGTTCCCGGCTCCCGGTTCTCGTCCAGGACTTCTCTCACCTTCCGCATCAACTCTTCCGGCGTAAACGGCTTTTGCATGAATGCAACATCCTTCCGGCTGACTCCGCGGCGCACCACCTCATCGTTGGTATAGCCCGACACAAACAGCAGCTTGATCTCCGGACGCTGCACCCGAAGCTGCTCCACCAGCTCTCCGGCTCCCATCTCCGGCATGACCACGTCACTGACCAGCAGCTGGATAGGGTGCGGATGGTCGGCGGCGACGGTGAGCGCGTCGCGGCCGTGCCGCGCTTCCAGCACGGTATGGCCGTGGTCGGTCAGGATCTTCCACATCAGCTCCCGCACGCCGTCCTCATCCTCCACCACCAGGATGGTCTCCTCGCCCCGCAGTGAGTTCGGAGCTTCGGCAGCAGGCTGCTCCTCCGATTCGATCCGGGGGAGAAAGACCTTGACCGTGGTCCCGAGTCCGGGCTCACTGGAGACCCGCACCACACCGCCGTTCTGTTTGACAATGCCATACACGATGGACAAACCGAGACCGCTGCGGCTGGCTGGTCCTGGAGTGCTGTAAAACGGATCGAACACGTGGGACAGCGTATCGCTGTCCATGCCGCTGCCGGTGTCACTCACGGCCAGGACGATATACCAGCCGGGTTTCACCGAGCGGCCCCGGGTAGTGCCCGTGATCTGGCGTTCTCCGGTCTCGATGGTCAGAGTTCCGCCGGACAGCATGGTATCTCGGGCATTGAGGACCAGATTCACCAGTACCTGCTGGAACTGAGCCGGGTCCATCATCACCTCGCCCAGTCCGGGTCGCAGCTCGGTGGCCAGCCGGATATCCGCGCCAATGAGCCGTTGGATCAGGCCCTGCATGCTGGTCACCACGGTGTTTAGCTCGATCGAGCGGGGCTCCAGCGTCTGCTGTCGTCCAAAGCTCAACAGCTGCCGAGTGAGCACCGCGCCTCGGTCAGCGGCCTTCTTGATTTGCTCGACGTCCTTGCGCCGGCGGTCGGTGGCCGTAATGTCGCGCAGCAGCAGGTCGCTGAAGCCGCGAATGGTGGTGAGCAGGTTGTTGAAGTCGTGCGCCACGCCACCCGCCAACCTTCCGGCCGCATCCATCCGCTGCGCCTGGCGTAGCTGTTCCTCGCTCTGGTAGAGCGCCGCCCGAGTGCGGGTTCGCTCGCTGATATCGGTTGCCAGGACCAGGCGAGCGCGCCGGCCATCCAGCTCCAACTCATGGGACACCAGCTCCATCTCGATGATGGTGCCGTCCTTGCGCTGATGCTGGATCAAGGCGACCTCGCCCCGGGAGGCTCCAGTGCGCTCCAAACCATGCCTCAGGCCGGGTGCATCATCGGGCGGCAGAATGTCGAGCACGGTCATGGCCAGGAACTCTTCCCGGCTGTAGCCATAGTGCCCGACGGCGGCGTCGTTCACGTCCAGGAATGCCAGGGTGTCGACGTCGAACACCCACATCGGCTGGGGATTGCTGCCGAACAGCATGCCGTACCGCTCATCTGCCTCCCGAGCGGCGCGATACAGGGCGGCATTGTCTACGGTGAGGGCGGCGCGAGCGGCCAGTTCTTCGGCAAAAGCGAGATCTTCCGGTCCATACTCCCGGCCCGACTCGGGCCCGACCACGAGAGTGATGGTGCCTACCGAATGACCGCGGGCTATCATGGGAACCCGGAGAAACCATCCCGGCACCAGGGCGCGGAACAGCTTCAGCTGCTCACTATCCTCAGCGCTGCTTCGGAGCATCTCGTCGGCGATAGGACCGAAGTCTCCCCGCTCGAGCGCGGGACCGAACGGCGCCCGGCGCGAGCCGTACTCACAGAGCGCGCGCACCAGCAGATCCTTGGCCGGGTCCCGGTGCGCGCCGGCGATGAACTGCAGCGAGCCAGATTCGCTGGCGACGTGGATGGCACACCAGTCGGCCAGATTGGGTACAATGAGCCGGGCCAGATCTCGCAGCGTCGCTTCATAGTCCAGCGACCCGGCCAGGATGACGTTGGCTTCGGCAAAGAACACCAGCCGCCGGTCCAACCGCTCGGCTTCCTGCCGGGAAAGCTCAATGCCACGGGCCCGCTCCGCCGCATGCTTCAGCCGAACGACCAGCGCGATGGCAAGCACCACCGCGACGGTGAGCGCGAGGAGGGTATAGGCATTCTGCGGGGTATAATGGGTAAGCGGGCCTTCTTCCGAGAGGAAGCCCAGGCCATACAGCAGGGTGATCAGTCCGCTGATCACTGCCGGCCGGAGTCCTCCGCTATATCCGGAGTAGATGACCGCCAGCAGGAGGAATGGAAAGGGCTGGTCGAAGGGGACGCCGTGCTGCGCCATCTGGTGGAACAGGATGGCCACTGCGAGCGTGAGCAGCGGTCCCCGGACGTGCAACCCGATCCGGGCCCAATCCTGGCGGGACCGTGCCCCAGCCGAAACGCGGGCCAGGATACCGGAACCGCTGATGCGGCGCGCTGCCCCGCTCTCCGTCATGCTATGGCTCCTGAAAGTCCGCAGCCGGCGGTGTGGCCTGCGGAATGAGTAAGCTCCAATTTAAGGTCGGTCAGTGTCTGTGATATGCCTTACACCGAGGGTGCGTGAGTGACCTGGGCTACGGCCCCCGGAAGGGTGCCGGCGTACCGTTCCTCTCGTTCAGTGCATAGCCGTACCCCACCACAGCCGAGGACCATATGGCCCCCACCAGGAAGTCCGCGAAAACGAGAAGCGGGAAGAAGCGCAGTGGTGCCAAGCGGGCGTCGGCCAAGAAGCGGTCGTCGTCGGCCAAGAAGCGGCCCACCCGGAGGGCGGCGAGCAGACGAGCCGCAAAGCGATCCAGCAGGAAGGCGACTCTGAAGCGACGGGCCAAGCAGGGCCTTCGGGCAGCGCGGGGCGGCCTGAAGACGGTTCGCCGAGCCGGCGAACGCACTTGGAGAGCCCTCCGCTCCACTACCGCCCAAGTGGTCGAGGGCGTCAAGGACCGGCTGGAGGATTCTCGGTCAGATGCCGGTTAGCGCTCGGACCGGTTCTCGAGATAACCTACCATTCGGGGCGCGGCCGATCGAGCCGCGCCCTTCTCGTGATCACCTCAAAAACAAATGATCCTTGCCACCGCGTCAAACGCGGGGTAAGCTATCGCCGTCCCCTCCGTCGAGTGCTATGTCCGCGACCTTCCCTTCTCGAAAGGATCCTCGCTCCATGGATCTGTCTCGTCAGCCTCGCGGTTCCATCTGGTTTCTACTTGCCATTCTCCTGAGCATTCCCGGAATTCTTCGAGCGCAGGCCCAGGCCTCCACCGGCATCGTTCGAGGAACGGTCACCGACTCGACCGGCCGCCCACTCGACAACGCGGTGGTCACCTTGCGCCACCACGGCACCAATGCCCAGCGGACACTCCACACCAACGCCAGCGGTGTGTACGTGGCCACCCTGCTCCGGGTGGGAGAGTACGACGTGCGGGCCCGGGCCCTCGGGTTTCGGGAGGATCAGCGCGACAGTGTTGCGGTGGGGCTGGGCGAGACCGCCGAAGTCGACTTCGCTCTGGCCCCCCAGGTGGTCCAGCTCGAAGAGCTGACCGTGGAAGCCGAGACGCCGGTTGATGTGAACAGCTCCGAATCGGCTACCCGCCTCAGCTCGGAGGTGGTGCAGGGCCTGCCCAACAACGGCCGCAACGTCTTCAACTATATGACCCTGACGCCTAATGTGGCGACGGTCCAGGGGCCCGATGGCGACGAGCTCAGCATCGGGGGGCAGCGGGGGATCCACAACAACGTCTCGGTCGACGGAGCCGACTTCAACAACCCCTTCTTCGGCGAGCAGCGGGGCGGTCAGCGGCCCCCGTTCACCTTCAATCTCGATGCGGTACAGGACTTCGTGGTGGTGTCCGATGGCGCCAACGCGGAGTTCGGGCGCTCGGGCGGTGGATTCGTCAACATCATCACCAAATCGGGTACCAACGAGTTCCACGGCTCCGCCCACTACTTCGGCAAGTACGATGCGCTCTCGGCGGACTTCTCCCACACGTTCCCCGGCGGCACCTCCACCGGATTCACTCCCGACTTTGCCCAGCACCAGTTCGGCGCCACGCTGGGCGGGCCGCTCAAGAAGGACAAGGCCTTCTTCTTCCTGGCTTACGACCAGCAGGTGTACGACGAGACCAAGCAGACCGACCGGCTGGGCGCCATCGACCCAGCGCTGATTGCCTTTACCGACACGGCGTTCGGCGGCGCACTAGCGGGCGACTTCGGGCCCATCAGCCGGACCAACGACGCCAACGTATTCCTGGCCAAGCTCGATTTCCGGCTGAACCGGCAACACAATGCCTCGCTCAAATACAACTACACTAACTCCCGTCAAGCGAATGGGACCTTCGACGTCGACTTCTGGGGCCGGAGCGCCAATGCTCTCGAACGCGACTTCTCCCATGCAGTCAACGGTAGTCTGACGTCACTCTTCTCCTCGGCGCTGTCCAACGAGTTCCGGTTCCAGTGGGCCCGGGAGGACCGGCCCCGACCCTATGAAGGGGCAACCAATCCCTCAGTCACTCGGCCATTCCCTGACACCGACATCGGGTTTGTGGCTCCCGACGCGTCGTTCCAGGGCTACCGGGTCGGCATGCCCTTCTTCATTCCTGTCGATGCCCACGATTATCGGCTGCAGCTGCTGGACAACGTGTCCGTCCTTAGCGGCAATCACCTCTTCAAGTTCGGCGGGGAGTGGAATCGGACCGGCGTCACTCAGACCTTCCGTGGCTTCGGCAACGGGAGGATCGGGTTCACCTCCGTCCCCGGGTTCCTGGGATATGTCGCCAATGGCAACCAGTACGTCGAATGCTCCGACCCGACGGGTATCCTGGTGACCACCAGCAACACCGGTTCTTGCCCCGTTGGCACCACGATCAGCGGGCCGGTGGCGCTCTACCTGCAACAGGCCGGGCTAGGCGGCCTCACCGTGGATGAGGCCGGAACCCAGACCATCATTCAAAACGAGATAGCACTGTTTTTCCAGGACAGTTGGAAGCCCCGGGCCAATTTGACGCTGAACTACGGGCTTCGGTGGGAAGCGCAGATCCAGCCCGACTTGATTACTCCGATCCCGGATCTGTTCTACTTCCCACTGATCGGAACCACCTCGACCACACCGGCAGGGAGCTTCGAGTTCCCCGGCGATGGCACTATCCCGTCCGACTACTCGATGTTCCAGCCTCGGCTCGGTGTTGCGTATGACCTCACGGGGGACGGCAAGCAGGTGCTTCGAGCCAACGCGGGCCTGTACTATGCCCGCATTCCCGGGTTGAACCTGGCCAGCAGCCGGAGCACCGACGGCTCCCGAGGTCAGACCATTTTCCGGAACAGCGCGCTCACCCCGATCCTGGGACCACCACCGGCCTACGGCGACCTGCTGGCGACGCCTCCGGGGGGTCCTTTCGAGCCCGGCATTTTCGTTTTCGACAAAGACTTCCAGAATCCCCGGACCTTCACCGCGACCCTGGGATACGAGCGCGAGATCGGCAACAGCGCGGTTACTGCCGGCCTCAGCTACACCCATGCCCGGACTGATCACCTGACCCGGTTCTTCAATGCCAACGATCCGGTGTTCGGAGATGGGGTCGCCGGTCCGTGGGACACCGATTTCGCCCCCGGCGGCGCACCCGGGCTGGGCTCGTTGACCGTGGTCCAGAGCACCGCCAAGTCTCGCTTCAATGGGCTTACCGCCGAGGTGAAACGCACGGTGGGGACTGGGCTCCAGTTCCAAGTGAATTACACCCTCTCCTGGGACAAGGCCGACGACGACAACGAGCGGGATCCGTTCACCTTCCGGTATGCTCGGGCCGACTCACTGGAGAAGGAGTACAACTGGAGCGACCGGGATCAGCGGCATCGCTTCAACGCGTGGGTGCTGGCGATCTTGCCCGGCGACATCTATATGAACAATCGGCTGAGTGCCTACTCGGCCCAGCCGGCATCGGAGGTGTGCGGCCCCGCCAACGTGGGCACCGGCGTTCGCGCTTCACAGCCCGCCCAGCGGATCTGCCCCGACGGACACGTGCTGCAGCGCAACACGATCCGGCGGGACAATGCCTACTTCTCCTGGGACCTTCGCCTGTCGAAGCCTTTGGACTTTGGGCGGCGGGGTGTGTTGGAGCTGATCTTCGAGGCCTTCAACCTCACAGACCACGACAACTTCAAGGACCCGTCAACCGCCGGCACCTTCCTGGTCTTCGACGGCACCATCCGGACCGGTCTGGGCGAGCCGAGGCAGTTCCAGGCGGGAGCGCGTTACCTCTTCTGATCAGCTCACCGGCGCCAGCGCGTCACGGACCTTGGCCGCCAGCTGTTCCGGAGTAAATGGCTTGGGCAGGAAGTCCGT
Organism: uncultured Gemmatimonadales bacterium; assembly: GCA_965652025.1. Lineage (GTDB taxonomy): Bacteria > Gemmatimonadota > Gemmatimonadetes > Gemmatimonadales > GWC2-71-9 > CAVVWJ01. Next base: position 11,259 of record CBFGTM010000061.1, read on the forward strand.
GACGCCTGCCTCACTGAACCGCTGCATCACCTCGATGTCGCCGTAGCCGCTCATGGCGATGATCGGAAGGTCGGGCTGGATCCGCCGGAGCTCGGTGGCCGTCTCCGCCCCACTGAGGATCGGCATGGTGAGGTCGAGGAGCACCAGCCGCACGTCATCGCCCAGGCGCCGGAGCCGCTCGACCGCCTGGGCTCCATCGGCCGCCAACTCGACGGTGTAGCCTGCGTCTCCCAGCACGCTCGCCACCAGGGAACGCACCCCTTCTTCATCGTCGGCCACCAGGATGGTGCCCGACCCCTGGATATCACGGTCTACCACGGAATGGCCGCTCACCCGTTGCGTCCGGCGAAGCTCACGATGCACCGGCAGTAACACGGTGAATGTGGTGCCCTGGTCCGGTTCGCTGCGAACGCTGATGGCGCCGCGGTGGCCGCGAACAATGCCGAGTGCCGCGGAAAGTCCCAGGCCGCGACCCAGGAACTTGGTGGTGAAGAAGGGCTCGAAGATCCGGTTTCGGGTTTCCTCGTCCATGCCAACGCCGGTGTCGGTCACGTCGATGCGGACGTAATCGCCGGTGACGATGGGGAAGCCTTCCGCCCGGGGCCGCTCCCGCCGCTCGGTAAAGTGCTCGGTGCGGACTCGGACGCTGAGGGTGCCGGGCTCGTCCCCGATCGCTTCACCCCCGTTAATCACCAGGTTCATGACCAGTTGCTGGAGCTGAGCCCTGTCAGCCTCCACCAAGGGGCAATCTTCAGGCACGTCGATGACCAGCGTGATCTTCTTGGAGATGGAAGCCCGGATGAGGGCGCTGACCTCGCTCACCAGCTTGGCCAGATCCACCGGCAGGATCACGAACCTTCCCTTGCCAGCGTAGGCCAGAAGCTGACGGGTGAGATCGGCTGCGCGCTCGCTGGCCGAAAGCACGTCCCGCAACAAGCTCGCGGCCTGCTCGGTTCTGCCTGCAGTCATCGCTCGCCGGGCCAGGCCGGCGTTCCCCATGATGCCGGTGAGCAGATTGTTGAAGTCGTGGGCGATGCCGCCGGCCAGTACCCCGATGCTTTCCAGCTTCTGCGCCTGCTGGAGTGCTTGTTCGTTCTCTCGCTGGGTGGCCTCCGCCAATCGCTGTTGCGTCAGGTCCCAAACTATCATGACCGCTCCGGCAATGAGGCTATCGGATCGGATCGGGGCCACCGAGCAGCTGATGGGAATGATCTGACCGTTCTTGTGGACGAAATAATCCTCATGGCTGCGGAGGGCCTCACCCGTCCGGAGGACCTGCATATGGGGAGAGTCGTCGCTGGAGCGCAAGGTTCCGTCCGGGCGGCAATTTTGCAGCTTGTCGTGGAGCACCTGGCCCACCAGCTCGTCTTGAGTCCACCCCAGCATGGACTGCGCCGTCCGATTGATGAACGTCACCCTGCCCTCGTTGTCGACCAGCAGAACACCTTCGGCGGCGTTGCTCGTAATGGCGTCGGCCAGGTTCTGCTGGTACTGTAGCTGCTCCTCCGCCCGCTTCCGCTCGGTGTCATCCCGAATGATCTTGGCCAGGCCGACCAGGGTTCCGGCCTCGTCGCGGAGCCCGAGCATGACGCCGTTGGCCCAGAAGCGCGACCCGTCCTTCCGCAAGTGCCACCGGGAATCCTCTGCCCGACCGGATTTGGAGGCATTCCGTACCTCATCCTCCGGCGCTCCCACGAGATTGTCCTCAGGGGTAAAGAGAAGGGACCCGTGCCTGCCAATGATCTCACCCGGTTCGTATCCGAAGATCCGGCACGCGCCCGGATTCCAGCTCTCGATAAGTCCTTCGAGGCTGAGATGGAAGATGGCATAGTCGACCGCCGATTCGACCAGCAGTCGGTATAACTCGACGTTCATGACCCGACCTGTAAGAAGCTCTGATTCCATTTAGACAATGTGCCGGAACCGGGACGCACTAACAGGTAAGGTGGACCTTTGCGGAGACCGGTTCTGTGACGTGGATACCTAATTCAGCCAAGAAGTTGGGAGAATCGGTGCGGATGCTCACAGCCGCCGCCTCGGGCGGCCCTTATACTGTGGGGCACGGTGACTTCTACCCCCTGAGTGGAGGAATGTTCCATGCTGGTCTGGCTTGCCGTTATCCTGCTGGTTGCCTGGCTTCTGGGGTGGGGCGTGTTCCACGTGGCCGGCGGCCTAATTCACCTCCTGTTAGTGATCGCGGTGGTGGTCTTCCTGATTAACTTCATTTCCGGCCGGCGAACGGTCTAGCCTGGCAGTACCGGGGGGCCGCGCCGGCGGCCTCCCGTTGGGGGGCGGGAATGCAGGAAATCCCGCCCCTGGCGCATGATACCTGCCATTGTAACTTGCGCATGTGGCCCCACCCCCCACTTCCACGTCTGAACCCTCCTCCAGCCAGCCGCCGCACGTAGTGCTCGTGGTGGACGACGAGGCGGGGCTGCGGGACTTGGTTTGTCGGACTCTAGAGGCTGAGGGTTTCCGGACCCTGGAGGCGGGTCACGGAGCGGAGGCGCTGGAACTGATCGAGTCGGCTCCGGACACGGTCGACCTGGTCGTGACCGACGTGGTGATGCCGGGAATGGATGGGCGGGAGTTGGGGCGCCGGCTGGCTCAGCGCTGGCCCGATCTCCCGATCCTCTACATTTCCGCCTACGATGTGAACGACATCTTCCGCCGGGGCTCGCCTCGCAGTTCGGCGCCCTTTCTGCAGAAGCCGTTCCCCCTGGAGAAACTGGTCTCTACGGTCAGAGAGCTGATCGCGAGTCACTCAGCCCGGTAAACGCTGCGTGCCCGGCACCGCCTCTCGTCCAATTCGGCCGCTGTCCAGTACTTCCCGCACGGTACGGGTGAGGTCCCGGAGATCGAACGGCTTGGAGAGAAACGCGATCCCTTCCTCCAGCACGCCGTGGCGTACAACGGCGTGGTCGGTATAGCCGGAGACGTAGAGCACCCGAATCCCCGGCCGGTCGGCAGCCAGCCGGTCGGCCAACTCCCGGCCGTTCATCCCGGGCATGACCACATCAGTAACCAGCAAGTGAAGCTCACCATCATGGCCCCTCGCGGTCGCCAGCGCTGACGGTCCATCGGCAGCCTGGAGTACCCGGTAGCCTTGGTCCACCAGCGCCCTGACCGCCAGGCCGCGCACCACCGGCTCGTCCTCCACCACCAGCAAAGTTTCCGTTCCCGCAACCGACGCGACGTCGGCGCTTTCCGTCTCCGCAGCCAGCTCGTCCTCTCCCGTGGCCCGGGGGAGAAAGACCTTGAACGTGGTTCCCTTCCCCGGCTCGCTGTACACCCAGATATGCCCGCCGGCCTGCTTGATGATCCCGTAGATGACGGCCAAACCCAGTCCGGTGCCCTTCCCTTGTTCCTTGGTGGTAAAGAACGGCTCGAAGATGCGGGCCTGAGTGGTCGGGTCCATGCCATGCCCGGTGTCGGTGACCGCGAGCATCACGTACGGACCAGGAGCCACCTCGGGGTGCTGGGCGGTATACGCTTCGTCGAGGGTAGAGTTGCGGGTCTCGACCGTGAGTCGTCCTCCGTCCGGCATCGCGTCGCGCGCGTTCACCGCAAGATTCAGGATGACCTGCTCGAACTGGCCAGGATCGATCCGGGCCGGCCAGAGGTCATCGGCGTAACGGGTATCCAGCGAAACATCCTCCCCCAGCAGCCGCTTCAGCAAATTCTCCAGGTTCTGCATCAGCCGATCCAGCTGCACCAGTTTTGGGGCCACCATCTGCCGCCGGGCGTAGGAGAGCAGCTGTCCGGTCAACGCCGTTGCTCTTTCCCCAGCACGCTCAATTTCCTCGATGTCGATGCGGGCCGGATGGCCTGTTGGAATGCTCTTCAGGGCAAAGCCGGCGTACCCCAGAATGCCGGTGAGCAGATTATTGAAGTCGTGGGCCACCCCACCGGCCAGGCGGCCAATAGCCTCCAGTTTCTGGGATTGCAACAGCTGCTCTTCGAGTTGGCGCCGGTCCGTCACATCCATTACCAGCCCGACGACTCGGGTCTTCGCTGTTCCGTCGGACCCTGTCGCCTGACCCCTGAGGCTGAGCCATCGAATGCGGCCGCTCGGGTCTACCACCCGGAAATCGAGGTCACAGCGCTCCCCGCTGCGCACCGCCCGCCGGAGTTCCTCCTCCACGTTGGCCTTGTCGGCCGGATGGACCACGTCGAGGAAGGATTGCAGCCGGGCGTCGCGCGGCCTCCCTGTGGTCCCGAACATCCGGCCCTCCTCGCCACCCCAAGAGATCGTCTCCCGCTCCACATCCCAGGCCCAGCTGCTCATCCGTGCCACCGTCATCGCCTCGAGCAGCTGAGCCGTGCTCTCCCGCAGCGCCGTCTCTCGTGACTCCAGGGTAGCGAGCATCTCATTGAAGGCATCGGTGAGATGCCCGATCTCGTCGTCGGCCTGTTTCACGGCCCGGATCTGGCGGTCCTTCGAGGCGGCGACCGCCCGGCTGGCCTCGGCCAGACGTCCGATAGGGGCAATGATGCTGGATTGCAGCAGCCGGGAGAGGAGTATCGCCACCGTGAGCAGGGCGAGCAGCACGACCCCCGCGATTATCCCGTACTGCGGAAGCCGGGTCCATAGAGGCGACAGCTGGTATTGGAGCACCAGCCATCCGAGGGTCTGTCCCTGATCCACCACCGGCTCGGTGAGCACCAACCGGTCATTCTGGAAGGAATGTCCCCGCTCCAGGGGTTCAGCACTCGATGGCAGGGGAGCTCGCGGATCCCTCCGGTAAGAAGCAAAGAGGCGACCGTCACCAGTGTAGAGAGCGGCCGCCTCGATCTCCCGGTTGGCGCGCAGGGTCGCGAGGTTTTCCGCCGCTGCTCGCGGATCCTGGAAGGCCAGGGCTGCTGTGGTATTGACCCGGATGAGCTCGGCCTGGGCCGTGAGATCGCGCAACGCACGGGGCCGCAGTGAGGTCAGGTCATAGATCAGCAGGCCCAGGGCCGCCAGCAGTAGCGCCATCCCGCTGGCCACCACGATGAGCCAGTTGACCTTTTCCCGGATCGGCCGGTCTCGGAGTGGCCGGCTCAAGGTCTCGTTTCCTGGCCGTATACGGCCGCGGCAAGGGAAAGCATACGGGAGCTGATCCGCAGGCCGGCTCGGTCGCGCGCCTCGGCGTTCACGACGAATCGGACCGCCTCATCCTGGATCACGAACCCGATCACGCCTCCGGCTTGGGCGAACTCACTGGACTCCCCTACCGTCAGCCGCCCGGACGAACGCAAGGTTCTGGGTAGTTCCCCGAGGGTGCGCCAAGTCTCCCGGCTGATGAAGATCAGATGGCAGCCGGCAGCGTCGGCGGAGCTGCGGACGCGACGAAGAGCGAGGGGTCGTCCCTGAGTCGTCTTCCCCCGCAGGGTGGCGTCGAGCACCCCATCGAACGGATCCCGCCCCAATACACAGACTCGCACCGGGTCGGTGGGCGCCTCGAATGCGTGGGAGGGCCACTCCACATAGCGGGTGAAATTGAGTAGGTAGGCCGCCTTGACCTGATACTCCAGGGAGGCGCCTCCATACCCCGTTCCTGCCGGGCCTCTTGCCTGGGAGAGCAGAAGCTGCGCCATACCGAATATGGCAGCCAGAACGATCAGGGAAGCGAGCCGCCGCGCGGTCAGAAGGTCCATGATCCTTTGACCCGAAACTGGCGCTCGATGGCGCGACGGCTGGTGGCGGACGGGGGGAACTCGACGTGACGCGAACTGAACAGATCTCGCCCAATCAACGCCAGCTGCAGAGTCTCACCGATTCTGTAGCCAAGCTGGACGTCGGCCTGCAGGTAATCATCGACTGGAGAATCAATGTGCAATGGGCTCACATACCGCGCGAGCAGATCGAGCTCCAGGTTTTCCGGTAAGTCGTGTGAGGACCAGAGTCCGATCTGGTGATGAGGGTTAAGTCCCGGACTCGCATCCGGGATGGCTCCCGCCGGAGCATCGTCCTCCAGGCCAGCGGTTTCATTCACGTAGGTATAGCTCCCCCGCAGCCGCCACGATGAGCTCAGCCGGAAGGTGGCGCTCGCGGTGCCCCCCACGGTTTCTGCCCGGGCATCGTTGGTCACAATGAAGGGCACCACTGCAGTCCCTCCGGAGGACTCAGGCGGGAGGGGAGTGAAGCTTCGCAGCTGGCGGTACTGGTGATAGTAGCCGGTGACATCGACTGAAAAGCGCTCGTGGGGCACTACCCGGTAGCCGGCCTCATAGGCCACGAGCTCCTCGGCTGCGAGTGTATCACTGCCGCGAAGCACAATCTGGGTAACCGGTGGGGCATCGAAAACTTGGGCCACGATACGGATATCGCTATCCACCCGGGAAGGGGTGCGTACTGCCCGAGATACCGCACCCCAGACACTGGTGCTGAGGGTAGGGGTCCAGAGGAACCGGCCGGTCGGTAGAAACTCAAACCCGGTGTAATCGTTATGCTCGAGCTTGGCGCCGAGGTTGAGCGCCAGCTGGTTCTGGGCCAGGACGATTTCGTCCTGCACGAAGCCAGTGAATAGATCCACAGTTCTGTCGGGCGGATCGAAGGATACTGAGAAGGTCCCGGTTATGTCGTCGCGTATCCGGCGGTACTCGAGGCCCCAACTGAGGTCCTGGCGCGAGCCAAGCGGAAAATGATGCTGAAAGTCTACATCGAACGTGGTGACATGAATCCGCCCAAACGACGACGGCTGAGAGCGGGCCGCGTAGTCGACATAGGCTTGGAGCGCGAGATCGGATTGCTGGGAGAAGCGTCGGGTCCATCGCCCGAGGACGTTTCCTCCGTGACCAGTCAGGTCCTCCTCCACCGCCTGAGCGAACGGCGGGACCAGTATAGGTAGCTCGAGGTCCTGGCCCCCTCGGCTGGCATAGACGTCGCCCTGAACCGTGACTGTCTGGCTGGTGCCCCGGCTGAAGTCGGCCCGGAAGCCGCCCTGTCCGAGATCCCAGTCGTCGACGTCCGAAGCGCCGTTTTCGAGGTCGCTGGGGCCTTCGGTGGACCCTGTCCCGTATACCCGAAACGCGCCCTGGCTGCCAACGCCGGCTGAATAGCGGAGTCCAGCCTGGGCCTGGTCGTTGGTACCCAGAAGCAGGGTTGCCATTCCGCCCCGTGTTTCCGCGGCCGAGCGGGTCACCACATTGATGACCCCGTTCACGGCGTTCGCCCCCCATAGGGCCGCCCCGGGGCCGCGAATCAGCTCGATCCGGTCGATATCCTCCAGAGGAACTCGCTGCACGTCCCAGAAGACGCCCGCAAAAATTGGGGAGTAGACGACCCGCCCGTCGACCAGGACCAGCATCTTGTTGGCGCTCTGCTGGTTGAATCCGCGAGAGCTTGCCGCCCAATCGCGGGTTCCGATCCGGAGAGCGGCCAGCCCGGGGAGCAGTCGCAGCGCCTCGGGAAGGTCGCCTGCGCCAGAGCGCCTGATATCCTCTCGGGAAATCACCGCCACCGCCGCGCTGGCCTGAGCTACCGCTTCGGGGCGGCCGGTCACCGAGGTCACCTTGATCCGGGCCAGCTCCTCGATATCGAGGGTGCTGAGATCCCGGCCCGCAGAGTCCACCGCCTGGGCCATCGCCGCAGGAGCCAGGCCGGCGCAGAATCCGAGCACCCAAATGCCGCAGATGCCGCGGAACCCGCGGACTCCGTTGGTGAGCCGGCCCTCGCAAAGCTGCGAATCTGACTGTTCGAGCACTCTGCCTGATTTTCGGGACTGACCGGTAGTGCGGAAACCTTCCCGATCGGGAAAGCTGACTCGCAGTATCACCGCTCCCTCGCTCAAATGCAACGCCGGATCGTGACGCGGCTCACCGCCACGGCATGTCGCCGGGGCTATCCCTTCCAGCCGGCGGCCTGGGTGGTCGGGGCATTGGTGGATGACAGGGCCCGCGCGTCAAGCGCAGTTCCGATTTCCCTCCAGCAGTGCCCCAACCACTGGTTCACTGGTCCAGCAGGGCTTCGTGCCGCAGGCGACTGCCGCGGTAGCCGTCCTATGAGACGATCGACATTCGGAAGGGGGAACGATGACAGCAACAGAGCAGAGCCTTCGCTACGGCGGATCGCTCGGCGAACGCCGGAGAGCCAACTACACACCGTATCAGGACTACAACCGCAGATACACCGATCGGCCCGGTCGGGGGGTCGAGCAGAGTACCGAGCGACGGGCAAAGGGGCTCGGCTGGTTCAGCATCGGACTAGGCCTGGCTCAGATCGCCGCACCTCGTGCCGTCGCCCGGCTCATCGGGGTCAACGACGACGATGAGACCAGGAATACCATGTTCGCTGTGGGCCTGCGGGAGATCACCAGCGGCATCGGAATACTGTCCCGGCCCCGGCCAGCCGGCTGGGTCTGGACCCGGGTGGGCGGCGACCTCATGGATCTGGCCTTGTTGGGTAAGGCTATGAGCGCAGATGACAGCGATCGAAACCGTGTTGCCGCTGCCACCGCTGCGGTGGTCGGGGTAATTCTGCTGGACGTCATGACCGGCCAGCAGCTCAGCAAGGGCGGCAACGGCAGCAGCACGGTCAGCCGCACCACCCGTCCGACCCTGCGTATCGGCGGCCCCGTCCACGTGAAGGCAGCCATCACGCTCAAACGCCCGCGGAATGAGGTATACGGGTTCTGGCACAACTTCGAGAACCTTCCCCGATTCATGGCTCACCTCGAGTCGGTCCAGGTACTGGATGAGAGGCGGTCGCGCTGGAAGGCCAAGGCACCGGTCGGCAGCACGGTAGAATGGGAGGCCGAGATCATCGAGGATCGCCCCAATGAGCTGATTGCCTGGCGATCCCTGCCTGATTCGACGGTACCCAACACTGGATCGGTGCAGTTCAGCGACGCGCCGGGAGGACGGGGAACCGAGGTCCTGGTGGAGCTACGCTACCAACCCCCGGGAGGGAAGATCGGTGCCCTCATCGCCAAGCTCTTCGGCGAGGAGCCGGAACAACAGGTCAAGGGCGACCTCCGCCGGTTCAAGCAGGTCATGGAG